>JAGXGH010000075.1 GCA_024636835.1 Verrucomicrobiales bacterium | reverse complement strand
GTATTGATCCGCGAGTGGTGAACGACGATATTCATCTCTTCGAATACAGTGAAGATATCACCGAGTAAAGCTAGGCGATCGAGTGCTTGGATTTCGACGAAGGTGGTTTTCGGATCGACGCGATTAGAGACGAGAACCCGTTGCGGAAATTCCGGTAGGTCTTGTTTTCGTCGTAGTTGTCGGCTTTCGCCAAGTTTGACCAAGTCTGCCAGGTTGTAGCTCGTTCCACAGAAGACTTGATGCATCAATTTATCGAATTCCTTAAGAGTGCGCTTGTTGGTGACTGGTTCCAAATTTGTCGTGCAGACGCGGAACACATCGAGAGCGAGGTTATCCCCTCGGGTGAAAATATCTGCGGAGAGAATGTTGAGGTTCAGCGCGCTGAGGCAGCCAACAATGCGAGCGAGTAGGTTCTCGCGGTTCCAACTGGCGATGAGTAACTTCGAGCATCCCTGATCGGGGCGGGCCTGCCATAGGCATGCGGGGGCGAGTGCGGAGTCGTCGTCTGACTGCAGTTTTTCGAAGAACTTTCGGAACACGCGGATGTGTTGAGCGATCGTGGTGTCTTTGCGCGTCTGCAAGTAGCGCCTTGGCATGAATTCAAAGTGTGCGCGCACCTCTTCGGCATAGCTTGCTGGGAGTCGTTTTGCGACGGCGGCTTCGAGTTCGGTGTCAACAATAGCGAGTTGCCGCTCGAACTCCGGCTGATCGAGGAAATAGCGTAGCGTGAGCTTGTAGAGTTGCGACATGAGTGAGGCTTTCCACCCGTTCCAGGACTCGCTGGATGTGCCTTTCGAGTCGGCGTAGGTGAAGAGATAGAGATACTTGAGGTGAATCGGATCGCGCACGAGTTGAGCGAAGTCGGCGATGGTATTTGGATCTTCTAAGTTCTTGGTGGTCGCTGTTTTCCAGAAGGAAAGGTGGTGGTCGACGAGGAATATCAGCAAGCGACGACGGGCACCTTTGATCTGAAATCGACTGCAGACCTTGGAGGCGAGGAGCGCGGAAGCGTCTTCGTGGTAGCGGGCGTTCTCTGCGCGACCGGTATCGTGCAAAATCATTGCGAGATAGAGGACGGCCGGGTCATCGAGCTCGTTGAAGAGTTCGGAAAATGAGCGCTGCTCATCATTTTTAGGCTCGCTAAGATGGTCGAGTTCTTCGATGCAGCGGAGGGTGTGTTCATCTGCCGTGTAGCGATGAAAGAACTCGTGCTGAACGAGGCAATCCAAGGCGCCGAACTCGGGCATGTAGGCACCGATAAATCCCACTCGATGCATTTGGCGAAGTGCTCGTGCTACGTCTCCACGGCGGGAGAGAATGGCCAAAAACGTTTCGCGGTTCGTTTTGTTGTAGCGGAACGCGCGATCGATCAGCTCGCGGTCGGTGGCGAACTGATCCTTCAGCGCCGGGCTGAAACGCAGGTGGCGAAGCTGGGAGTGCTGGAAGGCGCGCATCATTCGCAGCGGGTCTTCGGTGAAGATGGTCGGTGATTCGGCAAACATGCGGTCGCCGATCGAGTTGAATTCATCGAACTTCTCCATGGAGGGTCGGCGGCGTGCGAGGAAGGAAATGATTCCTGTGCTCTTGCGGTGTTCGGACTCGATTTGGAATCCTTCCATCACCTGGCTGGTGATCTCACGCATCCTTCTCGTATGATGGTAGTAGTCGCGCATGAAGGCTTCACAGCGACGTAAAATGCTACGTTGAGGGTAGCCGAAATGAGTGGCGACAACACCTTGGAGGAATAGGGTGAGCACGTCGCGTGCGCGGTTTTCCTCATAGTGGAGGTCGTTGCGGACGCGGTGAAGGAAGTCGTGTGCGGCTTCCATTTCTTTGTAAGAAGCTTTGGTGATTAGCCCCGCTTTGATGAGTCCGGTGACGCCACGTTGCTTAAGTTTCACGAAGCTCATCCACAAAATGTTGTGGTAGTCGCGGAGTCCGCCCACGCCGGTTTTGATGTTGGGTTCTTGGACGTAGATCGTGCCGAGTGCTCGTTCGTGTCGATTGTGCAGGTCTTCGATGCGGTTGTTTAGGTAGGCATCCTCGCGACTATCGATGCAGGTGGATCGCACACGGGAGAGAAACTGCTCATAAAGCGCTCCGTCACCATGGATGATTCTGCTTTCGATGAAGCTTGAAAGCGTCTCAAAGTCTTCAAGGGCAAGGTCGAGGCACCCCTTGATCGAACGGGTGGCATGTCCGACTTTTAGTCCGAGATCCCAAAGCGTGTAGAGCACACCCTCGACCATTTCCTGAACGCTAGGGTCGAGTGTCTTCATCTTGTCGCTGTGCAAGAAGAGTAGGTCGATGTCTGAAAATGGATTCAGCAGGCCGCGGCCGTAGCCACCAGTGGCGATTAAGGTAAGCGAGTTGGCAATATCTCCTTTGAGTGTGGTGGCCTGACGTATGAATAGTTCGCGCAAGATGACATCGATCAGATCAGTTCGGCGTGTGGCAATTTCCAGTCCACCAGCGCCTGCGAGGTGTTCAGTCTTTAGAGCCTCTTCACCATCGTTGAGGGTGCCTTTGAAAAGCGTTAATCGCTCACTGCGACTCATCGAATTTCCTCGGAGTTCAATCAGTCGGGCGGCAGCGCGTTCAGCGGGCGAAGGTGTGGTTGTGGAAAGATCTGTCATTGCGAAGGTGGCGAGGTAAAACAACCATCATTCCTCGCTGCTGGCACGTCATTTTTTTTAGTGAATACTTTGTTCATTGGGGGATGCTTTTAATTCGGAGAACCTTCGAGGTTGTGGTGGAGTTTCTGCCCTCGCTGTGAAATTCTGCACTCGTGCTTCCACTTTAAATTATGCTTCGTTTCCGCCAATTTCTTGATCGCTTTACCCTGATGATCATCGGGGCGGTGGTCATAGCGGCTATCGTTCCCGCACGTGGCGCTGCGGTGGATGTGTTTAAAGTGCTCACCGCATCGGCGATTGCCTTGTTGTTCTTTTTCCACGGCGCACGCCTGTCGAGAATGGCGATCCTTGCCGGAGCTGGGCACTGGCGTCTTCAACTAGTGGTGCAAATCATCTCCTTTGTGGTATTTCCGTTGCTAGTGTTGTTGTCGCGTCCGGTCATCGTGGCGATGGTTGGCGAGCAACTCTATCCAGGGGTGTTGTATCTCGCAGTATTGCCGGGCACGGTTCAGTCGGCCATTGCATTCACCGCCATTGCGCGCGGGAATGTGTCTGCTGCGGTTTGTAGTGCGTCAGCATCGAGTTTGATTGGGATTTTCCTTACCCCTTTGTTGGTGAAATTATTGCTCGGTGTATCTGGTGGGGAGGAGATGGGGTCCACGAGTGAGGCGATTGGAAGAATTTCAGTGCAGATTCTCCTGCCCTTTGTTGCCGGGCATATTGCCCGTCCGTTGATCGGTGCTTGGGTGGATAATCACCGGAAGTGGCTCAAAGCTGTGGATCAGGGGTCCATTCTGTTGGTGGTGTATTCGGCATTTAGCGCGGCGATGGTTGCTCAGCTCTGGTCAACGATTGAGCCCCTGTCTCTTGTATTGTTAGCTGTGGTTTGCCTAGTATTGCTATCTTTGGTGCTGATGTTGACGTGGTGGCTAGGCAGGGTCTTGGGGTTTTCTTTTTCGGATCGAGTGACCTTGCTCTTCGCAGGTTCAAAGAAGAGTTTGGCAACAGGTGCACCTATGGCGCAGGTCTTGTTTGCCGCAAGCGGAGTAGGCGTGATGCTCATTCCGATTATGGTGTTTCATCAAATTCAGTTGATGGTTTGCGCGGTGCTCGCCCAGCGCTTCGCGGCACGTGGTGACGCGTCTTCTGATGATTAAGTGCGCGAATGTGACCGGTTTAATATTTGGCAACGTTCACAGAATCGCTACCCTGTGTGCATGATGTTACTTTCTCGAATTGCTCTCGGCGCGCTTACATTGCTTGTTCCTTGTGGAAATTTCCTTTGGGCCGCGGATGTGACCCGCCAGAAGATGCCCGAGACCATTGCGTTCGGAAGTTGTTACCGGAATGGAAAAAACCCGCAAATATGGGATACGGTCAGCAAGCAAAACCCTGAGCTCTTTCTATTTCTTGGCGATAATGTCTATGCCGATACGACAGACATGAAGGAAATGCGTGCCGAGTATCAGGCTCTGCTCGACGAACCAAAATATGCAGCCTTTGTGGCAAAGACGCCTATCCTCGCTACTTGGGATGACCACGACTACGGAATGAATGATGCGGGTGTCGAATTTCCCGCGAAGGAAGGAGCGAAGAAGGAATTCATGCGCGCGTTTGGAATCACGGATGATCATCCGATGAATAAGCGCGGTGGGGTATACAACAGTGAAATGTTTGTCGATGATGAGAAACGAGTGCAGATCGTGATGCTCGATACGCGGTGGTTTAGGAGTCCAATGAAGATGGAGGGTGAGGGGCGCGCAAAAGCCTACGTGCCTGACTCCGACACCAGCAAAACAGTATTGGGTGAGGAGCAATGGCAATGGTTGGCTGAACAGTTGAAGGAGCCGGCAGACCTGCGTATTATCGGCAGTAGCATCCAAGTGATCAGCGATCATCATCGTTTCGAGAAATGGGCGAACTTTCCCCATGAGCGCGCACGCATCATAGAGCTACTCAGTAAGGCATCAGGTAAGGTGATTATCTTGAGTGGAGATCGACACATGGGTGAAGTTTCACAACTTGGCAAGTTGATCGAAGTTACTAGTAGCGGGCTGACCAACGCTGGTGGTGGCAGCAAGACGGAGAAAAATCCGGCACGGCTCGGCGAGCGAGTTGGGGTGAGAAACTTCGGCACGCTGAAAATCGATTGGACTGACGATGATACTCCAAAAACGGAGATTCGGATACACGGCAGCGAAGGGCAGACTTTGTGGCCCGCGGAGTAGCGGTAGGGTTGGGTGAATTAAAGTGCGGCTTTGCCGGGGTGAGGAGGGAGCCGACACGTCTCCCCTACAACGCACGAGATGTAAGCCGACACGTCTCCCCTACAATGCGCCGAGCTGGTGCTCACCGCTCCCGGGGGGGGCTGATTACACCATTAAGCTGTGGCAGCGTAGGCAGAGCTCGTCGCTGTTTTTGGCAACAGGTTCGTAGCGTCGGCAACGCGGGCACATTGGATTGGCGGATTTTTCCACCTTTGCAGAGATTTCGCTGCCTTCCTCTACATCCATACCAGCGATGATGAAGAACTCTGTCGCGAATTCGCGATCGCGCAGTAGTTCGGCAACAGGCTCGTCGGCAGGAATGGTCAGGGTGACGTGAGCTTCGTTGTTCTTGTTGAACGCCTTGGCTTGGATCTGCGCTTCGATGGCGGTTTGCACTGTGTAACGAAGTTCGAGGAGTCGCTCGACTTGTTTGGTCGCCGAGTTCCCGGCAAATGCCTCATCGGCGGTTGGGAAGTCTTGCTCGTGGACGGTGTTTTCCAATCCTGCGTGTTCCCAGGCTTCGTCGGCGGTGAATGAGATGATGGGGGCTAGAAGTCGCGCGAGTGCGGAGAATACATCATACATCGCGGTTTGAGATGCCCGGCGACGTAATGCATTCGGAGCATCGCAATACATCCGGTCTTTGAGCATATCGATGTAAACGGCGGATAGATCCGTGGCGCAAAATTGGTTCACTTGGTTGAATACCTTGCGGAATTCATACTGTTCGTAAGCACTGCGGCATTCTTTCACCACCTGATGAAGCCGCTCGAGAATCCAGCGATCAACCAAGGGCATGTCAGCGGCAGCGACGCGATCTGTGGCGTCGTTGTAGCCATCGAGATTGCCTAGAAGGATTCGGAAAGTGTTGCGCAGACGGCGATACGGCTCGGTGACTTGTTTGAACAAGTCTTCGCCGAATGGCACCTCGGTCTGCCAGTCGACAGACGAAACCCAGAGACGAACGATGTCCGACCCGTATTTGTTGTAATAGTGGGCGGCATCGATCGGTTTCCCTGCTTTCTTGGCCTCGGATTTGGAGAGCTTTTTCTTGTCCTTATCGACGACGAAACCGATGGTGACGACTTCCTTGTAAGGTGCGGAATCGCGCCACGCGACGGAGAGCATCAACGAGCTCTGGAACCATCCGCGGTGCTGGTCGGTGCCTTCGAGGTATAGATCAGCTGGTGCGCTGAGTTCCGGATGGCGGTCGAGCACGGCAACGTGCGAACAACCGGAGTCGATCCACACATCGAGCGTGTCGCGGCAACGTTTGGAGTCGGCGGGAAGGCCAAACATCTCGGCAAGTTCCGCATCGGATTTTTCGAACCAGAAGTTGGTGCCTTCGGTCTCTACATAGTCAGCCACCTTGCGGACGAGATTCGCGTCGAGGATGGCTTGGTTGTCGGCATTGAAGAACACAGGAAGCGGTACCCCCCATGTGCGCTGGCGGCTGATACACCAGTCGGGACGCGATTCCACGGTGCCGAAGATGCGCTTACGGCCCCAAGCGGGAAGCCACTTCGTTTTGTCGATCTCCGCAAGAGCACGTTCGCGCAAGCCGTCGAGTGAGATGAAAAACTGCTCGACAGAACGGAAGATGATGGGCGTTTTCGAGCGCCAACAATGCGGGTAGGAGTGCTTGTATTCCTCTTGCCCGAGAAGCGTGCCATTGGCAGCAAGCATCTCGATGATCTGTGGGTTCGCTTTGAAAACGTGCTGGCCGATAAGCTCGGGCACGCCGACTTCATCGGTGAACTCACCATCGTCGTTAACTGGTGAAACCAAGCCGAGGTCGTTCTGTTGTCCGGACACGTAGTCGTCTGCTCCGTGACCAGGGGCAGTGTGCACGGCACCGGTTCCGGTCTCGGTGGTGACGTAGTTCGCGTTGATGAGCTTTGACGTGCGGGGAAGGAAGGGGTGTTGTGCTTCGAGTCCGAGGAACGCTTCGCCTTTCTTTTCGGCCAAAGTCTCGACCAATTTGAAGCCAGTTTTTTCCGCAAAAGCCTCGACCAACTCACGAACGATCACGAAGTTTTCGCTGGTGCCGGATTCAGCATTTTCAAAACGTCCGATGACATAGGTGAACTGTGGGTGCAGCGCGATCCCTAGGTTCGCAGGAAGCGTCCACGGAGTCGTCGTCCAGATCGCCATCGAGACATCGGCGTCGATGCCATCGATGCGAGTGGTGAGTGGGAATTTCACATAGATCGACGGGCTGATCTTGTCCTTGTATTCCACCTCGGCCTCAGCCAACGCGGTGTGAGCGCCGAACGACCACTGAACCGGTTTCTTGCTTTGGTAAACGAGTCCGTCCTCCACCATTTTGGCGAACACGCGGATGATATCGGATTCGTAGGCGGGGTCGAGGGTGAGGTAAGGGTTTTCCCAATCACCGAATACACCGAGGCGCTTGAACGAGTTACGTTGGATATCGATGAACTTTTTGGCAAACTCCGCCGAGCGGCGACGCACTTCCACCGGCTCCAGATCGCGTGCCTGCTGAACGACTTTAAATTCGATCGGCAGGCCGTGACAGTCCCAGCCTGGGATGAATGGGGTTTCAAAGCCAGCCATCGTCTTCGATTTGAGCACCAGATCCTTGAGCACTTTGTTCAGTGCCGTGCCCATATGGACGTCGCCATTGGCAAATGGAGGGCCGTCGTGGAGGATGAAACGCGGGGCGTTTTGCTCCTTACGGCGTGTTTGTATCCTTTGGTAAAGATCGAGAGATTCCCATTTCTCCAAGCGCGCAGGTTCGTTCTTCACGAGGTCGCCACGCATCGGGAACGAGGTCTGCGGCAAGTTGATGGTGTCTTTGTAGCTTTTGGAGTCGGCGCTCATAAGTCAGTGCTGATAGGAGTAGCGGCGGAGCCTAGCACCCGATACCCGCCAGATCAAACGGATGGAAGCTGGATTGGGGGAGTTCCTTTACCGTGGTTTTGGTGGTGGTGGGGCTGGACAGTGGGGGAGAACTGTGCATTCTTTGGGGCTTGGTAAGTGCTTGGGCGGAATGCTTGGTGCTGCATTTTTTTTTAATTCGGAATTATGAACAAAACACGGATTCTTTTTGGGGTGACATTACTGCTCTTGTTGGCTGTTGGTGTGGGGCTGTATGTGGAAAACAATCGTGGAACAGAGGACAATGAGCCTGCCGCCGAACCATCGGTGATAGAGTTGGTCGAAGTGGAGGACGAAGCTGAGGCAGACGCGGTTGCTGAGCAACTTGCTGAGATGAAGGCAATGATGGAGCGTCAGAAATTAGCCTATGAACGCGATATGCTGCGGATGCGCGAGGATTTGGCGAAGACTGAGGTAGAGCGTGACGCCGAGCGGGTCGAGCGCGAGCGGATCGAAATTCAATTGAGGCAGCGCGTCGCACAGATTCGCACGGCATCGAAGCTGACGACCATTATCGAGGTGTTTCCTGACCAAGGCTTCGTTGTGATCGGTGCAGGAGAATCGAAGAATGTTTCCGTCGGTCAGCGTTTCCGCGTTCGTCGTGGTGACAAGGTGGTTGGCCAAGTGGAAATCACCAGCGTGGATTACGAGAATGCGGTGGCGGATCCGGTGCCGGGCACATTGATTCGCGATTCCGGTGACGCGTCTTGGCTACTGGTCGGTGATGATATCATCGCCCTTGAGTGAGATGGCTTCGGCTACTTGTTTTTCTGTGCGGCTTCGAAAAGCCCGCGCAGGTGGTCCAGGCGTTCTTTGACTCGCTGTTCCAGTCCATTGCTACTAGGTTGGTAGTAACGTTTCCCCTCAGGCAGGTAGGCTTGTGGGATGTAGCCGTCCTCGCTGTCGTGAGCGTAGGTGTAGGTGAGATCTTCAGAGCTGAGGTGACCGGTGCGCTCGGCGCTGGCTTTACGGGATTTTGTGCGTAGGTGCGGTGGCACTGCGAGGGTGGCTCCATTTTTCACGTCGGCTATCGCGGCGTCGATGGCTGCGTAGGCGCGGTTGGATTTTGGGGCGGTGGCAAGGTAGACGGTAGCGTGTGCGAGGTTGATGCGGGCTTCGGGCATGCCAATCTTCTCGACGGCGTCGAAGGCAGCCATGGCAACTCGAAGACCGTTGGAGTCTGCCATACCGATGTCTTCGCTGGCGGAGATGACGAGTCTGCGGGCGATGAATCGCGGGTCCTCGCCGGCGACGATCATTTTGGCGAGCCAATAAAGGGCGGCATCGGGGTCGGATCCCCGGATGGATTTGATAAAAGCACTGATGGTGTCGTAATGACCATCGCCGTCCCCATCGTAGACGAGGGCTTTCTTCTGCACGGATTCCTGGGCGACTTCGAGGGTGATCACCAGAGGATCGCCGTCTTTGCGGTCACTCGTTAGAACGGCGAGTTCAAGGGCGGTGAGGCATTTTCTGGCATCGCCGTCGGACTGGCCGGCAAGGTGAGCGGCGGCATCGTCGGTGATCGTGATTCCTTGTCCGCCGAATCCACGCTCGGAATCGCTGACGGCGTGATGAACGAGGCGGATGAGTTCAGCGGTGGGAATGGGTTCGAGTTCGAAGAGCATCGAGCGCGAAACCAGTGGGCTGTTGATGTAGAAGAACGGGTTGTGAGTAGTCGCTCCAATGAAGCGGATGGTGCCGCGCTCAATATGGGGCAATAAAACATCCTGTTGGCTTTTGTTGAAACGGTGGATCTCGTCTACAAAGAGAATGGTGGTGGTGTTGTGGAGCTTTCTTCTGACGGCGGCTTCTTCGATGGCGGCACGGACTTGGGCGACATTGCTTTCGACGCCCGACAGATTAACGAAGCGTGATTCCGTCTGGTTGGCGATGAGGTGGGCGAGGGTGGTTTTCCCAACGCCGGGAGGACCGTGAAAAATGAGTGAGTTGAAGCGATCTGCCTCGACGGCGCGGCGCAAGAGTTGGCCTTCTCCGAGGATGTGTTGCTGTCCGACGTATTCGCTCAGGTCACGTGGGCGCAAGCGCGCCGCCAGTGGTGCGTCGTCGTGCAGTTGGGTGCGCGTTGGTCCCTCGGGGGATTTGGATTCGTTAAAAAGGTCGGCCACTACCTCAGTTAAGAGGCAAATATGGATCTTGGAAAGACTGGGTTGTTTTTTGTCGGCATTAAAATGCACATAATTTGCGAATAAGAATGCGATTCTGGGAGCAAAACCGGCGAGTTCGAAAATTTCCAGAAAATGGCAAATAATTCATTTTGAGGACTTGCGAAGAGTTGTTGTCTGAATATCTTCCAACAGCTGTTTATTGCGGCAACATTCGAGAAAGCTCGGTTGTGATACTTTTCAAAGGTTTCTGGGGGGTTTCCTTTGAGAGAGTTCAACCGGGCTTTCTCTTTTTTGTGCATTGCTGCTCGGATCCAGTGTTGGCGGTCGCTGTGGAAAAATCTGATTTTTCCGTTGCACGCATTGCGGACGTGGTGCATAGATTCCTCCCGCTCGACGAAGGTTCACTAGCCGACTTCGATGCGAACTTTGCGCGATTAGCTCAGTGGTAGAGCAATGCCTTGACATGGCAGAGGTCACAGGTTCAAATCCTGTATTGCGCACCATTTTCCTCAGAAAAAAGCGAGTCTTCGGACTCGCTTTTTTTGTGTCTGAAGGGTGACATTGAAAAACGTGAAAGTGAATTCGGAACAGCGACAATTTGAGGGAGTGGATGAGGACATCCATTTGCTGACGCTTGTTCCGCCAGCAGACCCTCGTGCGGTGATGTTGTTCGTTCACGGACACGGCGAGTTTGTCTCACGCTACGTCGAGCTTTTTGCGCCCTTGGTCGATGAACTGGGAATCAAGATACTCATGCCCGACCTGCCCGGCCACGGTATGTCCACAGGTAAGCGCGGTCACGTGCGTCACTTGGGTCAGATTGCAACCTTGTTCTCTCAACTCGCCGAAGAGGCACGGAGTAAAGAAGAGCTCCCATTATTTCTCGCTGGTCATTCGATGGGTGGGTTGATTGCGGCATGGCTGACATTGGCGCACCAGATAAATCTCGATGCCGTGTGGCTGTCGTCGCCTCTCCTCGTTCCCGGTAAAGCCAAGTCGCCATTTGTCCTAGCGGCTGCAAAGTTTCTCGATAAAATCGCGCCGACTATTGTGATCCACAATGGTGTCAAGGAGTCGGACTGTTACGTTGGCGGCGATGAAAGCGAAATTCTCGCTGATGATAACGCGGATAAATGGCAGCCGATCGAAGTTGTGCACCGTTGGATTTCGATGCGTTTAGGGATGGAGCTGGTCCGTGCCGAGCGCCACGTCTGGGCGAAGTCGACAGAACTTTGGCCTGTAGACACGCCATTATTATTTACCCAAGGTGGTAAGGATCCGGTTTGCCCGCCGGAGAACGCGCGAAAGTTTACCCGAGGCCTTGAGGAAGCCGGTAGGACGGTGCACTACCACGAATTCCCCGATGCTCTCCACGAACCGCATAGAGACGGGCACGCGGATGAGCTTGCGCGCATTGTCGCTGATTGGCTGACGACGCAGCTAGAGACAAGCCGCTAGAGCGCCGAGGCGGCCGGGGTGTCCAAGAAGAACCGAGCGTCGTCATGCTCTTGGAGAAACGAGGCGGAAACGATGTCGTTCACGGGGCCTTGGACTGCTTCCTTGACGATAGCGGCTTTGTTCTCGCCCCATGCCATGAGGACAATCTTGCGGGCGGTCAGGATTGTGCCGCATCCCATGGTGATCGCGGATGTGGGGACGTTTTCGATGCCGTCGAATGCTGGTGCGGCATCTTCGCGGGTGATTTGATCAAGCTCGATGGCGCGGGTGAGTGAGTTTTTCGGCGAGCCGGGCTCGTTGAACCCAATATGACCGGTGCGTCCTATACCAAGGATTTGGAAATCAAGGCCACCCGCGTCGACGATGGCTTGTTCATATTCCGCACAATGAGTGGGAATTTCTGCTTCGGTCACGGTGCCTGATGGGAGGTGGATGTTCTCCGCGAGGATGTCGACGTGGTCGAACAAATTGCTGTGCATGAAGTGCCAATAGCTCTCCTTGTGCTCGCGCGGGAGGCCTGCGTATTCGTCGAGGTTGAAGGTAACGACGTTCTGGAAGCTGAGTTCTTCTTCTTTGTGGAGGCGGATCAACTCGGCGTAAAACGGCAGGGGAGTACTTCCGGTCGCGAGCCCCAAGACGGCGGTTTTTCCCTCACTGGCGCGCGAACGGATGAGCTCGCTAAACTCTGCGGCAAGTGCTTTCGCAGCTGCCTGTGGAGAATCAAAAACGACGACGGGAACCTTATTCGCAGAAGAGCTACTCATTGGGGGAAACAAGCATCGGATGCCGGGCAGGGCAAGTGGCGGGCGAGAGCAATTCTACGATATACCATATCAAAACGGCAAAGATGTATTTCTATGATCCGAGCCTTGTAGGGTTCGCGGAGGTTTCTCCTGCGGACTCATCGCCCTGCCACTTTCTCCCGAAAGTAGCTACGTTTGTGAAAACGTGGCGAGGGTGGTGAGTAAAGAGATAGGGCGGCGAGTCGTGCATATGATGCCGCGGGAATGGGTGGAGTATGTCGACTATCGCGCCGCTGGCTGACGTATCTGTCCGGGTAGTCGTAAAGCGATGGCATTGTGGGAGCGTTTTGAAAGCTTCGCGGTTTGCAATTCCCTCGATTCGACGGCTTATTGCATCAGAGAATTTATCATCGAATCCCATGAAGAGAATCAGCTATCAGGATGCCAATTACGACGAGTTTCGTAGGTCGTTCAACCGTCGCGATGAAGCGACGAGCGAAACCCGTGAAGCTGTTGCTGAGATCTTGGATCGTGTCCGCGAAGGCGGCGATGAGGCATTGGTCGAGTTTGCCGCTAAGTTCGACGGGGCGACTCTCGATACCTCGGGCTTACTGGTTACAGCGAAGGAAATCGCTGAAGCTGAAGCAACTGTTAGCGAAGAATTGAAAACGGCAGTCGCCGCCTCGTTGGAAAATGTCAGCGAGTTCGCGCGTGCCAGTATGCGTCAGGATTGGGAACGAGTGAACGCACAGGGTGTTCTTTGCGGCGAGATGTTTCACCCGCTGGATCGCGTCGGTGTTTACGTTCCGGGCGGCACGGCGCCGCTTGTTTCCACCGCACTGATGACGGCAGGTGTAGCCAGTGCTGTTGGTGTTCCTGATATCGTCGTAGCGACACCGTGTGGACCTGATGGAAAAATCAATCCCAATCTGCTCTATGCCGTTGTGGCATCGGGGGCGACGCAGATTTTACGTGTCGGTGGTGCCCACGGCATCGCGGCGATGGGATATGGCACAGCGTCCGTGGAGCCGGTGAGCAAGTTGTTTGGGCCGGGGAATAAGTTTGTCGTCGAGGCCAAGCGTCAACTGTTTGGCACCGTCGGTGTGGATCTAATTCCCGGGCCAAGCGAAGTGCTCATCTTAGCAGATGAGACCTGTCGTCCAGACTACGTTGCCGCTGATTTGCTCGCGCAGGCTGAGCACGGTAAAGAGAGCGTCGTCGTGCTGGTCGCAACATCGTCGACCGTCCTTGATGCGGTTGAGAAAGAGATTCACGCCCAGGCATCGTCGCTTTCGCGTCAGGAGCCATTGGCGCAAGTATTGGAGAACGGAATGATCATGGTGGAAGCCCGCGATCTTGCCGAAGGCATTGATTTGGTCAATGACTTTGCGCCCGAGCACCTCTCACTGGTGGTCGCGAATGCAGATGCCGTGCTGCCACAAATCCGCACCACAGGAGCTGTGTATGTCGGCAACGATTCGCCGGTCGCGGTGGGTGATTTCCTTGCAGGCCCGAGTCACACTCTTCCTACCGGCGGGTCAGCAAAAGGATTTCCAGGCATCACAGCCGATATGTTCCAACGGCGGACGAGCTATGTGAAATGCACACCGGAAAGTGTCGCCAATTCCGAGCCACTGGTCCGCGCGTTTGCCAAGGTCGAAGGTCTCGACGCCCACGGCAACTCTGTATCCATTCGTTTGAACTCCAACAAGGAGTGATGAGAATTTAGACGAAGTGCTGATTGGAACGGTCGGACTGACCATCACGAAACAGTTTCGAAGAGGAGAGCTGGGATATTGGATCGGCACGCCATTCTGGAATCATGGCTATTGCACCGAAGCCGCTGAGTGTATTATCAAAGTTGCCTTTTCCACGCTGAATCTTCACAAGATCGAAGCGTATCATTTAGCGTCGAATCCGGCCTCTGGTCAAGTCATGCAAAAACTTGGTATGCCAAGGAAGGGCTGCTGCGAGATCACGCCAGCAGGTCGGGTGAATTGGAAGACTTGGTGGCATACGGACTCCTTGCTACGGATACCATGTCTTGGTATTGATCTGAAGCGAGTCCGACACAGGATATCGCTAGGAAAATCGCTACCATCCCTTAGAGTTTATCATCTATGGCAGAATCCAATAACCAACAGAAAGCGCAAATCGTCTTGGGCGTCACGCGTGAATTGAAGAGCCGCCTGGTATGGGCAGCGCGGCAGAAAGAGATGTCTCTCTATGACTACCTCATGGAAGGTAAAGACCCCGGTGAAGCCGCATACGCGAGAGCTCAGAAGAAAGAAGAGAAGTAGCCGCCTGTCGGAGGGTTTCAGCAGAAATGACGAGCATTACGGGTTCTGGGATTGTTACACAATGCAGGCCGAAATGCCCGCTCATGAAAGTTTCACACGCTAGTCGCAGGCCTTGACTCTGGGTGGCCTGGTGCTCATTCTTATGCGATTAAACAGGACTCTGATATTAGCCATTTCGCCAATATTAGAGACGGATATCTAGACTGTTCGGCTGGAAGGCTTTTGCACTGCAAACATCAATCTGTTATCCATCTCTATGAGCATGGAGATTCATCCCCAACTACCAATGCTTGTAAAAGTGATCTCCAATTCGGAAGTCTTTTCCGAGTTTATGCATGCCATATCGACATTGCCCGAGTCATTACGCAGGAACGCGGTTGCAGATCTTCTCGCTAGGATGCGGGCTGGCGGTGAGGACGACATTACCATAGAACTGATTGAGTCACTTCACGACAAGCAGATTTTTGATGCGCTGATCAAGACTCTCAACGACCAAACCGGTGCCTAAGTCGGAGCACAGAAGCCCTGACCTGCTCCGAGTTTTAGCCGTCATGACCACACCAACTGTAACCTATAGTCGAAGCCTAGCCCCCCAGTCAGGAAATGGTGCGCTATGACGTTCGGCAAAAAATGAAGCACGGAAAAGAACTCATGAGATGGAATGAGCCGCGAGAATGGATGGACGCAGCAAGATCTGCAGCGCGCTCAAATGGGGAGTCATTATTCCCATATCGGAATTGCTGCTGATGATGATCCTCATGGGCGGTGCCGTGGTTTATGAATGGAGCACGGCTGACCCAGGAACACGGCTTACCCCAATAAATCTTGTCCTTCATCTGAGCCTGCTTTTTCTGGCGCTGACATGTTTACTGACTGGTTTCGCATGGGGATCGATAATGTTGCAATGGACGGTTACGTCTCTCCATGATCACGGTATTTCTCACGGTCCGCGCTTCTCTCGCAGATGGATACCATTTAGTTCCATTCAGGCCTTCTATATTGAGGAACAAGAGTTTCAAGGTCGCCGATTTAGATTTCTCAATTGGCAAGAGGAAGGGCTTGAAGAGGAGTCATACGCGCTTATTCCGGTTAATGTTGATACCGCATTGATTGTCACCCTTTTAAAATCAAAAGAGGTCGAATACTCCGCACCGAATCCCTGACCGTAACGTGTTTCGCAGTTATGATGATTACATCCTCAAGCACCTATTGTAGCCTCGCCCTCTGTCAGGGATCCGGTGTCCTTTGACGTCCTACAACGAAAACATGATCACCTTCCGGCAAACAACTAGAGGCGATATTCCTACTCTCGCAGAGATTCTCACCGCCACCTCGTGTCGATTTGATGCGCCTTTGAATGACCTCGGTGAGTCTGTATCTGGATGGGTTGCTTGCAATGACGGTAAGCCCGTTGGATTCGCGCTTGCGGATAGTGAAGACGGTAAGCTTTTGGTTGTGGCCGTTATTTCGGAATTTGCTGGGAAGGGTCTCGCTCGCGAACTCATGCGACAGGCTGAGGCATGGCTTTTTTCCCACGGCTGGAGTGAGATCAATCTAATCGTTCCAGATAAAGGGCATGAACATGCTGTCGGATTCTTCCAGCACCTTCGTTGGCAACATTCGCAAGCGGATGGTGAACGTATTCATCTGAAAAAAGCGAATCCACGAACTCGGATCAAGTTGGAGGAGCACGTCATTGACGATCCTGATACCGGCTTCAGCCGCTTGGTCCGATTGCAACGTGGCCCGGCTGATAAGCCTCACCGTCTCTGCCTATTTTTAGACGGTGAAACCTATTGGCGTGATATGGACGCCATCCCTTTACTGAATGAACTCCTTGAAGGAGCGAAGTTGCCGCCTATGACGATTGCGCTCGTCGGTCATGTCAGCGGTGCCGCTCGTCATGAGGACTATACTTGTAATGAGTCCTACGGCCGTTTTATCGGCGACAAGGTGATGCCATGGTTGAATAATGAGGTTTCCGGATTGGATGATGGTGGACACATTATCTGCGGCTGTAGTCTGAGCGGACTCATGTCCGTCTACCTGACGCTCCAGTATCCACAGCATTTTTCCGGCTGTATCTCGCAGTCCGGCTCTCATTGGTGGAAGCACGAGTGGTTCGTGGCGATGGCCGTGTCGAAATCACCCATCAACGCACACTTCTGGCTGAGTGTTGGTGATAAAGAAAACCAGGTAAATGTTAATCATTCGCCGACAGGGTTACTTCAGGAAATTTCGCAGATCGAGGGAGTAGAGACGGTCGCGCGCACCCTCAAAGAAATTGGCGGAATAGTTCACTATCACCAATTTCCTGGCGGGCATTCCCATCAATGCTGGCGTGATGAATTAAGTCCTGCGTTGCAGTGGATCGTTACTGATGAAATGCAGAACTAGGCGTCGGACTCACGCCTCGCGATTAACCGAGAGGGACGCTTTTCAAGTGTCCGTGATTTTGTGCGGTCGCGTATAAAGGCTGCGCAATCAAGTGATGGGGCATCGCGGCTAGAAGCCACGGGCACTTGATGTGCGGCGTCTAGTGTTGAGTCGGGACGTGAATGCCGTGGGGCGTTGAAGGTTAGTTACGGACGAGGTGGAAATCGTCCGTAACTTGGGTGTGATTGATAACAATGCGGCTTGAACCAGATTGGCATTCATATTAAGAACCTCTGCCAATGAAATGGATTCCTCTCACCCTCACGCTACTTTTAGCCTTTGCTTGTAAGGCGCAGGCACAAATTTACGCGGACGTATCGGTCTCGCATGGGACGAATGCCTTGGGCACATTTCGCATCCTGTTACGTCACAATGAATCACCAAGGACGGTCGCAAACTTTATCGGACTGGCTACTGGGCAACGCAATTGGATAGACCCGCAAACTGGCAGTGTTCAAGTCGGGAAGCCATATTACGACGGTCTGACTTTCCACCGTTTAATCCATGATTTCATGATTCAGGGAGGCGACCCGCTGGGCACGGGTGGCGGAGGTCCAGGCTATATTTTTCAGGATGAATTTGATAGCAGCTTAAGTCACAGCGACAGCTACGTGGTATCGATGGCAAATGGTGGAGGTAATTCCAATGGCTCGCAGTTTTTCATCACTCTGGCGGCACGCACTCAGCTTGATAACAAGCACTCGATTTTTGGCGTGGTTATTGACGATGCGACCTATCCCAACAGTAGGGCGCTGATCGATTCCTTTAAAAACAGTGGGAATTTCCCCACACATAGTATTTATTTCCCTACATATGATATCGATGATATTCCAGATACGCCGATCACCATTGATTCCGTAGTGATTTCAGGTCCCGATTTGGCAGGGTTTGATATCCACGCAGCGAGCTTAATGCTCCCAACGGTGTCCAACCAATCAGTGGAGATCAGTCATGATGCCTCTGACAGTAACTTTGCTCTGTATTGGGATTTCGCGCGCAAATGTGACTACCTGTTATACTATAGTACTGATCTTGAAAACTGGACTCGCGATCAAAATTTACTTAGCATGTTAGATGCGCCAAATATAGGGCTCCTCATCACGGCAATCGCGACAGCCCCATCCACCTTTTACAGAACTTCAAAAATTGACTACTCGGCTGTTCCTGAAGCGCCACAGAATATGCTGAGCATTGGTGGAGTGCTCGATCTTGAACCGAATGGTGGCACCTTGAGTCTAGCATTTAACGGCAGCGGAGGTGGTACTTGGACATTTACCTATGACGATGGAGTTACGCCCTTGGAGTCGGGTAGCATCGTCTCGTCCAGACAGACCGATGATATAGATTCTTATCCTGTAATTCCTACATCAGGTGCTTATGTGAATAAAACCAGAACCTATGCCCGCTTCATTTCAGTCAGACAGATCACGGTTTTTCTTGATAATCCAGCGGGGCCTGACCAACTTACAATTGTGCAGCCATTGCTCTCTTTCCACGACCAAACGAGCGGCTGGTTCGATGGCGCGGTAAATTCTAACTTAGGCGGACCTGTCATCTTTCGTGGCCAATTCACCTACACCGCACCATAAGCAACACCAGCACATGAAATTCGGGAATATCGTTCAAGACCCATACTACTCGCAGATTATCTTCCGCATTGAGTCGGTGATTCATCAATGCGATGCACAAGCAAAAGCCGACGGGATTGACTTCAAGGATAGTGACGTGAAATCTATCCTCCAAAAATCAATCGGTATTGCAAAAGGGAAGCGACCCAACATCCCGGAGAAGAGTGAAAAGGAGAAAAGATTAGCGATGATGTTGTCCAAGTTGCTGGCTCTCGCTGAGGCTCTCTCGACCGATACGGAGGATGGATCCGTGTCAAAGAGCGATTGGATTATTTCATTAAGTGCGGTCGATGATTCTCTGAAGACTCGCAGAGAGATGTATGGGCACAGCCGCGGATACCTCGATTTTTTGAAGGGCTTTCTGGAAAAGGGCGATTTAATCTGAAACGAGTAGCCGAGGTGTGCCAAGGCGAGCGAAGGTCTCGTTTTGGATGAATCCGGGGCTTACCAAGTGTGGCTCGTTTCCTATCTGTGGTAAGGCGAATTTCCAGGTTAACAAAAAATCATTGAGCCTTAGACTGCTCTCTGTTATGCCCTCACTGCTAACATGGTCTATCCCTTTTTATTTCTCCTTCTCACTTCGTTGCTTAGCTTGATCTTTATCTGCTATCGCAGGCCCGAAGCCCAAGCTTCCCCGTCATTTGCCTATACTCGGAAGTGTCTTGGAATTGCTATACTTGCCTACGGAGCTTCATTGATCGGCCTGCAGTGTATTCCTTTTGAAGCAGAAGGATGGATGGCCTTTTCAGTGATCGCGCAAATTCCTGCTTGGATTTCTCTAGTCTTTGTGTTCCGCGACATTTTTGACATCCTTGCCAAACGTTGAATTTAGGCGAAAAACACAAGTGATATGCTAGCCACCAATGAGATCGTCACTTCGCTGGTCATGCTGTGGGCAGTGATTGACCCTATAGGCACCGTTCCGGTTTTTATATCGGCCACCCAAAAGCACGGGCTGAAGGAACGAAAGAGAATTGCGCTCATTTCCGCGGCTACTGCGGCGGGGATTTTGTTGTTCTTCATGATCGCTGGCGAGATCTTGTTGTGGGCCATGGGGGTGCCGTTGACCGCATTCCAAATTGCAGGAGGGTTGATCCTGTTTCTTTTCGCCCTGACGATGATTTTTGGCGAGAGTAAACCCGATGGGGAATCGAAGGTGGCGCGCTCGGTTCAGGAGACAGCGATTTTCCCCTTGGCCACACCGTCGATTGCCTCTCCGGGGGCGATGATGGCGGTGGTTCTGCTTACCGAGAATGGCACGTATTCGCTGATCGAGCAGATGATGGTTGCCTTGCTGATGCTGATTGTCGTGGGTGCCGCTTACCTCCTTATGCTTGGAGCAGGAAAGATCTCCAAAATCATAGGTGCAGGCGGAGCGAGTATCGTGAGTCGCGTGATGGGACTCATCCTCGCGTCGATCGCGGCGACTAATGTGCTGGAGGGCATTAAGGAGTATTTTCAGTGAGTAGAAGAATGATTTTCGCTCTAACGGTGGGCATGTCGCTTGGTCGTGCAATCTCGGGCGAAGCTACGCCTGAGGATAACGGCAGACCGAATATCATTGTCATTTTTACCGACGATCAAACTTATGGTGCAATTGGCTACAACAATCCAGCAGTTAAGACACCGCACTTGGATGCGCTTGCGGCGAGTGGTATGACGTTTGAGAGGGCATATGTTGCGAGCCCCATCTGCGCAGCCAGTCGAGCTTCGATGATGACGGGGCTTTTCCCGCAGCAACATGGGGTGGTCGCTTTGGATACACCGAGTTTTGCGAAATACCGGAACGATTCTCCCAATGCCGAGCAATTGCTTCCGAACCGCTTGACCAAGGCGGGATATTTAACGGCGTTTTATGGTAAGTCTCATCTGGGCGATCCAAAATCTTACGGCTTCGACATCGGTGAAGAACTACCCGGTCACGACGATGTGACGACGTTCAAAAAAGCGTCGGAGTTCATCGAATCCAGAAAAGGTCGGAAGCAGCCGTTTTTTCTCTGGCTGGCCCCACGTCAACCGCACGTGCCATTATTACCAGAGCAAAGGTGGCTCAACTTGTATCCGTCTGGATCGATCAACTTGACGAAGAACTTTCTTGTTGAGCCTACGGACGAGAGTCTGAACAATCAGGGAACACCTGAAAAGACACTGTATCGCGACTCTGACTACCGTAACAATGTCGGTCACCTTCCCGCAGGTCCGCCGCGCGATGAGGAGACGATGCTGGTATTCATGCACGCCTACTATGCCGTCGTCAGCCATCTAGACGATCAGGTAGGTCAGCTCGCTGTGCAGCTTCGCGAAGCCGGCATGCTGGAAAACACCATTGTGTTCTTTTTGTCGGACAATGGATATCACCTGGGCTCTCACGGACTGGGTAACAAGATCACCATGCATGAGGAATCCGTGCGGGTGCCGATGTTTGCATTTGGTGCCGGTGTCGAAGCGGAAAAATCCACTCGGAGCCTTGTCTCTGCGCTAGACATCTACCCAACGGTGCTCGATCTAGCGGGTGCGCCTTCACCGCCGCAAGCGGTCATGGGGAAATCACTTCTTCCTCTGCTTAAGGATCCTAGTAACTCGCATCGCGACACGGTGTTTTCTGAATGTATCGGTGTCGGCGGCAAACTTGGTGAAGGCCACCGCATGGCACGTGGTGATCGTTGGAAACTCATCCTTAGCGACGCTAATGAGGAGTTTCTTTTCGACCAACAGGTCGACCCGTTTGAACTCATCAATCGCGTGGATGATCCAGAGCTGGAACCTGTTCTGGACGAGCTACGTGGTGAACTTAGTCAGTGGATGAAAACTATAGGCGACCGACCCTATCCGTCTGCTGATAAGCCGGTTGAGGGAAGATAGCTGAAATTGATATCGGATTATTCGTACCGAGCTGGTGCTCAGCGCTCCCGGCTTTTGACGGATTTCGTCCTCGTGACTACAAGTTGAGTCCGATGCGGTTCTTTTTGATCTGCAGGTATTTCAATATCAGGGCTGCGGCAAGCTGGCGCTGAGACGTCCAAACAATCTGCCAGCTCCACCGGCCGTGGCTTGGACGCGATTGATGTTTGAATCCGGTAGAGGGTCGACAATGAATGTCACACCATTGACGGTGCCGCTGGTTTCTGGAACTTCGACGCTGGTCCACGAGCCCGGCGCAAGGCTGTTGCTATGCTGGAAATGCAGCGTCGCTGTTCCACGCTGAGAGGATTTGAGGCAATCGAAGCTCACGATCAACTTTCCACTGTTCTCGCCTGCCAGAGGCAAGCGGGAACTTGCGTTATCAGCGGGGTTGGTGGAACCGAGTAGCCACGCCATGCCGTCTGCCACGCCGTCGTTGTTGGCATCCCCGTCGAAGGTGATGGTTGTTTCGTTACCGCCATCGTTGCCGGCCCAGATGTCGAAGGCACTCGAGCTCGTGCCACTGATGGTCCAGCTGTAGGTGGGCTGATCAAGGTCGCTGCTCTGTATCGTCAGGTTGGCTGACCAGACTCCTGCGGAGCTAGGCGTGATGGTGACAAGCATGCTGGTAAGCGCGGATGCTGCCACGCTGTTGGTAGGTTGAGTGTCGACTACCACCGTGCAGTTCGACTCCGTTGTAACCGAGACGGGCGTGGTCAGGGTCAGATTGATATTGCCCAAGTTGGCGATGTTGTAGGCCAATTGGGTTCCGGGTATG
This sequence comes from Verrucomicrobiales bacterium, assembly GCA_024636835.1. Taxonomy (GTDB): domain Bacteria; phylum Verrucomicrobiota; class Verrucomicrobiia; order Verrucomicrobiales; family SLCJ01; genus Sulfuriroseicoccus. The sequence goes on along the minus strand of JAGXGH010000075.1, from coordinate 66,493 downwards.
GAAACCGCTTCGGAGACAGTATCCGTACCACCGTTCGGGATAAGCAACCCGTCACGGGCGACGTGGATCCTGGCGATTTGCGGATCGACCGCGTAGGATAGGGTGAGCTTAGGATGGTTGGCGGCTGTGTTATCCTCGCGGGTGAACAGATTGATATATTGATCTTTTACAGCATTGGTGGTTCTCACTCCGAACCCATGGTTAGAGGTGGGCGTTGCCAGCCAGCTTTGCACTTTGGCGAGGCCCGTGTCATTGAGCACGATGTTAGGCACACTGTCTCCGATCGTTCCCAAGGCGGATTCCGAACCGAATGTAGCGTTCCCGACCAGAGTGTTGCTGTTGTTCCAATTGGCAGCTGTTTCTACCCACAAACCGGTCACTTCATAAATATCGACCAAGCCGGAGAAGCTGTTGCTTTGGACAAAGCCGAGGGAGGCCTGGTTGATCGCAGCATTCGGAGGGATGGTGGAGAGATCAAAGCGCAGCAAGCCGTAGCGGTGATCACTGTTAATTCCTCTTGTGCCGTTGAAGATACTGAAGCTGGTTTGCGAGCCGTAGTTGCTGTTCACTGTCGATTTAGACGCTTCGATGTAGGTGTCTGCAACCGCAGTCAAAACAGCGGTAATCGAACTTGCCGCCACACCGTATACCGTCCATCGGTAGGGGTTTTTCTCGGGGTGGTTGTTGGCGATGGAAATAGTGAAGCTCCATGGCCCCGCCGCACTCGGGGTGGCGGTTAAGATCATGTCGGTGAGGTTTGCCGGTGAAACCGTGGAAGAGGGTTGGCTGTCGATGGCAACCACGCAGTTGTTCTCGCCGGAGATCACGGCCCCTTCGAGGGTGAGGGTGTCGGTTCCGCCGTTGGCGATGTCGTAATTCAATTTTGCCCCGGCACCCACGGAGCTGGCTTCCACCGCGTCGTAGCCGCCCACCGCGATGAGGTTCGCGTTGCGGCTTACATTGATTCCCACGTTGAGTTCTGACCACTGGGCAAAGAGCGTGTGGTTCCCGGCGATGGAGACGATGGTGCCGGTGGTCACCTGACTACCTCCCTGAGCGGCGGTGAACCAGCCATTGAAGTTGTACCCGTCGCGTGTGGTGGTCGCGAGTGCATCGTAGCTTGCATCGTAGGTCACCAGTTTGCTGGTCGGATCGGGGGTTACGCCGCCATTCGGGTCGAAGGTGACGGTGTAGATATTGGCTGTCCACTGCGCGTAAAGTGTTGCGGATGCATTGGCGGTGTAAGAAGCCCCGGCGGCGTAGCTTGTGCCGGAGCCGTTGGCTGCGGTGTTCCATCCGGTAAACGTGTAGCCTGATTTGACTAACGATCCTTGGTCTGAAAGCGTCAGATTGATTCCATAGATCTTGGTTTGGTTGCTCGGCGGAGAACCGTCCGTGTTGTCGCTGCCATTATAGGAGACGGTGTAGGAGTTGATCGTCCATTGGGCATACAAGGTATGATTTGCTGTGGCCGTCACTGGAGTGGAGGTGGTGACCAGGCTGCCTCCCGAGGCGGCGGTGAACCACCCGTTGAAGGTGTAGCCCGTGCGAGCAACCGTCGCCAAGGCGCCATAGGAGGAATCATAGCTTACCTGTTTACTCGCGGGGTCGAGAGTTTCGCCTCCGTTCGGGTTGAAAGTGACGGTGTAGATATTGGCTGTCCACTGCGCGTAAAGCGTTGCGGATGCATTGGTGGTGTAGGAGGTGCCGGCGGCGTAGTTGATACCGGAGCCGTTGGCTGCGGTGTTCCATCCGGTGAAGGTGTATCCGGTTTTGAGCAAAGAACCCGAATCGGCAAGAGTCAGATCGATATTTTCGGTCTTGGTCTGGCTGGCTGGCGCACTGCCAGTGGTATTACTATTGCCTTCGTAGTTGATGGTGTAAGTGGCGGGCTCGTTGATCGTGAGGGCAACTGCGCGAGTGGTGTTTCCGTCGTTATTGGTGGTGTTAGTGAAGGTGACGGTGTCGTTGTAAACGCCGGCGGCCAATGAGAGCGCGTTGTCGTTGATGGAGACGGTGACGGTAGTGTTTGCACCTCCTGCGAGGGTGCCACCCGCAGCGCTGAGATCGACCCAGCCGGCAGTCTTGCCGGCGGTCCAGTTGATGGGATCGGAGCCGGGATTACGGAGGGTGTAATTGATGGATGAGGGAGAGAACTGTCCGCCGACGAGTCCCGAGGCGGAGAGGTTGTCGGTAGACGTTACCGCGAGATATCCGGGAATGGCCTCACCAAGTCCGATCACCGACTCGTAGGTTGTGCCGAAGCGGATCTCGTCGAAAAGGTGGGCGGGGTCGGCTGATTTGCTGCCGAAGGAAATCGTATTAAACAGCGATTGGTCGAGATTGGTCGGAGTTGTGTAAGTCGATACCGGGCTGCCCAAGCTTAGGTTGGTGGTCGGGCGGTAGATTTCAATGGTCTCCGAATCCGCGCCCCAGGTGATTTTTCCGACGATGAAATACAAGATTCCGGGGCTGGCGGCGTTGCCGTTGTTGGAGGTACTGCGAATCAGGCTGCCGGGAACCCACTGGCTGGCTCGCAACTGATTATCCTTGAAGGTGAAGCCGAGGGCCTGACCGCTGTTCGCGACCGGTAGATTGTTTGCGCTGCCGATCTGATCGGTTCCCAGTGCGAAGCCGAGGTCGCCGTTTGTGGCGATTTCGCCACCTGTGCGGACGAGGGCACTGAACCACAAGCTCGCGCCATCATTCAATAGCCCGCTCGTACTGAGGGTGGTGCCGGTGGATGCATAAGCGTTTTGAGTGTTGATCGATACCGTGTTCCCCGTGCCTGCGGTGAGGTCTCCGTAGGCGAGGGAATTCGCAACCACGGTTCCGCTGCCCGACCATGTTCCGGAGAGTCCCTTGCCGGGTGTGTTGCCGGTGATTGTGGCGTTGGCGTCATCGAATGGCTCGTAGATTACCGCATTGGCCAGATTGGTTTGGAACACAGTCAGAGACTGGTCGACCGGTGTGGCGGCTTGGTAATTAATATTACCGGGCTGCGAGGCGGTGATCGTGGTCACGCCTGAGCCGTTAATGGCGACTGTGCTTCCGGAAACTGTCGCCACCCCGGTGTTCGAGCTGGAGTAGGAGACCGCAAGACCCGAACTCGCCGAGCCTGTCAACTCGAAGGGTAGCGCGTCATCGCTAACGTTATCCAGAGCGTTGAAGGTGATGGTCTGCGCGGCTTTGGCGATCACCAGATTTTTCGAATCGCTGCCGGTGTAATTCGGATTGGTAAGGGTGGCGACCACAGCGTAGGTGCCCGCGGTTGTTGGGGGTGTTCCCGAGCCGCCGTAAGTGACATTGGTCGCTAGCCCTACCGGATTGGTGGTGACCGAAACTGATTTCGGCGTTCCGTCGTAGGTTTGCGAAAGGTTGCCCAGGGTGACGGTGGCTGGTGCGGGATTGACGGTTAGCGCCATAGCGCGCGTGGTAGTGCCGTTGCTGTTGGTGGTGTTGGTGAAAGTTACCGTGTCAGTGTAGCTACTGACGTTCAGTGAGTTGGCGCTGGCGTTGATGGTAACGGTGACGGTGGTGCTGGCACCCGAGGCAAGGGTGCCGGATGTCGCGCTGAGATCGACCCAGCTCTGGGTTTTGCCCGCCGTCCAGTTGATCGAGGTGCCGCCCGGATTGCTGAGGGTGTATTGGATCGAGGATGGTGAGAAGGGGCCGCCGTAATTGCCGGACGAAGTTAAACCGCCAGTGCCCGCGACGGAGAGGGTGCCGGGGCCAAGGCCATTGCCGGTGAGGTTGATGTCGAAAGGGTTTCGAATGGCATCATTGCTGGCGATTTGGAGAGAGGCCGTGCGGGTGCCTGCGACGCCAGGCGCGAAGTCGATGGTGAATGTGGTGTTGGCACCGGGTATCAAAGTGCTAGCAGATAGGCTGCCGAGGGTATAATCCGCGCTATGCGTGCCACTCTTGCTGAGCGCCAGCCCGGTGAGAACCTCCGTTCCGTTGTTGCGTATGGTGAAAGTCCGCTGTGTCGAACTGCCCAAGTTTACCGATCCGAAGTTGACGGTCGATGCCCCATCCGTGAGACCTGTACCAGCCGGTTGTTCAACTACAATGAGTGGAGAGGAAGTCGGTGTGAAAACAAGCTGATCAACCCATGCGGTGTTGGCGTTGCCGTCCACGCTGCCGTCCTTCGTGTAGCGCCACTCGACGACGTTGTTGCCGGTCGGGATGTTGACCGTCTTCCTCACCCAATCGATATTGCCGGAAATTCTCGCCAGCGATCCAGTCTGTTCGACGCCATTGAGGAAGAAGCGCAGGAAATCATAGTTCAACTCGGAGGACACCTTCCACCAGAACGTCAGCGTACCCGGGCCGGCGATGGTTGTTTGCATGGATGATGTTTGGCTATGCGTGATGGCACCGCTTTGTGCGGCATCGACGCCATCCTGGGTCGTGGTGGTCTGGAGGAACCATGGCAAATCGCCGGAAGTCGACCAGACCAGGCCGAGGTCGTTGGTATCGAGCGCATCCCCGAGAGGATCCGCGGTGATGGAAAAGTTGGTCGCGCTTTCGTCCGATTTACTCGGCTGCTCGACACTGGTGATTCTGATTTTGTAGTCGCTTCCCGAAGTCTGATCGGTCGGAATCGTCCACAGGTAGGAACCATCGTTCTGGGTGCTGGCGACGATGGTGGAGTGCAGTGATCCGTTTTTGAGGAGTTCAATTTTCACATTTCCACCGATGGCGGATCCCCAGGTAATGTCGTAGGTCGCACCGATGAGCCACGATTCTCCTCCACCCGGAGAGCTGAGGAAAACCCCATCGTCCGGGATGAAGTTACCGGTAATGGTGTATTGCCCCAATGAACCGTAAACCGAGTAACCCGAAGGCGTGCTGTTAAGCGGTGAGCCCGTGCCAGTCGGTTTCAAAACCAGATAATATCTGCCGGCGGGAACCGTAGTCGAGATCGAAGCGTTGGTGTCGGCTGCTGGGTTGCTGGATGCGACGATGGTTTGGGACTCGTTGTAAAGCTCGAGCAGGACGTCGAGGTTTCCACCCCAGGTCTGGCTTGAGCTGCGGTAAGTGCTGGCATTGAAGGAGACAGATCCTGCGGCTGAGTTAAACGTGAAAACATCCTGGCTATTGGTTCTTTCCACGATACCTGGCTGGTTTACCGGCACGGTGAGCCATGGTGTGGCGGTTCCGAATGTTGTTCCGTGATCGTCCGCGCGGTAAGTGATTTTGCCGGCGATGATGGAAAGATCGTCCTGTGGCTCGTTGCCGTTGTAATATTCGCTGGATTTTGACCATTGGGAAACATTTCGGTTGTAACCGGTCCCCATAATCGGCCCCCATGATGGCGCGGATGAGGTGGCGGCGTGACCGCCGTAGTATGCCGCTCCTGTGGTCAGGCCATCGTGGGAGAGTCCAATGTTATGCCCCATTTCGTGGGACGCGGCCTCGGCGCTATTGGCGGTGCCCATGGGAGTGACCCAGGCGGGTTGATAACGGGAAAAGTAGTCGCTTCGCCCGAAGACACCCACGTATGCCACCCCACCAGAACCATAGTGAGGGCAACGCGCGCCGTTTTTATCCGTGGTAGGTGTGATCAAGAGCCAACCGACTTTGTTTTTGTCGCCCGTGTAGTTATCCACGTCGTAGGTGACATCCGTGGTCACGTTGACGTTGAATGGCGCGTAGTCCTCTGCCACACGTTCCCACATCCGACGGATTTCCGTTTGTTCGGAATCGCTGAACGTGGTACGGTCGGTGTCGGTACTCCATGCTTCGCAATCCCAAGTCGACCAAGTTGTGGTGCCGTCCGTTTCCGTCCATTGCTTGCCTGTTACATAAGCGCCGTTGAAGTCGAGATAAATGTGGTAGGGGGCAGCGGGCTTGGAATTGTAGACCGGCGGGGCACTGACGGGCACCGGCGCCATGGCGACTTCCGGCTCTGATGCGGAAGAGGTATTCGGATCGACTTCCGTCGCTTCACCGGCGGGTTCGGAGCCAGCGTAAGTCTCTCCGTGGTGATCGTGGTGTTGATCTTTGCCGCAACTATCACAGCTATCCAGTGGGCACACGATGAAGATGCCGCCATTATTGTCCACGCGCAGGTGGTTTTCGGCATCGGTCTTCGGGAAGCTGAATTCGTGCAACCAAGCGATGGCCTTGGCCTTGGCTTTTGGCTCAAGGGTTTTGAGTTTCGCTTTCAATCGTCCGGCTGGAAGTTCCTCCAAGGTAAACGGATGATTCTTTCCAAAAACCTTGCGCTCGGGTTGTTGCCCGAATACGAAACCAGAGAGGAGTAAGCACGTTGCTACAGAAAGCAGAACGAGTCTACTCATGGAGAATGAGGGGGATTTCATGAGTTGTTCGAGTTTATTAGATCTTGCCAAGATGGATCGAAGTTCGCAACTGAGCGGACACTTCGTTCCGCATCAATGGATGAGTAGATAATCCTTTAGGCGCACAGATATGTAATGACCTCGTAAATACATCACAAACTAAATCGAGGCAAGGTAATTTGATGCGCAACACGTCCTTAATTAGCTGTCCTACTAGCTGATCGTGAACAACTTGTGCGCGGCGAAAGGCGAAAAGTCAGGGTTTTATTCGAAAGCGGTGTGAGCGGTGACTATAGGATATGGCCCATGCGGTCTTTTTTTGTCCGGAGGTATTTCTCGTTGTGCTGGTTGGGGATTTGGACAATGGGGACTTGCTCGACGACGGAGAGTTTGTGCCCGCCGATGCCGACGATTTTCTTGGGATTGTTGGTCATCAGGCGGATCTGACGAACGCCGAGATCGTAGAGAATTTGTGCGCCGGTGCCGTAGTCGCGGAGGTCTGCGGGGTAGCCGAGTTTTTCATTGGCTTCGACGGTGTCGAACCCCTGCTCCTGAAGCTTGTAGGCTTTAAGTTTGGCGGCTAGGCCGATGCCGCGTCCTTCTTGACGCATGTAAAGGAGCACGCCTGCGCCTTCGTCTTGAATGCGCTTCATCGCGGCGTGGAGTTGACCGCCGCAGTCACAGCGCTGGGACATGAACACATCTCCGGTGAGGCATTCCGAGTGAACGCGGACGAGTGTTGGTGTGTCGGCTCGGATCTCGCCTTTGGTGAGTGCGAGATGGTGGTTGTCGTCGATGGTGGAGCGGTAGAGATGAAGGTCGAACTCGCCCCAATCGGTCGGCATTTTAATGACTTCTTCCTTTTCGACCAGCTGTTCGCGCTCGCTGCGATATTCGATGAGCGATTTGATCGTGCCGATTCTGATCTGATGTTTTTCCGCGAATTTTAGAAGTTGAGGTAGGCGCGCCATGCTGCCGTCTTCGTTCATGATTTCACAGATCACACCGGCGGGTTGGAGTCCTGCCATGCGGGCGAGGTCGACGGCGGCTTCGGTATGTCCGGCGCGACGCAGCACGCCGCCTTGAAGTGATTCGAGAGGGAAGATGTGACCAGGTTGGACGAGATCGTGCTCGGTGGCGCTTGGGTCAGCGAGTAGCGTGATGGTTTTCGAGCGGTCGGCGGCGCTGATGCCGGTGGTGATTCCCGATGCGGCGTCGACGGAAACGGTGAAGCGAGTGCGGTGGCTTTCGCGGTTATGCTGCACCATTGGTGGCATCCCAAGCTGTCCGGCGCGTTCCTTAGTGACGGGCGCGCAGATGAGTCCACGGGCATGGGTTGCCATGAAATTGATGGCCTCAGGCGTGGCGTGCTCGGCAGCCATGATCAGGTCGCCTTCGTTTTCGCGGGCTTCGTCGTCGGTGAGGATGACCATGCGTCCTGCGCGGATGTCATCGAGGAGTTCCTCGACGGTAGCGAGGGCAGGGGATGAAGAAGATTCGGTCATGGGTGTAGTCATTACGATGCCACTAGCTTGGGGAGTTGGCTAGTTTTGAGTTTTAGATGCACTCGGACGCTACTTTTCGGTCTTTGGTGACGATTCGAGGGTGGCTTTGGGGCGGTAGAGGTCGCGGTTGGAGGCCTGGAATTCGGCTTTTAGACGAACTTGGAGGTGGGAGAGGTCGACGAGTTCCCACGAGGTGAATTTCCAGTTACCATCGTCACCATCGTGGGCGATACCGACGAGTAGATGGACTGCGTCCTCGGTGATTTTCAAGGTGCGCTCACGTGGTTCGAAGTAGAACGTTCGGAACGACGATTGGCGCGATTTTTTTTCGTAGAGTTTTGGGTCTAGGTAGATTTTTGTGCCGCTGGGTTTGTGGGTGATGAGAAGATCGGGATACCCGCTGCGTTGTTCTTTACCTTGGCGGTTTTTCGGGATTTCGCAGGTGATGCTGCCGTTGGCGTTGAGGCTTTCAAGTAGGGCGTCTTCAAAAAATCGACTAGCCTCGTTAATACGGCGCAGGTCGTTGGTGGGGGAATCTGCGCCATTCATTTTCATCAGCGCGCCATCGAGCGACTGCTTGAGTGCGGTCACGATGGCGGCGTGAACTTCGTTCTCCGGATTGAAGGGGATGACTTTTTTTCCGCTCGATGCTTCGGCGACTTCGGCGAAGGAAAATGACCGTGTTCCGAGATCTTCAGAGAGAAGGTTTTCGACCAACTCGGCGGTGGGTGTTTCGGCGGAAAGTGAACCAATGGCGAGAACGGTGGACGCAAGAATAATGAGGTAGTAGCGCATGGCGGTATTAGAAGCTGACGCCGATGACAAATTGGAAAGTGCCTTCAGGTTCGCCATCGTCGTGGGTGGCATTGTAGCCGTATTCGAAACGAATGGGTCCGGTGGGAAGGTTGATTCGAACCCCCGCACCAACAGCGAGTTCCATGTCGCTGAAGGTGAATGGGTCGGTGTCTTGGATGACGTTACCGGCATCGGTGAAGAGGACGAATTTCACCGGGCCTGCGATGGGTCCAACATATTCGATGGATCCGTAATTAAAAGCATTGCCGCCGAGGGGGTTTCCGGAGTCGGAGTATGGTGGCCCGCGCCTATCGCGGAAACTACGAAGGCTTGAGGTGCCGCCTTGGAAGTAGCGTAGGTCGATGGGGAGAGTGTCATCGGAAGTGTAGATCACTCCAGAGGCGGCGGCGAGTTTGATGTGGCTTGAATCTCCGATGGGCAGGTAATAGGCACCACGAGCGATGGCGCGCGAGAACGTGACGTCTGACCCGATCCAGCTTCCCGCGGTGTCGAGTTGAAGCGTGGCGTTGAGGCCTTTCGTCGGGTTGATGGGATCATTCAAGTTGTCATATGTTTGAGTGAGTCCAATATAACTGACGTAGTAGTCGAGTGGCCCGGCGAATACTGGATCAATCTCTAAACTGTTGGTATTGACGAGGCTTCCACCGACACGAACCGAAGCTGAGTAGTGGTCGGTGAATGGGTAGCTGAGTGCATGTTCCCAGCCGTATTCTAGTTTGTCATAGGCTGCGTAGTCGCGGGAAATCCCGAACACTCGGAACGAGGCGCTACTCTTATCGATGAGATACCATGGGATGGTGTAGGTGGCGTCACCACGTGGCCCGAGACCGGAGTATTCGAGGATCGATCGGAACTGATGGAGACGTCCACCGACATTCAAGTGGTTGTAGCTGACTCCGGCGATGGCACCGGATTCGCTGCTCAGTCCGGTATAAAACCCAATGGTGCTGGCGTTGGTTTCTGTGAGTGTGACCTCGAGATCGATGGTATCATCGGGCTCGACATATTCTTCGATATCAATGCGCTCAAAAACACCAGTGGAGTATAGTTTGTCAACAGCTGCGGTGATGGAGTCTGGATCGTAGAGTTTTCCTTGGAATGGCTTTAGTCGGCGCAGGATGACATCCTCATCAGTGCGCCCGCTTTCCCGGATGATGATATCACCAACAGTGACCTGACGACCTGGATTGACGGTGACGGTGAGTGACATTTTCCCGCCGGTAATGGATTGCGAGAAGCGCACAGAGGTGTCGTAGTATCCTTGTCTGTCGAAGACGGCTCGGATGCGTTGCTCGAAGTCGATGAGTCTATCCGCGGTAGCGTCCATGCCCTTCACGTTTTCTGCCAACGGATTGACCGTTGCGAGTTCCGAAGCGATCAGTCCTTTGAACTCAATCGTGCCGATTTTTATCAGCTTTCCGCGTGATACGGTGATGGTGACCGTCTTCTTGCCTGGTTCAGTTTTTTCTGTGGTGGACATGTTGACCTCTGCATTCCAATACCCACGGGCATGGAGAAGTGTGCGGATGTTCTCTACGCCGAGAGCAAGGTCTTCCGGTACGAATGGTGTGCCTTGATCATTGATTCGGTCGCGCACTTTAGTCTTCGCTACGATGATTTCGCTGAGCTCTTTTTTAAACTTCACATCGTTGTCGGTGATGCCGTCGACACCTTCGATGACGACTTCATTGATGGTGACGACTTTGCCCGTATCGATGCGCAGACGGATGAGCGTTGGTGATTCAACACGCCAGAATACCGTTACTTCGGGGAAGCCTTGGTTACGCATGTAGTTCTCGAGGATGAACGCAAGATCCGAGGCTTCGGCGCGGGATGCAGGAGGGACGAGAAGGAATCCAAGTCGATCACCGAGAACGTCGCGGATGTTTTTCTGGGCGTCGTTTGAGACTCCTATGATATTAAGCTCAACCTCCTGCTGCTGACGCAATTCGTCACGTATTGGCTGAGGTTTTTTGAAAATCGTATCCTGCCCGTAGCAGGGCGCGCAAATGACTACGCTAACTATCAGTAACCAGAGTAAGCAGAGCGATGATGGGTGACGGCGAAGGATCATTTGAGCGGGATTTCGTAGATCAAAGCTGCGCGGGTGTCAGCCTCGTCATATTCGACGCGGACGGCGAATCGATCGGTGAGAGAAACTCGGGCGGAGTGGGATTTTTTGCCAGTGAGTTGGTCGGTTTCACCGATACTAACGTTGAGCTCGCTGACTAGATCAAATGCTTTGCTGACGGCTTTAAGAGGGAAGCTATTGTTTGACGCCGACAATTCGCGAGTGAGAAGCATGGCGGCTTTGAGTGCGGCTGTGCCACCACCTGCGAGGTCTTCGCGGGTGGATCCAGTCGCGAGCAGTGAGTAAATTTCTGATTGAGGCAGAGGTGGATTTGAACTCATGATGACCTTTGGAGAATCGGCTGGCCCACTGATATAGATGTTCACTTTATAGCGACCTGGCTTTGATTGTGCCTGGATGTTGAGTGTGGGGATGAATCCACGCTCAGGAGAGAACGTTGCACTGCCGGAAACTATCCGCAATGAGCTGAGAGGAAGTTGCGCTTCGCCATTAAGAATGGTCGCCTTACCGTCGAGATGTGGATCACTTAAGTTGTTTTTGGCATGGATGTCTACGGCGATATCGGCTTGTGCCAGGTTCGAACGGATGCGGATGGGGTCCTTTGAATTGATTTGGACGTCGAGTTTGATATTTTTAAGAATTCCCGGGGTGGCTTCTATTGCCTGTTGTGCGTTTTCGACGCTTTGTTCGAATTTTGGTAGGGCTGGGCCACTGCTCACACCAAGGGTGGACGATGGCGAGAGGATGCGGATCTCACGGTAGTAGAGCGTTTGAATAAGGTCGACGGTGCCGGAGAGTAAGGCGTCGCTGAGTGGGCCTTTAAATGCGAGGTCCGCATTGGCGCGTGCAGTGATGGCATTGTTACGGAATACCAGGCCTTGCTTACAAGCGACGGTGATGTCGAACAAAGGGTCACGGAGGTCGCTGACGCCGATGGTGCCATCAATGATGTAGTCGCCACCGGCCGAATCGAAGGTTCCCTCGGTGATGTCGATCTGATCGCCATCTAGAGCGATGGCAAAACGCAGGTCTTTGACTCCAGGGAAGTAGGGTGTGTTGAATATAGCGTTGCCAATTACAAGAGTAGCTGCCCCTGTGATTTCGGGCTCGCGAATTTTTCCTGAGCCTTTTGCTTCCAGCGTCAAATGTCCGTCGATTTCCGGAATGAAATCGGTGAGGTTTTTGATGAAGTCGACAGGCATTTTATCGACAATGGCATCGATGGTGAATGATTCTTCGAACAAGGCATCAAGGTCATTTGCCCAGCGTTTTGGTTGCCATCCCATCTCACCGTGAGCGAGTAGTTTACCAATTTTTCCGTAAGTTACTGCTGCGTCGAGGTGGGCGTTGTTATCTGAATTAGCATTGAAGTCGATGTCAATGGGAGCCTGATTGGGGTCGCTAGCGAGGAGGATCTTAGTGGCGTCGGCGGTGATCGAGAACCCAAGTGGAGTCTCTGCCGTGCGTTCGGCTTGGGCGTTGATTTTGATCGGTCCCGATTTAAGGCCGAGCTTATCAGGGCTAAGACCGGCGAGGCTGAGTAGTGGTGCTATTTCTGCAAGGTTTGGCGACTGGAAGTCGAGATTTAGCATGAGTGGACTACTTCCGGTGATGACGGCGAGCGGGGTAGTGATAGACTTCTCATCCAGTGGTAGACTTGCCGATGCGAGCAATGCTGCCTTTCCGTCTTGGTGTTTTACGGTGAGATCGCGGATCTCGACTCTTTCGCGATCGTAATTTCCAGCGAGGTCAATGGAGAACCCTTCGACGTGCGCTTTGATGGAGTTGGCGGAAATACGAGAGTTCTCGTAGGTGATGTTTGCCGAGGCGTCGATGGGAAATAGATCGTCGCGGGTAAGCTCAAGAGAATCGATAACCAGCGAGCCTTTGTGGGTATTTAGCTTATTGACGATTCCTTCGCTTTCAATGCGAAGCTGGGTCGTGACTTCACCGATGGCGTCATTGCCCAACCAGCGCAGAATAGTGTCCAGCGTTTCTGCTTGTTCGAGAGCGAGTTTGGTGTCCGTGGTGTAGCCGAGTGTGTCGATGGTGAATTGACTGTTCGACTTGACGATGGGCGAGGTGTTTTTTCCTTGTGATACGGCGAGCTCAATATCTATCGGCGAAGCGAAATTACCGTCGGTGTTGATTTGAAAAGCGGCGCTGAGAGCGGCTTTGGGATCAATAGGTTCAATCTTTGCAGTGAGCTGCGCGGCGGGCATCATCGCGGTGGTGGATGGTGCCGGCGAGGTGCTGCCGGTGACCGTTCCGCGGACTTTAGGAAACTTGTCGCCAAGGTCTACACGGTAAGCCTTCAGGGTGTCGTGGAGGTCGCGCATATCGATGCGGATACTCTCTGCAGGTATTTGGCTCCAGAACCTCGGTGTAGTGAACTGAGTGGCATCGGTTACAGCGTTGGTAAGTTGAACGCGAGCTCCCGGGGTGTTCACATCGAGTTCGCGTAAAGTGATTGTCGGTCCGGTTTTGTTGATAAGAATTTTAGCGTCGCCAATGGTCATGCCGTAGGTGATGAGGTCGTCAACGGCCATGTCGATGTCGCCGTTGATTCCCTCAGGCCAAGCTGCACCATCGAGGGTCATATTGGCGTTGAGCTTAGTGATCGATCCCGAGGGGATACGGACATTTACGCCGGTGATGTCTTCGACAAAATCCAGCGCGGCGGGGACGGAAAGTGCGCCTGATGTGATCTGCAGGGCAACGACATTCAGGTCAGGTGATTGGATGTTTATATCGGCACCGAAGAGTGAGGCGAGCAAGACGACGGTCAAGGAATCGTCAACAATGGCCAAGTTGGCATGCTCGACAACGAGGTCATCCCTGGCTGCGATATTACGGATGTTGATGGACTCGTCGAGATAGTTGATGGTCAGATCGGCATCGCGGATGATTTTGTTATCTGGAAGGATGGTTGATCCGATGTTGAGTTTGATGGCCGACCCCGGCTGGTGAGCAATCGAGGTGTCATCGATCTGCCATGTCATGTCGTCATTGGCGATGACGCGAAGTTCCTGTAAGTCGATATCGATCGTGGTATGCCCAATGAACTTTGTCATGGTAGCGAACACGGAACGCAATTTATCGACAGGAGGAGAATTGCTCGTTGAGCTATTTGCTTCGTTGGCTTCGTCTTCAGCTTGTTGGGCGGCGCGCTCTTCTTTGGTCATGGGTTTCGGACGCAGATCGAGCGCGACGATTGCGTCGGAAATACGCAGATGATCTACGGGTTGAGCGATTTCGCGGCGGATGGTATTCCACCAGTCGAGCGAGATGAAGATTTCACTAACTGAGATATCGGTGCCAGTTTCTGGGTCGGCAATAGCGATGTCGTGAAGTTCCCATGGCCCAAGCAAACTTCCGTCGACGGTGTATTCGGCGGTCAGTCCGTTATCGCGCAGGATGTCTTTTGGGAACTTGTTGAGCGCCCAGCGAAAGACAGGACCGTTAATCAGTAGAGCAAGTGCCCCGAGAACGACTAGCCAAACGAGTCGACGAAGCCACTTCCGACGGCGCTTTGGGCGCGTCTTCGCTGTATCTTCAGCGTTTTGTTGTGGCTCTTTCCGAGCGGGCATAGAGGTGTGGGATGAAAGGGGCGGGTGGCGTAGATTGCTAACTTCTTAGTGTTTTGTTGAACCTCATTACGTGTGATACCAAATCTTGGTAATGATCTTACGCGATCGAGTGGGGAGTTGGTTGATCGTGAGCGACTTGTGCGCGGCGAATAGTCATGTTTTTATTCGAAACCGGTATGAGGTGTCGGTTGTGCCTGAATATAGATTCGGCACTCTCCCGAAGGAAAGTGCCGAATCCATAAAATCGCTATCGATGAAGACTAGGCGTGGAAGGTGTCTTCTTCCGGCGAGTCCTTGATGGTGTGGTGGATGGTCGTGCTGTTGGCCGCGGCGTGAACGAGAGCGTGGTAGGTGCTTTCGATATCGGCCTCGATGTCGCGAGCAATCTCACCGGCGGTGGCTGGTGTGCTGGTGAGTTTGGCACGGGCTGCCTTGAGTAGTTCGAGGAAACTTACAGCGGCTTTTTTGCCGGCTTCAACGCCTGGCTGATGGTAGGCGTTGACCTTGATCAAACTGGCGTAGAAAGACACCGCGCGTTCAAACATCGCGATCAGCGTGCCGAGATAGTAGGCGTCGACCCTTGGCACCGTGATGGTAATGCTTTCGCGGTCGGATCCGCTGAGCGCATCACGGGTGCCTCGTAAGAAGCCTTGGAGGAAGTCACCGGTGGATGCGCCTTCTTCAACTTCCACGTTGTCGCTGACTTTGGCGCGTGCCTCGGTGACTTCGATGAAGGTGACAAAGAAATTGTTTACTCCGTCGCGGAGTTGCTGCACGTAGGCATGTTGATCGGTTGACCCTTTGTTGCCGTAAACGGCGATGCCTTGGTTCACTTTGTTGCCGTTAAGATCGTGCTCCTTGCCAAGGCTCTCCATGACGAGTTGTTGGAGGTATTTGGAAAATAACACGAGGCTGTCCTTGTAAGGAAGGACGACCATGTCCTTTTCGCCTTTGCCGTTTCCTGCGTGGAACCACATTAGTGCAAGCTTCATGGAAATGTTATCGCTGGTGTTGCGCGAGCGTGTTTTTATATCCATGTCATGCGCTCCGGCGAGGAATTGATCGATATCCACGCCTTGCAAGGCGGCGGGCACGAGACCGACGACACTCATTACCGATGTCCGTCCGCCGACCCAGTCGCCCATGGGGAACCGTTTGATCCACCCTTGGGATTTGGCGTGTTTGTCGAGTTTGGAATCGGGGCCTGTAACGGCGACGGCGTGTTTTGGGAAGTCGTGGCCTGCGGCTGTGAACGCTCGCTCAGCTTCGAGCATGCCGTTGCGCGTCTCGGCGGTGCCGCCGGATTTGGAGATGACGAGCACCAGCGTGGTCGCCATTTCGCTACCGATAGAACGGAGAGTTTTTTCCAGGCCTGCTGGATCTGTATTGTCGAAGAACGACAGAGACATCGGTGCGGTGGTGTCAGTCAGTGCGTCGGAAACGAGTTGTGGCCCGAGCGCCGACCCGCCGATCCCGATCAAAAGCACGCGGGTGAATTTTTCACCATTGGGTGCGGCGACGCTGCCGGAATGGATATGATCAACGAATTCTTTGATGTCTGCGAGATCGCGCTCGATTTCATTGCGCTGCTCGGCAGGGGCGAGCGATGCGTTGCGAAGCCAGTAATGCCCGACCATGCGGTTCTCATCCGGGTTGGCGATGGCTCCACCTTCGAGAGCTTCCATATCGGAGTAGGCACGGGCGCGGGGGGACTCCATGCTTGAGAAGAATTCGGGTTCGAACTTCATCCTCGAAATATCGAGGGTGATACCGAGGTCGGTGTAGCGGGTGACGTGTTGGATATAGCGTGTCCAGGACGATGTGCTCATACAGAAAACTTAAGTGGAAATGCGGCTGATGCCAGCGGCTAATTCGTGATTTTGCGATGTGAGATGAAACGGTTGGCGCGAGTTTCAATTTTCTTGTCCGAGGAGGGTCGGGGATTAGAGTTGTTTATGATAGAGAACCAACAACGCACGCGGATGAAAAAATATGTAGTAACAGGAGTCACCATGGCGCGTCGCGCGGTAGGGTATGGCTTGTTTGGGGTGGTGCTCACTCTTTTGCTTGTCTTTATCTTCGCTCTAGATCGACGCGATGACTTGGAATTGTGGCATGAGGTGTATCTCGATGAAGAGTTCGACAAGGATGGTGATGTTGCCGATTTTGCGGGGTATTTGGCGCTGGAGGATCGTTTGTTTAAACAACTTGATGACGAGGTGTATGCGAAGTCTGGCGAAGCGACTGCTGATTCTGTGCAGCGCTATCAACGGGGGAGTATGATGGACCCGTCAAATTGGGAGCGGAACTGGAACCGTAGTTTTGTATTGGAAGCTGAGGAGTCGAAAGCTGGTGTTCTAATGTTGCACGGAATGTCCGACTCGCCGTATAGCGTGCGTTATTTGGCAGAGGGGTTTAACGATGCTGGTGCGACGGTGCTTGCGCTGCGGATACCCGGTCACGGAACGGTGCCTACCGGATTGATCCGCACCAAGTGGCAAGATATGTCGGCGGCGGTGACTATAGCCATGAAGCATCTGAAGGCCGAACTCGGCGACAAACCGCTTTACCTGCTCGGTTACTCGAACGGTGGGGCGCTTTCGGTGATCTATGCGCTCGATGCATTGGAAGATGCCTCATTACCCCAGATCGAGGGGCTGATGTTGATGTCGCCGGAGATCGGAGTTAGTCCCACCGCGGCCTTGGCGGTTTGGCAAGGACGCATAGGGCGGTGGTTCAGCCAGGAGAAGCTCGCATGGAACTCGATAAATATGGAGTATGATCCGTTTAAGTATCGCTCGTTCGCCGTGAATGCTGGCGACCAAGCCTATCGGATCACGCTGGAAATAGAGAAGCGCATGAACGAGTTAGCGGAGGAGAATGCGCTTGATGAATTTCCACCGGTGTTGACCTTTCAGTCAGCAGTCGATAGCACGGTATCTGTTAATGCGTTGATTTCGCGATTTTTTGCGAAGTTGCCAAAAGGTGGTCATGAGATGGTGTTGTTCGATATTAACCGTCTTTCTCTGATCAAGCAGGTGCTCGCCAAAGACCCGAAGGAGGAATTAGAGCAACTGCTGAGTATCGATGAAAATTTCAGACTTAGTGTGGTCGCCAACCGCATCGATAATGGAGTGATGACACGAGACCTTGTGCTGAAATCCCGTGCGGCTGGTGGAGGTGAGTTGGTCGAAACTCCTATGAACGTGCAGTGGCCCGAGAATGTGTATTCGTTGTCGCATATTGCCCTGCCGTTCCCGGCTCATGACATGCTTTATGGTGAGGGCGGCGAGGATGGGAAAACCATGACTTTGGGTAACTTGGCGCTCTACGGCGAGCGTGGAACCGTTCAAATCCCGCCGGGTGATATGCTGCGCCAGCGATGGAATCCCTTCTATGATTTTATGGAGTCACGGATGTTGCAGTTCGCTAAACTCGCACTGATTCAGGATATGGAGATGGGGAAAATACCTTGATTTAGAAGAATTGAACTCTGCGATGATGCGAGTCGTAACGTTGATAACAAGCGAGTGTGATATTCACGCTCTCATAAACTAAATAAACATGAAAAATAATCTACATATTGTCCCTCACGAAGGCGATTGGGCCGTCCGTATCACTGGATCAGACGAACCGCTATCTATCCAGTCCACACAGGAAAAAGCCGTTGCAGCCGCGTTGGAAATTGCCGCGGATAACGAGGTGGACATCGTCGTTCACCGCCGCGATGGAACCTTCCGAAATGTTATCGGCTACGAAACGGTGAAGCGCCGATTAGAGGAATCTGAATCCGGCTCCGGGTTCTGCTGCAGCAAGCTCTTTTGGTCGATCTTCGCGGTAGGTGCCGTAGGCGGTCTTACCGCTTATCTCATACTGAACCCACCTCCACGTTTGGAAAGCTGGGCCAAGGAGATTGATCCGAAACTTAAGGATTGGACTCGTCGTCGAGGCTGATGCGTTTTTCGGGATTTGTCTGGTTAGTGCGCTGACCAACAAAGGGATTGGTGTGCTTTGGAAATGGAATAGAAGCCCTTGAAAATCGACGGATATTCCGCCCGTTTACGCATAGTGAACGACCATGCAGAGAAATAAAGGGGCTTTTTTTAAAGCCCCTGCCGTGCGTGATTTCACAGTCCTCCATAGATTAGCGCCACATACTAGACGTATGGCATTTTCTCTACCAAGCTCTCAAGGATAGGACACATGCCGCGCCAATTCTGCCTCATCGAATGCAAATAAATAGCCCCTAAACATCAGGCTCTAGGATGGAATCTGTCAATAAGATGCCTGACGTCAAGTTGTCTGGTTAGAGTGTCATCCGATTTTTGTTTCGCGACGGGCAAATCGGTGGCATCAATGCGCTGTTTTTGCGAATACGATGAAAAGTTTATTACTGGTTATGAAAGGTGCGGCGATTGGTGCTGCAAATGTGATTCCTGGAGTGTCCGGAGGAACGATTGCGTTTATTACAGGCGTTTACGAACGTCTGATTCAGGCGCTGAGTAGCTTCGACGGTGAAATGTTGGGGATGATGAAACGGCGGGAGTTCCGTGCGCTCTCGCAGAAACTGGATCTTCTGTTTTTGATTCAGATCATGGTCGGAGTGGCCTTGGGTATCAAGGCCTTAGGGTTCATTTTGACGCCGATGTTCGAGAACTATCCCAAGCAGACTTGGGGATTCTTTTTTGGGCTGATTCTCGCATCGATCTACTATGTTGGCAGGATGGTTACGCGCTGGTCTCCTGGCGTGATTGTTGCGTTAGTGATTGGCGTGGCGATTGCCGGCGGAGTTTCCATGCTCCCTCCAGCGCAGGAGAATACGAACTTCTTCTATCTGATGCTGTGTGGTGCGGTGGCGATGTGCAGCATGGTGCTTCCTGGTGTGTCGGGTTCGTATGTGCTTTTGTTGATGGGAAACTACCAGCTCATTATGCTGGAAGTTGTGCCAGGTGTGCTACGCGGCGATGTGGAGAAGATCGGGCTGTTGGTTCCGATTGGCCTTGGTGCGGTGGGCGGAATGCTCGCCTTTGCAAAGCTATTGCGGTGGATTTTCCGTGAATTTCACAATGTGGCGGTGTCACTGCTGACGGGATTTGTCGCTGGATCGCTTGTGGTGATTTGGCCGTGGAAGGATGCAATAACTGAAGTTTTCCGCGTGGGAGAAAAAGAGAAGGAAAAAGTAACTGGTTACGACTGGTATTTACCGGATATGGGTGACGGTTCGACTTGGGCAATCATCGCCCTGATCGTCGCGGGAGCCGTATTAGTTTTTGGAATCGAATGGGCAGGGTCGAAGTTCTCGAAGAAACCTGCTGCCTAATCCAATGACAGAGACTCATCCACCTGAACACCAAGGACCATCGGGTATCACCGGTCTGCGCAAAGCCTTGCTCACTGGTCTTGCGGTTGTTTTGCCGCTCGCGGCGACGGTGTGGATTATCGGGTTTCTTGCTCACCAGCTATGGAAGGTCGGCGATTGGATGCTGGTCGAGTCGGTACGTATTGGGCTGTGGGTTTCTGATCGGATTGTGACATTCGATTGGGCTGTCGGTCGTTTGAGCGATGAACAAATTCACGATCAATTCCTGTCGTGGCCGGGTGCCGGCGTGCTGAGGATTTTGCTTCCGCTGTCAATTGTCGCGCTGATTGGTTTGCTGGCGATGGGTGGGGTTTGGCGTGAATGGTTTCAGAGGCTGGAGATGAAGGTGCAGAAATTGCCGGTTCTCGGGCTGATTTACACAAGCGTGAAACAACTGATTGAGGGGTTTCGCGGGCTGGGTGGAAAGCAGAAGTTTAAGCGCGTGGTTTACATTGAGTATCCCGCGCCGGGTTGCCGTCTGATCGCTTTTGTTACTGGTGACTATATTGATCCGGACACCAACGCGCCGGTGACTGTCGTGTTCCTTCCGACGTCACCTAACCCCTTGACGGGGTTTACCTTGCTGGTCGATGCCGATAAAGTGAGTGAGTGTTCGTTGAACCTCGAACAGGCACTGAAGATGGTATTTACTGCGGGCTTAGTGACCCCGGAGATGATGGATTCTGCTCAGTCGGAGCCCTCATTAGGGACTGATTGATAACGTAAGTTTAGTGATAAATTACCCTTCCGCGTAGCGTTATGAGAATGACTATGAAATTCATTCTTTCTCTTTTCTTTGCGCTGAGTGTTTGCGCTTCAGTTTTTGCGGCTCCTAACCAATTGAGTGATCAAGAAAAGGCCGATGGCTTCACCTTGATCTTCGACGGGAAGTCCTTGGAGGGATGGAAGGCATTTCGTGGCGATGCTCCAAAGGAGGGTTGGCACGTTGTCGATGGCGCGATCACCTTGTTGAAGGGGGGCGCTGGCGATCTTGTGAGCAAGGAAGAGTATGGTGATTTCGACTTGCGTTTAGAATTTCGAATCGCTCCTCAAGGGAACTCTGGGATCATGTTTCGAGTGAGTGATGATGCAAAGTATCGCGCCACCTATTTGACGGGGCCTGAGTATCAGATTCTCGATCCACAAGCCTTCGATAAATATGATCACGAATTGCAGGCAGGAAATGTCGGAGGCTCGCTCTATGGCATTATCCCTGCAAAGCCAGGATTCTCCAAGCCGGCGGAGCAGTGGAACAATGGGCGTATTCTGCTCCAGGAGAATCGCTTACAGATGTGGATCAACGGTCATCAAACGGTCGACGTCGTGCTTGGATCCGAAGAGTTTAAAGCCTTGATTGCGGATACCAAGTTTGCGAAGTGGGAGGGGTTTGCTGCAATGCCGAAAGGACGGTTTGCACTCCAAGACCACGGTCAGGAAGTTTCGTTCCGCACGATCCGAGTGAAGCGTCTTGGTGAGGCGAAGTAAGCATCAAAGGGCGATGAGGGAAGTGCGGGCTTTGCCCGGGGTGAGCTTGTTGGCCGACACGTCCAACCTACATTTATACCAAAATCTCTTTGATCACTTTCGCGGGGAGCACACCGGTGAGTCTTTGGTCGAGACCTTGGAAGCGATAGGATAGGGCGTGGTGGTCGTAGCCTAGTTGATTGAGAATGGTGGCGTGAAGGTCACGGACGTGAACTGGGTCTTTGGTGATGTTGAACGAGTAGTCATCGGTTTCGCCGTGGACGGTGCCCGGTTTGATGCCGCCGCCTGCCATCCAGAGAGAGAACGCGCGCGGGTGGTGGTCACGCCCGTAGTTGGACTCTGTCAATTTCCCTTGGCTGTAAACTGTGCGTCCGAACTCGCCGCCACAAACGATGAGTGTGTCTTCTAGCATTCCGCGTTGTTTGAGATCCTGAACAAGTGCGTAGCAGGCTTGATCGATGTCTTTACACTGTGAGGCAAGATCGTGTGGAAGGTTGCCATGTTGGTCCCATCCACGGTGGAAAATTTGGGTGAACCTGACACCGCGTTCGACAAGTCGGCGCGCCATCAGAGCGCAGTAGGCGAAGGTTCCTGGCTTTTTGCTGTCCTCTCCGTAAAGGGTGTGAATGTGCTCAGGTTCCTCTGACATGTCGGCTAGTTCCGGGACGCTGGTTTGCATGCGGAATGCCATTTCATACTGGTGGATGCGCGTTTGGACTTCTTCGTCGCCTACGGCTTCGTAGGTCATTTTGTTCAGCGCGTTGAGTCCATCGAGCATCTGGCGGCGGGCCTTGGCATCGATGCCTGGTGCGTTCTTTAGGTAGAGAATAGGGTCGCCCTTAGTGCGCAAGGTGACCCCTGCGTGCTCTCCGGGGAGGTAGCCAGCACCCCAGAGGCGGTTGGAAATAGCTTGGACGTTTGAGCCTGGGTTGCTGTGTTGGGCGTGGAGAACGACGAAAGTAGGGAGGTTCTCATTCATCGACCCGAGTCCGTAGGAGAGCCATGATCCGATGGATGCCTTGCCGGACTGCATCGACCCTGTGTAGATGAGCTGGTTGGCAGGTTCGTGGTTAATCGCATCGGTGTGCATCGATTTGATGACACAGATGTCGTCTGTCATTTTTGCGGTGTAGGGGAGAAGGTCGCTGACCCAAGTGCCGGACTCACCATATTGTTTGAAGTCGACGAACGATGGGGCGACGGGGAATTTCGCCTGACCTGAGGTCATGCCGGTGAGACGCTGGCCTTGGTCTTTGAGATATTGGGAAATGTCCTTTTGGAATTCTTGCTTGAGATTCGGCTTATAGTCGAACGTCTCGAACTGCGACGGCGCGCCGACAAACGAGAGATAGATGACGCGTTTCGCTTTGGGCGCAAAGTGCGGCAGCAAGCGTGATATTTCGGCTTGATCACCACCCATCACTGATCGGCTGAAAAGCGATGCAAGAGCTGCGACGCCCAGGCCGCTGCCAGATTTACGGAAAAACTGACGGCGGGATATGGCGGCATTGAAGTCGTTGATTGAGTTCATCAGATTACTAAGTGGGAGGTGATGTAAGTCGCGTTACTTCGTGATGGCCTCGTCGAGGTTATAAACGCTGTTGGTAAGCAGCGTCCAGGCGGCGAACTCGGGAGCGGATAGCGAAGTGTTGGTGGGTTTCTCACCAACGGCGATAAGTTGTTTAGCGGATTCTGGGTCAGCTTGATAACCATCGATAAGCTTGTCGTAGGTGGCCCGAGCGACTGTTCTTTCTTGTTCGTTGAACGATCTTCCGAGGATGTGCTGAGTCACGAAAGTCAATCGATCGGTAAAGTCACCGTGTTCAACCAATGCTTCCTCTGCGAGTTTGCGGCTGGCTTCAACAAATTGTGTATCGTTCATCAGAACGAAGGCTTGCAGCGGTGTGTTGGTTCGGTCGCGGCTAGTGCAGGTTATTTCCCGTGAAGGAGCGTTGAAAATATCCATCGACGCGGGTGGCGCGGTGCGTTTCCAAAGAGTGTAGACCGATCGGCGGTAAAGCGCGTCGCCACTGTCCTGCGTGTAGTTTTTGGTGTTTGATTGCGGCATGGCCACGGCCGCCCAGACCCCATCGGGTTGGTAGGGTTTCACGGGTGGCCCGCCGACGGTTTTTACCAAAAGACCGGATGAAGCAAGAGCGAGGTCACGGATTTGTTCGGCGTCGAGGCGGTAGCGGGGGCCACGTGCCAGCCATTGGTTTGCAGGGTCTGCCTCATGTTCTTCCGCGGTGTCATTGGGTGACTGACGATAGGTGGCGGAGGTGATCATCAAGCGCAGCATGTGTTGGTAGTCCCATCCGGAGTCCATGAACTCGACGGCCAGCCAATCGAGGAGTTGGCGATGAGTCGGACGTGCCCCCATGACACCGAAGTCGGTAGTCGATTGGACAATGCCGTTACCGAAGAGATACCCCCACACGCGGTTCATCGTGACTCTGGCGGGGAGTGGGTTGTCTTCACGGACGAGCCATTTTGCGAGGCCGATACGGTTGCGTGGTGTGTCTTCTCGTAACTCTGGAAGGACGGCAGGGATGCCGGGGGAGACTTCTTCGCCGAGGCTGGAATACTGTCCGCGCACAAGAATGTGGGCGGAGGGTTTTGTGTCCGCTTTTTCCTCCATCACCAAGGTGTTGCTACCGCGGGAACGGATTTGTTCATGTTCTTTCTTTAGCTCTGCGATCCGCGCTTCTTGTTTTTCGATCTCCGGATCGTGATTGAGCAGATAGCTGTCATACAAGACTTTGTTGATTGCCGGCGTCCTTTGTTCAACGGGCATCGAGAGCACATAGTGTTCCATGCCGCTGGTAGCCACGAGTTTGACCTCATCGGGGGTGAGGAGACGATTGTAGAAACGGAAATCCTGAATCGCCACCTCAGCGCCAGTGACTCCATCTTCAGGCTTTCCGTTGGCATCGCGTGCGCCTATGCGTAATGGAACGTCGGCGTCGATGGTCAGGTCATTGCGCGGGCCTTTTTTGATGATGTTTCTTTTGATCGCTGCACCGTTGACGAAGATATCGATGGGCAGATGCTTGTTCGATGGGTCATAGACAAGGGTGACGTGATTCCATTGTTCCGCGGCGAGGGGCTGATCGGTTAATGCTTTGGCGAGATTCTTAGGCGTGCTGTCGATGACGTGGCCGCCGATGCGTCCCTCTTCGAACCAAATATCCCAGCCGCGATAATTCTTGGATTTATCCATTCTAGAAATCAGTGCGCCGGACGGGTTGCCCTTAAAGTAGACCCAAAGACTCACGGTGTACGGCTTATTCGCCTCAGGGGCGGTGAGTGCACCGAGAGAGAACCCTTCAGAATTCACGGCGAGTGCGGACCCTACAAAGCCGGGTGTGGGCTTGAGGTCGGATGGTAGAGAAATCTCGGTGCCGTTGGACTTGCCGGTGATAACGCCATCGAAAGCCGCCAATGGAAGGTGGAGCGACTCTGGTTCGGGCACGGTGGCTGCTTGAGGATTCGATTCCAGCCATTTGTGGAAATGACCTTCTGCGCCCCCCTTGGCAATATCGATCTTTTGACGTGCATCGCCGACCTCTTGGTTGAACGAATTCCACTGTTCACGATCCTCCAGTCTGGGGACAAAGATCACAGGAGCGTGATCGGCATTATTTCTGTCCAAAGCAGACATCGTGTTGTTGCGGAAGTAGGCGGTCAGTTCGTAGACCTCTTTGGTCGAAATCGGGTCGAATTTGTGGTCATGACATGATGCGCAGCTAGTGGTCAGGCCAAGCCACGCGGCAGATGTGGTATCGACACGATCTTGCGCGTAGATGGCAAGATACTCATCGGCGATTGCGCCACCTTCTCCAGTGGTAGGAAGGCAACGGTTAAACCCGGATGCGATCATTTGATCGAGAGTTGCGTTATCCAGCATGTCGCCAGCTACCTGCTCAACAGTAAACTGATCCCAAGGCATGTTCTGGTTGAATGCGCGGATCACCCAGTCGCGGTAGGGCCAGATGTTGCGGAAGTTGTCGATGTGTATGCCGTGGGTGTCGCCGTAGCGAGCGACGTCGAGCCAATGCCTGCCATGATGTTCACCATAACTTGGACGTTTAAAGAGATCGTCCAGAACTGTGTTGATGGCTTTGTCTGGATCTTCGGCATGATTCGCGACGAAGCTGCTGACTTCTTCCGGGGTCGGCGGCAGTCCGATCACATCCAAGAAGATGCGGCGAACAAGACGAGCTGGAGCTTCTTCAGGGTTAGGCTTGAGTCCGTGCTTTGGAAGCTGTTCGAGGACAAAGGCGTCGACAGGGTTTTTGACAACACCATCGCTGACTTCTGGAACGGCTGGTCGCACGGGAGCGATGAATGCCCAGTGCTCTTGATACTGCGCGCCTTCGTCGATCCAACGACGAATGATTTCGATCTCTTCAGGTTCGAGTTGATTGTGCGACTCCGGTGGTGGCATCACCATATCTGCGTCGCTGCTGAGGATACGCTTCATCAGCGCGGAGTTCTCTGCGTCTCCGGCCATGATGGTTGGCTTGCCAGTGTCTTCGCGTGCTTCGAAAGCGAACTCTTCGCGATCGAGGCGGAGTGGCTCCTTCTTCGGGTAGCGAGTGGCGGAATCCGGGCCGTGGCAGTGGTAGCAGTTCTCTGAAAGGATGGGCTGGACGTGGTCGTTGAAGGTGATCACGTCTGGAATAGGAGAGCGATTGGCGACAGTAACGGCGGACTCCAGCTCTAGTGCTGGCTCGCTCTCAAGATTGGTGGCCTTTTGGCAACCAACGATGAGTAGTGTAGCCGCTCCCAAGGAAGCAAAAATGGAAATAGAGTTAGCCTGATTGAGCATGGTTACGTGCGGGTTCAGCAAGGGAGGAATACTTGAGTTAATACGCCCTTCACTGCTTCAACGACGGGAGTTTTGGTGATCTTTCCCTTAACTTCTCTTCGATTCTTTAATAGATTTTCTTTGTCTCATATTTGCGTGGAGCGTAGAAAGGTTATGGCTTCCGATAAGAATGCGCGCATAAATCCTTCAAATGGCAAAAGATTGGGGAAAATCGAGTTTTGGTCAAGCGAGCGAATCGATCAAACGGTTCGTCTCGCCGACTCTTCCTTCGCCGAATGGCGCAGTGTGACATTCGAAAGAAGAGCCGAGCGTATGAATCTCGCTGCAGATTTGCTCACAGAGCGCAGCGAGGAACTGGCGGTGATGATGGCTGAGGAAATGGGGAAGCCCGTGACTCAAGGTCGAGCCGAGGTGAAGAAGTGTGCTTCGGTGTGCCGCTACTATGCGGAGAAGGCTGAAGCACAGCTCTCTGACGAACTATTGGTCGATGGCGACCAGCGCTCTTGGCTATGCTACCGCCCCTTGGGTGTAATACTGGCGGTGATGCCGTGGAACTTTCCGCTCTGGCAGGTATTTCGTTTTGCCGCCCCGACACTGATGGCAGGGAATGTTGCGCTCTTGAAGCACGCTTCTAATGTGCCGCGTTGCGCGCAAGCTATCGATGACATCTTTTGCGACGCGCGCTTTCCACGCGGTGTGTTTCAGTCGATGTTCATTTCCAGCGATCAGGTCGCGGATGTGATTGCGGACGTGCGAGTAAAAGCAGTGACGCTGACGGGCAGCACGCCTGCAGGGAAGGCTGTTGCGGAGCTTGCTGGCGAGCATTTGAAAAAAACCGTGCTAGAACTCGGTGGAAGTGATCCCTTCATCGTGCTCGAAGATGCCGATGTGGAACTCGCCGCCGAGACCGCGGTGAAGAGTCGACTGGTCAACTCCGGGCAGAGTTGCATCGCAGCGAAGCGGTTTATCGTCGTCGAGTCGGTGGTGGCAGAGTTTACGGCTTTAGTCGTCGGGCTGATGACACGCCAGGTGATGGGCGATCCGTTGGATATAAAAACTGACGTCGGACCGATGGCGCGGTTGGATTTGCGCGATGAACTGCACGACCAGGTGATGCGTAGTGTGAAGGCTGGTGCCGAATTGCTCGTCGGAGGTGAAGTTCCCGACCAGCCAGGTGCCTTCTACCCGCCCACCGTTCTTACCAATGTCAGCTCAGGCATGCCGGCGTATGACGAAGAGCTTTTTGGCCCCGTGGCATCGATCATCGAGGTCACCGATGAAAAACACGCGATCCATGTTGCGAACGATACGCCATTCGGTCTGGGAGCCGCAATTTTCACTCGCAACGAAAAACGGGGGCGTGAGATCGCCCGTAACCATCTCAATGCCGGAACCTGCGTGGTCAACACGATGGTAGCCTCCGACCCGGAACTCCCTTTCGGAGGCATCAAACAGAGTGGCTACGGTCGGGAGTTGGGACCGCTGGGGATCAAGGAGTTCGTTAATGCGAAGACTGTGACGGTCGGACGAGGATAGCTTGTGAAGAATGTGCGAAGCTGATTGTGTTTAGTATCGCGATAAGGTAGTATAGTGCTCAATGAAGAAAAATGAGGTAACCAAGCTGTCAATGAGTGATGCGCAAGTTGATGAGGCTGCTCGGCAGTTCTCAGTGCTCGCTGAGTCCGCGCGTCTCATTCTTTTGCGTGAACTGATGGCTGGTGAAGCGAGTGTTGGAGAGCTTGTTGAAAGGACTGGAATTAAGCAGGGAACAGTCTCCAAACATTTGGGTATTCTAGCAGCGGCGGGTTTTCTGGAGAGAGAGCGAAGGGGTAATAAAGTGATTTATCGAATCTGTGATCCCGTGGTTTACGATCTGTGTAGCTTGATGTG
The DNA here is from genome assembly GCA_024636835.1 of Verrucomicrobiales bacterium. Taxonomy (GTDB): domain Bacteria; phylum Verrucomicrobiota; class Verrucomicrobiia; order Verrucomicrobiales; family SLCJ01; genus Sulfuriroseicoccus. Next base: position 38,617 of record JAGXGH010000075.1, on the reverse strand, counting down.
CTGCCGCCTTAGCGATGAGGCGAAGCGACGCGCCCAATCTCTAGCCGATTAGGGATGAAATCTTGCGACCGAACCCGATCGCTAAAAAAAGCCGTCCTCCACTTGGGGAGAGTGAAGAACGGCTCGGGTCTGGTGGGATTTTTTTACAATCTCGTTTAGGCACCAGGGGAATCTTTCTGCGCCTTTGGCAGAAGCTTGAAGAGAGTAAGTGCAACAACGGTGAGAAGGATCCACCACACGACCTCAGGCACCGGAGTGATGTCCGTCATTCGGATCTTGCCTTGATCACCGATGGCCAGAAATCCATCTTTCATGGCGGGATAGGTGAATGCGTAAACGATTCCTCCAGCGATCATTCCGACGAAGCCGACGATGGCATGAAGACGGCCGGTCGCCGCAGCGGCTACCCCCGTTCCCGGGCAGTAACCCAAGAGCACCATGCCAACTCCAAAGATCAGAGCGCCAACGATGACGGCGGCGAGATATGTGGGTTTGATATGAAACGAGGCGAGATCGTTGGCGTGAAGGAGTGCAACTCCGATGCCGCCGACAACGATTGCGGTGAACATGATCCGCAAAACGGTGAAATCCTTGAGGCGGAATTGATTGACGATGACATTGTAGTCGGTGACCCGGCCGCGATGCAGCAGGACTCCGAAAATCAGGCCTGCGATGGCGGCAACAATAAGCCCGCCGGTGGATGAAGTGCTGATTGGTAAACTCATGATTCGATTTGGGTAGAAGGGGAAATTTGGTGGTGTTTACTTAGTTGTAGGAAAGAGGACTCGGGCGGCAATGACTCCGCCGATGAACATGGTGATAAAGAAAATCCAACTTGAAACTGCCAGCTGAAGGCTGCCGCTGATTCCGTGACCACTGGTGCAGCCTCCCGCCATGCGAGCACCGAACATCAGTAAAATACCGCCAATAAATGCGCCGATATATCTCTTCGTCGCGCTCGGTCCGAAGCGGTCCGCCCACACTTGAGGGACCAGTTCGACTTTGAAATCCTTGCTCAAGACGGCCGAGATAAATGCCCCAACAGCGGTCGTAACGAGGAAGATGGTGCTGTATCCGAACTTCGGCGTTGTCTCTGCCCAGTAGGCGTTGTCGCTGACAGTTTCGCTGCCCGCCACGATTGATGTGGTGGCTCCGCTCCATTTGGAAATCTCCGTCGACATACCAAGCGGCTTGTCGACGACGAAAAAGACAAGCCAACTGAGGATGCCGATCGCGGCTCCAACCATGTAGGGGTTCCAACGAGGTGAACTGAGGAATGATGTTTTTTCTGACATGGTTATTTCTTAGTTGTGCGACCAATTAACGCTTTATCGCGTTATCGCGATTCAGTCAATTGAATTTTTCAGGAAATGTAAACTATCCAAGGGCAATGGCACAAATTTAAGCGATTATTAGGTCTCATTCGAGAACCACGAAAATTACTCAAAATTACAAGGGCGCGTGTAGTGCTTGAAGGAAACGCGCTGGTGGCATTATACTGGCGCGCATTACGTTTTGTGAAATTTCACTGTGATGTTTAGAGCTGCCAAATACATCTTTGCAGAAGGCGCATTCAACGATCTACCCCAACGGGGTTGGGTATTTTAGCCTAGGGTTGCCAGAGTAAAACGGAGGCTACCCTAGGTCATGTCCGCCATGATCATTCAACCCCAAGTCGGGCTTGTGTCCAAGCGCGAGGGAGATTATGGCATCGACGCAACCCCGATTGGGGTTGGAAAATGAATTCGCTGATTACCCAGGGTAGCCTCCATTTCATTGCGGCAACCCTGGGCTAAAATCCGTTACCCCGTTGGGGTAAAGAAAGGAGAGCCGAATCACAAATCTTGATGCGTGGCATTAAACAGAGCGGCTACGGTTGAGAATTAGGACCGCTGGGGATTAAGGACTAAGTTAAGGCGAAAACGGTGACAGTCGGGTAGTTAATGACTATAGTTCACTATGGCTTTGAAAAATAGCTATTGGCGTCGTCTCTATCCAAATCCCAGTCCTCATGATAGGATGAGTGAAAAGTTTCTCCTTCTGGTACCTAGCTGCCAATTTCTTACCAATGCAGGTGTTCGAGAGGCGGGGGGGAGTCCGTGTATTTATAGCTGTCGGCTGGTCGACCACGAAAATGGCGAGGTAGAGACTTCAGGTGGTGTTGAATACTATCGAGAGCTTGGTGATTGGCTACAATGGCTGAATAGTCGCGGGTATAGTTTTTTGTATGAGCGTGTTGAGAGAGAGGAGTTGCCGGTCAGGATACGAGAAGAGCTAGACATCGTAGTCACTTACGCGGACTACTATCGATGCAGGTTAGGCGCAGGTGATGATTTAGAGGATCTTCCGGAATTAAACTTACGACTCACGCAGGCGGCAAAAAATCGGCTCAAAGCGGATATTGAGACACACATTGGCTATGATTATGGTCTCGGGCTGTATTTCAGGCCCTTCATTCGTGGGGGCGAGATTTGGAATCGACTTGAGGTGTCTTGCTTGAGCCACCGTGATTTTGAGGCTGGCAAGGAAAAGTGGACCGTCAATGATTTTGGAAGGGATCTTATTGTCCCGCCCTGGCAACGGAGAAAGCTTGCTCAGTTTACGGTTGATATTGATTCTGAGAAGGGCTGTCTGGTGCTCGATGGCGCAGTGATGCCGCTTTGGAGCGGTGATATCGAAGAGCTTGGTGCGGACGTCGCTTGACGGGGGGCTTGTATTCGCTACGAGTTGATGCCTATGAGCGAAGTTCAACAACCACAAGCATTCCAGGCGGAAGTCCGCCAACTTCTCGATATCGTCGTCCACTCTTTGTATACCGATCGCGAGATTTTCATTCGTGAGCTGGTGAGCAATGCCTCCGATGCGATGGAGAAGCTCCAGCACTTGCAAGCGACCGAAAAGTCGGTGTATCAGGCGGATAAAGAATTCAAGGTCGAGATCACCACCGACGAAGAGGCGAAAACGCTGACTATTCAGGACTTCGGGATCGGAATGACCCGCGATGAGTTGGTCGAGAATTTAGGCACCATCGCGCATTCCGGAACCAAAGCGTTTCTTGAGGCTGCGAAAGAGCAGGGCAACGACCCTAGTGCATTGATCGGTCGATTTGGTGTGGGATTTTACTCGGTCTTCATGGCGGCGGAATCCGTCAAAGTGTTCACTCACTCGTGGCGCGAAGACGCGGAGTCACTCGTTTGGGAGAGTGATGGTGTGAGCGGTTACACCATTGAGGAAGCGACCGATGCCGAGCGTGGGTGCAAGTTGGTGATTCAGTTGAAGGATGAGCACAAAGAGTTCGCTACCGAAGATAGGGTGAAGGATGTGCTCAAGCGTTACTCGAACTTCGTGCAGTTCCCGATCTTCGTGAACGGAACCCGCGTCAATGAGGTTGAGGCACTGTGGCTGAAGAATAAATCGGACATCACCGACGAGCAATACACCGAGTTCTATAAGTTCGCCGGTCATGCCTTTGATGAACCTCGTTATCGCATGCACTTCTCTGCCGACGCGCCATTGGCGATGAATGCCTTACTGTTCGTTCCCGACGACAATATGGAGCGAATGGGCTTCGGCCAGACCGAGCCTGCGGTGTCGCTTTACTGCCGACGTGTGCTGATCGATGAAAAGCCTGAGGGGATTCTTCCCGAGTGGTTGCGCTTCCTGAAAGGGGTGATCGACTCTGCTGATCTACCGCTGAATATCTCGCGCGAATCGATGCAGGATAGCGCGTTGGTGAAGAAGATCGGCGATGTCGTGACCAAGCGTTTCCTCAAGTTCCTCAACAAAGAAGCCGAGAAGGATTCCGCCAAATACAAGGAGTTCTACGAGCGTTTCAACCGCTTCATCAAAGAAGGTCTGATCACTGATTACACTCACCGCGAGGCCTTGATGAAATTGCTTCGTGCCGAGTCGTCGATGAACGATGCCGGTGAATTGACGTCGCTCGCTGACTACGTGACACGCATGAAGGACGGTCAGGAAGAGATCTACTATCAGCTTGGTAGTTCGCGTGATGTGATCGAATCCGGTCCTTACGTCGAAGGGTTTAAAGCACGCGGTGTTGAAGTTCTCTATTTCTTCGAGCCTATCGATGAGTATGTCTTCAACCAACTCAGCGAGTTCGACGGCAAAAAGTTCGTCGCTGTCAACAGCGCGAGCGCCAAGGTGGATGAAATGGACACCACCAGCGAAGACGAGCGCCAAGCTCTGAGCGATGACGACATGAAGGCAGTGACGGATTGGCTCAAGGAGACACTCGGTGACAAGGTCGGCGAGGTGCGTTCTGGTAAGCGTTTAGTCAGCAGCCCTGCGGCAGCAATGACGTCAGCGGATCAGATCAGCCCACAGATGCGCCAGATGTTCAAGACAATGGGGCAGGATGCTCCCGACGGCGGAAAGGTGGAGCTCGAGCTCAATCCACGTCACGAGCTGATCAAGGAACTCGCAAAAGCTCGTGAAACGAAACCTGAGCTGGCGAAGCTTCTCGGCGAGCAATTGTTCGATCAGTCGCTGCTCTCTGCAGGTTTGCTCGAAGATCAACGAGGATTGGTTGAGCGTGGACTGAAAATTATGGAGGCCGCGCTGCGTTCGTAAACCAGTGCCCGCCCACTTCATGTGGGCGATGTAGCCATTCAGAAAACAGCCACGTTTTTACGTCAATAGATCAAGTCCAGTCTTGCGCGAAGTGGCTCAAGCTTTAGGGTCACTTCGTGCGTTTATCTCTATTCATTGCTCTTCTTGGTCTCAGCGGTCTCATTTCGTCCTGCCGCACCGGTGTGCCCGATCAGTATCTAGACGGCACCACGAAAGAGGTGAGTAAAACGAACACGCAGTGGATGGATTCTTATTGGGACAGTGACGATGGCATTTCCCGCTTCGAGAACGTCGACCGACGCGTCGGTCCGGACCGTAGACCTTAGTGAGAGGACCGTGATGAAAGTGTATGCTTACAAAAACTGCGACTCCTGCCGGAAGGCACTGAAGTGGCTGAAGGAGCATGAGATCGAGGTTGAAGTGATTCCGATTAGGGAACAGCCGCCTACGGTGGAGGAATTGCGAGTCGCTGCTGATCAACTTGGGTTGCGCAAATTATTCAACACATCAGGCCTGGATTATCGAGCACTCGATCTGAAGAACAAACTGCCGGAGATGAGCGAGGACGATCAGTTGGAGATGCTGGCTGAAAACGGCAACCTCGTGAAGCGACCATTTGTGATTGATGCCTATTCGGGTGCGGTGCTTGTGGGTTTTCGCTCGGAAGATTGGCTGGAAAAGCTGGGCTAGTCCGGTGACTGGCGTTGCTTCAAGCATTGCTCGCAAATCTCGTCCCCGTTATCCAGCACTCGGAACACTCGGGTCGGATCTTTGATATCAGTTACCTGACAAACAGAGCAGGTGTGAAATGCGCCTGAGCTGTGAATTTGTCGCGCCTTTTCGGTCGAGTTTTTGAATTGTGATCGACGCTTGTGAGCTTTGGCGTTCCCGAGCACACGTGGGATAGCGATCCAGAGTAAGGGGGCGAAGCAAACGGCTGCGTGGAGAAAGGGAATGGCGTTGCCGGCTTGACGTGAGAAATCGAACGCGACCCAAAGCGTAATGATGGCACCGAGCCATCCAAGCCATTTTACTTTGACCGGAAGGATGAACATGAGAAGGAATTCTACCATCGGGAACTCGATGGCGAAGCCGAGAAAGATCGTCATGTAGAGAACACCGTAGGAACTGGTGCCCAGCGCGTAACCGAGTAGTGGATCGTAAAGGTAAGCCAATACCGATGCCGCACCGACAGACGCGATGGTGCCAAAAATGACGGCGTTGAGTTTTTCGATACCCCACACATTCTCCAGCGAGTCCCCCATGAAGGTGATCAGGCGGAAGGTGATGTAGAGAAAGAGCAAACTCAGTGGGCTGAGAAGTGATGCGGCTTCGACGACGCCCATTCCTGGTAATAGGAAGCCGGTAACGACTCGCCAGATTTGTCCCTGGAGGACTTTTTCTGGATCGAGTTCAAGCAGCAAGCCGAAGCTTGGGTTCATTACTAGCAGGACGTAAACGAGGACGATGAACCAGGCGAGAATACGGTGCACACCGGGGATGGCAAGTTGGCGGATTGAGAAAGGTTTACGGGGCATGGATTCGATGAAAAAACTGAAGCGTGGATTTTTACGGACTCTACGTCTGGGAGATATGTAGCACAAAATTATCCGAATCGTTGACAAGGTCAAAGGGAGCGCTCAACGTGCAAAATGTCCACTGATTCTGACAACGAAGTCAAGCAGACCCCACTGCGATCTACTCATGAAAAGCTAGGTGCGCGGATGATCCCGTTCGCCGGATGGAACATGCCGGTGCAATATACCGGTATCAAGGACGAGCACCTCGCGGTGCGCAATGATGTGGGAGTTTTCGACATTTCGCACATGGGGCAATTCATCGTCGAGGGTGAGGGTGCCGCGGCTTGGCTGAATTCAGTGTTTACCGCAGATGTGAACAAGCTCGATGTAGCGCAAGGGCAATACACCTTCATGCTCAACGAAGGTGGTGGCGTGATTGACGATCTGATTCTTTACCGCACGGGTGAGACGACCTTTTTCATGGTTGTGAATGCATCGATGATTGATGAGGATTTTGCCTGGTTGAACGCTCGCCTTGCCGATGGTGTGAGCTTGACCAACCACAGCGATGCTTGGGCAGGACTGGCAGTTCAAGGGCCGAAAAGCAGCGAGCTGTTTGATAAAATGTTCGGCGACTCTGCTGTCTTGCCTCCACGCAATGGCATTAGCTCGCAAGATGTAAATGGCGAGACCATCATCATCTGCCGCACTGGATACACAGGCGAGGATGGTTACGAGTTCTTCTGTCCGGCAGAGAATGGCGGCGTATGGCTTGAGAGATTTCTCAGCGAAGGCGAGGAGTTTGGTTGCAAACCCTGCGGTCTGGGTGCTCGCGATACCCTGCGACTTGAGGTTTGCTACCCTTTGAATGGATCGGATTTAAGTCCTCAGCGGACACCTCTTCAGGCGGGCATGAAATTTGCCATCGCCATGGGGAAAGGGGAGTTTGTTGGTCGTGAAAAAATTGTCGATCAGATCGAGAACGGTATGGACGAGCGTTTGATCGCGTTTGTGATGCGTGAAAAATCCGCACCGCCGAGACCACACTATAAAATCTTTTCAGGCGAGGCCGAACTTGGTGAGATCGCCAGTGGCGGGCTTTCGCCATCTCTCAACGAAGGCATTGGAATGGCGTATCTTCCGGTGGCATTTTGTAAGATCGGAACAGAGATCGAGATTGACATTCGCGGTCGTCGCTTTAAAGCCGAAGTAGTCAAAAAACCCATCTATAAAAAGGCGTGACAAGCGCCGCCTCAATCATCCCTAAAACGAATACATATATGAACGTTCCATCAGATTTGAAATTTGCCGAGTCCCACGAGTGGGTGCGTATCGAAGGTGACATTGCCACCGTAGGTATCTCCGACCACGCCCAAGAAGAATTGACCGACGTGGTATTTGTCGAAGTTCCCGAAGAGGACATGGACGTCGAAGCCGGTGATCCCACCGCAGTCGTCGAGTCCGTAAAAGCGGCGAGTGATATCTACTCCCCAGTCAGCGGAACCGTGATCAAAGGGAATACAGCGCTCGAAGCGAATCCGGCATTGGTCAACACCGATCCCTACGGCAAGGGATGGATCTTCAAGATTAAGATGATGGATCCAGACGAAGTGGATAATCTCCTCACCCCTGAGCAATACACGGATCACATCAGCTAGGGGTTGATGAAATTTTAAAGCCCGTTCGGACCATTCCGAGCGGGCTTTTTTCGTATTAGGTCTAGCGTCTCTTTCTGAAAACGAGAAGGGATCCGATAGTCAGTAAGGCGATGGCGCTTGGCTCGGGCACTTCACCAACAGAGATGTTGTCGATAAAGATGGAGCCTCCTGTCCCATCGCTTGGGTTGTATGTGCCGCCGTTAGCAACGATTCGTGTTGGTTGGGTATTGTAAGAGCTGTTGGAGTAGCTTTGTTCGATGGTGCCAGCCCCACTGCTGACACGGATGGTGGTTGTGTTCAGGTCTGAGTCGAGGATGAATTGGAGCTGGTATTCCGTTGCCAAGCTAAAGTTGCCGACGGTGATTACATCAAAGTTCGGGTTTTGGAATTGGATGAAAAGGTCAGCACTGTTCCAAGTCTCTGCTCCCAAGTTGGCATCACTGAGATAAAAGATAACACCGCCCCGAGTATAACCGGCATTGTCGTAGAGGAATACGCTTCCGCAATTCCAGAAGTTAGTGTCGTTGGAAGGGCCATTAGCAAAGGTTCGGAATGTCAGGCTGACCGCGGTTTGTGATCCGCTGGAAGTGAGATCGGTCCACAGATTCGCCCTTGTAGTACCTCCTACATTTGTTAGAAGTTCCAAGGATTTACTCCCGCCGATCGGGTTGTTTCCGTTCACAGAGGCGATACCTCCTGTGGTGACGGTGGTCGTCCATAACGGGCTGGGAAGGTCGCCATCCGCGTAGGATTCGAAATCCACGGAAATAGCGGCTAACCCAGAATTGGCTATTGCAAGGGAGAGCGCGGTGGTAGCTAAAACGTTTGTATATGATTTTTTCATGGGGACTTCCAGTAGGTTGAAGTGATTTCAACGTCGGTGACATTGAACTGCTTGCATTCTGGAAGAAACCAGGCGAGTGCCGCATCTCAGTTTTTGGGGAATTATCGTGCAATTTTTGGGCGAGATCATCGGATTTCCGTGCTAAAGCAAGCTTCGGCGCTTGTTTCGCAGTCATATCACTCAGAGGGCGCGAGGCACACCCTCCGTGCGCCTTCAGATGTTCAGCGATGGCGTGGGGTGCTTTGTTCCCATTGGATGGTTGGGGTAAACATCAACGAGCGATGAGCGCCTTCCATTCCTGCGCATCCCAACCGGCTTCCTCGCCGATTTTGATAAGTTCTTCGGCTAGGGTGTCTTGCGGTGCCCAGTTGCGATAGTGATCGAGAACGTCTGCTAGCTCGCGGGCGAATTTTTCGGATTTCTTGCGAAGGGTTGCGTAGATGACCAGCGCTTGACGTGAGTATTGAAGAGCATCGTCGCGTCGCTTGGTGGCGGCGAGAATGCGCGAGAGCCTGTCGAGGTTGGCAGCATAATTCTGATGTTTTTTGCCGTCCTTTATTTCACGTATCTCCAAGGCGTGTCGGATGAGTCCTTCGGCTTGATTCGCACGTCCATTGGCGAGCAGAAAATCGGTAAGGTGCTCGAGGTCACGGGCAGTGCTGGCGTGATATTCTCCGTAGAGATTGACGTCGATTGCCAAGGCACGGCGAAGATGGATCTCGGCTTCGGCATTCTGCTGGGATTGCTGGAGCAGTCGCGCGAGAGACAGTAGGTTGGTGGCAACTTGAGGATGGTTTTTCCCAAGTGTCTTTTCGGTGATTGAAATGGCTCGTCGGATCGTCGCCGTGGCTTCTGCGGTTTGCCCCTGCTGTTCGAGTAATCTGGCGTAGTTCGTGAGAATGGCACCTGGCGGAGTTGGAGATGCGCCGTCTAGCTTTTCGAATCGCTCAATGCTTTGTTGGAAGAGCAGTGCTGCTTCATCGTTTTTTTGCAAGGTGAAGAGTAATCCTGCGAGATTTCCAAGCATCGATGCATGGGCGACAGAACTTTCGTCGTTCTTTTGATCGTGAATCAACAAGGCGCGACGGTAGATGGGCTCGGCTTCGGTGAGTTTTCCTCGCATGTGGAGAAACTCGGCTAGAGATGTGAGGGTGGTTAGAAGCTGAGGGGAGGAGTTTCCGAAATCGGCTTCGGCGATGCTTAGGGCACTTCGGTAGCCGGACTCTGCTTCCTCATAGTTACCCAAGGAATCGAGAATTGATGCGAGCAGATGGTGGTCAAGTGCGACCCACGGATGATTCGCGCCAAGAACTTTCACGTCGGATTCAAGGACCTGTTGCATGATGGGCTGGGCTTCTTCGGCCCGTTCTGTTGCGAGAAGAACTCTCACCAGACTTCGTTTTACACCTGCCAGCCTACGCTGTGCAGCGGACTTGCTGGAGGCTTTGGTTTCAAGGATTTTCCGCAGCAGTTTTTCGGACTCATCGAATCGGCGAAGCACTGCTAGTTGGAAGGCTACAGGGTGATTGGCATCTGACCAGAGTTCTGGTGATGCCGTGCGATCGATGGTATCGGCATTTTTCTGAAACCACTTCAAGGCTTCCTGATGGTCGCCTCTGTCTTGAGCGATGATCGCTTTGCCGAGCAGGGCAAGAGATGTCGCTTGCTGATCTTCATTGGAATCGATGATCGCGTCGAACTCTTTATCAGCGCGCTCCCGTTCGTTGAAGATGAGGAAGGCTTGGGCACGCTGAATGTCGGTCGTTCGTGGCTGGAGTAGAGCGGCATCCAATTCGTCGGTAGACCAGCCCAAAAGGCTGACGAGTGCATTTTCGCGTCGATCGTCGCTCCATGAAGAGAGCGGTGGTTCACCAGCTAGGATTTGCAACTGAAGCTCAGAGATTGCGTATACGATGGTGGTGAATGTTGAGCCGAGAGTGACCTGATTTACTCTCAAATCGGTAAGTGGAAGTAAGGGCTTATTGTTTAATGTGTTGGTCAGCGAGGAGGTGTTGTTTCCTTCATTGGTGGGCTCTGTTGTTCGGGGGGTTCCTATAGAATTCGGGCCGATGATTTGGTATAATCCCACGCCAATGGCGAGAAGTAAGAGAATCGCAACGACCAATTTAGGGACCCACGCTATAGAAAGTTTGACCTTGGCAGGGGCTTTTGGCTTGCGTGCTAATCTGTGGTCGAGATCTTCAGGTTCGTAGTAGTGCTCGGTGAGCAGTTGATTGAAATGCTCATCGGTTTTTGCCCGCTTATACAGTAGCCCCTCCGCCTCAAGATAATAAATGAATGAACGTTGAGCCCGTTTTAGCTCATCAGGCTCCTTAGGGAATTTGTCATGGGTGCACCCTTTTTCTGGTAAGATTACCCACGTTTGTTTCGATTTCTTTAACGCGGTTAAGATCTCAAAATGATGGATGGAGCGAGGCGAGGGAGGCTGAGGGGATTCAATCTCATCGGAACTTTCGATCTGTGCTCCAAATTGAACGCCCGGAAAGTGAATAACTCCCACGGATTTTTGAATTGCAGCCTCTACCCACTCGAGACGATCCGACTCCACCAAGCCTATCGGGCAGTCGGCGATAGAAACCGTACAATACGCCAGTCGCTCAACGTCTTTCTCAACCTTGCTGAGAAGGGTCGCGAACTCCTCGGGGGCGCAGGAAATGTAAATGGCGAGTTGCGAGTCCAAAATCGGGTAAGAACGTGTCAGTAGCTGGAGTGAGCTAGAATAGCAAGGCGGAAAAGAATCCGCAGCTAGCTTGGAAGATCAATTACACAGGTCTCTAAAATGCGCCTGATGTCGAGGAATTGAAGCGAAATCGTTGCAAAAGAGAGGATTGCCCCGATATTTCGCTGGCTCTCGGACTGGAATGCAATTCGAGACGTATTTCCAGCGAGATTTCCTCCTAAAAAAAGCATCAATATGCAGTCCTATTCCTCATTTACCCAACGCTCATTCGCCCGTCGTCACCTTGGATCCGTCGATGAAACCCGCCAGCAAATGCTAGACGCCCTTGGGTTTGAGTCCGTTGCTGAGCTTATCAATTCAGCGGTTCCTGCGGGGATTCGTGCGAAGAAGGAGTTGGGTCTTCCTGCGGCTCGCACTGAGCAGGAAGCTCTCACTGACTTGAAGGGGATCATGCAGCAGAATTTGGTCATTCGGAGCAACATCGGTCTCGGCTACAGCGACACGATTACTCCTCCGGTAATCCAGCGGAATATTCTCGAGAATCCAGGTTGGTATACTGCATATACCCCATATCAGGCGGAGATTTCCCAAGGCCGTCTGGAAGCGCTGATTAACTTCCAGACGATGATCACAGACCTCACCGGAATGCCTGCGGCTAACGCCTCGCTTCTCGATGAAGGCACTGCAGCTGCCGAAGCGATGAGTATGGCTCTCGGTCAGATGCGCAAAGGGCACACATTCTTCGTTGCCGATTCCTGCCATCCACAAACGATCGAAGTGATCGAAACTCGCGCTGATCCTCTCGGAGTGAACGTCGTCGTTGGTGACTGGAAATCCTTCGACCCATCATCTGTCGAAGGGCTATTCGGAGCGATCGTTCAGTATCCCGACACCACCGGATCGGTTGAAGACTATACCGCGTTTATTGAAAGTGTGAAAGCAAGCGGCGCATTGGCTATTGTTGCTTCTGATCTACTGGCTCTGACGGTGCTCAAGACGCCTGGTGAAATGGGCGCGGACATCGTGGTGGGCAACTCGCAGCGTTTCGGAGTGCCACTCGGATTCGGTGGCCCTCATGCAGCTTTCATGGCATGCACCGAAAATCTCGTGCGCAAGATGCCGGGTCGCGTGATTGGTATCAGTCATGACGCCAACGGAAATCCAGGATACCGTCTCTCGCTTCAAACCCGTGAGCAACACATTCGCCGCGATAAGGCGACGTCGAATATTTGCACAGCTCAAGTGCTGCTCGCCGTAATGGCGGCGATGTATGCTGTCTACCACGGTCCGAAAGGATTGAAGGCGATCGCCCACCGCGTGCACGGGTTCACCTGCGAGTTGGCAAAGCAACTAAAGGCTGCGGACATCGAAATCGTCAACGCGCTGTGGTTCGATACCCTCACTGTGAGAGTCGTCGGACGTGCTGAAGAGATTGTGGAGATCGCACTCGACAGCGGAATCAACCTGCGTTTGATCGATGCCGATCATGTTGGTGTTTCTCTTGATGAAAAATCCACACCGCACGAGGTCGACCTCTTGATCAAAGCTTTCGGCATTGAATCTTCTGACGAAAGAGGTGTTGAAGAAATCGCAGACGATGCGCCCTTGTCGCTTCCTGCTGAACTACTACGTCAGTCGAAGATCCTCACACACCCTGTGTTTAACAGCTATCACAGCGAGACCGAGATGATGCGTTATTTGAAGCGTCTCGAGACCAAGGACTTGGCACTCAACGAATCGATGATTGCATTGGGTTCGTGCACGATGAAACTTAATGCGGCCGCGGAAATGTTTCCAGTGAGTTGGCCCGAAGTGAATGCCATTCACCCCTTTGCTCCACTTGATCAGGCTCGTGGTTACTTGGAAATGTTTGAGCAGCTAAGCACTTGGCTCGCAGAAATTACGGGGTTTGCTGCAGTTTCTCTTCAGCCAAATGCTGGGTCACAGGGTGAGTATGCAGGTCTAATGGCGATCCGTGGCTATCATCGCAGCCGTGGTGATGAAGATCGCAAGGTCTGTCTCATACCCACCTCCGCCCATGGAACGAACCCCGCAACCGCAGTGATGGTTGGGTTTAAAGTGGTGCCGGTGAAGTGCGATGATAACGGTAATATCGATGTCGAAGATTTGAAGGCGAAGGCCGATAAGCACAAAGACACGCTGGCTGCATTGATGGTCACCTATCCTTCTACCCACGGTGTTTTCGAAGAGAGCATCGTCGAGATTTGTGAAGTTATTCACGCGAGCGGCGGACAGGTTTACATGGACGGGGCGAACATGAATGCGCAGGTCGGCTTGACCAGCCCTGGTTTCATTGGTGCCGACGTTTGCCACCTCAACCTACACAAGACCTTCTGCATTCCTCACGGCGGTGGTGGTCCCGGTGTCGGTCCGATCGGTGTCGCCGAACAATTGGTGCCGTTTCTTCCGGGTCACCGCTCGCTGGGCGATAGCGCACAGAGTGCCGTGAGTTCAGCACCATGGGGCAGCTCAAGCATCAACGTGATCAGTTGGATGTATATCGCCATGATGGGGCCGGTAGGGCTCGAAGAAGCGACCAAAATGGCGATCCTCAATGCCAACTACATGGCGAAGCGTTTGGAGGAGGGCTTCCCTATTGTTTACCGTGGAAAGAACGACCTTGTCGCTCACGAGTGCATCATCGACGTCCGTCAGTATCAGAAATCAGCGGGTGTCACCGTTGAAGATATCGCCAAGCGTTTGATGGATTACGGTTATCACTCACCAACGATGTCGTGGCCAGTCGGTGGCACCTTGATGATTGAGCCGACCGAATCGGAGTCGAAGGCAGAGATCGATCGTTTTTGCGATGCGATGATGTCCATCTACGGTGAGATTAAAGCCATTGAGAGCGGCGAGTCCGACCACGATGACAATCCATTGAAGGGCGCACCGCACACCGCAGAAGCGGTGACCGCGGATGAGTGGACTCACCCTTACTCCCGTCAAACCGCCGTATTCCCTGACAGCTACACCAAGCGCCACAAGTTCTGGCCAACGGTCGGGAGGATCGATAATGTGTTTGGCGATCGCAACCTTGTCTGCACCTGTGCGCCAATGGAAGATTACGCAGAAGACGATACGGTCTCAGCCAGCTAGGGAGTCAGGTTTTAGGTGCTTATGTTTTAGGTTTTAGATGGAAATCTCAATCCACTTGGGAGGGACGACTTTCAGACGTCCGTGACTTTCCTTCAACGCTGCCCGCCATTCCGGTGCCGACATCCTTCTCCACCGCCGCACAAAGTCACGGACACTTAAAAAGCGTCCCTCCCAAGGACAATGAAATTATGGATGCCCGCGTTCTTATATTGTGATGAAAATCGTTATACTCAAAAGCATCTGTGTTAGCGAATGTTCAAACGGTGAGTTTGGGCGATTTGCTGGATCCAGGGTTTTGAGATGTCGGCACGCTTGGCGTAAGTGGACCATTGACTGATGGTGTCGGTGACTTCGTGGAGGATGGTTTCGGCTCGGCCGCGTTTCATCAGAGCGGATTTGGCGGTGGCTATGAAGTCGCTCAGAGTGAAGCCGTCTCGTTTACCATTCATGGTCATTTGGTGGGCGGATGTCCAGCGTCCAGTTGGGTTGTAGGCGTAGGTGACGTCGAAGGCAGGGGAGAGTGACCAGTTGCCTTTTTTGTTCATCAGAAAGGCGATGTTCTTGACGTGATCGTCTTGGTTTCTGGCGACGATGTTGAAACACATGCGCCGGAATTGCTGCTCGATGGCATCCATGCCTATGCCTAACTGGCGAATGGTGAGGAAGGCTTGTTCATAGGAATAGGCACCAGCCAGATTGAAGTCGAAATGGTTCAACGCGGCGAGCGACTGCATGTGGATCTTTTGTCCATCGTTGCTGCGGTCGAAGCGTTTTGTCAGGAAGTGACGGCGGTCTGCTTCTTCCAATAGATCGCATGGTGTCATCGTTATGCCGGTGTCTATAGCCATGAGGTGGTAGGCGTATTCAATAGCCGTGTGGCCTTTTGGGTCGCTGAGTTCTTTGTCTTTGTTGGAGTCAACGCCGTCGAATTTTAACAGCCAGTGTGAGAAGCCCGAGCCTGGGTGGATCTGACCGGAGCGGACTTCTTTGGTTTTGGGATTCCATGCGATGACTGCTTTGGCGCGCGCTCCGCCGGCGGAGGTTCCAACGCGGAGGATGTCGGAAAGGGCAGCGGTGTCGTTTTTCCCAAAGTGTGTCTGGAGCGAGTTACGATGGTTGAGGATCTCCGAGGCCAATGTGACCAGATGACCAATCTCGAGGGTTTCGGATCTTGTGGAGACGGGGTTTTGGGCGGGTTCGAACTCGAGTGCTCCCATCCCGCGAGTGCCGATGTAGCAGAGGCGCTCGATGGCGTTGAAGGAATCAGGTGTGCGTCCACGAGTGGCGAGCCAGGCGTCGATGAGCGCGTTGCCGAATTTGTCCGGGAGGGCGTCGGCGAGAAGTCCGGGTAGGCCATGGAAGGTGTCGCGTGGGAGGTTGGGGAAGCGGTAGACCTGTGCCCCCAAGGGCATGGAGATAGGGGCGGGTTCGATTCCGCTGGACTGGAAGGGTGTGGCGTATTCGAAGGCACAGACACCTGTGTCATCGATGCTGGCAGCGCCGATGGTGTTTCCCCAGAGTTTGACCTCTGCGATCATTGATCCTCCTTCCAAACCCATTCTTCAGATGGCTTTTCAGAAGCGGATTTCGACACGCGGTATCGGGTCTTCTTTTCGCCGAGGAGGAGTGCCATCGGGCTGTTCGCCTGATCGGGGATGAGATCGATAAGATTCTCGACGAGACCCAGTGCGCGGAGTAGGGAGATGAACGTGGTGAGCTGTGCTGAGTGGCCACTCTCGATGCGCTCCAAGGTGCGTTTGCCCACACCTGCTTCTTTGGCGAGCTCGGCCTGGGTGAGGTTTTTTCGAATGCGAAGCTGTTCGATTCTCTGGCCTAGATCCGCTAAGAGAGATTCGTTGGTTTGTAAATATTTCGTCATAGATTACGAATTAAGTCTTTCTTTAGGTATTAAGTCGTAAAAACTGACGAAATGCAAGATTCTTCTGATACAACTCGTCATTTATGACGAATTGATTATAAATAAGACAATAAATCGTCATTATTGACGATTTGTATAATGTCGTCGCCGTGATTCATTCAAGGAGCGCGGGTGTCTCGCTCGTTTGAGCAGTGTTCGCGGTTCTCTAAATTTTCCGAATAAACGCTGAAGCTGGAAACATCCTGTGGAGGCACCATAGTGTCGGATATGAAAGATACTACGGGCGGCTCCTACACGGTATAGTCAGTAATGAGTTCTTCCCTGAAAGGGTGTATTGTACAATAATGGAGCTGAAGTCATCACGGAAACCGCTCAAGGATTCTGTAGCGTATTGTTTGCCCTTAAGAATAAGCCCACGATCATAACCCTATGAAACTCTCCAGCCAACTTGCAGTGATTCTCTTTTTCAGCGCCACGTCGATCACGGGCTTCGCCCAAGGTCGCAGCCTTAACGGAAACGGCTTCGATACTGATGATATCAACGCCAATCCGAACGAGGCCGTTAAGGAAACTACGAAGGTCGTAAAGACTATTCAGTTCGTCGCAGTCAGTCCGGAAAGAGAGTGGAAGAGCGCCGATGAAAGTCAGAACTCCATCAAGGGAACGCTACTGGCGTTCGCTCGCGAGAAAGAAACCGGCAAGGTCAGCATTGTAGAAAACGAAGAAGTGCGTCTCCTCGTCGGGAAAAAGGACTTCACCCTCCCGCTCGCCAAGCTCTCGGCGGAAGACCAGGCGTATATCAGCAAGCTCGTCGATTCGGCGCGCAGCGCCGGGAAGTTGATCGAGTCAGCGGAGGTCGAGTAGTTGCGGGATGAGCATTGCCTAGACGGAGAAAAGTCCGTCGATGATGCGTCTCGCGCTGGCGTCGTGTTCTGGTGGAACTTGGACGAGAAAAGCGCCTTGGTCTGGCGCTGCGGCACACGGAATTTTGTTCCGTTCCAAAGTTTCTAGCACTTGGCGCAAGGCGACTCCATCGAAGTGTCCCATCCATCCTGCGCTCTCATGATCTAATGATTCTGGAGAATCCTCGTCGACCCATTCACAGAACCGACGCCATTCGGGGTTAAGTTTGCGGTATGCTGCAGTGATATCTTTTGCGATCGCGATGGATACGCAATTTACGCTCGATGAGAAAACTTCAGAATCGGCGTCGTGGGATTCAAAATAGACCCCGTCAGGATCGTTCCATACGCCTTGAAGAAAACTGCCGTCCTCTTTTGCCAGGATGAAGAACGACTTGTCTTCCATCGGGAGAAAATCAAACACAGGGGCAACGCTGTCAGGGCATTCTGGAAAGGTGTCTACCAGTTCGTCGCTTCTGGATAGGGTAAGGTGCATGGTGGGTAGGGCTGTTTAGGGAATATTCAGTGATCTTCTAAATGTTACCCAGTTCGATGTAGACCTTGGCGTAGGTCTCGTCGGTGATGAGGTTGCAGAAGTCGAAGTACGCTTCGTCATGGTATTTTACGTTTTCAGCATTTTCGGGGAAGCGGACATTACTGAAACGTTCGAATGAGGATTGGGCTGTAAGCGGCGAAAATATCAAAGAATAGAGGTATAATGTCGCGAACAAAAATGCAGGAACGAGCATTAGATAAAGTGCGTCGGTCTTCTTCTTTCGCCATCTGTTGATAGCTCCAACGATTGCGATCCACAGGAGCAAGATAAGCAGACACGGGATCCAAGCGAGGGGCATCATAATCGCGGCATTGATCGCCCCTTGAGTCGGATTGGTCCAGCTCGCCGCACCTTGAAGGAGTGTGAAAACGGATATGATCAGGAGGTTCAATGCAAAAGCTTTGAACGGGCTGATCGGCTTCGTGAGTAGGCGTTGTACTTTTGGGAAAAGTTCCTTCATTACGGTTTAATCGTAATCTTCATGCCGACGGTGGCGAGGGCGAAGAGGGTTTCTATATCACCGTCTTCGAGGGCGATACAACCGAGCGTCCAGTCGCGACTGGAGCCTCGACCGTGAACGAAAATCTCACCGCCGAGTTTTGTGTTCCACTGTGGAATGGTTTTGCGCTGAGTCGCGGCGTTGATCGCCGTTTGTTGCGCTGGAGTGATGAGTTTTGCCGCAACTCCTCGTTTCGCGTCATCGGGTCCGGGATAGCTGACGCCGAGTGAAAGGTGGTATTTGCTCTGCGGGTTTTTGTTGCAGATGTAGTAGATGCCCTCAGGTGTTTTGCCGTCGCCTTGTTTGAGTTTTGGTCCCTTGGGCTGGAAACCGAGTGCGATCTTAAAGGTATGTAGCGTTTTCTCGCCGTCGATTACCTCGAGTTTGCGGGCTGCTTTGTGCACGACAATTTCAGGCGCAGCAATCGTTTGGGTCACTGTGATTAACAGAATGAGAAGTGGAGAGATGAAACGCATTTTCTGAGATGGTAAGGTGAGTTGATCAGGCCTCCAGCGAGTCGTAGATCAGGACTTTGGTCCAAAGCTCTTTGCAGGAGTCGACGAACTGTTGGTGGGCGGAGTCATCGGGGCTTTGATAGTGGTTGTGCGCGTCTTTGTCGGCGAAGGTGACGACGATTTGGTAGTCGTAGGAATTGTCGACCACTTCGCGTGGTGTGTTGGCTGGTTTGCCGATGCGCAGGGTGGTGACGTTTTCCGACTTGCCGATGGCACTGAGGCTCGCGAGGAATTGTGCGCGCTGCTCGATGTTGAGGTCCGGCTTAAGCCAGAAGTGGACGATGTGGTAGAACTCGGTGGTCATAGTTGAAGAATTCAGCTTTTTGCCCGTGGTATGTCGAGCATGAAACGATGGTATGTTTTCTGTGGGCCGGACGTGTCGGCCGGTGTTGGAGATGACGCGGCTTTGCCGCCATATGGAGATGACTCCCGACACGTGCGACCTACAGTTAAAGTGCGGATAAGGGAACGCTTTACGTCGTGATTCTGGAGGACGTATGGCAGGATTTGGTTTCTTGAAGCGTTTCTCTTGCGGGATGTGGAGCGTCGGGTATGATGGCTCTTGATGCTTGAGTTCACGGTATTAGGAAGCGGAAGCGGAGGCAATGCCTTCGTGGTGCGCACTCCGTGTGGGGCGACGGTTCTTGTGGACGCCGGCTTAAGCGCGAAACAGTTGGGGGTGCGATTGGAAGCTGTTGGTGTGGAGGCGGATTCATTAAGCGCGATTGTGCTGACCCATGAACATGGCGACCACACACGCGGTCTCGATGTGTTTTTGCGAAAACGCCGGATTCCCGTTTATGCGAACTCGCATACCGCTCGCGTGGTGGCGGAGGGGATGCGCTCGTCGGTGGATTGGAAGTTGGTCCCGACTGGTGGTGAGTTTACGATTGGTCCCTTGGGTGTGGAGTGTTTCAGCGTTCCCCACGACGCCGTTGATCCGATGGGGTTCGTGTTTCAATCTGCAGCCACGCGAGTCGCGGTGATGACCGACCTTGGGTTTGCGAGTTCCCTGGTGATTTCGAAACTGCAATCGGTTCACGCAGCGGTGATCGAGGCGAACTACGACGATCAATTGCTTCAAGATGATGTGAAACGTCCGTGGTCGACCAAGCAGCGGATTTCATCGCGTCACGGCCATCTTTCCAATGCTCAGGTGGCGGAGTTGTTAAAGGCCGCTGAAGCGGCGGATCTCGAAGCGCTGATTTGGTGTCACTTGAGTCGCGACTGCAACACGCCCGAGCACATTGAGAAGACCGTCCGCCCGGTGATGGACGAGCTTGGATATGGGGCCGATGTGAAGACGAGTTGCGCCAGTCAGGACGACCCGCACGCGTGGGTCAAAGTTGGGAAGCCGGAGGAGTGCGGGGGTGGTTTGGATGCCGCGGGGCAGATGGCGCTGTTTTAGGTGATTAGGTTTTAGGATTTAGGTGGTGTGGATGTGGGATGCGCTGGTTGATTGTAAGCCGAAAGCTGTAAGGAGATGAAGGGAAGCCACGGACGACGTCGAAGTCGTCCCTCCCGGGGATCCTAAAACATAAAACCTAAACACCTAAAACCTATCCTAATCACCCTTGCATGGAGGGGGACGTGAATGCATGTTGGGTGACAATGAGTCAGTCTGCACCGCTAGTCCCCGATTTCGAAATGTTCCGCAAGAAGGCAGAACAAGGGAACATGATTCCCGTGTTTACCCAGCTTTCCGCGGATTACGAGACGCCGCTGTCGGTCTACCAACACGTGCGCGATGGCGAGTATAGCTTCCTGCTCGAATCGGCGGAGAATACCTTCACTATTGGACGGTATTCCTTCATTGGCAGCGACCCTCGATTGGTTTTCCAGATGCGTGGAAAAGACGTGACGCTTGTCGGTCCGGAGGGAAATCGGAACTATGTTTCCGAGCGCGATCCCTTATCCGAACTCGAGGCGATCATGGAGCGGTTTACGCCGGTGAAGGATAATGCGCTTCCCGATTTCCACGGTGGTGCTGTGGGATATTTAGGCTTCGACTGCGTGCGGTATTTTGAGCCAACGATTGGTGAGCCACCAGCGGACTCGATGGGTGTTCCCGACGCGGTTTATATGATCGCAGACACGCTGGTGATTTTCGATCATTTGTTGCGCCGTATTTCACTGGTGGCGAATGTTTGCACCGACGACTTCGATTCACTCGAGGCTGCTTATGCGGCCGGACGCGAGAGTGTGGAATTACTCATCGCAAAGCTCGACCAACCGGTTCGTCATCGTCCTTTCAATGTGCTGGCGAAGGCAGAGGGTGAGCCCGAGTTTACGAGCAACACGACACGCGAAGAGTTCTACGAAGTGGTCGATGCGGCGAAGGAATACATCAAAGCGGGCGATATTTTCCAAGTGGTGCCGTCGCAGCGTTTCGAGATGCCATACACGGGCGATCCGGTCGACCTTTTCCGTGCACTGCGCAACGTGAACCCGTCTCCGTATATGTTTTGCTTGGAGTTTCCCAACGACTTCGCCTTGGTGGGTAGCTCACCGGAAGTGCAAGTGCGCTGTATCGACGGGGAAGTGCAGATCCGACCGATCGCCGGGACGCGGTGGAGGGGGAGCACGCCAGAAGAGGACGAGGCCCTTGCCCAAGATTTGCTTAACGATCCCAAAGAGCGTGCCGAGCATATTATGTTGGTCGATTTGGGACGTAACGACATCGGACGTGTGGCGGATTTTGACTCCATCGAGGTTGATCAATTGATGGTCATCGAGCGCTACAGTCACGTGATGCACATTGTGTCCAACGTGGTAGGTAGAGTGAAAGAAGGGCAAACGAGTTACGATGTGATGCGTGCCAGCTTCCCGGCAGGAACCGTTTCCGGAGCGCCGAAAGTGCGTGCCCTCCAGATCATCTATGAGATGGAGAAGAACAAACGGAATGCCTATGCGGGAACCGTTGGGTATTTCGGTTTCGATGGCGATTTGGACTCGTGCATCACATTGCGGACTTGCGCTTTGACGCAGGGCAAGGCCTTCGTTCAGGCCGGCGCGGGTGTGGTGGCTGATTCTTCTCCGGAATACGAATATCAAGAGACACGCAACAAGGCACGTGGCATGATGCACGCTGTCCGCCAAGCGCAGATGATCGCTGACGGTTCGATCTGATTTTACCTTATTCTCCCATGCTGCTAGTCATCGATAATTACGATTCGTTCACCTACAACCTCGTCCAGTATTTTGGTGAGTTGGGGGCGGAAATGAATATTCACCGCAACGATGTGATCACGGTCGATGAGATCGAGAAACTCGCGCCATCGCACATCTGCATCTCGCCGGGGCCGTGCTCGCCCAACGAGGCGGGAATCAGTTGTGAGCTAATTGAGCATTTTGCAGGCAAACTGCCGATACTCGGGGTTTGCCTCGGTCACCAATCCATCGGGCAAGTTTTCGGTGGCGACGTGGTGCGTGCTCCACGTTTGATGCACGGCAAAACATCACCGATCCTGCATGACGGCACAGGTGTTTTTGCTGGAATTTCAAGTCCGTTTACTGCGACGCGTTATCACTCCTTGATCGTCGATCCGGCGACGGTTCCCGATTGTCTGGAAGTGAATGCGCGCACCGAGGAAGGCGAGATCATGGGACTGCGGCACAAAGAATTCGCCATACATGGCGTTCAGTTCCACCCCGAGAGCATCCTCACCGAGCACGGTAAAGTGCTGCTGAAGAATTTCTTGGAGATGTAGGGGGCGGGGAGGTGTTATGAGTTATTTGTTATTGGTTATACGGGGGAGGTAATAACGGGTGGTAGGTTTTGGGCGGTCTGCGGGTGGTTTTTTTGGTGTTGCGGGCGGTGTTGGCTTGGCCTGTTTTTAGTTGTTTGAAGAACCCAGTGCCAAATTCCCAGCGCCCAGCGCAGTCCCGTTGCCTGACACCTGACACTTGATAACTGATAACTGATAACTGATAACTGATAACTGATAACTGATAACTGATAACTACCTACTCCTTCGGAAGGTGCGGAACCAGAGTCATGCCACGCTCTTGCTCTGCTTTCTTTGCCGCGCGACGGGCTTCACGGTTGAGGACGTCTTGCGCACGGATGGCCTTTTTATTGCCCTTGCGCTCTACCATCGAGTAGCTGCCGTCGCCATGAATGCGGCGAGCCTTTACGTTGTCGTCGAGGTAGGTCTTGAGGATTTTGATGAGGCTTTTCTTCGACTCTGTGTCTTCGATAGGGACGAGAAGTTCCACGCGCTTTTCGAGGTTGCGCACCATCCAATCAGCAGAGGAAATGAACAGACGGTTTTGCCCGCCTTGGTGGAACAGAACGATTCGTGGGTGTTCTAGGTAGCGGTCGATAATGCTGGTGACTTCGATGTTTTCGGACAGTCCTTTCACGCCTGGACGAATGCAGCAGACTCCGCGGACGTTGAGTTTTACAACGACGCCAGCTTTTGACGCGGCATAAAGAGCCTCGATGATATCGGGGTCTTGCAGGCTGTTTACCTTTGCCCAAATATAGGCGGGTTGCCCTTGGCTGGCGCGTTCGGTTTCGCTGGCGATGAGCTGGAGGAGACGTGGTTTTAGCGTGTGAGGTGCGGCGGAAATACGGCGGTAATTCGGCACACGGGAACGTCCGGTCACCGAGTTGAAGAAGGCAGAGGCATCGGCACCATAGTCGTCGCGAGCGGTCATGAATGACACGTCGGTATAGAGTTTGGCCGTGGACTCGTTGTAGTTGCCGGTGCCGAAGTGGCAGTAGCGCTTGATGCGTCCTCCTTCGTTGCGAACGACCAGACAGATTTTGGCGTGGGTCTTGAGGCCCTTTACCCCGTAGATCACGGTGGCTCCCGCGCGTTGAAGTTCGTCGGCGCGGACGAGATTGCGTGCTTCGTCGAAGCGTGCTTTGAGCTCGACGAGGACGGTGACTTGCTTGCCTTTTTCCGCGGCCTTGATCAGTGCATCAACGATGCGGCTATCTGATGCGGTGCGGTAAAGGATTTGCTTAATAGCGAGCACATCCGGATCGGCAGCAGCTTCTTGAACGAGTCGAACCACTGGGTCAAAGGCTTCGAAAGGGTGATAAAGGAGCACGTCGCGCTCGGCGATGGTGTCGAACATGGAGACCGTCGGGTCAATCGATGCGGACTGATGACTGGTCCAGGACTCCGTTTTAATGCGGTCGTATCCAGGAGTGAACGCGATTTGCATGAGGGCCTTCAGATCGATTAACCCCGGTAGGCGATAGGTTTCGCGGTTGGTCACGTCGACGATTTTCTGCAGGGCGCTAACGAGGTGATGGGACGCGCCTTTTTGAATTTCCAGGCGGACAGTGCCACTGCTTTTACGCGCAATGAGGATGTCTTCCATCTCATCGCCAAGGTCGAGCGCGTCTTCGTCATTCAATGTGATGTCGCCATTGCGAGTGATGCGGAAAGGAGTGGCCGCTTTGACTTTCTCACCGGGGAAAAACTCATCGAGGCTGTCGATGATAACGTCTTCGATGCCGATGTAATCCAAGGCCTCGCTATCGGGTAGGTTAATGAAACGGGAAATGGATTTTGGTGCCGGAATGATCGCAAAGCGCGACTCTCCGGTATCGGGGTCTTCGAGTTCGCAGGCGACGGCGATTTGAAGATCCGGGAAGAATGGAATTTCTTCGTCATCGGGGTCGATGGCGAGTGGTGTGGATACCGGAAAGATCGACTCGGCAAAGAGTTGCTCAACATGGCTCTTCTGCGCGGGAGATAGCTTTTTGGCATCGTCGATGCGGCGGATACCTGCCTTTTCCAAGCTGGGGATCAACTCGTCGTTGAGCAATGTATACTGGGCGTCGAGCATTTCCTGAACGCGCGTGCGAACCTTGAGTAGTTGTTGGTGTGGCGTCAGTCCGGTGATGTCGCGGGCACGGCTTCCAGCCTGTTGCAGCAGCATCAGCCCTCCGATGCGGACCATGAAAAATTCATCGAGGTTTGACCCGGTGATGGCGAGGAACTTGAGTCGCTCGAGGAGCGGTAGGGTGGTATCGAGAGCTTCGTCGAGGACGCGCTGGTTGAACTCGAGCCAGCTGAGCTCGCGGTTGATGAAATGGGACTTGTTCACGGGAATGGAGTTGGGCAAAATATTTGAGCGGGTGCGAAGTTATACCAAATCTTGCTATTGATCTGACGCGTCGCGTAGAACCGCTGCGCGGCACGCGATTGACAAGTGGGCGTGGAGTTGGTTGATCGAGAGCTACTTGTGGGTGGTGAGAAGTGATGTTTTTATTGGGAAACGGTATTAGTTAAAGGTCGATCCGCTTTCGAGCACGACGTCTAGTCCGTAGATGTTGCGGAACATATCGGCTTTGCTTTCCATGGCGAGTTGTTCAACGGCGATGTCGCGAAGGTCGGCGATGCCGATATACAAGCGGGATTCGGTAAGGCGAACGGTGACATCTTGGACGCGCTGCGAGTGCGCGCGATCCAGAGCATCTGCCACGCGCAGGATGGCGGAAAGCTTACTGACGATCATTCTGTTTTCTCGACTGATTTCGCTGTAACCGTCATGGGTCGACTTCGGCGGTGAGTGGCGGTGGTAGCGGGCGATGAGTGCGACGATTTCAATATCGGCTTCACTTAATCCAAAAATTTCGGAGTGACGGATGATGTAGTACGAGTGCTTGTGGTGCGCGCGGACGGTGATGAAATTTCCGGTTTCGTGAAGTAGTGCGGCGACGCTGAGTAGAAGCCGTTCACGGCTGCCGAGTTGATGCAGGTGGGTGAGGGTGTCGAAGAGTTTGACGCTGAGTTTTTCGACGTGTTGGGCGTGGCCAGTGTCGATTTTATAGCGTCGGGCGA
This sequence comes from Verrucomicrobiales bacterium, assembly GCA_024636835.1. Lineage (GTDB taxonomy): Bacteria > Verrucomicrobiota > Verrucomicrobiia > Verrucomicrobiales > SLCJ01 > Sulfuriroseicoccus. Next base: position 13,024 of record JAGXGH010000075.1, on the reverse strand, counting down.
TCGATATTGCCGACTGCATGACTTCTTTCTGGAACCTTCTGGTGAGGCTCGAGGAGAAGGGGAGTTGGGTAAGGATTTCGGTCTCGTAGTCTTCGGAGGGAATGAAGATACGTTTGGCTTCGAAGGATTCTGCGAGGCGTGTGTTGATTTTCACTGCCGCGACGACGGAGTCGGCGTGTGCGTAGTCGAGTTGGAATTCATGCACCCGTTGGTCGGCGCTCATGTCGCAGATTTTCACCAAAAACCTACGCAGCTCCGTTGTAGTGACACCTTTGGTGCTTGCCTTTCCCACGTGGTTGGCAATCATTTGCATCTCGTGCCCGATGACGACGACTTGATCCACTGCGTTACTACGGTAGTCGTAGTAGATCGAGTCAATACTTGCGCGGGTCTGCTCGCGCAACATGGAAATGATGGCTTCTCCCCGGGGTTGGCTGGTTTGGATCGCTTCGTAGGCGCGGAAGGCTCCGAGACGGTAGCTGGAGTATTGCGAAATCTGTCCGCGGGAAAAGTAGAGCACGCGCGTGTTTCCCGGGCCGACGTGAACGACAAGTGTGTTCTGTTTGGCGAATTTCTTTACAGAATTGAGCAAGGCCTGGCTCTGCATGTAGATCAGGCGGGTCATCTCTCCGTCATCGAGAGGTTCCACATCGAGGCCACAGGCGACCTGCACGCGGTTGAGGATGGTCTCCTGATTGGTGGCCTCAGCAAGAATATTGGTGGCGACCACGCGGTTGGGGAGTCCGTTTGGGATGGCGAGTTCCGAGAGAGCCGCGCGATACTCTTTGAGGATCCTCACAATGCGCTCGATGACCGGACGCCCGACGCGTCCTTTACCGAAGACATCGCGTGCGATGGGGACGGGTTGTTCGAAGAAATCGATGGGGATGACTTTCCCTTCATCGTCGCTCGGCGCACCGATCAACATACTGACGCTGCCCGCGCCGATGTGAATGGCGGAGATGAGCTGCGGTGGGTGAGAGGTGTCGCTGGCGACAGACTCAGTGCTTGGACGGGTGGAAATTTGATCAGTCACTACCTTATTACTTAGCGGGTTATCGTCATTTGTCAGCTTGTGATTGCTTCCATTCAAGCATTTCCGGATGTCAGAACCGACATATTTGAACGATGTTGAATTATTCTCGATCCGTTCGATAGTCGCACCTGTCCTAGCAGCCTGAATTTATGCCGGATTACCCATTCAACTTTGGCGGTGACGTCTCCACTCAATCGTTTCGCGGTGTTTACCGTGAAAACGTCGCGGTGTTGGTGTTGCGTCAGGATGGTCGCTTGCTGTTCGGCAAATGTGCGGACGACGATCACGAGTGGCAATTTCCGCAGGGTGGTGTGGATGCAGGCGAAACACGGCGTGAAGCGATGTTCCGCGAGCTCAGGGAGGAAACGGGCATCCGTCCGACGGCGGTGCGGGTGACGGCCGTGCGCAGTGGGTATCAATACACCTTCCCCAACGGGCGCTTGAAAAAGGGTGTGTTTTGCGGTCAACGTCAGACTTATTTCCTCTGTGCCTTGCTTAAACCTGACAGCGTGATCAATTTGAATGCGATGGATCCGCCGGAATTTGAGGAAATCGAGTGGGTGCTGCCTTCCGAGTTTCCGATCCAGCGCACGCCGGAGTTTAAACACGTGGTCTACCGTCGAGTGATGCAGGATTTCTTCCGAGTGACGCTTCCTTGAGGTATTGATAGCAACAAGAGGTTGCAATTGTCTGCGGATGCGGACATGGATCGTGTGTGAAAACCCTTCGTCTTTTCGACACTCTGACCCGCCAAGCGCGCGAGGTGAAACCTATCGATGGTTCTACGCTGCGGTTCTATTGCTGCGGACCGACGGTCTATGGGCCGGCGCACATCGGAAATTTCCGCACTTTTGTGCTGCAGGATGTTTTCCGTCGTATGGTGGAGCTTGGTGGTGTGGCGACGCTGCATGTCCGGAATATCACGGACGTCGACGACAAGACGATTCGCGACAGTCAGGCGGCTGGGAAGAGCTTGCTCGATTTCACACAGGCGTGGACCGAGCGTTTCCATGCGGACTGCGAGAAGTTGGACTGTTTTCCACCGCATGTGGAGCCCAGTGCCGTGGCGCATATCCCGCAGCAAATTGCGATGATCGAGCGCTTGATCGAGGCGGGCAATGCTTACGCCAGCGATGATGGATCGGTGTATTTCAAGATTTCGTCGTTTCCTGAATACGGCAAGCTGGCGCATCTCGAGACGCAGGATTTGGACATGGGGCGGACGGCGAATTCGCGGTCGAATACCGACGAATACGAGAAGGATAGCGTCGCGGATTTTGTGTTATGGAAATCGCGTCGCCCCGGCGATGGCGAGAATTTCTGGCAAAGCCCGTGGGGCGAAGGCCGTCCCGGCTGGCACTTGGAGTGCTCGGCGATGATTGAGGAATATCTGGGCACGGATTTTGATCTGCACTCGGGCGGGGTGGATTTGGTGTTTCCCCATCATGAGAATGAGATCGCCCAGAGCCGCTGCGCATGTGGCGGAGATTTCGCTGCGCATTGGTTTCACATTACTCATCTGTTGGTCGACGGAGGTAAGATGTCGAAGAGTTTGGGTAACCTCTACACCTTGGATGATTTGGCGGATAAAGGACACGGTGCGATGGAGGTGCGCTACGTTCTCGCCGGTGGGCATTATCGCAGACCATTGAATTTCACGCTCGGTTCGCTCGACGATGCACGTTCAGCGCTTTTGCGGATTGCGCGATTTGATCAAGCGCTGGCTGATGCTGGTGCTGCGCCCGCACCGTCGTTTGCAGAGTTAGTGGAGAGTTCAGCGGTGTACGAACTTGGTGATCTACAGCCAGCTTGGGAAAGTTTGTCCGACGATCTGAACACACCGGAAGCTCTTGGGCACGTATTCACGGCCATCAAAGGCGCAGATGCGAAGTCCTTAGACTCGGAGGCTGCGACGAAGTGGCGATGCGCGCTTCATGTCATCCTTGGTACGCTAGGCTTAACCTTGCCCAACCCAGACACTTCCGCCGATGAGTCAGAGATTCCCGACGAGGTGAAGGAGCTTGCCCAACAGCGTTGGGACGCCAAACAGGCCAAGGACTGGGGTGCCGCCGACCGGCTCCGCGACGAGCTTGCCGCCTTAGGTTGGGTGGTCAAAGACACCAAGGACGGGTATTCGATGGAGCGGATTTAGCGAGGGCTGATCAATAGCGCTGCTGCTGGTTCTTTGGTTCGTAGCTGCTTTTGTGAAAAAGTGGAAGGGTGGTGTGGTCGGGTCTGGGGAAAACGGACGTCGTACAGCCACGCATTCACATGCGTAGCTACACACAGGCCAAGGACGATGGCCAAGAAATCCGCCAACCTCAAATTATAGGTGTGCTAGTTCTTTTCTTACGAGACTCATGACGTATTTCTTGATACTGTTCATTAGAACAGTATTGTAAAGGCGTGAATAATCGTCCCCTGACAGCGCTGTTTCTTGATTTCGATTCCTACTTTGCCTCTGTGGAGCAGCACCTCCAACCTGCATTGCGAGGGAAGCCCGTCGGTGTGGCTCCAGTGATGGCGGCCACGTCATGTTGCATCGCCGCGAGCTATGAGGCCAAGGCCTTCGGTGTGAAAACCGGCACCGGTGTGCGTGAAGCGCATCAGCTTTGTCCGGGGATCACCATCGTCCCCGCGCGACCGGATGAGTATGTGCGCCATCACCACCGGTTAATTGCAGCCGTGGAAGACTGCATCCATGTGGAGAAGGTGCTTTCCATCGATGAGATGTGGTGTTGGCTTCCCTATAACTTGCGCGAGCCGCATCAGATCCTCGCCATCGCGGATAACATAAAATCGACCATTGCCCGGACGGTGAGCACACACATCACTTGTTCGATTGGCGTCTCTACCAACCGATGGCTGGCGAAAATGGCGTCGAAGATGCGCAAGCCCAACGGCGTGATGATCCTTAACGATTCGGATATGCCAGAGGCGTTCCATGAACTCGAATTGCGAGACATCCATGGGGTAGGGCGTAGCATGGAGTTGCGCTTGCACGCCAACGGTATTCATTCCGTCGCTGAACTCTGTGCCGCATCGCGACAAACCCTACACAATATTTGGGGAGGGATTGGTGGTGATCGCTTCTGGTTGAACCTCCATGGTTTCGATGTCCCGGAAGTGGAAACGAGTCGAAAAAGTATCGGTCACTCACATGTGCTGGCCCCCGACAAGCGTTCGCCCGACAAAGCGCTTCCCATTCTGCACAAATTAACACAGAAGGCAGCCGCACGTCTGCGTGCTTATGAGATGTTAGCGGGATCGTTGAGCGTTCATTTGAAATATCTCAACGGACCAGGGTGGGAAGGGGAAATGCATTTCGAGCCCAGTGCGGATTCCTTGTTGTTCGCCAAAGTCGTACAGCAACTCTGGAAAAACCGTCTGGATCCAGGGCACTCCGTGCTCAAGCTCTCCATGGTCTTAGGTAGATTGATCGAAAGGTCGAATCATACGCCATCGCTCTTCGCCCGAGAGGATGCAGCGCGTCTGCGCCTCAATGAGGCAATCGATAAAATTCGCTCAAAATACGGTCGCAAAGCGATCCATCTCGGATGCGACCACGATACCCAGGATGCCGCACCCATGCGGATTTCCTTTAGTCATATTCCCGATTTGGATCTGGAGGATGATGACTGATGCCGGAACCCGGCAAGGTATATCTCTCGACCGATCCACCAGATAGGCACGTGGCGAAGGTCTCTGGATAGTTTGGAGAACGGATGGCGAGCGGCGGAGCGAGGAAGAGGGGCGACAGGGGAGAATTGTGCCTTGATGCAGGCTAGTTGTGTCTAATTTGAGGTTCACACGCAATCGGCGGAGCTTTGCAGCGAGTGTTGGGCGATTTCCGGTGTAGGGAAGGTAAATCTAGAGGGGAATAGGCTTGCAGAGATAAACGTAAATCTCGAAGATCTTGGAGTGAATAATGGGTGTCCTAATATTTTTCCTAATATCCATAAAGCGGGCACACCTCCTGCTGAAGAGCCGGATAGGCAATGGTGTGAGAAAGTGTCAGGATTAAGAAAGCCATGAAATCGCTTCTGATTTTTCTTACAATTACCGTTAATTGTATTGCCCAAGGGGTTTACACTGACGGCTGGTCGGCTCCTGAATCTATTGTTAATCTAAAAATAGATGGTAATACTATTTCTGGGGCTAAAATCTCAGTGAGGTCGAACGTCGAGAAAAACTTCTCAAGTGATCTCATTGGAAAAATTCATCAGCCAGTGACTACCGACTTTGCGGGAAATGCACTCGTTTATTTTCCATTGTTTGTATCTAGATCCCCAGATTTACCGAATAAAACGTATTCAGGAGAGATTTTGGTAACTATAATCTATGCGGGGGATACCTTCAGCAGAAAATTGAAATTTGAGTCAGCAGATCGCCGCGAGGTGCATTCGGTTTTTATCGAACTGAATAGTAAACCCGAGGCTGATGATAAATAGGGCCGAAAAAGGAAAGCCAAAAGGAAGGAAAGCCAAAAGGGGTCAGTCCAATTTACCATGTTTTTCTAATTATTGGCTGGCATCAAACATCACCCTCAAGCGGCCTGTCACGCCTCCTGCTTCCGCGAAATCATATAACGGACATAATCCAAAGCGCCCGCCTGATGCCGCGATCCCTTCCCCAAGAAAAAAAGATGCCAGGCATAAAGTTGTTGGCCTGCACGAGGATGTTTTATAGGAGGGGATATGAAAACGGCACAAGTGATTGATTTTGAGTCTGGTGAGGTGAAGAAGGCGATGGTTGGGGTGAGGGCGAAGACGGCGGCGAATGTCGGCGCAGGATGGTGGGATAGACGGAAGGATGTGGACGGGGTTTCGCGGTCGGTGCGTGGTGGGCGTCGGCGGATTCTGGCGGGTGAGGGGGAATTGGCCTGTTACCACGCGATGAGCCGAACGGTGGGCGGAGAGATCTTCTTCGATGAGGTGGAGAAGGAGGCGCTGAAGACACTGATCTGGAAGCTGGCGCGATTTTGCCGCGTGAAGGTGCTGACTTACTCGGTGATGGGGAATCATTTCCATTTGCTGGTGGAGATTCCCGATAAGGCGAAGCTGGTGGAGGAGTTCGCTGGGCCTGAGGGTGAGCGGAGATTGTTGACGCACGTAAGATGTTTGTATTCAGTTGCAGCGGTGCGATCGCTGGAGACGGAGTTACAGCGGATGCGGGAACAAGGACGAGTGGATGACGCTGCGGCAGTGATTGAATCGGTGGTCGCTAGGTTGGGTGATCTTTCACGTTACATGAAAGAGGTGAAGGAACGCTTTACGCGTTGGTATAACAAACGTCACGGTCGTAGGGGGACGTTGTGGATGGATCGATTTAAGAGCGTGATGGTGGAGAATGGTGAGGCTTTGCGGATGATGGCGCAATACATCGACTTGAACGCTGTGCGTGCTGGGCTGGTGGACGATCCGGCGGAGTATCGCTGGTGCGGGTGGGCGGAAGCGCTGGGCGGAAGCCGTCGTGCAAAGCGCGGGATCTGCCGGGTGATGGATTGTGCGCTGGACAGTTGGGAGCGCGGCCGGACGGAGGCGCGGGAGAATTACGCAGGTGCGTTGGAGGTGATTTTGGATGGCGCGAAGAAAAAGAGGCACGTGAGGGCTGTAGAAGTTGGTGATGAAGCGGGGAGTGTTGTGGTGTCTGCTTCATGTCGGCTGGAAGCCGACTGCACGGTGGTTGTAGGGGGGGATGGAGCTGGGAGCGTTGCCGGGTCTGCTGCGGTCGGTGGGAAGCAGATGTCGATGGGTAGTTTGTTGCTTAAGCGAGTGCGATATTTTACGGACGGGGCGGTGATTGGGAGTAAGGTGTTTGTCGAGCGGGTGTTCGAGAGTAACCGAGGGAAGTTTCCCGAGGGGAGGAAACATGCATCGCGACCGTGGCGTGATCCGGGCGATTTTGATAAGCGTGCGGAGTTTGGAATGCACACCTTGAAAGACCTGCGGGTGGATGTTTATCAAGAGTGAGGAATGGAAAAGTAGTGCTGCCTTTGTGTATTGAGAAAAAGGCTTAGTTGTCCTGCTTTTTCCACCAATCAGCATCGCGTTCCCACCCGGGTTTTTTAGTGCCTTGTTCGCGACCGCTTGTTGGTTTGACTTGCTTGGATGGTTTGTCGCGCTCTTGGCGGCGTTCATCTGAGTTCAGTTCTTCGAGAAGTTCGTATTCTGGTCGCGGGGCGGAACGTGCGCGTTTTCTCAGTACCATGGCAGCGCCGAAGATGGCGAATGCCAGGAAAAAAATCACCGCGAGCATAGCGATGGCTGCTCCCTCTGCTGCAGGGGAGACAAACTGTGGGTTATTTGCTAACCGCGGAAGGATTTCAGACCACGCTAACATGACAGGAGGTAATACGTTCCTTGAGTGGTATCAGGCTGAACTTGGGGTTGAATCAAAGAATCAGACGCATCGGAACCATTTCACTGTGCTTGAAACCAAAGCGTTGAAAAAAACGCTGCGACTCGACGGAAAGACGATCGGTGAGCAAGGTGATTCTGGAGAACTTTTTTTTCCTTGCGAACTCCAACACATATTTCACCAGTTCGGTGCCGTAGCCGTGACCGCGCGATGTGGGGCTGACAATGAGGTCCTCGAGGATCAGCGCGAAGCCACCAAGTGCCGTCGATACGGAAAACAAGAGGTTCGCCATCGCAACGATCTTTCCGTCTTGTCGCATGACGAAGATCCTGCCGCGGCTTGGGTTGCCGATTAATAACTGCAAGCCGTGAAGTTGTGCCTCCGGGTTGGGGTCAAAGTCCGCTTCGACTTCGAAGAGATCGACAAGCAAAGTAACCAATTCCGGAATATCTTCAGCCGTGGCTGCGGTGATCACCGGCTTGGTCGTAGTTTCGCTAGTGGCGCTCATAGGGGGAAGGACTGTAGAGTGGTGATTGGATTGCGACTCGCTATTCACATCATGATACTCGTCGTATGGCGAGTCAAAACCGCGAGGGTATTACACATCCGAGCGAACGACGTCTTCTTTGAGGTGGTTGATGATGAACCCTTGGCGGTCGGGGGTGTTTTTACCCATGTAGAATGCGAGGGTTTCCTTGATATGGTGCCCCTCGGCGAGAGTCACCGGTTCAAGCCGCATGTCGGGTCCGATCATGTGGCCGAACTCATCGGGCGAAATCTCGCCGAGTCCTTTGAATCGGGTGATCTCCGGTGATTTGCCAAGATCTGCCATTGCGGAGGCGCGTTCCTCTTCGGTGTAGCAGTAGCGGGTCTCCTTTTTATTGCGGACGCGGAAAAGGGGAGTCTGCAAAATGTGGAGGTGACCGGCTTCAACGATTTCACGGAAGAACTGTAGGAAGAAGGTGAGGAGCAAGAGGCGAATGTGCATTCCATCAACATCGGCATCGGTGGCAATTACAATGTTGCTGTAGCGTAAGCCTTCCAGGCCATCTTCGATGTTGAGTGCGTGTTGCAGAAGGTTGAACTCTTCGTTTTCGTATACGACTTTTCTGCTGAGCGAGTAGCAGTTGAGTGGTTTTCCACGCAGCGAAAACACAGCCTGCGTTTCGACGTCGCGACATTTGGTGATCGAGCCACTGGCCGAGTCGCCCTCGGTAATGAAGATGGTCGATTCAGAGCGGCGCTTGTGTTTCGTATCTAAATGAACACGGCAATCCCTGAGCTTCTTATTGTGGATTTTTGCCTTCTTCGCACGGTCGCGAGCCAGTTTTTTGATGCCACTGAGTTCCTTGCGTTCCCGTTCGGCGGCAACGATGCGCTTTTGGATGGCGTCGGCGATCTTGGAGTTACGGTGAAGGTAGTTGTCGAGGTGTTCTTTGAGGAAGTTTCCGATAAAGGTGCGGACGGTTTCGCCATCGGGTGAGATCGATGTGGACCCCAGCTTTGTCTTGGTTTGCGATTCGAAAACAGGCTCTTGAATGCGGATGGAAATGGCGGCAGTTAGTCCTGCGCGGATGTCGGAAGGGTCGTAGCTCTTTTTATAATACTCGCGGATGGTCTTCACGATGCCCTCGCGGAATGCCGCCAAATGGGTGCCACCTTGGTGGGTGTTCTGGCCGTTAACGAAGGAGAAATAATCGTCGCCACTGGAGACGGTGTGGGTGAAGACGACTTCGAGATCTTCGCCTTGAAGATGGATAGGAGGGTAGAGAGATTCCTCTTTCATCTCCTCATTCAAGAGATCGAGCAGGCCGTTTTTCGAGCGAAATTTTTGTCCGTTATAGATGAGAGTTAGCCCGGTGTTTAGATAGGCGTAATGGCGACACATCCGGCTTACCCACTCTGGGCGCAGGCGGGTGCGTTTGGGGAAGATTGAGGTGTCGATCGAGAAGGCGACGCGAGTGCCTGATGGATCACTCGACGCCGATGACGACTTCATTTCTTTGATTACTTCGCCTTCCGAGAACTCGATTTTGCGGGTTTGTCCGTCGCGATAGGCTTGGATTTCGAAGTAGTTCGACAGAGCGTTCACTGCCTTGATGCCGACGCCGTTGAGGCCGACAGATTTTTTGAATGCCTCGGAATCATACTTTGCGCCGGTGTTTATTTTCGCCGCGCAGTCCATTAGTTTACCAAGCGGGATGCCTCGACCGAAGTCGCGCACTTCTATGCGACCATCGTCGGTGGTGTCGATGTGAATCTCCTTACCGTAGCCCATGACAAACTCGTCGATGGTGTTGTCGATGACTTCCTTAAGAAGGATGTAAATTCCATCGTCGTGCTGGGAACCATCTCCCAGCTTGCCGATATACATGCCTGGGCGCATTCGGATATGCTCTTTCCAATCGAGCGATCGAATGCTGTCTTCGGTGTAATTATGATCGACTTTAGCTTCTGCCATTCCCAATGATGGTTCTTCGAGCCGCTGGTTTCAAGTAATTAGGAAAACTTAATAAACTTCGATCTGCAGCCATAAAATGCGACTTTGATTGAGAGTTAGCGATTTTTAAGTGTTGAATGGTGGGCAGGGAAGCTGAGGGACGTTCGTTCGGCGCTTGCAAAGCCGCCGCTACAGGGGGTGAGATTCTGCATTCGAACTCCGCGTTTGTATGGTGGTTTCACCTTGCTTTAGAGGGGTGAACTGCGCGCTTTCCATGGGCGGTGCGATGTGCTAGCTTTCGCGACTCCATGCGGGTGACTCTTTTCGTCCGCTGAAACGTAATGCTACCGATGTCCGAATCCCCAAATAATAACGATCAAGAGAAGAAGAACCCACCGAAAGGCCCTCGTGGTGGAGATGGTGGCCAAGGTGGAGACCAAAAGCCCGCAGGTTTCAACTGGCGGGGGATCACGCTGTTGATTTTTGCGATCGCACTTATCGGTGCTGCTGTGGCGGTGCAGGGGAATAAGGCGGATGTGAAGAAACTCACCTATCCTGAGTTCATTGCTGAGCTCAACGACAAGAATATTGATCTCGAAGGCATCAAGGCATCTTACGATCAAGGGGCAGATCTACAGACGATACGCGGAAAGTTTACCAACCCTGTGGACGACAAGGGTGTGGAGAAAACTGGCTTTGTGGTAACGATTCCCTTGTCGCTCGAGCGCGAGTATTTCCTCAATTTAATTCGTGATCAGAAGTCCGACTTTGCTTTCGACTATGAAGAACAGAGCAACATGTTTGGCTTCGTTCTGCTGAACTTACTGCCGGTGGTGATTATTCTGGTGGTGATCCTTTTGATCCTTCGCCAACAGATGAAAATGTCAGGGCGCGGTGCCATGGGCTTTGGTAAGAGTCGGGCGAAGTTGCTCAACCAAGACAAAAACCGCGTGACCTTCAAGGACGTCGCGGGTGTCGAGGAAGCGAAGGAAGAGGTTTGGGAGATTGTTGAGTTTCTGCGCGATCCAAAAAAGTTTCAGACACTCGGCGGTATGCTGCCTAAAGGTGTGCTGATGGTGGGTCTGCCAGGCACAGGTAAGACATTGCTTGCCAAAGCGATTGCCGGTGAGGCGGATGTTCCGTTTTTCAGTATTAGTGGCTCTGATTTCGTTGAGATGTTTGTTGGTGTTGGTGCTTCCCGTGTGCGCGATATGTTCGAGCAGGGGAAAAAGAACGCGCCATGCTTGATCTTTATCGATGAGATTGACGCGGTCGGTCGCCATCGTGGCCAAGGAATGGGCGGTGGGCACGACGAGCGTGAGCAGACCTTGAACCAACTTCTTGTCGAGATGGATGGTTTCGACACCACGGACGGTGTGATCATCATTGCGGCTACTAACCGTGCGGATGTTCTTGATCCGGCGTTACTACGTCCGGGTCGCTTTGACCGTCAAGTAACGGTCGACCTTCCCGATGTAAAAGGTCGGGAGGAAATCCTGCTGGTGCACGCGCGCAAGGCGAAGATTGCCGCATCCGTGGACTTCTCTATCATCGCTCGTGGCACGCCCGGTTATTCCGGGGCGGAACTTGCTAATTTGATCAATGAGGCGGCGTTGCTTTCGGCCCGCCGTGGATTGAAGGCGATTGGAATGCCTGAAATGGAAGAGGCACGTGACAAGGTTCGCTGGGGCAAAGAACGCCGTAGCCTTGCTCTCAGCGAGAAGGAGAAAGAAAACACAGCGGTCCACGAAGCTGGTCATGCAATCCTTCTCGAAATGCTCGAGCACACCGATCCTCTTCACAAAGTGACCATCATTCCACGAGGGCCGTCACTTGGATCCACCATGTGGCTGCCGATCGAGGATAGGCACAACTTCCGAAAGTTCCAGTTGCTCGACCAGATCTGCGTCGCCATGGGTGGCCGTGTCGCCGAGGAGATTGTCTTTGGCGATGTGACTATCGGTGCGATGGGCGACATCCGTCAGGCAACCAACATTGCACGCCGCATGGTGTGTGAATGGGGGATGAGTGAGAAGCTTGGCATGGTCGAATACGGCAGCGAGGGTGATCAAATGTTCATGGCTCGCGACAAGAGCTACGGCAGTGCTACGGCGCAGATTATTGACGAGGAGGTCAGGCGACTGATTGACGAAGCCTACGCACGAGCCACGGAAATCCTCACTGCCAAGCGCGATCGCATGGACACCATCACCAAGGCGCTGCTCGAATTCGAGACGCTTGATGCGAATCACATTCGTCAAATCATGGACACCAACGAGCTTACCGATCCTCCAAAGATGGCGGTGCCTCCAGCAGTTCCCGATGAGGAGACCAAAGAGGACGAAGCCAAGGACTCTGACGGTGATGGTCTTCAGGAGACCTCGCTTGCCGGTTCTCCGGCTTAGATGATTATCCCAAAATGGATGAGATAATTGTCTGCGATTTCGATCTGCGCTCGGTTCGCCGAACCCACGCGCTGATTGGAGTGGTAGTCACGATTATTTTCACGGGCTTAGCTTGCTCGATTGTGGGTGTAGCTGGTTGTTTTGTGCTTCTTCTTGCTCCTTTGCTAGCGTTTGTAGGGTGGAGCAATGCGATAGCGATCGAGAGATTTTCACAGGTTGGTTCATCGACCATTGTCATTCTGCACACGCCTAGGAAGGCGTGGATGACGACGATAGAGACTTCAAGTTGGAAGCGGAGACTTCCAAGGTTTGCCATTCGCTATTCGGTGGAACGACGTGAGGTGGTTGTGCGCTTTCCGTTTTGGATATGGGTCCCATGCCGCCGAGTTCTCGTGAGGGGTTTAGATGTGAATAATTGAGCACAAAAAAACGCGATGTCCGATGATTGGAGCCGCGTTTTTTTTAAAAAATGTCAGAGGGCAGAGAGCTGGAGAAGAATGGAGAGCCGTGCTTCCAGCTGGCTGGGTGGGGGCTTGGTTTAATCGTTAACCACTCAAGCCACCTAGAAGGATGGCTCTACAAAAATTAGAGTTCCCTTCGATCCTGGAGCTTGCTTACTTGCCAAACATGCCGCCGAGCATACCACCTAGGCCACCAGCGATGTCTTCACCGTTGAGAGCTTTGTCGACCATGCCTTGGAGGTTTTTAGGTAGGCGCTCTTTGGCGAATCCTGCGACGGTTTCAACGCTGTCTCTTATACACATCTGACGCTGCCGACGATAT
>JAGXGH010000074.1 GCA_024636835.1 Verrucomicrobiales bacterium | reverse complement strand
TTCCCCGCAACTGCTTTCCATGCGTTTTTTACCTTTTTTATCCAATTTTACCTCACGCCTCCCTCGCAACCCCCTCATACACAGGACCAAACCTCCCTGCACCCATTTCGCTTTTATTCGGTTTTTTATCGATCTACTCAACAAATTAAGGGAAATTAGCGCCCCTCCATGATCTCTGTTTTCTCAACCTTCACCCCACCTCTGGGGACGAGGCTGACATACTTATCACTGTAGCGTTCACTTGGCTTGAAAAGGAAACCTGGATTTCTATTGATGACCTCCATTCCGGTCGGCCGAAAAACCGGCAAAACAAGATCGCTGTTCGGGTCATAGGCTACATCTTTCGAATAGCTGCCAAAGACACGATACTCAACATTGTTGTCGTAACCATGCGAGGCGTCTGATTGCCCTTCTTTGAGACGATCTGGGGTTTTGTAGGATGATTCATCCATCACAACGAGACGTGCATCATCCCAACTCTGCCGGGGTTTCCTGATGTATCCCCAGAAACGTGTATAAGGAACGAAGTATCTACGACCGATATAGTAGTTCCCTGTAGGCTCAGCAGCAATCTGTGCATTACGCGCCGCCATCCCTGGGCTTTCACATCCAACTTGAAGACCGGCAAGAGCACAGAGGGCCGCCAACTTGAGGATAAACAATTTCTGAAAAGTTAACGAAGAGACGCCGGACATAGAATATGAAGTATTAAAATCACCACAAGTTATCCAGCAAACTCCCCAGATCCAAGCGTAAAGTGTGATCACTTCGACACGCCGTGTTGCTAAAATTTTTCCATTGAATCACACATAAGCCACGCTTCTTTAAAAATGATGAAACCAATCTACTTTTTCGCCAGTGTAGCTGCTGCATTGCTCGCATCCTCTCTTGCCGCGCTGGCCGCCGATGAGCCGACCGGACTGCTCTGCAACCTACTCACCCACCCGGAGAAGTCTGTGATCACGGAGCCGCGGCCCGATTTTGGCTGGATCGTCAATTCCAGCGAGAAAGCAGAGCGGCAAAGCGCTTATCAGATTCTTGTAGCGTCCTCACCTAAGTTGTTAGCCAATGAAAACGGTGACCTGTGGGATTCCGGAAAGGTGACATCATCGCAATCCATCTATGTTCTCTATGGGGGCAAGAACCTTGCGCCCCATACGTCTTATTGGTGGTATGTTCGCACATGGAACAAGGACGGAAAGGGCTCAGGTTTCAGCAAGCCACAGTGCTTCCATACCGGTGAGTTCAATCGCCAAGACAAACAATGGCCCGGTGAGAGCCGGTGGGTTCAAATGGACGATGGCCGTGGTGGAAAAATGTGGACGTTCGAGAATCGCCCGCCAATTGCCTACCACCCGAATCCGGCGGTGCAGGTGAAAGCCAAGCCCGATGGCGACTGGTTCCTCGATTTTGGCAAGGCGGCCTTCGCGACACTGGAACTGACGATTGAATGGACGCCGTCCTCACCCGCGCTCAAGGAGCACGTGATCCAGGTCGCGTTGGGCGAGAAATCCAAAGGAACCACCGTCGATGCCAAACCCGGCGGCGGAATCATCTACAAGAAAGTGCCCATGACTATCCAGCCCGGGAAGCAGCTCTACACCCTCCAACTGCCCCGCTTTGTTCCGCATTATCCGCACAGCCAAGCGATGCCGCAACATATGCCCGACGTGATTCCATTCCGATACTGCCAGTTGATGCCGGGTAACGAAAAAATCACCGTCGAGGATCCAAAACAACTCGCGTTGTGGATTGACTTCGACGACACCGCGTCGGCCTTCACGTCCTCGAACCCATCGCTCAATGATGTCTATGATCTGTGCCGATATTCCGTGAAGGTGAACACCTTCAACGGAGATTACTCTGCCAGCCAGCGCGAGCGGATGATGTATGAGGCGGACTCCTACATACACCAAATGAGTCACTATGCCGTGGATCGGGCATTTGCCACGGCGCGCTACAGCCAGGAAAACATGATTTTCCATGCGTCCTGGCCCACAGAGTGGATCTCTCACAGCATTTCCATGGCGTGGTGCGATTACCTCCACACCGGCAACAGCCGGTCACTCACCCGCTATTACAATGAACTCAAACCCAAGACGATGCTTGCTCTGGCAGGTGACGATGGACTTATCAGCACCCGAACCGGCTTGCAAAACAAAGAATTTCTTCAATCGATCCACCTCAATCGCAAAGCCCTCCGGGATATTGTCGATTGGCCTCGGGGCGAGACCGACAAGCATGATTTCCGCGACTACAACACGGTCGTCAATGCCTTTCATTACCACTCCCTCGTGCAAATGGCAGACATCGCCAAGGTGCTCGGCAAGACTGATGATGTGTCATTCTATGATCAACGCGCCGCCCGCGTCAGGGCTTCCATCAATGCGAAGATGTTCGACCCCAAACGCGGCATCTATATCGATGGCATCGGTTCCAAACACTCTTCACAGCACTCCAATCTCTTTCCTTTGGCCTTTGGGATCGTGCCGGAGGAACACCGCAAGTCTGTGGTCGAGTTCATTAAATCCCGCGGCATGGCCTGCAGTGTATATCCGACGGTCTATTTGCTCGAAGCGCTCTATGATGCAGATGAGGGTCAGGCCGCGCTGGACCTGATGACCAACGACAGCGACCGCGGTTGGCTCAACATGATCCGTGTCGGTTCGACCGTCACCACCGAGGCATGGGATATCAAATACAAGGCAAACTCCGGCTGGACGCACGCCTGGAGTTCCGCCCCGGCCCAGATTCTGCCGCGCAAGCTCGTGGGCATCGAACCGCTGGAGCCGGGATTCGGCAGAGTGCGCATTCAGCCGCGCCCCGGCAACCTCATTCACGCAAGTGCGCGGCTTCCAAGCATCCGTGGCACATTTAGCGCCGCATTCAAGCGCACGGCAGACGGCTCATTCGAATTGGACGTCACGTTGCCGGCCAACACGACCGCGCAAATCATTCTACCTGGCCTGGGAAATCCGAGCCCCGATCTGATCGTTGATGGAACCCTTATCAAGGCACGGATCGTCGATGATAGCGTCGTACTGGATCAGCTTGGTTCCGGAACCCACCACATCATCCGCAAGGCGCAATAGGAGGGGGGAGGAGAAGTGCGAGCTGGGCGCTGAGTAATACCAAATCTTGGTAATGATCTGACGCGTCGCGTATAACCGCTGCGCGGCACGCGATTAACGAGTGGGGTGAAGTTGGTTGATCGTGAGCTACTTGTGCGCGGCGCATAGTCAGGTTTTTATTTGAACCCAGTATAAGTTTGATCCAGCCCTGAAAAAAGACCCACTCTGAGTGATGAACACTCAAAGTGGGCCGGGAATTCCAAAACGAAACACTAACCTTCAGCCTGAGCTTTCGACTGCCCAGATTCGGAGCGCTCGATCACTTCGAAGGTGAGATCATCCTTTGAGCCTTCTTCCAGTGAAACGGAGACGGTATCTCCTTCAGACACCTCACCTCGGAGGAGTTTTTCGGCTAAAGGATCTTCCAGGAATCGCTCTACCGCGCGACGCATTGGACGCGCACCGTAGCTAGGATCGTAACCTTTCTCGATGAGAAGATCTTTGCCAGAATCTTGGAGTTCCATGACGATTTGCTTTTCCGCCAAGCGATCAACGACTTTGTTGACTTCCAAATCGACAATGCGGACAAGGTCTTTGCGCTCCAACATGTGGAACACAATAAGATCATCTAATCTGTTCAGAAACTCCGGCTTGAATACTTTGCGCGCCTGCTCGGTGAGCTTTTCTTTCATCGAGTCATAGTTTCCATCACTATCCCCGCCCAGAGCACCAAAGCCCATGACATTCTGTTTCTTAATCAAGTCCGCACCGACGTTCGATGTAAGAATGATCACCGTATTTCGAAAGTCTACTTTACGACCAAGGCTATCGGTGATTGTCCCCTCTTCAAGGATTTGAAGAAGGAGGTTCATTACGTCCGGATGAGCCTTTTCGATCTCGTCGAAGAGGATCACTGAGTAGGGTCGTCGGCGTACCTGTTCGGAAAGTTGCCCTCCCTCTTCGTATCCGACATAGCCTGGAGGCGAACCTATGAGACGGCTCGATGTGAATTTCTCCATATACTCCGACATATCGATCTGGATCAATGCATCAGAGTCTCCGAACATGAAATCGGCAAGATTTCTAGCGAGGTATGTTTTGCCCACGCCTGTTGGCCCGAGGAACACAAACGATCCGATAGGTCTGCGTGGATCCTTGAGATCAGCGCGACTGCGGCGAAGGGCTTTTGAAATAGCTATGACGGCCTCGTCCTGGCCGATCACTTTTTCTTTCAGTTCCTCTTCCATCTTCAGGAGACGCTGTGTCTCCTTTTCTTCCATTCTTTGCAATGGCACACCGGTCCATTTCGAAACCACACTCATGATGTCTTCTTCATCGACAGTGATAATGGTTTCTTCACTCTCTTGACGCCACTTTTCGAGATCGGCCTCAAGCTGCTCCTTTGCTTTTTTCTCTTCGTCTCGGAGGGCTGCTGCTTTTTCGAAATCCTGATCCTTGATGGCCTCGGTTTTCTGCTTATTGATCTTCTCTATCTCCACCTCAATCTCCTTGAGAGACGGCGGTCGGGTCATTGACTGGATGCGGGCTTTCGCTCCAGCCTCGTCCATGATGTCGATTGCTTTGTCAGGCAAGAACCTTCCTGTGAGATAGCGTGAGGAAAGTCGCACCGAAGCTGTGATGGCATCATCGGTAAACTCCGCCTTGTGGTGAAGCTCATACTTCACTTTAAGTCCTTGAAGAATCAAAATCGCATCTTTCACTGAAGGCTCCTCAACTTTCACCTGCTGGAAACGGCGCTCCAAGGCAGCGTCCTTCTCAATGTATTTTCGATACTCGTTGAGAGTGGTCGCACCGATACACTGTAGTTCACCACGGCTGAGTGAAGGTTTGATAATGTTGGACGCGTCCATAGCGCCTTCGGCCGATCCTGCTCCAACAATGGTGTGCAGCTCATCAATGAAGAGGATCACATTACCCGCCCGACGAATTTCGTCCATCACCGCTTTAATGCGCTCTTCGAATTGACCCCGATATTTCGTTCCCGCGACCATCAGCGCAAGATCGAGCGTGATCACTTTTTTATCACGAAGTAGCTCGGGAACCTCTCCTGAAATAATCACCTGAGCGAGTCCTTCAACGATAGCGGTTTTACCAACACCCGCCTCACCGACGAGCACTGGGTTGTTCTTCGTCCTGCGGCAGAGAATCTGGATGACTCGTTCGATCTCGCTCTCGCGGCCGATCACAGGATCAAGTCCGTTCTCGCGTGCAAGTTCCGTAAGGTCGCGACCGAATGCTCGAAGAGCGGGAGTGCGAGGGGCTTTTTTACCATTGCCGTCCTCCTCGTCATCATCCATGTCTTCAGCTTCATCACTGGCTCCTTGTTCATTAAAATTAGGGTCCAGCTCGTGAAGGATTTCATTCCGCGTGCGTTCGATGTCGACCTCCAAGCTTTCGAGAACACGTGCAGCGACTCCTTCGCCTTCGCGAAGAAGCCCGAGAAGAATATGCTCAGTCCCGACATAGGAATGGTTGAGGGCTTTTGCCTCCTTGGCCGCAAGGGCGAGAACCTTCTTTACACGCGGGGTGTAAGGAATATTTCCGGCCAACTTGGTTTCCGGACCTGCACCGACTTGCTTTTCGACCTCCATGCGGACAGTGCTGAGATCCATGCCCATTTTTTGCAGCACGTTCACAGCCACACCTTGGCCTAGCTTAATCAAGCCTAGGAGCAGGTGCTCTGTGCCTACGTAATTATGGTTAAATCTATCGGCCTCTTTGCGGGCGAGGGCTAAAACTTGTTGGGCTCGTGGAGTGAAGTTACTCATCATCAGAAGGAGTTGGGGATTGCGGGCGGGTCTGGCGTTTTGACGTCTGAAGACTCTCCCGAAGTGAAGCGTCACCACCTTGAATATCAGGCTCAGGCAAAGACTGCAATTTTTTGCGCAATAATTCGGCGCGGAAAGTGTCTCGTTCTTCAGGAGATAGTTTCTCACCTGCGAGAAGTTGAAGGTGGGCGGGTTGAATTTCCATAAGCAGGAGATCCATGGGGTCAGGGATTGATTCTTGAAAAAATCCGCAATCAAGCCCGAATCGAAGAAGCGATAGTTGGTTCAATGCTTCCTTACTGGACATCACATGCGCGTAGCGAAGAGTTGCATAGGCTCTCCCCACTTGATCTTGTACCAGTGTTGCTTTTTCTTCGATCAATTTCTCTCGGGCGTTCATTTCGTGCCCGATGATTTTTTCAATAATTCGTTCTAATCGAGTAAGAATATCGGCTTCAGATTCGCCCAGTGTTGTTTGATTGGACACCTGAAAAAGGTTTGCTTGAGCCTCCGAGCCTTCGCCGAATAGACCACGCACCGCCAGACCAATGCGATTCACGCCGCTGATAACTTTGCTAATCTGTTCGCTAATAACCAATCCAGGAAGATGCAACATCACGCTGGCTCTCATTCCTGTTCCAAGATTACTGGGACAAGATGTAAGAAAACCCAGCTTTGGGTCGAAAGCATATTCAAGAGTGCCTTCGAGCACGTTGTCGACATTATTCAACATCTGATAAGCTGGCTGAAGATCGAATCCTGGAGAAATCGCCTGCATGCGCAGATGATCCTCCTCGTTAATCATCATGCTCAGGGACTGATTACGGTTCACGACCAGCGCACTACCACTCGAGTTACCCGCGTGTTCACGGCTGATCAAGTGACGTTCTACCAACACCCTTTTTTCCAAACCAGTGAGACTATCGAGCGGTTTGGAGAATGCGTTCTTCATCTCCGGCAGGGCTTCCACCACTGGAAGGATGCGATCAAGCACTTGCTTGCGAGCGTCAGGTTTTGCCCATCCGGGAAATGGTGCGGTGGCGAGGTTTCTAGCCAAGCGAATGCGGTTGGAAACCACCACTTGGTGATCGTTTCCTTTTCCCGCCATCCATTGCGCGGGATTTTTAATCAATGTCGAAAATCGCATCATTTTGTCATTTCTCACTACGCGCCTCAGCGCCCATCTGATTCTCTGTCTCTGCTTACTCTTCAGTATTTTTTACTGAAATGGTATCTCCTCTGTTCAGAGCCTCAAGCTCATCTCGAATTTTCGCGGCGTCTTCATAACGTTCACCCACGATTGCATCCCGCAGACGTTCTTCTAACGCCGCATTCTCCTCCGCTAAAAGTCGGCGTGCTGATGCACCAGCGGGAACTTTCCCACAATGAGTCGTTCCTGTATGCATCGCCTTCACGAGCGACTTCAAGCTCTGCGAAAAGACTTCATAGCATTCGGCACACCCCACGCGTCCTGTCTTCTTTAATTGAGCGAGGGAATAGCCACATGCAGGGCACTCATCCAATTCAGGCAAGGCCGTTTCTATCTGCTGTTCGTTACCTAATCCGAACAGCAGATCAGCCAAGGCAAATCCTGTGGGATCGGTCACCCCTTTCTCTTTCGCACAAGACTCGCAGAGGTTTACCTTCTGCATCTTGCCATTGACGATTTGAGTCAGGAAGACGGTAGCTTTGTTATTGCAGAGGTCGCATTTCATGGTTTGGGAAAACGTGCTTTTGAATGATTTTGCCAAGCGAAGCACATCATCGCAACCATGCACTTCGATTAAATAGGCACTTCCGTGCCGGAGATTTTCACAAGTTCGTGAAAGCGTTTGATGAGGTCATTTGTGATATCACCCGGTTTACCGGATCCGATAACCCGTTTGTCCAACGATACGACTGGAATCACCTCTGCGGCTGTACCAGTCAGGAAGCATTCGTGAGCTGTGTAAATATCATAGCGACTCATGTTCGTTTCCGCCAATGGCACACCAGCTTCTGCGGCGAGACGGAAGATCACCCGGCGGGTGATCCCGTCCAGTGCGCCCGCATAAATCGGCGGCGTATGAATCACACCGTCACGGACGATAAAGATATTATCACCGGTGCACTCGGCCACGTAGCCCTGCTCGTTCAACATCAGTCCTTCAAGCGCACCCGCCTGAATCGCCTCAACCTTAGCCAACACGTTGTTGAGATAGTTAAGTGACTTCACCTGCGGTGAAAGTGCACCGGGTGCAGGTCGTCTTGTGCCACAGGTAATCAACGCGAGACCATTGTCGTAATGCTCTTGAGGGTAAAGCTTGATGGTATCTGCAATGATAATCAGTGAAGCTTTCGGGCAGAGATAGGGATTCAATCCCAGCCCACCTTCGCCTCGCGTAACGATCAGGCGAATGTAGCCGTCTAATAGTCCATTGGCCTTCACGGTTTGCAGTGTCGCCTCAATGATCTCTTCAGCGCTCATCGGCAACTCTAGACAGATTGCCTTTGCCGAATCGACGAGTCGAACGATATGGGCATCGAGTTCAAAAACCTTACCGTGATAAATCCGAATGCCTTCAAAGATCCCATCACCATAGAGCAAGCCATGATCAAAAACCGAAATCTTTGCGTCATTCCGGTCGAGCATCTGTCCGTCGATATATACTTTCATAGTGGGTAGCCCTTAAGGTGGCGAATCAATGCCCTCTGGCAATGGCGATTTCTAAAAAATCCACTCCATTGATCTCCGACTAAACCAGAGTTTGAGGATTTACGCCAAGCGACCATCAACAAGCGAAAGAACCCGGTCTCCGACCGAGGTGAGTGAATGGTCATGAGTGACGACGACGAGTGTATTCCCCTTTTCTGAAACGAGTGTGACGAGCAATTCCATCACCTCACTACCCGTTTTCGAGTCGAGGTTGCCGGTCGGTTCATCAGCAAAAATGATTGCCGGATCATTAATGAGTGAGCGCGCAATGGCGACTCGCTGTTGCTCCCCGCCGGAGAGCTCCGACGGCAGGTGATTCAGACGGTGTCCCATACCAACTCGCTGCAAAATATCTACGGCGCGGTCATGGCGGTCTACCTTGCCGATAAACGAAGGCAACAAAACGTTTTCCAAAGCTGAAAGCTCGGGCATAAGAAGAAAGTTCTGGAAAACGTAGCCCATTTTTCCGTTACGGATCGCCGAGATCGCCTTGCGCGATCCATTGTAAAGAGATTCACCCTCGATCTTCACCTCACCTGAGCTTGGCCGCTCCAATCCTGCGAGCGTGTAGAGCAAGGTTGTCTTTCCAGCGCCCGAGGGTCCGCAGAGAAATGTTTTTTCGCCACGCGCAATTTCCAGATCAATGCCGCGCAGGACCTCGATATTTCTGCGGCCAATACGAAACGTCCGCGTGACCTGCGTCGCAACGATAAGCGGCGTGCCTGCTTGAGTTTTGTCATCTTCCGACATTATCTGGTTTTTTGAATCCATCGCTTTGTGCAGCAGCATCGACCTCTAGAGGAAGACCGTCAATGACCCAACGAAATAATTATTACGTTCAACCCTCGCGACATTGGCGCAGGCCTTCGTAGAGCCCGATACCTGCCGATGTCGCAAGGTTGAGGCTACGGCCATTGCTCATCGGTATTCTCACGGCACGCTCAGCCGCACCGTTGATTAAGGTCTCAGGCAAGCCCCGGGACTCCGGGCCAAACACAAGAAAATCTCCTCGTTCGTATTGTGCCGACCAATGCGATCGCGTTGCCTTGGTTGTGAACAAATGCATCAGGTCCTCGATTTTACTCCCACGCTTACTCGCTACCGCTGAGCGCAGAGCCTCGAAGGAATCCCATACTGCCAGATCGAGCTCCGACCAATAGTCGAGCCCGGCACGCCGCACAGCTCGGCCGTCAATGTCAAACCCCAAGGGTCGAATCAAGTGCAGCGGCGAATCTGTCGCCCAACACATTCGCCCAATGTTCCCCGTATTCGGAGGAATCTCCGGTTCGAACAGCACGACATGAAGGCAGTCCGTTCTTGCCACGACCTCATGTGGATCGCGCGATAGGCCTGGGTCACTTTCTGTCACAGCCTATCGGTTTGGCAACTGGCGAGCCAATGGGCCACCGCCGTCACCAGGGCGAATTGGATTCCAGCCGACCTGACTGTTCTGCGACTGCGGTCCGCGCGGTTTCGTTTGCTCACAGCTGGTAAGGAATGCGCATGCGCCAATGATGCTACAAAGAAGAATACGGATGGTCATTTTGGTAAACATGAGTGAAATCAAGAAGTTCGTTACCTCTATTCCTCGCACAATTCCCTTCCTCTAGGCAAGTCGGAGCTTAAAAAATCTGATATAATACCACCTGGAGAATCAGAACGCACAGAGCAAAAAAAATGCTGGGCCACTCGGCGAGTGACCCAGCAAGAAATCTCCGAGTTGATTAACGGTTCGCCCGTTGGACGATGACACGGTCACCAGGAAGAACGCGAGCACCTGGTGCGAGCGAATCTGGCACGATGTCAGCGATCAGCTGATTCTCTTCAAGCGAAACGATGGCAAGACGCGCGATGTAGGTGTTGCCACGCTTCACGAGGAGCGGCTGGTCAGCACTCATTCCCTGCGCTCGGCCTGCGCCGACAACGGCAAAACCCCAATCAGGATTCACTGCGGTAACGGTCGACTCACTAGTGTTGCGAACGATGCCATCGCGACGATCAGAAAGCGTTCTGTTCACACGATCAAGTGACTGTTCCTTGGAAGCAACACTCTCCTCGGCAGCAGCAACCGCAGTCTGAACTTCTTCAAGCTCCTTATCTACGGCAAGCTTGTCTTGCTGGAGTTGATTGATGGCCGCCTCAATTTCTTCAGGAGTTGTTGCGTCGACGTCTTTAAGGATATCTTGGATTTCTGCGACAGTCTCATCGTAGTCTTTGATTTCAGCTTCCTGACGGGCAATCTTTTCTTGGCGGCGCGGCAGCTCAGCTTCGCTCGCGGCGATCTGACCGAGGAGGGTTCTCAACTCGGTTTCTTTGGCTGATTTGGTTAATTCATTCGTTTCCTTCACATCGGTTTGCTTGGTGATGATGTCTTCCGTCTTGCGAGTATCACTCTTGAGGCGGTCGATATTCTCAAGCAATTCGACGTTCGTCTTTTGGACGGCGATCGCTTTGTTCAAGTGACTGAAACTAAAATAGGCTGCTGCGAGAGAAAGAATTAGCGCAGCAAAGAGGACGAGCGTTCTGGCCATAGGATTGGGGATGGAGTCTTAGGAGTAGTGGGGGATTTAGCGGAGAAATTCAACCGCAAATAAAGGAATTAACGAATGGCTTTATTCGGCTGAGGCGTGTTATCGGCCTGCTTTGGTGCAGGAACAACAACATCACCAGGACGGATCTGCGCGTCAGCGACGAAACTATCTTCATCGATCGAACAAACAGAAACTGATGGTTCAACAGTCGTCACAATAACGCGGCCGATCACATCTGCACCTCGCATCACGTTCAGAGGAGTGCTGGCATTCACACCGGCATCTACACCTCCTGATATCACAACGAAGCCCCAACGCGGATAAACTTCGGTTATCTGCGAGCGGAAGCTTTCGCTCATACGACCGCTTTGTGCCATGTCGACGCGCTCGCGCTGGTTGCCGATGGATGAATCCAATTGTTCTTGGCGGGAGATCAGCGAGGTCAATGTGTTCTTCTCTGTGATCAATGACTGGTTAGCGGTGGCCAACTGATTCTTCAGAAGGTTGACCTTGTCGCGAAGTTCTTTGGCGGTGCCAAACTTCTCGAGGTAGCGCTTGAGGTCGTTAAGCTTCTCTTCGTTCTTGGAAATGTCACGGTCGAGGCGATCGATATCGCTCATCAAGTTGGTTCGTTTGATGGAACCCTCGCCGATCTCTTTTTGAAGACCTTCGTTGTCTGCCTCGAGGTCTGCGATCTCTTTGTAGAGTGTCGCAAGATCGGCCTCCTTACCTTCGAGCTTGTCCATGCTTCTGCTCTCTTCGAGCTTACGCGCATCTTCCACAGCCAGCAATGGCGTCTTGGCTTTGTAGTTAGCCTTCGCTTCTTCACCAAAAGGGTCACCTGCATAAGCGGTGTAGTTTTGGTAGCTGAGGTAGGCACCGCCTACGCCAACAACGCCTGCGACGATCAAGATTATGTCTGATACCTTCATGAAAAAAAATACTCTGGGATTAACGCATTAGGGGATTAGGAGGAGAATGGACGCTAGAAACGCGAATTATCTTACTGATCTAACGACCGTTTCCGCCCCTGACAATACAAATGTTTAAGAAACTTTCGCAAAGGTTATTTTCTCTGATTCGTTATTTCCAAGGGTTATTCAGTATTTTGGCTAGTATTCTAAAAAATGCGTCCCATTCAAGACTATTCTTGAACTGTTAGTCAATGTGAATTGAAGCAAGCATCAGAAACAGGTCTAAAACGCGCTGAGCCTTGGAATTCTTAGGCCTCGTTACGCAGAATTCCTCACCATCATCCCCCATTCTCGATGGCCTAGCGGCAAATCCACTTGCGCACCTGGTTTTTCGCTCCTACTCTGCCGCGCTGTCAGGGGCCGCGGAGCATCGACACGTGAACCCCGCCAGGGCAGGAATGCAGCAACGGTAGTGTGCTTGGTGCTGCCGCGGTTCTCTGGCAGTCTTTCTTTCCACCTCTTTCGAGCAACGCTCGCCGCTAGGATTCGCCCTTGCGGATTTTCAACTCGCCACGGTTATCGGGCAGTGAAAGTGGATCAACGAAGAAGCGCGCATCAGAGAATGGCGGCGCGTGTTGGTGAAGAAATTCCGCCGCATTGAGTCGTCCGTGATTCGACTCACTATCAAAGGGAAGATACCCTTTCCCAAGGTATGGCCGCGCGCCCTTCCTTACTTCAAAGTGCAGATGTGCAAAATACTGGCCACCTGCGTTCCCCACGCTGCCTATTCTTTCTCCGCTTGCTACCGTCGCGCCCGAGACCACATAGATAGCATCCAGATGCGCATAAAAGGTCTGAACTAACGCACCGTCGTCCAAACGATGAAGTAAAATCACCACCCCACCCCAACCGCCACCGACATCCGCGGCGAAAAGCACACCACCCCGTGACGCGGCATATACGGGGTCACCAAGGTCGGAATTCTCCTGACCAATACCATTGTAGTCCTCTCCGGTATGGCGCCCCTTACGATCAATATTCGGATGGTTGAAAGTCTGCGCATTATAGATCAGACCACCGCCACGTGTTCCCAGCGGAGAGATGAACCAATGCGCCACAGGCAACTGCGCCACCCACCAAGGATCAGCGGGCAGCAACTCATCGAGTGCTGCCGGATCGACATTGGCAAGAGCTTCCACCGTATCGCCTTCTGCGACTACAGGACCAACGCTTTCGCGAAACTGCTTTAAGCGAACATAAATCGCGATGATCACCGCCAACATCACGAGCAAGATCGAAACAGATCCGACCATCAACCCGCGCCGCCAGCGCTGTCGAGCGCCTTGCAAAATCGCACTACCCTCGTATTCACCACCCTTGGGTAGGCGGGGAAATCGTGGATCGTGTTGAGGTTTTCCATGCATAGCGGCGAGCTTATCTTCTACTGATTACGCCACGCATCGCAATCCCAATACAAAGGAATTTTACGAGTGCCCGCTAGACGGAGAACGCGTCAGCGGGGATGCCATGGGCTTCACCAACCACTGGGCAGGTCAACTTTCCACCAAAAGTATTCACACCACCCGCCAGCGCGGGGAAGCGTGAAACCGCACCCTCCACACCAAAATCAGCAAGCTCCGCGACATAGCGCGATGTAATATTCGTCAATGCTTGAGTGGCCGTCCGCGCATACGCCGCCGGCATATTTGCCACACAATAATGGAGCACATCCTCTTCGACAAAAGTGGGGTTTTCATGCGTTGTCGGACGCGTCGTTTCGCAGCATCCTCCTTGGTCTACGGCAATGTCCACCACCACCGTGCCCGGCTGCATTTCACGCAACATGCTACGAGTAATCAGCTTCGGCGCCTTGGCACCGTGGACCAACACTGCGCCAATCAACAAGTCGACACGTGGCAACAACTCCATCAAATTCGCTTCATTCGAATAGAGTGTATTTGCCGTTCCCATGGTCACATCAAGAAACCGCATCCTCTCCAAATCCACTTCGAGGATCGTCACGTCCGCACCCATTCCCATCGCCACTCGTGCTGCGTTCACACCAGCCGCTCCACCGCCAATCACACACACACGACCGGGAAGCACACCCGGCACACCGCCGAGAAGAGTTCCTCGCCCACCATTCTGCGTGCCTAAATGATACGCTCCCACCAGCGATGACATACGCCCTGCGATTTCGCTCATTGGCTCCAACAAAGGCAAGCGTCCGTTCACCTCGATCGTCTCATAAGCGATGCACGTTGCACCAGTGTTCATCAACCCCTCGGTCAACTGTTTGTCCGCCGCCAAATGAAGATAGGTGAACAACATATGCTGCTCATTAAGCAGCGGAATTTCCGACGCTTGCGGCTCCTTCACCTTGACGATCAGCTGCGACTCGGCAAAAACGCCTTCATGGGAATCGATCAACTCTGCACCGACCGATTTATACATCTCATCCGGATATCCGGCACCCACACCAGCGCCTAGCTCCACTACCACCCGGTGGCCACGACGCACCAACTCACCTGCTGTGGATGGAATCAACGCAACCCGCTTCTCTTGTGGCTTGATTTCTCTGGGGACGCCTACAGTAATTGACTTCGGTGATGGAATCATGAAGTAACCGTCACTTCAAAAATCTTGGCGTAAAGCGATAATTCGACAAATCATCCCAGCAAATCCCGAGCATTCTCAAATAATTCAAACCACTGAGAATTCCGCACACGCGAACCTTAGCCGCCAGTTATTCAAGCGATCAAACCGTTGACACACCCGCGCATTCACTGAGACGATACAACCACCGCTTAACATCAGCCCGTCTCTCTTGCACTCTCATGAACCCAGAAATCAAAGAACGCTTCAATGCCTTTTTGAAGAGCAAAAATTTGCGCCAAACCGACCAGCGCGAAGTCATCTTCAAAGCCGCGTTCGCCACCGACGATCACTTCACCGCGGAGGACCTGCTCGCCAAAACGAAAGCCATCGACCCCACCACCTCTAGAGCCACCGTCTACCGAACCATCAGCCTGCTCATCGACGCCGGACTGCTTCGCGAAATCGACCTTGGCGGCGATCTCAAACACTACGACCCCAACTTCAACGACCACCCCAACCACGCCCATCTCATCTGCGTGGACTGCGGAAAAGTCATCGAGTTTTCCGATGACAACCTCAGCGTCATCGAAGATTGCATCGTCCGTCGCATGGGGTTCCGCCCATCCTCTTCCTCCCTCCGCGTCGAAGCCTGTTGCGAGCAACTCCGTCAATCCGGCACCTGCCCCGACCTCATCAACGCCCGTCTCGTCCGCAAAAAAGTGCCGATGAGATAAACTGCTGCGCAGAAGTTTGCTAGTTTTCAGTTTTCAGTGTTCAGTGCGGCACAGAAACACGGCAGCTTATTCCTAAATGTTTGGAACGCTCTGCTATCCTCACCCCTTGCGATTGTACTCGAATCACTCGCAAGCGCGTCTGAAAACTGAACACTGATAACTACCAAACTGTTAGAAAAAATGTGGAAAGGCCGATTCTCTCAACAAACCGCTGATCTCGTTCAACAATACGGCGAGTCCATCTCCTATGACTGGAGGCTCTACAAACACGACATCCGTGGGTCCATCGCCCATGCCCGCGCACAAGTGAAAGCGGGCATCCTCACCGACGACGAATTCTCGCAAATCGAGAACGGACTCCGCGAAGTGGAAAAAGACATCGACGCCGGCAAGATGGAATGGTCCATCGCCCTCGAAGACGTCCACATGAACATCGAGAGCGAACTGACCAAACGCATCGGAGCCGTTGGCGGAAAACTCCACACCGCACGTTCCCGTAACGACCAAGTCGCCACCGACACCCGACTTTATTGCCGCGAAATGGT
>JAGXGH010000073.1 GCA_024636835.1 Verrucomicrobiales bacterium | reverse complement strand
GTCTCTCACCCTGCCCCCAGGCTGGCTCCGCCCATTCTTCCAATCGCTCGCCGCCGCCTTGCTGCTGATCGCCAGTTTCGCACTCGAAGCAAGCGGCCATCACCAAGCCGGTCACATCCTCCGCGCAGCCACCGTCGCCATCCACCTAACCACCGCCGTGCCCGGACTGGTCTCGTGGTCGCGCACCAACGGACTCGGCCTCGCCTTGCGCTGGGTCATCCCCTGCGCCGTCAGCGGGTGGTTGCTCGCCGCGTGGTTCCAACCGCTGCGCTCCGGCATGCTCCATCTCATGTTCATCGGTGGAGCAGGTCTGCTCATGCTCGCCGCCGCCACCCGCATCATCCTCGGGCACAACGAACGCCACGACCGCCTCGCTTCGCCCTTGCGCTGGTGCCATGTCCTCTGGTTTCTTGTCCTCTTCACCGCCGCCACCCGTCTTTCCTCGGATTTCTTCCCCAAGGTGCGCGTCTCCCACTTCCTTTACGCCGCCATCCTGTGGATCGCCGTCATCGTATTCTGGGCATGGAAATCCAGCCGCGAACTGCGACTTTCCATCCACGAAGAGGGAGTCATCAAAAGCCGCTGCCCCCGACGACGCAAACAGGCGCAACAAACAACGTTCAACCAATAACCATTTCCTCATTTTCGTACACCTCATGAGGACTCCATGCGTAAGCCGTTACTAATAACAAGTAAATGCGCTCATTTCTAGCCACCACCTATCTCCACACATGTTGTTTCCGCCTCAATCAAACACCCTCACTTCTCCCGCTCATTCGCGGATCTCTAGTGTCTTTTACGCAACGGCTTCCGCTCTGATCCTCGGATTCACTGCTTGCTCAGACCGAACACAGAATGAACTCAGCGAGACCATCTACGAGGTTGATGGTCTCATCCAGGATCTCGCTCTGGAAGATGCCAGCCTGATCATCCAGCACGAGGACATCCCCGGCTACATGCCATCCATGACCATGCCATTCAACTTGAGCAACGTCGATGAAGCAAAGAACCTTCAAGTCGGTGATGCCATTCGCTTCGAATTCGTCGTTGAGGAGACAAATTCATCCATCCGCAACCTCAAAAAAATCAATCCCTCTGAACTCGACCTGCCAGAACGACCTGCTCCGCAAAACGTCAAAGCCAAACATGTCGTGGAAGGCGATAACATGCCGACTTTCAATCTCATCGATCAAAGCGGAAACGCCATCACGCTCGATACCTTCGAGGGCAAACAATTTGTTCTCACATTTATCTTCACTCGTTGCGCTATGCCGGAATTCTGCCCGCTGATGTCGAGCCGCTTCGCCAAACTGGAATCGCTCATCCGCGACCATCCGAACCTCCTCGAAAACACCAGATTGCTGAGCATTTCCATCGATCCCGAATATGACACCCCTAAGGTGCTCGCCGACTACGCCGACCGCTACACCGAAGACAGCGATTTCTGGCGCTTCGCCACTGGTGATTCGGAAGAAGTGGCAAAACTCACCAAAGCCTTCCGAGTCTATACCGAAACCGCAGGCGGCACTCTTAACCACGGTCTCTGCACTGCCTTGATCGATACCGATGGCACCGTGCGCGCCATTTGGCGCGGCAGCGTCTGGGAACCTGAAGCAATCTTCGAATCTCTCTCCAAAACAACCACCCCCTAACCTCCCGCTTGAATTTTCCACCAATAATATGAAAACCACACCACACATCCGTACAATCCTCAGCGCCACATGCCTTAGCGCCTTCTTACTCAGCGGCTGCGGCGATCAATCATCTGACGCAGCAAAGTCACAAGACGGCTCCAACAGTTCTTCTGCTACTTCCTCGGAACCAGCAGAGAGCGCCCCTCCTGCCGTCACCGAATCCGAACACCCTCTCAAGGAGTTCAAGATCACCGGCAACGATCAGATGAAATTCAATATAGAGTCAATCGAAGCCATGGCCGGTCAGCCCTTGAAAGTCACTTTCTCCAACGTCGGCACCATGCCTAAAGCCTCGATGGGGCATAACTGGGTGTTGCTCAAAAAGGACGTCGATGCCGCAGTCTTCACCGAGGCAGGATTCGCTTCCGCCGGAAACGACTACATCAACCCAGACGACAATAACAAGGTCCTCGCCAAAACCCCCATCCTCGGCCCCGGTGAAAGCCATACCGTCACTTTCAACGCACCCTCCGAAGCAGGTGAATACACTTACGTATGCACCTTCCCCGGCCACTATATTATTGGAATGAAAGGCGTGCTCGTCGTCGAATAATTCCATCCCCCCTAATCCAAAACACCCCGACCACACCACCATGAAAAACCATACCCTCAAACCCATAACCGCCCTGACTGGCATCGCCTCCCTCGGCCTGCTGCTCAGCGGATGCGGTAAATCCCCGGAATCCGAAGTCAGCGCCGAAGATCGCTCCAGCAATGCCGAAACGGTTTATGTGGCGCCAGGCGAAAAGGACTCGCACTACCTGTTCTACTCCGGCGGCCACTCCGGCCAGGTATTCGTTGCAGGCATCCCTTCCATGCGCCACATCTCGACCATCCCGGTCTTCGCTCCCTACCCGGGCACAGGCTACGGCTTTGACGAGGAATCCAAGGAATTGCTCGGCGAATACACCTGGGGCGACGTCCACCACCCGGCACTCTCCCAGACCGACAGCCTCTACGACGGTCGCTGGCTGTTCGTGAACGACAACGCCAACAACCGCGTCGCACGCATCAGTCTGCGGGATTTCAAAACCAAGGAAATCATCGGGCCAATGCCGAATTCGAGCGGCAGTCACGCCTCGTCCTTCGTCACCGAAAACACCGAGTATCTGTTCGTCTCGACCCGTTTCTCGACCCCGCTGCCCAAGGGCCGCGTCGCACCGCTTGAAGACTATGCCACCGAATACTCCGGAATGGTCACCGCAATCAAAGTCGATCCGGACAGCGGCGAAATGAGCGTCGGTTTCCAGATCATCATGCCACCGTTTGACTTCGACCTCGCCTCAACCGGCAAGGGTCCGAGCAGCGGCTATGTGTTCTTCACTTCCTACAATACGGAAATGGCGCACGAAACCCTCGAAGTCGGAGCCTCGCAAGCGGACCGCGACCTCGGCGCGGTGGTCAACTGGCGCGCCGCCGCCGAAGCGGCAGCAAGCGGCAAAGGCACGGAAATGGACGGCGTCCAAGTGCTCGATCCGGCGAAAGTTCCCGGCATCGTGCACCTCGTTGGCATCGCCAAATCCCCGCACGGCATGGACGTCGATCCCAGCGGCAAGTGGATCGTCGCCGGAGGCAAACTCCAGCCGACCGCAACCGTCATGAACATGGAGAAAATCGCCAAAGCCATTGAGGCCAAAGACTACGAAGGCGACTTCCGTGGCATCCCGATACTCAAGCACGAAAGCGTCGTCGAAGGCGAAGTGCCCGTCGGCCTCGGACCGCTGCACACCCAGTTCGATGGCAAAGGCAACGCTTACACCTCGCTTTTCATCGATTCGGCCGTGGCCAAGTGGTCGCTGCCACCATGGACTGACGAAGAGAAAGCCAATCTTGAGAAAGTCGTCACCGACAAGATCACCGTTCACCACAGCATCGGTCACTTGGTCGTCGCCGGTAGCGACACCAAAGATCCCGAGGGTAAATGGCTCGTCGCCATGAACAAACTCTCGAAAGGGCGCCACATCAACGTCGGGCCATCGCAACCCGAGTCGAGCCAGCTCATCGATATTTCCGGTGAGAAAATGAAGATGGTTGCCGAAGCCTACACCGAACCCGAGCCACACTTCGCCCAAATCCTGCGCGCCGACGCGATCAAGCCGATCGAAGTTTATCCCAAGGCCGAGAACAAAAATCCCAACGCAGTTTGGAGTCTCGACGAAGGCGTGGTCGAACGCGAAGGCGACCAAGTCACCGCCAAAGTCGTCGCCGTGCGCAGCCGCTTCGTTCCCGACAAGATCGAGGCCCAGCTCGGCGATACCGTGACCATCCACGTCACCAACATTGAACAAAGCTCGGACATGATCCACGGCTACGGCATCAACGAGCACAACATCAATGTGGTCGTTGATCCGGGCGAAACCAAAACGATCAAATTCGTTGCCAAAAAAGCGGGCGTGTTCCCGTTCTATTGCACCAACTTCTGCTCCGCGCTGCACCAGGAAATGCAGGGCTATCTGATCGTCCGCGAAGACGATTCAGGTGCGGATACCGTCGCACCGGCCGTGAATGAAGTGCAGTAATACCAGACCATCACCTGATCATGCAACGCTTCCTCCGCCGCGAATACGCTTTTCTCCAGAAGCCGCTGAACCTCTGGTCACGACTTCTGCTGCTACTCGCGGCGGTGCTGGTGGCGGGCTCGCTCTACTTCCCGCTGTGGGGCATCCACCTTGAAGCGCCGCAGTATGAGGAAGGTCTTGAAATGACCATTTACGCCCACAGCATCGAGGGCGGCAACGATGGCCAGGACCTCGTGGAGATCAACATGCTGAACCATTACATCGGCATGAAATCCATCTCCCAGGCCGACTTCAACGAAATGCAGATCATGCCCTTCGTGCTCGGACTGTTCATCATCCTCGCTCTGCGTGCCGCCGTTTTCGGATACATGGGCGCGGTGGTAGATCTCTTCGTGCTGTCTGCGTATTTCGGAGCTTTCTCGATCGGGGCTTTCTACTACCGGCTCCACTCCTATGGTCACAATCTGGACCCGACCGCTCCGATGAACGTCGAGCCCTTCACGCCGCTGCTGTTCGGAACCCAGAAAATCGCCAACTTCACCCAGTCGAGCTATCCCCAGACGGGCACCTACCTGCTTTGGGGATTCATGCTCGCTCTCATCCTCGCTATATGGTTTTCCCGAAAGGAAAAATTGCCGTCTTTGTCCTCGGATTCGCGCTGAACACGCACGCCGCGGACTTGCAGCAACTTATTGATGATGCCGCGCCGGGTGCCACCGTCGAAATCGGTCCCGGCGTCCATTCGGGCGGACTGCTTATCGAAAAACCGTTGACGCTTGTCGGTCTCGATATGCCGCGCATTGATGGCGGCGGACTCGGCCATGTGATCGAAATCCGCGCCGACGACGTCACCATACGCGGGTTCGAAATCGCCGAATCGGGAATCAATTTGCGCAGCGACCACGCAGGCATCCATGTTACCGGCGACCGCACCACCATCGCCGGCAACCGCATCATCGATTGCTTGCACGGGATCTATCTGAAAAAAGTCGTCGGCGTCGAGGTGCGTGGCAACGAGATCCATGGCAAGACAACGCTACCGAAAGACGAAGCGCCCGAGGGACTCGCTGTCACCATCGCCGCCGATGGCACGGAGATGTGCGCGCTGAATATCAACACCCGCGGCAACGGTATCCATCTGTGGAATTCCCGCGACTGCGTGATCGAATCCAACACCATCACCGAAAGCCGCGACGGCATGTATTTCTCGTTCACCAACGAAACCGTCGTCCGCGCCAACCGCATCAGCAAGGTGCGCTACGGGCTGCATTACATGTATTCCGACCAAAACCGCTTCGAGGGTAATTCGTTCTCGGACAATGTGTCGGGAGCGGCAATCATGTATTCCAAAGGCCTCGTTGTTCGCGGTAACCGCTTCTCCGCCAACCACGGCTCGCGCGCCTACGGGATGCTCCTCAATTCGGTCGACAACACGCTCTTCGAGGGCAACATCATGGACTCCAACACCGTCGGCATTTTCCTCGAAAACAACAACTCCAACACCTTCGTCGGCAACCGCATCAGCAACAACTACATTGGCGTGCGGATGAATTCCAGCTCCTACGACAACGTGTTTACTGGAAACCATTTTGGCGGCAACCTGCATCCGGTCGAACTCGGCGGCCAAAGCGAAACGAATCGCTGGGCGCTCGACGGGGTTGGCAACCGCTGGGATCGCGCCTCTCCCGTGGATCTAGATGGCGACGGCATCGGCGAACTGCCTCACCGCGAAATCGATCTGCTCGGCGAACTGCGGCGACCGATGCCAGCCGTCGGCCTGCTCTCTGGCAGTCCGGGACTGGAGTTGCTGGAATTCGCCCACCGCCACGTCGAGCTACCCCGAATGCACGGCATCAAAGATCCCGCCCCTCTGACCCCACGCCCGCCCAAACCATGATCGTCGCCCAAGAATTGACCAAAAACTTCGGTCGCCAAGCGGTGTTGCGCGGGCTTTCCATGGATCTGCGACCCGGCGAAGTCACCCTGCTCACCGGCTCTAACGGCGCGGGAAAAACCACCACCCTGCGCATCCTCGCCGGGCTGACCCGCCCGGACTCCGGGGCGGCGGAAATCCTCGGCATCAACGTCGTCCGGGCACGCCGCCGGGCGCAGCAGAAGTTGGCATTTCTACCGCAGGGCACCGGATTTCACCCGCGTTTCACCTGCCGCCAGATCCTCGGATTCTACGCCCGCCTGCGCGGACTGCCACGCGAGCGAATTGATGTCGTCCTACGGCTCACCGGACTCGAAGACGAAGCCGGGAAACGCGTTGGCGCTCTCTCCGGCGGACTTCGCCAACGGCTTGGATTCGCCATACTGCTGATGCCCGATGCCCCGGTGCTACTGCTCGACGAGCCGGGGCTGAGCCTCGATCCCGAATGGCGCGATCGCCTGCAAGCCCAGCTCCGCGACGAGGCAGCGCGCGGCAAGACGGTGCTGGTGACCACACACATGCTCGCCGAATGGGGCATCGAGGGCTATCGGCGACTGAGTTGCCACAATGGCTTGATCACCGAAGAATCCATTGATGCCCAGGTGGCGGTTGACCAACCCCACAAGACCTTATGAATCCGTTTGCGAACATCCGCGCTTTCTGGGCGTTCTTTCTGCGCGAACTCCGCGCCGCAGTGCTCAATCGCTTCATCTATTTATTCGGGCTCCTGGCGCTAGCCGCCGGACTGGTTCCGCGTTGGGCAGATCCCAACAGCGGAGCGGAAACCGCGGCTTACGCTCTGCTGCCCGCCGCGCTCTACCTGATCCCGCTGTTCTCGCTGCTCACTGGCATCGGATCGGCGCAAAATGAAGAAGAGGAATCGATGCTGCTCATGAGCCAGCCAGTCGGAGCCGGCCCTCGAGTGCTGGGAAAATTCGCCGCGCTGTGGCTGATCATCGGTGTGGCCAGCTTGTTGCTGATGGCACCGTCACTGGTGTTCGGTGCGGCCGCAGCCGACCTACGCTTTCTCTGGTTCCACGTCCTCGGCACCGGCGGCATCTTCGTCGCATTCGGTCTATGTGTCGGCATCTCCGTTACCGACCGCGTCAAAGCCTACCTCACCGGCCTCTGCCTATGGCTGGTTTTTCTGGTCGGCTTCGACCTCGTCGCTCTGGTCTCCGCAAGGCAAGCATTCGCCCAGTCAAACCCCGACGGATGGATAGCCTTGTTGATGGCCAGCCCGCTCGACGCACTGCGCATCCACGCGCTGCTGGAACTCGGACGCATTCCCTTCGATCCCACCTCGCTCCCACCGCTCGGTCGCTGGTGGCTCGTCGATACCGTCCGCTGGTTCACCTTACTCAGCGCCGCCTGGATTACGATTTTCCTCGCCTGGAGCTGGTGCAGACTAGAACGCCGACGTTTCTAGCAAGTTTTGGATCTTATTGGATTCGTTTTCCGCCCCCCACACTTCATCCCATTTTTCGTCGTCACCCACTGCAAGCAGGAACCGTTTATCTGGGAAAGAAAGTTGAAATAAGCGGAAAAGACTTATACCTAATTCAAGAATTAATTTTCTCTATTACTTGAATTAGCCGCCGACCTGTTCTACTTCTTTGCAACAATATCTGTATTCATGTTACATCCTCTACCCTCCATCATCCAAGGCGGCATGGGCGTCGGCGTCTCGGATTGGACGCTGGCTCGCGCCGTTTCCCGCACCGGCCAACTCGGCGTGGTGTCCGGCACCGCGCTCGCCACCGTGCTCGTCCGCAGACTCCAGCTCGGCGATAGCAATGGCATCGTTCGCGAGGCACTCGCCGCTTTCCCGCGACCGGATATCGCCGCAGAAATCCTGAAGCGTTATTTCATCCCGGAGGGGAAATCACCCGATAGCGCGTTCCGTGCCAACCCGCTGCCCAATCTCGGCCACCGCATCGTTGCGCAACTCACCATGGTCGCCAATTTTATCGAAGTTCATTTGGCGAAACGCAAGCACAACGGCTTAATCGGTATCAATTTATTGGAAAAAATTCAGACCCCCACGCTTGCGTCACTCTATGGTGCGATGCTCGCCGGGGTGGATTTCGTCCTCATGGGAGCGGGAATTCCCCGCGCCATTCCCGGCGTTCTCGATGCGTTCGCCGCCAATCAACCAGCCAGCTTACGACTCGATGTGCAGGGTGCGCAACGCGGCGACTCTTTCGTCGATCACTTTGATCCGGCCGCCTTCGACTTCGCCGGCGTCACCCTCAAACGCCCCGCCTTTCTCGGCATCGTCGCCTCCAACGCCCTGGCAAAAACTCTCGCCAAAAAAGCGTCCGGCTCTGTCGAAGGCCTCGTCGTCGAGGGCTTTGCCGCCGGTGGTCATAACGCCCCGCCACGCGGTCCTCTCCAATTATCCGAGTCCGGTGAGCCAGTCTTCGGAGATCGCGATCACCCCGACCTCGAACAAATCCGCGACCTCGGCCTGCCTTTTTGGTTGGCTGGTGCCTACGGTCGTCCCGGCCGCCTTGCCGAAGCCCAGGCTCTCGGTGCCACGGGCATTCAGGTTGGCACCGCTTTCGCGTTCTGCGAGGAATCCGGAATCACCGACGACATCAAGGCACAGGCGATTCAGCGCAGTCGCGATGGTCTCGCCAAGGTCTTCACCGACCCCGTGGCGTCGCCCACAGGCTTCCCCTTTAAAGTCCTCGAAGCCGAAGGCACGCTATCGGAAACTGCGGTTTATGAAGACCGCAAACGCATCTGCGACCTCGGCTACTTGCGCACCAGCTACCGCCGCGACGACGGCACCATCGGCTACCGCTGCCCCGGGGAACCCGTCGAGGACTACCTCCGCAAAGGCGGAAAAATCGAAGATACCGTCGGTCGCAAGTGCGTCTGCAACGGTCTGCTCGGTGCTGTCGGCATCGCACAAACCCGCAACGGCAATCCGGAACCCACCTTGCTCACCGCCGGTGAAGATGCCACGCTCATCGCCGGGTTTCTGAGACCTGGACGCGACACCTATTCCGCCGCTGAGGTCATCAAGGCTTTGCTCCAACCAGCAGCTTCTCATATCGGTTTCGAATAAAAATAGGACTATTCACCGCGCACAATTCTTTCTCAATCAGCCAAATCCACGCCACTCGCGTCAGATCAATACAAAGATTTGGTATCAATGATTCCGTTCCCAAATGGATCATACGGTCTTCGATAGAGCGAGAACTTGCGGAAACAGAACTGAGTTCTCCAGATGAATCTGGCGGTGCAGTTTTTCTTCCAACTCGGCTAGACCAGAGAACAGCGCTCTGTAGGTGTTGCAGGCTTCCGGCGGTGCGGTGAAATCGTTGGTTAGTGTCCGGATCCACGCGAGAGTATCACCTTCATCCTCATGTTCCAAGAACATGGCAGCCACCGTGACATCGAGTGGAATCCCCGCAGTTTTTCCAGAACAGAGCGCTTTGATCGCCGGAAATAGAAGCTGTTTTTCCTTGTTCAAATGCACGGTCAGATCATCGACCATTTCGCAATAAAGCCAATAGACTTCTTTCAGCGAACCCGTACGTCCGCCGTGGATCATCGAGACCCACTCGGACATCGCCAGCAAGCGAGGAAGTTCCTTGCGCAAATACGCGTGATGGGTTTCCACGATGTAGTTCATCAGTTCCATCGGCGGCAATAGAGCCGGGTTGGTTTCCGTCTCATCTTCCTCCGCGTATCCGGCCTCCAGTTGTTCAAGAACCGATTGGACAGCGATTCCCTTGAAGGTACACGCTTCGCGAAGCGTTCGTCGGCCATGGCAGCAGAAATCGATACCGAACGCTTGAAAAATCCGGGCTAACGATGGTTTCTCCGCAACGACTTCCCCAACGGTTCTGTCGGGTAGGGGAGTTCCTGCGGATGCGAATACGGGAGCTTTGTGTCGCATGACTAGAACCACTTTCCGAGACAATGTCAGATTTTCAAGAAAAACATTTCTTTATTTATGAATATGCCGAATCAGGAGTCGTCTCACATTTCGCTACACCCAGCAGATGAAGACACCAGACGGTGGAAGCCACCACCAGTGCAGCGACCACTTGATGGAGCAGAGCCGGAGTGAATGAAACGCCGGTCATTACGGTCGCTATTCCCAGCAGGATTTGCGTGCCGAAGGCGCTGTGCAGGACGACCGAAGCAAAACGACAGTGACGGCGGATTTTTCGCGCGAGGATTACCAGCACCACCACCACAACCCACGCCCACCAACGGTGGAGAAAATGAATCAGCATCATGTGACGGTGCATGTTGTGGAACAGATCCGGTGCCCAATCGATACCCGGCGGATAAAAGTGACCGTGCATCAGCGGCCAGGTGGATGCCACCAGACCGGCTCTCAATCCAGCCATGAATGCTCCCAGCAACAGTTCGATGAACACCACCACAATTACACAAATTCCGAAAGCACCGAGCCGCGAGGCTTTTTCGGGTTGATGCGCCAACAACCGCAAGTCAAGGGCGGTCCAAATCAATCCGCCCATGAGCACCAAAGCCAACAGGAGATGAACGGCGAGTCGATAATGCAACACCTCAGGACGATCGATCAGACCCGGGACAAGCATCGACCATTCGGGCGCACTCAGCATTGCAACAAATGCAAGCAGCACCAAAAACCGTGGTTTGAAACCTGTCGGAATCCTTTTCCGCAGCCAGAACCACGCCAGCGGCAGTGTGTATGCGAGACCGATCAAACGTCCTAAGAGGCGATGCAGACATTCCCAAAAATAGATGAATTTAAAATCCGCCAAGGTCATGCCCGACGATCCTGTGCCCTGTTCGAATCGCGTACTTTGCCGGTATTTCGAAAATTCCTCGAACCAGCCTTGATGAGTGAGCGGCGGCAGCACGCCGGAGATAGACTTCCATTCGGTAATCGAAAACCCCGATCCAGAGAGTCGGGTGATTCCAGCCACCACAAACATCGCGAAAACCACTGCCGCCAACACCAGTTGCCAGCGCACGAGCGCCACCAATTTCGCTCCCGCCTTCTCGCTTTCCTTAGTCGATGTATCCTCGGTCATTTTTCCAATTGTGTCCATATGTTGTGGTTGTGATTTTTTTTAACACAATATGTTTGACAGTAAACAGAATAAAAGATAAATATTTCTTTATTATGAATTCTCACCTCCGTTACGTTTGCCATACCGTGGGTACCCTTGAAGTGCCCGATGAAATCTCGTTGATCTACACCCTTTCCGGTTGCCCCCTGCGCTGCACTGGCTGTCATTCCGCCGATCTTCGCAACCCAAATCTCGGGCGGATCCTCGACCCCGTTGCGCTGGCTGCGGTTCTCGACCGCTACGCAAGTCTCGCTACATGCGTTTGCTTTTTAGGCGGCGAATGGCAACCCGATGCTCTCATCAAGTTACTTCGAGTATCCCGCGCAAAAAGCTTTGCCACCTGCCTCTACACCGGTCTCGAGGGCGTCGATGATACACTCACCGTGCATCTTGACTACCTCAAGCTCGGTCCTTTCCTCCCCGCCCGCGGCGGACTCGACCGTCCCGGCACCAACCAACGTTTCATCGATCTCCGCCGCGGAATCGACATTACTCACCGTTTCCAGCGACACATTACACAGAACCCGATGTTCGCCGCCTGATCTCCCAACAAACAACAAACAACAAACAACAAACAACAAAACCTATGAATACCCAACTCGACTTCATCGACCGCTATATCGCCGCCCGCAATTCCGCCGACGGTTCGCTCGTCGATGCCAACGCCAACGTTTCCTGCAAGAACGTCGCCGTTCTTGCATCAGAAATCCACAAGCAGTCCAACATTCGAATCCACCGCGAACTCATGGACAGGAAACTGCGAGTGCTCTTCGACGACGCCACCGCCGAGCGCTACCGCTCGCAGCTCGAAAAGCACGAAATCTACACCCACGACGAAACCGCTCCGTTCATGCCCTACTGCGCCTCGGTCAGCCTTTATCCTCTGCTCAATAAGGGACTGGTTCCGCTCGGCGGCGAAAGCATGGCACCCAAACACCTCGCCTCCTTCTGCGGAAGCTTCATCAACTTCGTCTTCGCCATCTCCGCCAACCTGGCGGGTGCCTGTGCCACCGTCGAGTTTCTCAACTGCTTCGATCACTTCGCCCGCAAGGACTACGGTGATGACTATCTCAAAACGCATCGCTTCGAAATCCAAAACCACCTTCAGCACGTCGTTTACGCCCTCAACCAACCCGCCGCCGCACGCAGCTACCAGAGCGTGTTCTGGAACATCTCGGTCTTCGACCAAAACTATTTTGAAAGTATGTTCGGTGACTTCATCTTCCCGGATGGGGGGCGCTCGTCGTGGGAAAGCGTCAGCCGCCTCCAAATCTTCTTCCTCGATTGGTTCAACAACGAGCGCGAACGTTCATTGCTCACCTTCCCGGTGGTTACTGCCGCCCTCATCCACGACCACGAGGAACCCTGCGACAAGGATTTTGCCGAGCTTCTTGCTACCCAGCTCGCGGCAGGGAATTCGTTCTTCATCTATACCAGCGACAGTGTCGATTCGCTCTCATCCTGCTGCCGCCTCCGCAATGAACTCCACGGCGACAATGACTTTTCCTATTCACTCGGTGCAGGCGGTGTGATGACTGGCTCGATGCAAGTGATGACCATCAACTTTAACCGCCTCGTCCAGGACGGTCGGGACCTTGCGGAACAGGTTCGTGATCTTCATCGTTACCTCGTCGCCCGCCGCGCCATTCTCGCCGAGTTCGACGAGGCCGGTCTACTTCCTATCTACACCTCAAAATGCATGGTGCCGGAAAAACAATACCTCACCATCGGCGTCAACGGCATGGTCGAAGCCGCCGAATTTCTCGGACTCGATCCTTCCAACAATGAGGAATACATCGAGTGGGTGTCCGGCCAGCTTAAAATTATCAACGAACTCAACCGGGAGGCCGTCCGGGAATACGGAGCCCGTTTCAACACCGAGTTCGTACCCGCCGAAAACCTCGGCGTCAAGTTCGCCCGCTGGGACCGCGAGGACTGCTATGTCGTCCCCCGGGATTGCTACAACTCCTATTTTTATCCGGTCGAGCGCGACGACATCCACGCCCTGGACAAGCTGATCCTGCACGGCGACCGCGTCACCCGTTACCTCGATGGCGGTTCGGCGCTTCACCTGAATCTTGAGAGTTACCCCACCGAGGAAAGCTTCGCCAAGCTCATCCGCGCCGCCATCCGCACGGGTTGCAATTATTTCTGCACCAACGTGCGGGTCACCTGCTGCAACGATTGCGACCACGTGGACAAACTCACGCGCGATCATTGTTCGGCTTGCGGGTCGCGAAATATCGATCATGCAACCCGCATCATCGGCTATCTCAAACGTGTCGCCTCCTGGTCCAGTGAACGCCAGGATGAGCACGAACGCCGTGCCTATCAGCGGGCGTGAACTCTTGAGCGAATCCGCGTGGTAAACATTACCAGCCTGTATTTCACACTCGTGAGAAATACAGGCTGGCAATCCGTGCTGCCGCTCCTGTGTTGTATCTTGATTTTTTCGGAGCGAAAATCACCCATTTGTTCACCGATGAACGTCGGTGAATAGATGCGGATCCAACATTGGCAGAGAGATTCGTAGGTTGCTTACACTCAGGTTGACATGTGTTCTCCCGCAGGGCGCCACCGTTGAGGATCAGGCCGGTTTTTTAGCGTAGGCCATACACCAACCTTTTTTCATGTTCACCGCGATCACACTGCCGCGAGTTTCTTCGCCGCAGGAAAGAGCACCGAGTTTTCCAGATGAATGTGTGTGTGCATGTCATTCCGTAACTCGGCGAGTCCGGCAAACAACGCGCGATAAGTGTTGCAGGCACCTTCCGGCGGCACGAAACCATCGGTCAGCTCGCTCATTTTGCCCAGAGCCTCTCCGGTTTCATCATGCTCCTCCAGCATCGTTGCAACCGCATCTTCCATCGGAAATCCTTCCGCCGGATCGCCACTGGCCGCCTTCCGTATAGCGGGAAAAAGCACCTCCTCCTCCTTCATCATGTGATGGGTGAGTTCGATCATCATTCCCTCGAAAATCTCCGCGACCTCGACCAAGGCAGGCCGACCCGGCCCATGCACCTCTGCCACCCGCTGTGCCATGGTGTGCAAACGCGGCAGTTCGGTGCGCAAATACCGGTGGTGCGTATCGACGATGTAATCCGCCAGCTCCGACGGTGGTAGTTCAGCAGGATTGTGCTCCGGGGCAGGTTTGTCCTGCAACTCGGTTTCCAGATCTTCGACCACCAATCCGGCATCGATTCCCTTGCGCTCGCAAGCCTCCGCCAGGGTGCGACTCCCCTGACAACAGAAATCGATCCCATAGGATTGGAAAATCCGCGACTGTGATGGACGTTCGGCGACGATCTCGCCCACTGTCCGCTCCAACATCGGCGTACCCGCCGGTGAAAATGTGATGTTTGTGTGACTCATAGGCTAGAATTAGCCACAGCACACACCCATATACAAGATATTAAGATATTTTTATCGTTAATTTAAGCACGCACTCAATTATCTTCACATTTCCCGCATACATATTGCTAACATCACTCAAATAATCTTAATTCAGAAATAATTACATTTTTGTAGAGATAAGAGCATGGTGCTGCATTCTCATAGATTTCGCCGCATCACTGAACATTCCAAAACATGGCTCCAGCTCGACTACGCATTTAAGAGAAAACCCTCACCTCTTTTCTTGAAATTCCCGTCACCGAATCCAAGACAAAACATTGATCTCCTAAAGTCATGATTACCCGATCACTTCTTCTCCTCGTAACCTTGTCTTGCATCGCTTGGGGAAATCAGCCAACACCCAAAAACACGATGCCGCAAAA
The DNA here is from genome assembly GCA_024636835.1 of Verrucomicrobiales bacterium. GTDB lineage: Bacteria > Verrucomicrobiota > Verrucomicrobiia > Verrucomicrobiales > SLCJ01 > Sulfuriroseicoccus. The sequence continues at coordinate 16,869 of JAGXGH010000073.1, read as the reverse complement.
AATCGACGACACATCGACCCAATCATCCTCTAATGACACAACCGCCTTGGGCGAAACTGTTTATGGCAAGGTTTGCGCAATGTGTCACCAACCGGATGGAAAGGGAAACGTCGCCTTCCCTCCGCTCGAAGGATCGGAGTGGCTAAAACTGGACGTTACCAGTCTTGCGCGGATGCAAATCAGCGGATTCATGGGTCCCATCACCGTCGCGGGAAAAGAATATAACGGAGCCATGCCGCCAAACGCAACTCTGTCAGACAGGGAGATGGCAGCAGTGTTGCAATTCGTCCGAACAAAGTGGGGCGGCAATTCTACACCCGTTGATCCGTCCATCATCACCCATGTCCGAGATGAAAACCCTGTCGGTATGTGGACAGTTGAGACACTATTGGCAAAGGCACCGTCGGAATCGGTCACGCGCATTGCCATGGCTCGTGGAGAACTCCACGATGATTCAGTAGTTGAGAAAAGCATGAATCTGGGAATGAGTCGTGAAATGGACTACAACACGGATTTACTCATAACATTGTTGGTGGTTTCTGGATTGTTTGTCTTGGGCGGCATAGCCATGGCAAGAAGCTGACATCTCCTGGATGTGAGCGATCGCAGGACGCGCATCTACACTAAATTTGAAGAATAGTGAGGCAGCATTGGATGCCCGAAGACTCTGATTACGAATTCTATCTGCACCACTATAAATAATCGTGAGTGAGTTGCATGAAACATTGCCGATATGGTCGTGCTTACACGTCCCTTCTTCACGGAACCTGCAATCAAAAAAAGAATTTAACCTCGTTTTTTCCATTTGATGCCACCATCATAGTATGCTAGTGCAATATAGAGATTCGAATCGGGCTGAGACTAGTATTTTGCCTTCAACACTAATCATCATTCAACCACTATGTTTGGCTACGGAAAAATGAGTGGCTGTGCGGTTGCTGCAGTTAGCGCTCTTGCAGAGGTCTACCCACAAGGAACAACTCTGAATTCTCTGCAAATCGCAGAAAGTAGAAATCTTTCCCAACCTCTGGTTGCAAAAGTACTTACAACTCTATCCCAGCACAACATCGTACATGGTACCCGTGGCCCCGGTGGTGGCTACCGACTCGCTCTCGCCCCCGAGGAAGTGACTATACTAGAAATTGTCGAATATTTTGAAGGGCATCGAGATCTCAGCGGTTGCCCGTTTGGACCCGGATGGTGCGGAGTCGGAGCCCCCTGTCCGCTTCATGATACGCTCGTAGCCATGAGTGAATCGACCGCAAGCACTCTGCGTAAAACCAATTTCGCCGCGTTTGTCGATCATCCGAAGAAGCCTACCTAGGCTGTGGAACCATCAACAGCGATGGGTCGTGAATCCATCATGTTAGCAATTGGCTTATAGTCATTATTTGCGAAGCTAACTCCGACCTCGGAAAGCAAACTTTTATAAAGGACAACAATGCTAAGTTGAAGGCACACGCCATGGGCGATCCAACCACCTAGGGTTCATTTACCTGAGGCACAACCCGAGCATCCCATCCATTCTGAAGTCCCGTCGGCATAAAACTCCTCTTTCCAAATCGGCACACGCGATTTCACCTCGTCAATGAGAAATCGACACACCTCAAATGCCTCGTTCCGGTGGGCGGAGGACGCACCAACCCAAACCGCCAGATCACCTATGTCCAGCATGCCCACCCGGTGAACACAACAAACTTTCACATCCGGCCATCGCTCGTGGGCCTCATCAATAATCCTACGACCTTCCTTGAGAGCAAGCTCGCGGTAGACCGTGTAACGCAGCCCCTTTACCGCTCGCCCTTGATGATGATCTCTCACCCATCCCTCGAAACATACAAAACCGCCACACTCGGGAGCGACGAGTTGCCGCTTCAAATCATCAACCTCAAATTTTTCTTCGCGAATATCAAACATCAGAACCCTTGGTTTTTTAAAACTATTCCCAGCATCAACCACCGCAAAACGGAGGCATGAATCCAATGAAGGCACCGTCTTCCAGCGATGTTGACCAATCACGGATTTCATCATCCATCGCCGCCCGAACCGACGTCATGGGCAATGTGATACCCAACGCGGAAGCACGCTCTGCGAACAAATCTTCCAATGTCGACGCATCGGTTATTACCGTTTCCTTGTGCATCCCTGCCTGCGCGCCCAACATTCCAAAATAGGTCACCTCCACTTTCATTTCATTATTTCGTTTTGTAACCTCTCCGCCTCATCAGGCGTGTTGGCATTGTCCAATGCTCCCGCAGTAACCGATTCCAGACAACGGACACTGAGATCACCCGCTTCCAGAAGCCGCCGCGCGCAGAGATGTTCCGCCGCCACAGCAGTTCGTACGGCTTCGCTTGAATCTGGCAACCACAGTGCGCACAACGGTTCCGGTCGTCCATCATGTTCACTCGAAAAACAGATCACATCGCAATCGCGCTCAGCTTCTAGCAAGTTCCGGAGAGTCGGTTCATTCAGCAACGGCAAATCGCACGCAACCACCAACCAGCCGCAATCTGGATGCTTCGCCTGCGCCGAAGCAATCGCACCCACTGGGCCCGATTCACCGAACGCATCATGCACAACATCCACGGTCTCTCCCGCGGGAGATTCCTGATCCACACGTAGAGAAACAAACGGCCTCACTCCAACAGACTCGATCAATGCACAAACCACCTCCACCTGCGACCGGCCATCCCGGTAAATCATTGCCGCCTTGTCACGCCCCATCCGTCGCGACCGACCACCCGCCAACACCAAGCCAAAAATCTCACTAGAAACACTCAATGTTCCACCTCCCAATGACCCGATTTTCCGCCGTCCTTCTCAATCAAACGCGTCTGTTCAATCACGATACCTTTGTCCAGCGCCTTGCACATATCATAAATCGTCAACGCCGCAATGGAAGCCCCGGTAAGCGCCTCCATTTCCACGCCGGTGCGCGCAGTAGTACGACATTCGCAACGCACCACGATGCTCGATTCGCCTTCAAACTTCGCATCGACCCGACAGCCATCCAAAGGCAGGGGATGGCAAAACGGAATCAACTCCGAAGTCTTTTTCGCGGCCTGTGTTCCGGCGATGATCGCAGTTTGTAAAACCGCTCCCTTCTTCGTTAACAGCTCGCCGTCCTTCATCGCATCATAAATGCTTCTCCCTATCACCAACCGACTTTCCGCTACCGCACGTCGCACCGTGATTTCCTTTCCGGAAACATCCACCATTCCCGGCTTTCCTGTTTGATCCAAATGCGTCCAGTCTGCCATAACTTTTAAAATTTTAATTCACCGGGTAAAAAACCACTTCCGTATCCGACTCATTATCTTCAGGTAATTCGACAAAACCCGCAAGTCCTGCAAGACCCGCAAAATCACCCGAATTATTCAGCTCCAGTGGCTCGACCATGTGCCCATCGACGGCTTTCACCGGCTTGAGTATTCTGAAGACTCCTGACGCCCCATCACCAGTGTAGCGGCGTTTCATCCGCGCCTCACTAAGACCCATCATCCTGCGGATCAACGGCCCTACATGCCGGCAAAGACATGCCATCACCGATGCCGGATTCCCCGGTAGCGCACAAAAAAGAGTGTCTCCCCCGTCCCACACACCGAATGGTTTGCCGGGACGTTGCCGCACACTTTGAAAAAGTGCTGACCCGCATCGTGCCGTAAGCAATTCAGGCACAAAATCCCTACTCCCCTTCGACGCCCCTCCTGAAAAGATCACCAGATCCACAAGCTCCGCACATTCATTGATCACCGTTGCCAACTCCTGGCGCTGGTCACTCGCATTCTTAACCATTAGGACCTCCGCACCCATACCCCGCACAAACGCATCAATCACCACATCATTCGAACGCCTGATCTGAAAATCCTCCGGCTGCTCGTCCACCTCCACCAGCTCATCGCCCGTCGAAATCACCGCCACTTTTACCATTGGTCGAACCCGCACACAGTCGATTCCACACGATGCCAGAATCCCAACTTCCGCCGGTCCGATTACCGTCCCTCGATCAAGAATGGTGTCACCCGCCGCTGCATCAACTCCCCGCCGATGGATAAACGCACCGACCGCCAATTCGAACCCTGCATCCGTATTCACTTCCAACTTGTCACCTATCGCAGGCATGCCGCCTGCAAGGCATTCCACCGGCACGACCACCATCTCCTCCGGCGGCAGCGGACAGACACTCCCTGTCATCACTTCCACCGCCGTTCCCCGAGCCATCTCTACCAACTCTCCGCATCCTGCGGGCATCACTCCAGTCAAAACGAACTCCCGGCGTCCCGCATTCCAATCATCCTCCCGCACCGCCACGCCATCCATCATCACCCGATGGTAAGGAGGTAAGGGACGATCAACAGCCACCGCATAGGCAAGCATTCTTCCACTGCATTCGCGCAACCCCACCAGTTCCTCACGCTCAACGCTGGAATCTCTCCATCGGGACACCCATTCACGGAGTCGCGCCGATGCATCATCAATGGAAACCGGTTGTATCATTTCAGTTCTTTCAAAATCAATCATCAACGATCTTATTCTCATTCACTCCCTGTGCTCATGATTCGTGATGGTTTCTTCACCGGTGAAGATCGGGATCCCGACCTTCAACAGCACAGTGTAAACCAACAAACCCATCGCCCAGATTCCGGCAGTGACTTTCCACTCTGTCGGACTCGGCGCGTATTCTACTATCTCATGAAGTGTCGATGGAACGAAGCCTGGGATAATCAAACCCATCCCTTTCTCGATCCAGATCCCCACGAATGCCAACACGCATGCGAGATCCAACCAGAACAGATGCTTATGCACATTCGGGCGGAGAAGAATGATGGTGGCGATCACCGATAAACCGATCGAACTCCAGATCCACGGCACCAATTCATTCTGGTCACCGTGACCGAAGTAAAGGTAGTTCCCCGCTGCGGCGTGCGTGCCACCGGTATAGAAGATCGTGAAAATCTCCGACACCGTCATCAACAAGTTGATCAACAGCGTGATCCGCATAATACCGATCAGAATCCGCACGCTCCCTTCGCCTACCGGAAACGACGTTAAACGCCGGATCAGTTGCAGCACGATGATGATAAACGCAGGCCCGGACACAAATGCGGAGGTCAGAAATTTCGGTGCCAGCAGCGCGGTGTTCCAGAAAGGGCGCCCTCCCAAACCGCAATAGAGGAACGCGGTTACAGTGTGAATCGACACCGCCCAACCGATACTGATGAATACGAACGGGATATACCACTTCGGGTTAGGAGCCTGACCCAGGAACCGTTTGTAAAGCAGATACCCGCAGATGTGGAGATTGAGCACAAGGTAGCCGTTGAGCACGATCACGTCCCACGTGAGCATCGATATCGGAAAGTTGAATTTCCCGATCAGCGGCAGCATGTGGATGAATCGATCAGGACGCCCCAGGTCTGCGATCACGAACATCAGACACATCACAATCGATGCGATCGCCAGCAACTCGCCGATAATCACCGTGTCGTGCATATCGCGGTCGTGGTAGATGTATGCGGGAATCACCATCATCACCCCCCCCGCTGCCAGTCCGACCATGAAGGTGAAGTTGGAAATATAAAGCCCCCATGAAACATGATCAGTCATGTTGGTGACAATCATGCCATCACGTACCTGAATGGCCCAGGCATTGGCACCAACCAGCGCGACGCAAGTCAGCAAAATCATCCAGCCGTAGAACATCGGGCCACCACTGGTCGCCAAGCCCGCCGCACGCCAAAGAAAGCGCGGGTAGGAATAGCTCACTCTTGCATCTGTGGCGGCGTCATCTCCCCCTTCGGCACCTTCTACTATGTTTTTCGTAGTTTCCATGAAATCGTTCAATTACAGCTTAGCGATTCGTCATTTCCTGCGGTTGGCGCAGGCCTTCTAATTATCGAAAAAGTAGAAAAAGTTCGGCTTGGTCCCGAGTTCCTCCTTCAGGACGAACACACGCTTCTCGCGGAGCACCCGACGGATCTCAGAGTTCGGATCGAGTAAATTACCAAACACCCGGGCGCCGGTTGGACAGGCCTCGAGGCAGGCGGGCATCCGGCCCTTCCTCGTCCGGTGCAGACAAAACGTGCATTTCTCCATCACCCCCTGCGGACGGATTCGATTGCTCAAATAGGACTGATCGGGATTAATCTCCTCGGCGGCGATCACTGGTTTCTCCCAGTTGAAACGTCGGGCGTGGTAAGGACACGCCGCTTCACAATACCGGCACCCAATGCACCAGTTGTAGTCAACGACCACGATGCCGTCCTTCTCTTTCCATGTTGCTTCCACCGGACAGACATCGACGCAGGGCGGGTTCTCACACTGCTGACACTGGATCGGCATGTAGAACTTGTCATCGGCCGGAACCGGATGGTCATAGTCGGCCGTGCCCTTTTCCAAATCAATGGACCCTTTGTCCATCTCCAGCACGCGGATATAGCTATTGTGCGACACCCTATCGTGGTTGTTCTCAATGTGACAGGCTTCCGCGCAGCGACGGCACCCGACACACACGCTCAGGTTCAACGCGTATCCGAACTTCACACCCTTCTGAGGACGAACATCCTCGACCGTGACATCCGCGCCGTAGTTTTCCTTCGTGTCGTCTTCGATCCGCTTCATCCCCGTCGCCAGTTGCTCGGCATTGAGCTCGCGATAGTGCTTCTGCAAAAACTCATCCACGCTCAGGTCATCAGTCCACTCGGTCAGCGGAGCCAGTGCCTTGGCAAACGCCGCCGCCCCCAATGTGGCGCCCGCCGCCTTGAGAACAGTGCGCCGCGAGATACCGGATTTTTCACCTCCTCCGCCACCGCCACTACCGCAACTGCAGTTCCCTCCGCACCCACCTCCGGACGAACCACCACTTGTCGGATCATTGTTTTCAATCATATCGCTGTTTTTCTTTCAAATTGTTTGGCACTGATACGCGGTCAGTGGCGCTCCCCTTCGGAGTCTGCCTCACCATGACCGTGGTCGCTTGCTGACTGCATTCCGGTGCGTGCTTTCGGAGGCGGCATCGGGATCATTTTGCCAAAGGCAGGAGCGTGAGGGTCATGACAATCGAAGCAGCTGTTTCTCACCCGGCCGCCGCGCTGCAAATCCCAATACCCCGTCATTCCGCCGTGACTTCCGCCCAGATAGTCGCGGTATTGCGGACCGTGGCACTGGGCGCAAAGCTCCATCCCACGGGAGAACGGCACACTGCTTCCGTCGGGCTTGCGTAGCAGCTCATAGTTTTCACTATTGTGACAGGCGAGGCAATTCAGCGCACCATTGCCGTGGTTGAACTTGAGCCCCTGGTGAAACTCGTCCAGCTGGTTTCCCGACGTCACGGTGTTGCTTGGTTCCTTCCCCGCGTGGCATGTATCGCAACGAACATTGACAGGATGACCGTCCACTGTGCCTGCCTCGATCACCGCACTGCTTTCCATGGGCCGAATGACCACATCGTGCTGAGGCGGACCCGGCGTCCATTCGCCCGCATACTCATCGAGCCGATTCTCCTGACGGTTGAGGAGAACTGTCCCTACGACACTCGCTACGAGAACGGCCGCTCCGAGGAGAGCCAGAACAATCACCCACCGCCCTGTTCGTGAAATATTTGCCATGGTTTGAAATTCGCAGATCACTGCACGGCATCGGCACCGCATCTCGATTTGACTCAACATCCGCATTCCCACCATTGACTTCAAGGATAAAATACCTTTTATTCTTGATTTAATTACGATTCGCTATTTTAACTGATGGTGAATCCCTTCCGCAACGCAACTTATGCCCATCTCAGGTTTACTCATCACACTGGAACAACCCGGGAACATCCGCGAAATCAGTGCCGCAATTCTCGAGATCTGTGACGCGGAAATCGGCGATCTAGAGGAGCGCTGGCTTCCTATCGCAGTGGATACCTCCGACTCGCGGACTGCACGGGATTTGCACGATCAACTGCTCGCCATCCCGGGCGTCGGCTACATCGACGTCGTCTCTGTCGCCTTCGAGGGAGACAGCCCGGCCGCCGAGGGAGGGTCACCACTTTCCAAGGCAACACGATCATAAACGACCGCTGCTTCAATCGATTTTCAACATTCAAAAAAAGACCACCATGCTCACGCTCGAACGCCGTAAATTTCTCAAGCTCGCAGCCCTGACCGCAGCATCCTCTGCCGCCTCAAGGAGAGCAGGAGCCGCACCCTTAGCCGCGAACAACGGATCAAGCTTAGCGGGCCTCGACTGGCAGAAAGCTCCCTGCCGATTCTGCGGCACCGGATGCCACGTGAAGGTCGGCATTCGCGACGGGAAGATCGCAGCCATCGCCGGCCACGAGAACGCGGAAGTGAACAAGGGCCTGCTCTGCGTGAAGGGCTACCACGTCGGAGGTATTCTCTACGGCAAGGACCGCCTCACCACCCCACAGCTACGCGATGCCAACGGCGAATTGCAGGACATCACCTGGGAGGAGGCCATCAATGTCATCGCCGACCGCGTCATGGAGGCACCCGAGAAGTTCGCCTTCTACGGCTCCGGACAATGGACCATCCCCGAGGGCTATGCGGCGCAGACACTGATGAAAGCCGGGCTCTCCAACAACCACATCGAACCCAACGCCCGTCTCTGCATGGCGTCCGCCGTCACTGGTTTCGTCTCCACCTATGGCGTCGACGAACCCGCCGGTTGCTACGACGACCTGGATCACTGCGATGTTCTCATTTGCTGGGGAAACAACCCTGCGGAAATGCATCCCGTGCTATTTTCCCGCGTCATGGACCGTCGCTCGCGAGGCGAAAAGGTAGAACTCATCGACATTGGCACACGCCGCACACGCACCACGGAGTTCGCCGATCACTTCATGAACTTCCGCCCGCAGACGGACCTCGCCATCGCTAACTGCATCGCCCGCCACCTCGTATATACCAACACCTACGACAAACGCTTCGTCGAGAAATTCTGCAACTTCCGCGCCGATATCGAAGACGGCCTTGACCTGATGGGACGCCCCATCGACTTCGCCGCATATAAGGAAATGCTCGATCCTTACACCATCGAATACACATCGAAACTCTCCGGACTTCCCGCCGAGCAGCTCCAACACCTGTGCGATCTTTTCGCTGATCCAAAGCAGAAAATCACCTCGCTCTGGTGCATGGGCATGAACCAGCACACGCGGGCAACGGCCATCAACCGCCTCGTCCACGGCATCCACTTACTTTCCGGTAAGTTCGGCGTGCCCGGAAACGCACCCACTTCCCTTACCGGTCAGCCCTCCGCATGCGGAACGGCCCGCGAGGTAGGCACACTCTGCCACGCGCTTCCCGGCGGATTGCTGGTAGCAAAACCAGATCACCGCGAGCATTGCGAAAAGCTTTGGAATATTCCAGCAGGACGCATCAACCCGAAACCCGGCTACCACACTGTCGAGATGTGGACGCGCTTCTGTACTCCGACTGACGAAGGTGGCGATATTTCGACCATCATCGTTCAGGTCACCAACCCCGGACAAACCCTGCCCAATCTCAAGAAGACCTTCCAGGCCAAGAAGAACCTCAAGGATAAGTTCCTCATCGTCTCCGACGTCTACCCGACCGCCACTACCGCGCTGGCAGACCTCGTTCTTCCCGCCGCGCTGTGGGTCGAGAAAAACGGAGTATTCGGCAACTCGGAGCGCCGCACCCAGCAGTGGTTCAAATTGGTCGAACCGCCCGGGCAAGCGCGTCCCGACACCTGGATGACCCTAGCCATCGCCCACCGCCTGCTCGAACTCGGCCACCCCGGCATGAAGGACAAGGACGGCAACTTCATTCTCGCCGTGCATGACGAAGCCGGAAACGAGGTCCCTGTCTGGGATTTCGATCACTTCTACGACATCAACGTAGACGAAGCACTTTTCGAGCAATACCGCCCGTTCACCCACAAGAAGCACAAAAATGTCGCTCCCTATCAGGAGTTGGTGAAACACACCGGCATGCGTTGGCCCGTGGTTCAGGACGAGAGCGGCGAGTGGCGTGAGACCAAATTCCGCTTCTCCGAGTTCTCCGATCCGTTCGTCGAAAAGGGTAAGGAGATCCAATTCTACCACTCCACCACCGATGACGACCGTGCACAAATCTGGTTCTGTCCCTACGAGCCACACCCCGAAGAGCCGGACGACGATTATCCATTCTGGCTCTGCACCGGACGCGTCCTCGAGCACTGGCACACCGGCACCATGACCATGCGCGTTCCGCAACTCGCCAACGCCATGCCGAAAACCTATTGCGAACTCAATCCCGAGGACGCCAGTGAACTTGGCATCACCAATGGCGACCCGATTGTCATCAGCACCCGCCGGGGTGACATCACCGTTCCCGCGTGGACCAATGGTCGCGGACGCCCGCCCAGAGGATCACTCTTTGTCCCCTTCTTCGACGAGACCAAACTGATCAACGAGCTCACTCTCGACGCCTACTGCCCTATCTCGAAGGAGCCCGACTACAAAAAGTGCGCTGCAAAAATCCGCCGCGCATGAACAATCGGGTCACCCCAGCGCAGCACCCACAAAAAAACATCCGCAGCCCGTGGTCAAACCACCTGACGCCCAATGGACTCAGACCAAACCGAAAATCACGACAAAGGCATGAAGCGGCTCATGTCGATCCTCTTGTCGATTGCAATTATCATTTCCGCCAGCGGGTATTTCATGGGGTTGGTGCAGACCAAGAATGACATCGCAGCGCAGAAGGAAAACAAGTGGGAGGAAAACAAGGCCATAGATCCCAACCGGGACAGCTCCAGCTTGCCGACAGCTCCGCACTACACCGAGCAGAGCGACGCAAGATGGAAAGCCAATGACGATTGGGAAGGACACTTCGCACGCCTCCACCCTCAAGCAGTCACCCGCGACCCGACAAATCCCAGCCACCCTCATGAATTTGAAGCGGCAATCGCCGCCCGCCTTGATCGCCGCGCCTACGACACCGCGCCTCCCGTCGTCCCCCACTCCATCGACGAACAAGACCCGCGGGCTTGTCTCACATGCCATGCCCCCGGAAACGCCCGCCTCATCGGTGACCGCCTCACCCCAACCATCAGTCACCCGTCTTTTCAGAACTGCACGCAATGCCACGTCCCTGCCAGCGGCCAGCACGAACTTTCCCAGACGCCTCCAAGCACCATTGCCGTATCTTCTTTGGAGAATGAATTCTCGGGACAACAACCGATCGCTCACGATGAGATAGCATACGAGAACGCGCCGCCAGTGCTTCCCCACCCAGTCTGGATGCGTCAAAACTGCCTCTCCTGCCATGGGGAAGGACGCCCATCCGCCATCCGCACCAGCCATCCGCAGCGCCAAAACTGCCTGCAATGCCACGCCCAAAACCACGTCCTCGACAACCGCGAACAAATCATCAACCAGTTCCCGGACTTCACCCCAATCCCACTGCCGGAAGCGCCTGAGTCCAACCCAGACCAAACTGCCGGATCCGCTCACGGCGAGCACGAGTAACAACAAACCACAAACAGTTTACGCCATGTCACTTTCACGCCGCAAGTGGTTCGCCACACTCCTCCGGCCCTTGAACCCACGTTCGGGCGAGGACGATCTAGCCACCGCATCGCCCACCAGTGAAAAGAACATGGTGGCCGTCGTCAAAGGACGTGACTGCCTCGCCTATCGCCACCTCTCCTGTTCCACCTGCCACGAGCGCTGCCCCATCACAGGTGCCTTCACCGTCAGCGAAGGACGCCCCACGGTCGTCGCCGATGTCTGCACCGGATGCGGCATCTGCTACGACGTCTGCCCCGCGCCTTCCAATGCCATCCTCATGATCCCCCGAAGAACAAAATGAGCTTACCCGATCCAGAACTACCGGAACTCCACCAATCCGTTCTTGATGCCGACACCGTGCGCCAGCTCGTTTCCGACGTCTCCAGCCTCACCGAAATCCTCGAAGTCATCCCCAAAGGCACCTCTGACAAATACGTGGCAGATCCGGGATCCGCATCAACGATGAACATCGAACTCGGACGCGACCTGCTGCTCGCCGGAGAAATCCGCGGCCTCCAGATCCGCTACCGCCACGAAGGCGCACAATGGTGGGACACCCTTCTTTCTACGCCGGAAGGATTCAAAATCGTCCGCATCCGCCACGACTTCGACCACATCCAACAGGAAATATGAGCGAACTCACCGACATCAAGGGACGACCGGAAATCGAACAACTCGTCAACCGCTTCTACGAATCCGTCGGCGAGGACGATCTCCTTGGGTTCATCTTCAACGACGTCGCCAAGACCAACTGGGAGACTCACCTGCCGAAAATGTATTCGTTCTGGGAGAAAGTTCTCTTCCGCACCGGCGACTACAAGGGTAACCCGCTCGGCGTCCACGCCAAGCTCACTCCGCTCACCACGATGGGCCGTGAGCAGTTCGACCGCTGGATCAAACTCTTCAACGCCACCGTCGACACCCACTACGCCGGAGAAAATGCCGACCACATCAAAAACTGCGCCACGGACATGGCAAACGTCATCCATGGGAAAATCAACCACATACCCGACCCGCGCTTCGACGCCGCGAATCTCACTGTAGAACAGCGCGCTCGTTACGCGGAATACCGCAACACTCCCTAACCAACCAAACAACATGCGCCAGCTTGCAACACTCCTTTTGGCAACCACCGCCATCGCCGGAACCAACACCCAAGATACTGCACCCAAACCACCAGCAACCGACAATGCGCTCACCATGGAGCGCCTCGGCATCGCCTCCGAAAACACCCATTCCTTCTTCCGCGATACCAAGCTCTTCCTCAACGGTAGATTGCGTTACGAATACGCCGATATTGAGGGGCTCGACAGTGCGGACGCACTGACTCTCCGAAACCGCTTTGGCTTTGAAACCGGTAACCTTTCCGGTTTCTCCCTCTTGGCAGAAGGTGAGCATACCCTGGACCTCGGAGGAACCTATGCTCCTTTCCCCGGATTCAACAACGGGCGCAGCATCATCGCGGATCCGGACAACCTCCAGCTCAACCGACTGCAGCTCAACTTCGCCGATGAGGTATTCGGCAAACTCACCATCGGACGACAGGCAATCAACCTCGGAGACCAGCGCTTCATCGGTGCCGTCGGATGGAGACAAAACGATCAAACATTCGACGCCGCATCCGTCACCATCGACGCCGTCGACCACCTCACTCTCACCTACGCCTACATAAACCAGATAAACCGTATCTTCGGCACCAGAACACCAGCAAAAGGCCTCGAACGTTGGGACAGCGACTCCCACCTCATCAACCTCGATACGGATATTATCCCTGGCTGCAATCTTACCGCGTTCGCCTATCTATTGGATTTTTCCAACGCCCCCGCCAGTTCCTCGAACACTTACGGCATCGATCTCATCAGCACCGAACCCATCGCCCTCGGAGGAACCGAACTCGGCTACCACCTGACCGCAGCTTATCAGACCGACTCTACAAACAACCCCGCCGACTACGACGCATGGTATTTCCGCGCTGAAGGAAACGGAAAGTTCGGCCCCGTCAAGATCGGTCTCGGCGGCGAACTACTCGGCAGCGACAACGGCCGGGCCGCGGTTCAGACCCCGCTTGGCACCAACCACAAATTCAACGGCTTCGCAGACGCCTTCCTCATCACTCCAGCAGGTGGCCTGCACGACTACTATGCCTCCATCGGCACCACCTGCCCGCTCGACATCAACCACACAGTCATTCTCCACTACTTTCAGAGCGATCACACCGGCAACCATCTCGGCAATGAAATTGACTACGTAGCAATCAGAAAACTCAACGAGCACATCTCCATTACCGCCAAAGTTGCCTACCTTGATGGAGCCAACAGCCAGCCTGACACCCTCCGCGCCTCCGTCCAGCTCGACTACACATTCTAACACCCAACCCGCAAAACCTATCGCCTCCGACCAACATCTCCGTCCGCTACGCGACCTGCGCATCTCGGTAACAGACCGATGCAACCTACGTTGCACCTACTGCATGCCAGCAGACGTGTTTGATCGTGATCACCAGTTCCTTCCCAAAAATAGCACACTCACCGGCGAAGAAATCACCCGCCTCGCCCGTCTCTTTGTCGGGCAAGGGGTCACCAAACTCAGACTCACCGGAGGCGAACCCCTACTCCGCTCAGACATCCGCGAAATCGTTGCGGCACTCGCAGAGATCGAAGGTGGGAAACCCGACCTCGCCATAACATCCAACGGCACCCTGCTCGAAAAATTGGCAGCTCCTCTGAAAGCCGCCGGGCTCAAGCGTGTCACCATTTCGCTCGACGCTCTCGATCCAGCGCTGTTTTCCAAAATCGCCGGATCGTCACTCGCGCCGCGCCGCGTTCTCGACGGAATCAACGCCGCGCTCGCCTCCGGACTCGGGGTGAAACTCAACACCGTCATCCAACGCGGAGTCAACGAATCACAAGTTCTACCCATTGCTCGATATGCCAAGGATCTTGGGGTGCCTGTTCGTTTCATCGAGTTCATGGACGTGGGAAACAGCAACCGATGGAGGGCTGAAAACGTGGTCAGTTCCGCTCAACTACTCGCCAGACTCCAGGAATATTTCGATCTGTCCCCCATTGCCCCGTCAAACCCATCCGAAACCGCTAAACGATACTGTCACCATGACTCTTCTGCGGAAATTGGATTCATCTCATCCATCACCCAACCCTTCTGCCAGAATTGCACACGTGCCCGTTTGTCAGCTGACGGGAAACTTTTCACCTGCCTCTTCGCCCCCACCGGACACGACCTTCGCGCACTTCTGCGGGTCGGTGCCGACGACACCGTAATTACCAAAACCATCAACAGTATCTGGTCGCAACGCACAGACCGCTACTCCGAACAACGAGCTGACAGCCCGTCTCATGCAAAAGCCGAAATGTCCTACCTCGGCGGCTGATTCCGCATCCCACATTAAACGCGTGACCCATTGGTGTCATTCCTGGTAAAATCCGACTCGCTGTCACCATGCCGAAAATCACCATCCACCACCTATACCTCTCACCAGGACACAACTACTTCGGACATCACGGCAAACCCGCTGGAGAACATCCCATTACCGAGCGCGATCATCTGTCACTCGTGGCAAAGAGCGGCATCGTCGGGGATCGATTCTTCAATTACAAACCGGACTACAAAGGACAGATCACCTTCTTCTCATACGACCTCCACACCGAGGTAAAAAACGAATTCAACCTACCCCATCTTCAGCCCTCCGCCTATCGCCGCAACGTACTCGTTTCCGGCATCGACATTCTCACCCTGATTGGAAGTGAATTCACCATCGGGGAGTTACGGTTCCAAGGACATTCCGAATGCTCGCCATGCTATTGGATGGATCAGGCCTGCGCCCTCGGCACCGAAGCCTTCCTCAAAAACCGCGGCGGCCTCCGGGCAAAAATACTCCACGGCGGAATACTGACCTGTGGCGATCATGAGTTAGGATTTTAGTGGTAAACTATAACACGTTATCTGAAACAGCCTTGCCCACAGACCTGACAACGCTCGCCATCCTCGCCGCCGCATTCCTCTGCATTTCCGCCGCGCACACCTCCGTCGGACTCGGCGGCGGCTCGTCCTACACCGCGATCATGGCAATCTGCGGATTGTCTGTGGCAGTCATACCCACGATCTCCCTGAGCCTCAACCTGATCGCCACAAGCATTGGCGCCATCACCTTTATCCGTCACAGACACGCCCGCTGGAAACTCATCCTTCCCTTCCTCATACTCTCCCTACCCGCCGCATATCTCGGGGGAAAAACCGTCCTCCCAAAGACAATCTTCTACCTTCTCCTCCTCGTCTCCCTCATCGTCATCACCATCCAACTCCTGCGCACATCTTCAAAAAAAAACCCACCTTCCATCCAACTCGGAGAGAGCGCCAAATTCATTCTTTCTCTACTCATCGGCGGCGCACTCGGATTCCTCGCGGGAGCCCTGGGCATCGGCGGCGGCATCTATCTAGTTCCGCTGATTATTGTGCTTGGAATCGGTAGCGAAAAAGAGGCTGCCACCTGCGGCACGATGTTCATTTTCTTCAACTCCGCCACAGGACTTGCCGCACGTCTCCAGCACAGTGAACTTCCTTGGAAATTTACAACTGCCCTTGCAGCAAGCGTCGTCATCGGTAGTCTCATCGGCTCCACCGCTGGAGCATCAAAATTACCTCCAACCACAGTCCGACGCACCCTTGCATGCGTGATCTCACTGGCGTGCGTTTTGCTCGCTAAAAAAATCGCCGACAGTCAACACCTAGCAATCAACAACACTACTGTATCCGCTCATAATACTAAAAGTTTCATCATCAATAGATCAGAGGGCAATGAGAGGGGCATGTTATCTGGCTATACCCAAGACAACTGTCGTAGAGTCACCTCATGCACCGCAGCATCTGCTTACATATCTATGTCCACCAGGCACCTGCTTATGCTAACAACCCTGACAAAATCACAAAAAACCATCACTAATAACCGGCCTGGAAACCTATCACAATAAGTGGGCCAAAAAGGTGGGCTCAGGCATACACAAACCCGTAGCCTACGGTTCGGTTCTCCATCGGTTGAGGACAGCGCTTTGAAGACGGGAGCCCCCAAGTAGCCTTGCCTTTCCCATGCAGGCAGGAAACACTCGTTTACTGCCGGGTGAGGCCAAGGGGTTTGGGGAAGCTGGGCCCCGACTCCAAGCGATCCCGCAGGTCGTGGGATGGCGCAGTCTTCTCGGGGCGTTGCGGGGTGTCCCCGCTAGAGATGGGAGCGCGCAACAGAGTGCGCGCGCGGGAAGAGACTTCTTCCCGATCTGAAAATCACAAATACAAATCCTTGTGTCTGGCTCTCAGAATTTCCTTGGCTTTCTCGGCGG
>JAGXGH010000072.1 GCA_024636835.1 Verrucomicrobiales bacterium | reverse complement strand
TTGATCCTGAAAAGTATTCAACCAGTCTCCGCTCATTCATTGATGATGTTGTTTATGAAGTTGAAGCAGGCGACCGCGATAAGAATTTCAAAAAGCTCGCGCCTCACCTGCAGGTCAAGATACACGGTGAAAAGAACAGTGAGGTGATATTCAACACGAAGCTTAAGGAGTTTCTTGCAGCGACAGGTGTCACGACTGAGAAGCCTGATCGTGAATCTGTGGCCACATGTGATCTTCAGGTGTATTTCGGAAGCACTACTGCAATCAAAGCAAAGGCAGCAGACATGGATAAGCAGATCAGCTTTAAGGACGGCGCAACATACTGGAAGTGGTGGGATGGCTCTAATACTGTGAATAGAGCCGTGATTTTTGTTTCCACCGATGAGTTCAAGGATGACGCGCTTGAAGACCGCCTGGTAGAGCTATTACTTGGTGTCTTTGGACTTCCTTCACAGAGTAACAGGGCCGATAACAGCTGTCTCAGTATGGATGAGGAAATTAAAACTTCACTTCAGCCTCTGGACATCGCTGTACTAAAGTTTTTGTATCAATCGGTTCCTGCTGGAACGAGACCTTCGGAGATGAAGAAGTTAATCCGCGATAAATGGCCAAAGCGCTAACCAGCCGCAGATCTCGACGCCGAGACAGCTCCCTGATTAAATCAGGAGCTTTCCCGCGGCGGCGAGATTGCTCAAACCTTGGAGAATTCATTCAAAGCTACGATCGGGGTGGCTAAACGCGCAGCGACGAAGATCGGCATCGATGGCAACGAGACTTGCTGCTTGGCCTATTTAAGCCAACGGCCCTTTTTCCAATCCGAACGCAGAATGAACGACGCGTGCTGCCTCGTCGGCTTGTGACTCTTCAATCGTTACCGCAATCTTGATCTCTGAGGTGGAGATCATTTGGATGCTGATCCCAGCTGCGGCCAAGGCTTCGAACATATCGGCAGCCACACCAGAGTGCGAGCGCATCCCGATGCCTACCGCGCTCAACTTTGCAATACCCGTCTCAGACTCTAATTGTGAAATGCCCAGTGTCTCAAACACAGGCGCGAGTGCACGTTCCGCCTTACCAAGTTCATCTTGATGCACGGTGAAGGAAATCTTAGCCACTCCCTCTTTGGAGACGTTCTGAACGATCATGTCAACATTGACTCCGGCATCGCCGAGTGCACGGAAAATCGAGTAGGCCGATCCGGCTTTATCAGGCACATCGGAGATGGTGATTTTCGCTTGTGAGCGTTCGAGGCTGACGCCACGGATGACGACGGATTCCATGTTGGGATGTTCTTCGGTCACGAGTGTTCCAGGGTTGTTGTTCAAACTGCTACGCACCTCAAAAGGTACTTGATATTTTTTGGCGAATTCCACGGATCTCGCCTGCATGACTTTAGATCCGCTGCTTGCCATCTCGAGCATCTCATCGTAGGAGATTTCCGGGATCTTGCGGGCATCAGCGACTACGCGCGGGTCGCAGGTGTAGACACCATCGACATCGGTGAAAATCTGACATAGATCCGCTTTGAGCGCCGAGGCAATGGCGATCGCCGTGAGATCGGATCCACCGCGCCCAAGCGTCGTAATTCGTCCCTGAGACGTGATCCCTTGAAAGCCTGCGAGGATGACAATCGCTCCCTCGTCGAGATGAGCCTTCACCTCAGTGGCTGCAATATTCTGAATCCGTGCACGGGTGTGTCCGCCGTCGGTAACGATTCCCGCCTGCCCGCCGGTGCAGGAAACCGCCCGACCGCCGAGTGCCTCGATCGCCATCGCCATCAGTGCGATGGTAGTCTGCTCACCCGTCGCAAGAAGCACATCCATTTCACGCTCTGCCGGCTCATCGGACACTTCGCTGGCAAGTTGCAGCAAGCTGTTGGTTACACCCGACATGGCGGAAACAACGGCTACTATTTGATTGCCTTGACGATGAGATTCAAGAACCCGCTGAGCGACATTTTTAATGCGCTCGGTGGATCCTACTGAGGTGCCGCCAAACTTCTGAACGATGAGTGCCACGTGAATGAATTGGTTGAGTCGCTGCGTCGATATCAGTGTGCCATTCCCAAGACGTTCAGGACGGATTCCGCCGTTGCTTTGGCCTCGAGAACCTTGCCACCACCCGCATGATGCATCGCGGTGTCGATATCCTTTAGCCCGTGGCCAGTGACGGTGCAAACGATGTTCACGCCCTCAGGAAGTTTTTCTACCATGCCCTCATCGACCGCTGCCATCAAACATCCAATGGACGCCGCGCTTGCGGGTTCGACAAATATGCCTTCGTTGGCTGCTAACCATGCTTGAGCAGTGAGAATAGCCTCGTCTGAAAGCGCGCGTATATGTCCATCCGACGATGCGAGGGCCTCGTTCGCCCCGTCCCAGCTCGCCGGGTTTCCAATACGAATCGCTGTGGCTACCGTGTCCGGCGATTTAACCACTTCACCACGCACGATTGGTGCGGAACCTTCGGCTTGTGCTCCCCACATTTTAGGAAGCAATGTCGATTTAGCCTCGGCGTGATATTCTTTATATCCCTTCCAATAAGCAGTGATGTTTCCTGCATTGCCGACAGGTAAACAGTGCACTGCCGGTGCATCTCCAAGCTCATCGACAATCTCGAATGAAGCAGTTTTCTGTCCCTCGATACGGAATGGGTTGATCGAATTCACCACCGCAAATCCGTCGCGAGATCCAATCTCGCGCACGAGGTCGAGAGCGTCGTCGAAATTTCCGTCAATGGCGACAATATCCGCACCGTAAACCACTGCCTGTGCGAGCTTCCCCATCGATATCTTACCGGCGGGGAGCAAAACCAGACAGCGCATACCCGCGCGCACTGCATACGCAGCCGCAGACGCAGATGTGTTGCCCGTCGATGCACAAATTACAGCCTTGGCTCCCTCTTCAGCCGCCTTGGAAATCGCCAGGGTCATCCCCCTGTCCTTGAAGGAGCACGTTGGGTTAAGCCCTTCGTATTTGACGAAGACCTGACGTCCCCCACCCACAAGCGCCGAGAGTTTGGTGGCGTGAATGAGCGGTGTAGACCCCTCGTTGAGAGAAACTACCGGCGTTGCATCGGTGACTGGTAGGTATTTGCGATATCGGGCAATCACTCCACGATCGTGGAGCACTGGGGGAACTGGAAGTGGGTTGGGCATGGTGGAAATTATTTGGAATCTAAATCCTCAACGCGGAAGCAAACCACGGAGTCCGTCACACAGTCGAGCGCTTCGATTTCGGTCACCGCTTGTTGTAATACACCGAACTTCGCGGCATGCAAAACGAGGATCACTTCATCGAAACCATTCTCTTTCATCTCGGACGGCTTCAGTGAAGATGTGGCACGGATACCAATTCCATGGTTCGCCAAGGTTGTAGCGATTGCCGAAATCACACCCGGTTGGTCGTTCACAGTGATCCGCAAGTAATACTCGCTCACGGTGTCTTGGACAGGCATGGTTTTTCCGTAAAGAGCGTGAGCGGTGAACCCGAGGCCTCGATGATCCTTCGTCACCGCGTGAGCCGCATCAACGATGTCACTTAACACAGAACTCGAGGTAGGATCTTGTCCCGCACCACTGCCGTAGAACAGACATTCTCCAGAAATATCTCCATGTACTGATACCGCATTAAATACGCCATTTACCGATGCTAAAATATGTCCTGATGGGATGAGTGATGGTTGTGTCCGCACTTCGATTTCACCATCGCCGTGCGCCTTGACCACGGAGAGCAACTTGATGACATAACCTAGTTTCTCCGCGTAATGAATATCGGCCGAGGTAACGCGATCGATTCCTTCCACATGCAGGTCCTCGGTGCGCACCCAGTAACCGTAGGAAAGTGATGCCAAAATCGCCGCCTTATGCGCCGCGTCCCATCCGGAAATATCAAGATACGGATCGGCTTCGGCATAACCGAGATCGCTTGCCTCTTTCAGAGCATCCTCAAACGCAAGTCCTGCCTCTGTCATCCGCGTCATGATGTAGTTCGATGTGCCATTGATGATCCCGTAAATCCCTTCGATGTGGTTTCCTATGAGCGATTCCTGGACTGCCTTGATGATCGGAATCCCTCCAGCTACAGCGGCCTCGTAAAACACAGGCACGTTATTCTCCTCAGCGATACGAAAGATCTCTACTCCACGCTCGGCGAGCAGTGCCTTGTTACCAGTCACCACAATCTTGCCAGCCTTCAGCGCGCTAGTCACCAGATCAAATGCGGCATCAGTGCCGCCGATCAATTCCACGACCACATCCACGTCATCCGCATCGATAAGCTCGCGCCAATCGGTGGTGACGATTCCCGCGGGAATCTGCACATCACGTTGTTTTTTCGGGTCGCGAACCGCAACCCTGGTAATCTCCAAATGCACACCGCTGCGCCCCTCAATAAGCTTGCGATTTGCTTCGAGATTCTTCCATACTCCTGCCCCGACATTGCCGAAGCCCGCGAGACCAATTTTAACCGATTTTTCTAACATCAAGCGTGACTATCGGGCATCTCGCTGGACCATCAACCCTCAACACAAAATATTTCATCGCTAAAGTCGCCCCTCATTTGGCATTTTATCGCAGCTTCGCGTCGATTGAATACTTCCCAGCTCCGCCAATCAACACCGCAAGAAAAGCGACCATGTAGATCAATGCGGGTTCTTTGGATGGTCCATCGCCCATGAATAAGGCCGCATCGCCGTGGATCATAAAGGCAGCGACGGCCATGGTAAACACCAGCGGAATCGATGCCAAACGCGTGCCAATGCCAAGAACAATCATCGCGGCAAAGAGCGTCTCACTGGCAATCGCCCCCAGAGCACTCACTGTTGAGTTGATGATCACGGAAGAAAAACCGTCGACAAACCCCGACCAGTCATTCAGCGCATCGTTGAGTTTATCCAATCCATGACCAAAAAACATCATTCCACCAAACCCAAGACGCACCAAAAGTAGCGCAAGAGAACCTGAATGATCACTGCAACCAGATGAGAGAAGCCAACGTTTCATGAGCGTGTTTACGTCTCAAAGCAACATTCGGGTCTATGAAAAGCGCAACTGATCTCACTCGATGCTTGAATCCTATCGCAGCCGACGGCAGCGTAAGACAAACTCCATGAACAAGCAAAGTCTCGCCATCCGTTTCAGCATCTACATCATCGTGGTGCTCTACGTCTTTGCTGATATCTATTGGTTCAACGGCCCCCTTCGTCGAACCGTTGAAAGCATGAAGCCCGGTTCCTCCGAGGAAGTGCAGAAAGTCCGCGAGTCAAAAGTCGCCGCGATTATTTTCGGCGAAGGCATCACCCTCGCCCAGCTTGACATGCGAGTGCTGCGTCATCTCCATCGTAAAGGATCCACCATCGATGACTGCCCTCCCGAGCGGCTCTACCAACTGCGACTTATACTGCTCCAGGAACTCATGCTCGATCGCATCGTCGAAGGTAAACTTCGCGTCCGACCTGAACTCAATCCAAGCGAGGAAATGGTCGACGAGGCTGTCGCCGAGGTGAAAGATCAATTTAATACAAAAGCCGAGGCCAACGCGGCAATGAAGTCCGCGGGAATGACGAACAGACAGCTCTCCGAGCACTACGCACAATGGCTTGAGCAAATGGTTTACGTCGATCGCCTCGTAGCAGGCAATGAAGATCGCATGCCCGTCGAGGATCATATCGAAGCTTATTATGAGAAACATCAAGACGCCTTCATCCTCCCCGAGCGCTATCATCTTCGGCATCTGTTTCTCACCACTCTCGGCAAAGATCCCAGCCTTGTCGGTGAAGAAATTTCTGCCATCCACCTGAAGATCGCATCGGGGCAGACATCGTTCGTTCAGATGGTTACCGATCATTCAGAAGATCCCGCCACCCAGCCAATTGGTGGCGACCTCGGGTGGATGGCACTTGATCGACTCCCCGGATCGATTCCCACTGAAGGCATCGCCTCGCTGAACCCTGGAGAAGTTTCCGACCCCATCCAGTCGCGCATCGGATGGCATCTTTTTGATCTGATTGAAAAGCGCCCCGCTCGCAAGCTCGAGCTTCAGGAAGTTCGCGGCATGATTCGCGAGCACCTCGCACACCAGCAGCGAGTCCGCTACGCCGATGCTCTGAAACGCGTCATGGAAAACGATGCCGAAGCACGCGTCGTTTTCGAATCTCTCACCGAGCCATTTTCGTTTGCCAAAGACGAACAGTAAACAGCCACGACCATGCGATTCGTCGATCTAACCACCAACCACAGCCGCCACGCACTCATCGGCCCCGACGCCACACGCTATCTTAACGGCCAGGTGTCCAACGATGTCACTTTATGCACTGGGACTCACGGAATCGCCGCATGTGTTTGCAATGCTAAAGGAAAACTCGAAGGCACAGTGAACGTTGCTGCAATCGACAAAGGCTACATTGTCGACTTCCCTTCCATTCTCGACGAAACACTTCCCGTAAGACTGGATCGCTATCTCATCGCCGATGAATGCGAATGGACGGATCGATCCGACGATACCGCCCACCTCCATGTTCTCGGAGAGGATGCAAACTCCATCGCCGCGATCGTATCCATCCCTACCCTCGCAATTTCCAATCAACCGCGCTGGGGACAATGTGGAGTCGACATCATCATCGATGCCGCGCAAGTCGAGGATGTAAAGAACCAGCTCACGGTTGCGGGAGCAACCCAGCTCACCAGCGACGAGATACATTCCCTACGAATCGCCAACCGTGCGCCTGCTTGGGGGGCGGAAATGACCACCGACTCACTACCGCAAGAGCTGGGTCTGGAATCCGACTACATCAGTTTCACCAAGGGGTGCTACATCGGGCAGGAAACCATCTCACGCATCAAAAGCGTCGGACGAGTCAACCGCCAGCTCGTCGCCTTACGCAGTGAATCACCGCTCATTCTCGGAGCGGAAATCCGCCTTGCCGACAACAACACTGACTCCAAACCACTTGGTATCATCACCAGCGTAGACCCTGTAAACCAAGAGGGTTTAGCCCTAGTTCACCGCAAAGCCTTGGATCCCACCGCGTCACTCATCGCCACAGATACGGAAAATTCACTTTCCACACCACTTATCATTCTTCAAAGTAAGCAGAATTCCTAGTCCGACTAATTCGCTCAACACTGACCAAACCCATGCATAAATCCATCTCCACCACATTCGGGGTCGTCCTGCTTCTCGGCTTGACCAGTTGCTCCACCATCCGCAAAGCCACCAATAGTGTGACATCCGGTGCCAAAAAACTCGGGTCATCCGCCGTCAATCTCGTCACCAAAGACGATGACTTCCAATACAACACCGCACGATTCGTCGTCAACGTGAACGGCAGTGAGCGCGTCATCGATATCGCACTCGACCCAGAAGCAGCACCCAACCACGTCGCCAACTTCAAAAAACTCATTAACGATGGGTATTACGAAGGTCTCGCCGTGCACCGTGCCATTCCCAACTTCCTCATCCAAACTGGTGATCCACGCTCAAAACGCGCCGACAGTCGACCCGTCTGGGGATTGGGTGGCCCCGGCTACACCATCCCGTCAGAAATCGACCTCAAGCACAAAACAGGCTCCGTCGCCATGGCTCGCCTGGGAGACCGCATCAACCCATTGCGTGAATCCAACGGATCTCAATTCTACATCTGCCTCAAGCCCATGCCATCCATCGACGGCAAATACACTGTCTTTGGTAATGTGGTTAACGGACTCGACGTCGTCAGTATGATTTCCAAAACATCCACCGACGAGAATGACGTGCCCATCAGCACCATCCGAATCGTCAGTGCCTCCCTTATCCCAGGCGACACTCCAATGTCCAGCGAAGTCATCGCCCCGGAAGTTAGTCCACGTCCAGAAGAGCAAGTTTCAGATGCCGAACTCGAGCGTGAGATCGCCGAATCACCAGACACCGCCGATGATCTAAAATCCGAGCCCAGCAATAGATCGCTCTTTGGTAAACTTCTCGACCGTATCTGGTAAAAGGCACCTCCGCGAATCAGCGGCTACGATGGATCATGATTTGTATCCCGCGTGAGCAGGTGCATATCCACAGATCTATTGCGCTGCCAGTCAATGGACAATGGTCAAAAGTCAACGGGATTGGCATCGGCACCCTGCCCTTGTTCGAATATACTGCCTAGAGTCTGACTTACCGTGATTCAGTAATGTCAATATTTCGCTTTAACTGGCAATAATCGAAGCACCTAAATCCTAGAGCCTAAACGCCTAAAACACCCTCACTTAACATTTCCGTAAAAAACCGGTTGAATATTCTTCGTCCTTCTCTACTTTCCGAGTCTCATCAGCTAACAAGAGATCCGCATCTCCGCTGGTGAAATAACATTTTGGGTAGGTTCCGGAGCGGTCAAACGGGGCAGACTGTAAATCTGCTGGCTTTGCCTTCACAGGTTCGAATCCTGTCCTGCCCACCATCTTTAAAACGCTCGCAAGCCCACAAGCTGCGAGCGTTTTTCTTTTCCCAAAAAGCCCACCCTGGACAGGGTTCGAACCTGTGAACATCTAAAACCCAGGTCGATTCGCAGGAAGCGCAGCGACCGAAGAAGTCGTGAGCGAAGCGAGGGACAATCCTGTCCTGCCCACCATTTTAATAATAAGGGAGTTACGAGAAATCGTAACTCCCTTCGTTTTTGGAAAAATAGGCTGGTATGATTTTGAAGACTAATTCTTAACCGCTTTCTTTTTTTCTTTTTTCGCCTTTTTTGATGGCCCGTAGTTAGGGTTTGGAGTCATCATTTGGGCATCCACGGACTTGCGCCATTCCCTGAGTTTACCGAGGAGATCGGCTGCCTTCTCAGGCTGCACTTCGGCGAGATCATCGCTCTCACTCGGATCGATCTTCAGATTGAAGAGCTCCAACCTGCCGTCTTCGAAAAATTCGATCAGCTTCCAATCCCCTTCCCTGATCGCCCCGTATGGCTTGGTTCTATGGTAATGGGGATAGTGCCAATAAAGCGTGTCACGCTCCAGCGATTTCTTCTCTCCGGTCAGCAGCGGCGCAATGCTCACCCCGTCCTTGTGTTCCTCCGGTAGCAATTTCAACCCAGTCATCTCCAGCAGCGTCGGATAGAAATCCATCCCGATGACCATTTCGTCGCAGCTAGATCCTTTCGCGATCTTGCCGGGCCACTTCGCGATCAGTGGTTCGCGCACCGCGCCCTCATGCGACCAACCTTTGAAATCTCTCAGTCCGCCCGTCGTCTCATCGTGGTCCCCGCCATTATCCCCAGTGAGGATGATGACCGTGTTTTCAGCAATACCCATGGCCTTCAGCTTATCGACGATTCTACCGACGCTTATGTCCAGGCTTTCGATCATTCCCGCCCTTTTCGGATTCAGAAACTCATTCTTCTCGTTCTTAAAATCCTTCGCCTTCTTCGTGTATTTCTCCACCAACTCCGGCGGAGCCATCAACGGGGAGTGGACCGTGTAATACGAAAAATACAAGAGAAATGGCGTCCCGCGATCCGTCTTATCGAGGAAATTGATTGCCCGGTCGGTCAGCTTGTCAGTGAGGTAGTCACCCGGCTTCCCGTCATCGAGATTCGGCATTCCGAAGGGTGAAAAATATTTGCCCTGTCCCTTCGGCTGCCCCCATTCGCGACCTCCAACGTTCAGGTCGAACCCGTGATTCGTAGGGAAGTGTTGGTCCATATCCGGCTGGCCGTTTGGCATCAGATGCCATTTCCCGAAAAAGGCGGTAGAGTATCCACCCTTCTTCAGAGCCTCCGGTAGGAGTATCCGCTCGTGATCCAGCTTCATCTTCCAATCAGGGATGGAGAGTTTGGCTTTGGGATGATTATGTCCTGCGATCCAATCCGTCAGGTGGAGCCTCGCCGGATAGCAACCGCTCAGGATCGCCGCACGACTCGGC
>JAGXGH010000071.1 GCA_024636835.1 Verrucomicrobiales bacterium | reverse complement strand
TCGCCTCACGCGATGGGGCGGGCGACGCTGAAGGAAAGTTACGGACGACGTGGAAGTCATCCCTTCCAGGCGATGCTGAACGGTGCGCTTGCGCTTTATTGAAGGGAGGGATGCTTTTCAAGCGTCCGTGACTTTGTGCGGTGCTGAATTGGCTTCGCGGCTGGAAGCCACGGCCACTTGATGTGTGCTGCTTGGGGTGGATTCGGGTCGGTCGCGTAAAAAGGCTTCGCCTCACGCGATGGGGCGGGCGACGCTGAAGGAAAGTTACGGACGACATGGAAGTCATCCCTCCCGTTAAACGTAGAAATCTAGATACAGTTGATCGCAGCGGGTTGAATCACTCGCTGGGTGGGCTCTCGTCTTTATGGGGCGGCGCGACAGCTGGCTGTTGGCTGAAATCTGTAAGAATGCGTGAGAGGACTTCCGCAGCTGGGAGTGCTTCCGCTTTACCCGAGACGGCAACGGTGGCGTAGACGTCTTCGTTGACTGGTTCCGTTGTAATCAGAAGAAGACCTGCGCCTTTCCCTTTGAGATGCTTTCCAGGCATGAGCACAAACCCAGTGGTTCCGGGCTTGGCATTGGGCAGCACATGATCGTCGAGTTCATCGGGTTTGAATATCCCATCGTCGACACAACGATTGAGGAACGCGAGATCATAGGACTCTGGAAACGTGTCGTCGTGTTCAATAGCGTATGCCACACAGGCATTCCATGCGTTCTTCGAACACGCTACAGCCCGAGTTCTCTCGGCATTCTCGGGTGAGTGGCCTCCGTGAAAAAGGGTCGATAGTGAGAAGGCAACAATCAGTCCAGCAATGATAAGGACAAGCCATTTCATGCAAACAGTCTAGATCTAACATGGTGAGGTGAACAAGGTGATTCGCCGGAACATAGGTAGATCGACAATCCTTGGAGTTGAGAAGAGGTTAAGGAGAGCCACGCTTCCAGCTGGCTGGGTGAGGGTTTAGATTGTTCCTTACCACCCAAGCCACCTAGAAGGATGGCGCTCCATAGTAGAGATGCCTGCGCTCGTGCGCGTGGAGCACCTCATTTCGGCTCTTCGCTTTTTATCTCCTCCAAAAGCTGGGTGGCGAGTTTTTCAGAGGAGCGAACTTCGGATCTGCCCGATTGGTAAATGACAATGTGGCGATGATCGGTGACTGGGGCCCGCGTAACAGCGAGGATCTCATGGCCTCGTTGATTGTCCATCTGGGTGCGGAGAACTTCATACTTCCGACCGCTTTCGTCCTGAAGGGTTGATGGTAATTTGCCGCCTGTATAGGAGGCGTCTTGAAGCGCTGACCATACGAACTTTGACTCTCCGAGTGCGGTGGAAAGTTGAGAGATATTTTTGGACCTGTTATAGAACTGCAATCCAAAAAAGGCAGCGACCGCTACTCCTAAAATACCCACAATGATGATCAGCTTCTTCATTGTTGAGATTGGTCTACGGTGATTGCTCTCATATCACGTTCCGCTTTTTGCCGAATCGTCTGAGCCAATATAGGAACCAAATCATCGTAGGTCATCGCTTCTGCTTTTCCTACAATGGTTAGCGTGATGTAATAAGGAACACCTTTTGGGTCGAAGATGGGTTGATCACTGATTGCTATTAAATTGCTGAGTCGGTTAATTTGACTCTGACCTTTGATGTAGAAAAAACCGGTTGATCCCTCTGGTGCTCCTTTCAGAGTGCAGGATGGCCAGTCGCTTTCGGTCAAGTAGCCAAGTATTATGCATTCGTCGAGAAATTCGCCGTCAGCGGTTTCGGGAAATCTCCCTTCATGATCCGACGCATAACTGGTCAGGGCGTTGAAGAGCGATTTGGCGGTAGCGACTTCAGTGGCAAAGGGTCTATAATGACCTGATGGAGAGAGAGTGATGACCAGCACCACGATAACGACGATGGACATCAATAAATTCCAAGGATTCTTCACGAGGATTACTCTACGAATTTGATATCTCATTGTCGAGAGCTAGTGACTGTCTGTGATATCGTTGTAGTGAGACGTGTCGGCTCCCGTTTAAAAATCACCGGGCTATGCCCGCACGAATAGATGTTAGCCGACACGTCTAACCTACAACCCACTCTCTTCCGAGAGTAGCTACTTTGTATCGCAGTGAGAATTGTCATTGCCCGCGCTGGGAAGAATGCTTCAGTTTGCGGTATGGGCTTATCGTTGTCTGGGAATCCGTTTGTTCGTCGGCATTGGGTGTTGTTGGGAATCATCGTCATCATGTCGGTGATCTATTTGTGTCAGGAATTTTTCGGGGAGGTGTTCTACGGACCTTGGATGCCGATACCTGTGCTGGTGGTCGAGAGTTGGAACCGCTTACTTGCTGGCAGTGCACATGCGGCGGATTGGCAGCAGATGAGCACGATGTTTACCTCGGCATTTCTGCACGGTGGACTGGATCATATTCTGCTGAACATGGTGTTTCTTTGGCTGTTCGGCGCGTTGCTTACGGAGTTGCTGGGCAAGGGTGCGATGATCGCGATATTCCTCTTCACTGCGCTGACGGCTTCTCTTGGCCAAGTGCTGCTGAATGTTGAATCGACTATCCCCTTCATCGGCGCATCTGGGGTGGTGATGGGTTTCGAGGGTGCGTATTTTGGACTCGCGTTGAGATATGCGTTGCCGAACCCGCATGTATGGCCGCTGGCCCGCCCGGTCGCGCCGATTCAGTTGGGTGTGTTCGCCGGGGTTGGGGTGATCTACGATCTTTCTAGTATCGCTGGAGCAAGCGCGGCTGGGATTGCTTACGGTGCGCATATCGGCGGGTTCATTGGAGGTCTTGCGGTGGCGCTTTCGTTGCTTCCTTGTCCGAAATCCGCCCGGCGACGTTTTTGATCGGAATTCACCGACTAAAGGTAGTGACCGCGCATCAGATCTTGGCTACAACTAGGGTCGATTTCTATGACTAATCCAAATCAGCAGAGCGAAATTATCATCGACCCTCGCGTCCATTTGTCAGAGGCGATTGGTTTGATCTACCGACGAGGGATGACGACCACCAGCGGCGGAAACTTGTCGGAGAAGGATGATAATGGCGATATCTGGATTACTCCGGCGGGTGTGGATAAAGGAAAGATGACGCCTGATGATATTACCCGTGTGGCGAAGGATGGTAAGATCACAGGCGAGCATAAGCCGAGCTCTGAGCTGCCGTTCCACCAAGCGATTTACGCCAAGCGTCCTGATCTTCGCGCAGTGATTCACGCCCATCCTGAGGCGCTGGTTGCTTTCGCGATCGCGGGGATGGCACCCGATTTGAATGCGATTCCGCAAGCTCGAATGATCTGTGGTCCGGTGGGATTTGCGCCGTATGAACTGCCCGGTTCCAAGGCCTTGGGTGAGGTGATAGCAAACACACTGGCTGACGATTGGAAAGTGAGTGCCGTGATCTTGGAGAATCATGGAGTGGTCGTGGCGGGACGTGATTTGGACGATGCATTTCAGCGTTTCGAAACCTTGGAACTCTGCGCACGCGCTCTGATCAACGCACACGAGCTCGGTGGCGTGAAAGTGCTTCGCGATGACCAACTCGAGCAGTTTGAAGGCTTGCGCCCGGGCATGGTTGAACCTGTTGAGGACTGGGTTCCCACCTCGGAGGATTTCGAACTTCGGTATGAGATATGCAGTATCGTAAAACGTGCCTGTCGTCAGGGACTGATGATCAGCAGCTACGGCACGGTGTCGATGCGATCGGGTGAGAAGGGGTTTGTGATGACGCCAAATGGGGTGTCGCGGCGCAAAATGACCGAACATGACCTGGTGACGGTGAGCGAGGGCAAAGTGATCTCGGGTGGACGGCCGAGCCGTGCGATGAATCTTCATCAAGCAATCTATGAAAAGTTCCCGGAGATTCGCTCGATTATTACCACGCAGGCCCCATCGATGATGGGTCACGCGGTAGCGCATCAAGCGATCGACGTGCGCACCAACCCGGAGAGCTGGGTGTTTGTGCGAGACATCGCGACGATTCCCTTTGGTGTGCAGTTGAACGATGAACCTGCGGTGCCTGATTGTCTGACGCCGCTTCACCCTGTGGCCATCGTTGAGAACGATTGTTTAATCGCGATCGGTGGGGACTTGTTACAGACCTTCGACCGCATGGAAGTCGCTGAATTTACCGCCCGCTCGAACATTCTTGCCCAACGACTCGGCTGCGCAAAATCGATGAGTGACCAGCAAATTAGCAATCTAAGGAAAGAGTTTCTCGACGGGGAGTAGTGGTGATGCCTTGTAGCGGCGCTTTGTAAGCGTCGGAGAGTGATTCACGCTGTACGGTGAAACATATCGCACTCAAGCTCCGCTTCGCTCCACGGCGCTTGCAAAGCGCCGCTACAGAAAGTCCGCCTCCTCTTTTGTGCCTTCTGCGTGTTTTGCTGCTCATCTGGTAGGGTTAGATACGCGCAAAAACGGATTGGCTTACCGGACGATCCAGTTATGCTTAGGATATCCTATGAAGCTTTCGAAAATCATTAGCTCAGTTCTCAGTGCGGTGCTGGTGGCTACTCTTGCCACCAGCTGTGCCACGTCGGATCCGCGGGCGCAAACTGCGATCGGCGCACCGGTTCCGCAAGTCTCCGGGCCTGACCAAAATGGTGAGGTGATCGATATTCGCGAAGCGTGTTCCGGTGAGTGGGCGGTAGTGTTTTTCTATCCGCGAGCAGATACTCCGGGATGAATCAAGCAAGTGATCTCGCTGCGGTCTGCAGCGCCAGTCTTGAACAGTATCGGATGCAGAATCCTTGGTGTGTCTACCGATCCTCCCGCCGAACAGAAGAGGTTTGTTGAGAAGTATGGGCTTCAGTATGATTTGATCGCCGATCGATCTGGTGAGGTGTGTGATGCATTCGGAGTGCCGTATCCAAACAACGAAGCATATCGCGAAACGATGGTGTATCGCAAAGGGAAACTGATCTGGTGGGATCCGCGTGCGAGCACGAAGTATCACGCGCAGGACATCAGCTACGCGATTATCGAGCAACAGAGTAAAGAGCTGGCAAGCGGCGAGTCGACCATGCCGCCGATCCCTCCTCAATTGTGCAAGAAAGATACGGACTAGCTAAGAGCTTGGAGGGTAATCGTGCCGAGCTGGTGCTCAGCGCTCCCAGCTCGTTGGAATGTGGACGCCTCGTCCACATTGGGTGATGTGACTACAGCTGATGCGCAACGAGCGTGTATTGAAGGCCGCTGGTGAGCTGCGAGAGCGTAATGAAGGGCGCGAGGCGCACCCACTCCGACGGTGAATGGTGTGGTGATAGCCTAGTTGATCGAAGGCTTTGATGACGGAGTGTGGACGCCTCGTCCACATTGGGTGATGTGACTGCAGTTGATGCGCTACGAGCGTGTAATGAAGGGCGCGAGGCGCACCCTCTCCGGCGGTTCAAGATGACGCGGCGATGCCTTCAGCCTAAACCGAGCTTCGCCGCTGCCTTGTGGTAGGCCTTGAGCGAATCGTCGACCAATCCCGCGTAGAGTGATTCGAGTTGCTCGCGTTGGGCTGAGCTGGAGAATTTCTGTTCGATGGCGATCCGTCCTTCGCCTGCCATTTTCTGCCAAGAGGCGGGGTCGTTGGCGAGCATGAGCGCGGCGTCCGCGAGCG
>JAGXGH010000070.1 GCA_024636835.1 Verrucomicrobiales bacterium | reverse complement strand
AGATGTGTATAAGAGACAGGCTTTGCGGTGTCTTCGTCGATGTTGAAGCGTTCTTGGAGGAGTGCAACGAGTTGGTTCATAATGCGATAAAGGTTGCCTAATGGTTGCTATTTCGAGGCTTCCGCAGGTGGAGGAATCATCAAGGCAGTTCCGGGTTCCATGGATTTCACATCCAGATTAGAACTGAGGTTGCGAATGAAAAAGCCAAGGAGAAGCATTCCTACGACCATGCCAATGGTTGCGAGGAGACTGATCATACTGATGAAAGCACGCATGTTTAAAGAATGAAGCCGATCCGGTGGTGCGGCAAGTGGAATTCGAGTGAAGCACTGAGAGAAATCATATTTCGTGCTTAGCGTTTGGTGATGAGGACTGAGTAGTGGCCGTCGATGCCGTCACGCTGCGGCAGGGTTTGGGACTCCTTGCTTAGCTCAAAGTGCAGCCCGTCCTTTTGTGTGAGTTGATTAACGACGTGGCGAACGGATTCGCCGTTTTCTTCGGGCTCGATGCTACATGTGGAGTAGACACAACGGCCACTGCTTGGAAGGCGGGTGAGCACGTTGCGGAGAATGGATTTCTGGAGTCGTGAAATTGATGATGGCTCGATGGCGGAGCTTCTATAGCGTGCATCGACGCGGCGACGGAGCACACCGGTGTTCGAGCACGGGGCGTCGATGATGGCTACGGAAGGGACGGTGACTTGATCGCTGGTTTCGGCGGATGTCCAGTCGGCGATTTCGATGTTTGCGCAGGTGATGCCGAGGCGTTCGCAGTTACTTCGAAGTCGTTCGGCGCGCTTTGGATCGTTGTCGCTAGCGATCACTGTGCCATGGTTGTTGATGACGCGTGCGATGAGAAACGTTTTTCCGCCTGGTGCTGCGCAGCAATCGAGAATGGTCTCATTGGCTTGAGGAGCCAGTGCGTCAATCGCGATTCCTGCCGCGGGGTCTTGAGCGTAGACCAGGCCTTCGGTGAACCAAGAGTTAGGTATCGGTGTGCCGTCGAGTGTTTCGAAATATCCGGGGCGGGTTGGAAGTTCGCGGAACTTGACGTCGTCCTTGGCGAGTTCTTCGAGAACGCTGTCGTGAAGAGTGTTGATCACGAAGGTGGTTGGCGCTGGTTGGTTGATGAATTCAGCCAGTTGTTCTGCTTCTTGAGCTCCGTAGAGTTTGGACCAACGTTTGAACAAGCGGCGGGGGATGGAGTGTCGGATATCTGCTGGTGCGTTGCGTAACTCTGTGGCAATGGTTTGGCTCTCACGCCCGATGCGGCGGAGAATGGCGTTGACGAACCCACGTTGGTTGCGATTGACGAGATCGACGGTTTCGGCAACGGCCGCGTGACTTGGCACGCGGGTGTGAAGAAGCTGCTCCACTCCGAGTCGGAGAGCCCAAAGCGTTTCGTTTGAGACCGAGTCGAGGCCATCGCGGAGGCGGGGCGCGAGCACGTAGTCGAGAGTTCGCAGGCTTTTGAGTGTTCCGATAACGAGTCGGTTTGCGAAGCGTCGATCATCGTCCCGCAGATGGTTGGCATGCTGTTGTAGCAGATCTTCAGCCCAACGTTTATCGGGATCCCATAGGCAGAGGATGTGATGGGCGGTTGAGCGTGCCATGGTTACGGAGTGAAGAAAAAGCGCCGGCCCGAACTCGGTGCCGACGCTGTTTATAAGATCGATTGATGTGACTTGAGGACTTAGTTCGACGATCCCTGTGGGTCGAGGTTCACCGGGATGTTGAACTGCGGGAACTCTTTCAGCGTGAGGGTGAAAAGAAGACCGTAGTCTTTAACTCCGCGGTTGTCTCGAATAACAGCACCAAGTGCGGCAGTCCAGCTCGTTAGGTCGCGGTGAACGGAGTATTGCTGGGTTTCAAGTGTCGAGTCGTCGAACTCCCAACGGTGACGAATGGAGAATCCCCAGTTGTCACGAATGCGTTGGAAGTAATCGATGGTGACCTGGTTCGAGTCCTGTAAGAATGGGTGACTGTCGAGGAAACGGTGACCGAGTGAGATTTCCGAGGATGGCACCGGCATGTAGGTGACGCGTGTATTGATCTCTGTGAACGAGGCATCGCCGCCGAATAGAGGGAACTGAGAGTCGAGGTTGAAGCGCAACCAAGGAAGTGGTTTCCAAGCGATGTCTTGATACAAGTTGGAGAAGTCGCGGTCAAACTCAGGATCTTGGATGAAGGTATCGAAGTAGGTGTTGAATGAGAGCCACTCAATGGAACCGTTGTTGCGTTTGGTGAGCAGGCGGTTGAACACACCGAGACGGACGATATTCCAGCTCGCAAGGCTATCGATGGCAGTGAACTGCGTGGGGTCAAGCGGGCGAGGGCGGGTGGACGCAACGAAGTCGTCGATGCCTTGGAAATCATTGGGGATGTCATCGCCTTCGATGAGGCTGTAGCGAAGGTATGGTTGAACGACGTGGCGTATACCATCAAGTCCGAATGCACGGCTTTGGATGGAATCGTAGTCGCGTGAGAACTTGAACGAGGTGTCGACTCCAAAGTGCCCGAGGACGCGGTCGAAGCCAACGGTATCGCCAGTCGCGGACGAATAGTTGGTGTAACGGACGCCAGCGCGTGGGACAACATTGAGGAAGCCGAACAGCTGGAAGGCTCTGCTGAACTGATGGTAGGTATCGAGGCGGTTGTAACCAATGCTTCCCGTGAGGTCTGTTGTGCGTGCGCCAATTCCTCCTGGTGGGATTTCTTCGGGGATGCCGAAGCTTGATGTGCCTTCGTAGTTTACACGGCCACCGAAGACGGGCATGCGCACTGTATCGTAAGCGATCTCGGGGAGGCGGGTGTCGGTCTGGAAGAACTCGTTGATGTCAAAGCGTCCGAGCAAGCTGGCTTCTGAATAGTCGAAGCGTTTGACAAGTTCGATATTGTTATCCGGCTGAGGATCGATGCGGAATTCACTCGGGAAGAAGTCCTCGTAGAAATACCCGTCACTGAGGACGTTGATGTCAAAGTTGAGGTAGAACGAGTCGTCGCGAGGTGTGAATTGGCGTTTGCGATATGCGCCATCGGTTCCTGCGTCTTCGATAGCAATGGACTCGTCATAGCCACTGACGTAAATGCGGTGCTGGAGATTGACGCGATAGCGGTTGGTCTCGGGTAACTGATCGTTGGCGCGGTTATTGTTGCTGTTACGGGTGGTCTCCGGAGAGAGGTCGTTTGCGTAGTACAGCTTGAGTCCGGTGAGGTTTGGATTGTCGCGATGTTTGGCTGACTTGAAGTCGATGCCGCCGGCTAGTCCGCGCTCGGTGCGAAGATCGAGGTGGAAGATAGCGAGGAGCTTTTTCTCTTCGCCGATGAGTGAACCATAACGGTTAAGGAGATAGCCGCCCCAAGCGCTATCCCAGCCAGGAGCGAAGGTATATCCAAGCTCGTCGTCGAGTGGTTGAGCGAGGTAAGGGAGCCACATGACGGGCACTCCTTTGGCGTAAAATGTTACGTCTTTGAAGACGACGCGATCATCGGGGTAGATGTCGAGTTCATCGGCGAGAATGTGCCAGTTTGGTATTGCGTAGTCGTGAGTGGTGAGAAGCGTGCCTTCAGTGTCGATCACTTCGACATTATCGTTTTCACCGATTTGCGTGTTGAGGCTGTCGGTCTGGAAGAAGAGTTCCTTGCCTTGAGCGACTACTGAGCTCTTCAGGTTATCGGAAACAATTTTTTCGCTTTCGATGTTGTAGATGGCGCTCTCACCAGAATAGAGAATGCCCTCGCGGTAGATGCTTACATTGCCGTTTGCCTTGATGTCTCCAGTGCTGCGATTGAATTCAGCGACGTCTGAGATGATCTCGGTGCCCTCATATTTGATGTGGACGTTGTCGCTATAACGAAAAACTCCTTGTTCGAGATCAATCACTTCGGCGCCACCAATACTGTCGACTTGGACTTTAGAGGTGAGATTGGAGAGACTATCGAGGACGTCTCCTTGAGCAAAAGACGAGGCGACAAGGGTGAGACAAACGAGTGGTGTAAGAAGGGTGATAGATACCTTCATAATGAGGATGATGGAGGAAAAGGGGTTCCGAAGTCAGGATGAATGAGGCAAGCTTGCCTCATTTTGAGTCACGGGTGCAAGGAAATCCTTGGCGGTGATTCGCCCTTTCGTCAAAGTGGAAATGCGATCTTGGTGGATTCTTGGGCGATTTTGTGTGTTTTTATAGAAAGACAGGTGATATTTATTGTCGGATTATGGGCCAAAACGCGAATTTTTCATCCAAAACATGGTGTTCGGAGTGCCGAAGATACATCGTAGATCCGAGCGATGTTGGGATGGGTTCTGATGGGATTTGTCCGCATTACGGCTGGGCGCTACTGAAGCCAGAGGTGAATGAGAAGGAGGACGGTGGTGAGATTATTCCGGAATCATTAGCGACATCTGGGCCTATCCACGCGAAAAAGGGAAAGCCGGTCTTAAGCCAGGGTGGTGAAATTGAAGCGCAGGGTGCGGTGCCGTTTTCCCGCCTTCACGAGAAGGCGACACAGAGTGATGTTATCGAGCATCGGCAAAAAAACGCAGGAATGATGGGAACGCTTGTGGGGGTATTGTTTGGGCTATGTGCGGTGGTGGCGTTTTTCATGTTTTCTTCGCAACAGGAGTTTATCGCCGACAAGGAAAGCAGCATGACAAGTGCTGGGTTAAACAAGGATACTGATCGAGCGGTCAGAACTAGAGAGGACGTAGTGAAGTTTATCGATGAGTTTTCTGGGGTTGATGACGTGGATGAGCTTTTGGAAGTGATTCGCTTTCCCGGGTTACTCGAGCCTTTAGTGCGAAAATGGAGTGAAGCATACGGTGTGGACTTCAGTTATATGAAAGGCTTGTCGGTACTAAATTACTCCGAGGTGTCACGTTTTGATAGACGCTTTGGAGTGGTAACTATGGGTAGGGCAGGTGAGGGGCAGCTTGGTGTGGTATTTGTGGAAATTGCAGACGACGGAGAGATGCGAATTGATTGGGAGGTTCTGGTCGGTGCAGCGGAGCGTAGCTGGCGTGAGTTTTCCAAGACACGACCTGGTGATGCCGTTCCGCTATGGGTGTCGATCCACCGTACGTCAATAATCGGAATGCCTCTACCGGAAGGTGAAGATCCTGCTCAGTGGATGGCCTTGAAGGTGATGGGACCCATTTCAGGTGCAAGCGGCAGCGCGCAATTGACCTTAGTGAAAAAAGGCGATGCCTTCGGTGACTATATTGAGAATTCTATCCCACGGGATACGGAGGCGCCAAATGGTAAGGTGATGGCAGTTACCGCGCACTTTACCGATGGATTGTCAGCGATGCTGATGATCGATGAACTTCGCTTTCCCGGGCGATTGCGTAGTCCAACTGACGACCAGGTTTTCGCTTTGACGTCTTGGCAATAAGTTCCTTGTCACATTCGTCGGCAGATACCTTTGCGGCTAGGTGAGAGGAAGGCTGCGAGGAAAGTTTTCACTACCTCACTCTGCGTAGCGTCACAGCTGGCTAGAAGGGACTCGTTTTTTGCACCGTCTCGAAAGATGGCTTTAAATACGGATTTTAGTTCACTGCGCTCTGCGGCGTCAATTCCTCCTCGACGCATGCCGATCACATTCAAAGCTGCAACCTTGTTGGGGCCATAGACGATGGTGAAAGGAGGGACGTCTTGACTGATCGATGAGTTGCCCTGAGTCATCGAC
Source organism: Verrucomicrobiales bacterium (assembly GCA_024636835.1). Taxonomy (GTDB): domain Bacteria; phylum Verrucomicrobiota; class Verrucomicrobiia; order Verrucomicrobiales; family SLCJ01; genus Sulfuriroseicoccus. The sequence goes on along the minus strand of JAGXGH010000070.1, from coordinate 27,568 downwards.
CGGTCTCCGATCTTGATGAATTGATGAAACCCCGCACCTCCGCCGAGGAAGGTGTGGTTGCCGACATGGATATGCCCTGCGAGGAGGACGGCGTTGGCGAAAATATTGTGATCGCCGATGGTCACATCATGCGCCACGTGGGAGGAGCTCATGAGGAAATTATGATCACCGAGAATGGTATTGCCTCCAGCTTGGGTGCTCCGATGGATAGTGACCTGCTCTCGAATGGTGTTGTGGTTTCCAAGAATGACGCCGCTTTCTGTTTTCGGGTCGAAGGAGAGATCCTGCGGGAGTCCACCGATCAGTGAGTGATGGCCAATGAAGCAGTGATCGCCAATTTTTACTGTTCCCTCGATGCATGCATGGGGCTCGATGGTGCATTGATCACCGATGACGATATTGCCGCGGAGCACTGCGTAGGGGGCAATGGTCACCGAGCTCTCGCCGTGAGTGAATTGAATATTACCTTCGAGAATCGCAGTGGGATGGATCATTGGATGATAGCTAAAGAAGGCCTGATTCGCGGAACGAAAAATACCCCGCAGAGTGGCTTGAGGCGGTGCCTACAATAATGTGATCAACGAGGTGAACTTGCAACAGATCACAGGCTTCGTTGATACGTGTGGTCAGGTTTTTATCGGCACGAGAAGGCGTAGGATCGCCTGATGGGTGGTTGTGCACGAGGATGATCCCGTAGGCAGAGGCGAGCAGTGCCGGACGAATGATCTCCCGTGGGTGAGCGATGGATTCATTCAAGCTTCCCTGTGAGATGTTTGCGACCCTGATGAGTTGATGACGGGTATCTACGAGGACGGCCTTAAGTAGTTCTTGATGCGACGCGCGAAGCTCGCCACCGAGCAGGCTGAGAATCGCGTCTGGAGAGTTCATGGCTATGGAAGTGGCTCTTTCCGCGGCGGCGCGGTTGCCGAGTTCGAAAGCGGCGAGAAGTTCGCAGGCTTTGGCCTTTCCGATGCCCCGCACTTCAGTGAGTTGGTCAATGGATGCGCGAGACATTTTGTTGAGGTCGGGGAAGTGATTCATTAAATCACGTCCGAGATCTACGGCGGAATATCCAATACCTCCGACACGGAAAAACAGAGCGAGAAGTTCAGCCGTGCTGAGGGATTTTGCGCCAAGCCGGATCAACCTTTCGCGTGGCCGCTCTTCTTCCGGTATTTCGTTGATGGTTCCCATGGTGTGGAAGAGAATCCGCGATCTCTCGTGACGTGATTGGTTATTTACCGAGGTATTTTTTGCGCATGGCGACGATGGCGTCGAGCATGATTTCAGCTTCGCGATTCATCGTTGCATCAAGACTGGCTGCCGCGCGGTTATAGCGTCGGTAAAGGTAGGCCAACTGTTGTTCGACGTCTTCCGTAGTCATTCCCGCGTGGAGTCCGCAGAGTTCTTCGTCTGGAGTTTCCGCGTTGATGGGTGCACTGGCGGCGCGAACTTGCTCGTAGAGTTCGGCTGCGCTTTGTCCGGAATCTAGAGAATACTCTTCCGAATTGGTTGCGGATGCGGCGGTGGAATTGGTCGGCAAATCGGATGGTGCGGGGAATGCATCAGCAGCCGATGATGGTGTTTTGTTGCTGAGGAGTTTGTTGAAGAAGCTTTTGATTCCAGCCATGAGTCGAGGAGTAGAACGTTACGATGTGCGGAGATAATAATTTGATGAAATTATTCGATGCGGAGTTTTTTCAAATACGAGCCTTTACGCTCGATGGCACGTTGGTCGATCACGCCGGCACCTCTGTATTGGATGGTGACTTTTTCACTCTTGCCGGTGTCGTGGTCGAGGACGTGAACCTGGACTCGTTGATTCTCGTCGTAGCTGTAAGTTACCGTGACCTCGCAACCTGCGGGACGGTTTGGGGGGACCTCCAAGGTGATGCGTCCGATGACGTCAACGTAGCGGGGGTGGGTGTCCTCGCCTTGGGTAATTTCCACCTCGATGATGCGCTCATCATCTTCACTGGTGCAATAAGTCTGTGAGCATTCGCATGGGATCGGAGTGTCTTTTTCGATGACGATGCAATTTTGGAAGACCAAGCCGCCAGTGTCAGGGTCGTCGACGAGCGCGAGTGTTCCGTAGCCGGTGTTGGCGACTTCTTGAATATTGGATGCGTTGGCGCTGAATAGCGCGGCCCCGAGGGCAACGCATTCGTCGACATTACCACATGAGCGTGGTGTCATTCCGGTTATGCGTTCGAGTAGTGCGCGCACGGCGGGGATGCGGGTGCTGCCGCCGACGAGCACGACGTGGTCGAGGTCACTGATGCTGATGTTCGCGGAGTTTAGCGCCTGCTCAACGAGCATTTCGGTGCGCGCGAGGAGCCGTGAAATGGCTTGTTCGAAGATTTCACGGGTAAGCTCGACGCGAGCGATGCCACCGCCTTCATTAGATACAGTCTCAGTGACTCTCTGAAGCTTGGAGAGCATCTTTTTGGCTTCTTCTCCAAGTTGGAGGATACGGCGCTTTTGCCCGTCGTTTGTGAATAGCTCCCCCCCTTGAGTTTTCTTGAACTCTGCGCCGTAGATTTCGAGAATGGCTTCATCGAAGTTTGCGCCTCCGAGGTGGCGTGCCCCTTCTGAGGTGAGGATCTTGACGTTTCTTTGAGCGTCAATTTCGAGCACGGTGATGTCGAGCGTGCCTCCGCCAAGATCGTAGACGAGGGTTTTCCCGATGATTTGATCACGATGTGCGTAGTAGAGTGCGGCTGCGGTTGGCTCGTTGACTAATCGCTTTACTTTGATCCCGGCCATGGCAGCTGCGGCGATGGTTGACCGGCGTGCGAGTTCGTTGAAGTTTGCGGGGACTGTGATCACTGCCTCTTCGAACTCACCGATAATTCTGGAGCACTCGCGTTTAAGTTTGGAAAGAATGAGCGCGGAAATCTCTGCTGGTGTCCACTTTGCTCCATCGATTTCCACAATGTGCGTGGGGTCGTCCATGTAGCGCTTGATTTGAAACACAGTGCGCGATGGGTCGCCGCCGTCGCGAGCTGATGAGCCGACGAGTTTTACGTCCTCGTATGGGTCAAAATAAACGACGGATGGGGTAAGCCGTTCGCCGTCGGCATTGGGGACGATTTCCGGTGAACCGTCAGCGCGAAGACAGGCGAGGCCTGAAGTGGTGGTTCCTAGGTCGATTCCGACGAATTGCTTGTTTGCCATAGTGTGAGCTTGGGGAAGTCGTGCCGAACCCTTGCGACGAAAAATTGGTTCTTGCTGCACACTTAGTCGCGAATCGACTCGTCGGTCAAGAGTGCTCTACAACGACTTCCACTTTCCTCAAAATTGCCTCTGCTCCACCGGTCGGTGCATAGATGATGCCGGGACGGACAGTTTTTAACACTTTCGGCTGGGAAGGCATCTTTGGTTGATCGGTTTTGTTGGCCTCAATGTCTTCTTGCCCGCTCTCGTCGACGATCTTAATTCTTCTACGCAACATCATATTCAGAGCCGTTCCTGGCTCGATGCTTTCTTGCTTGATGTTGTGGCGGTCGTAGAGATCGGAGAACGATTCGCTGAGGGTTTCGAGTTGCTTGACGAAGTCGTTGTTTGCCATCTTGGAGCTCTTTGCGGTCTCGATGAGATTTTCAAGAAGATCGACGCGCTTTACAATTTCGTAAACGACCGGCAGGAAGGCATCGTCCTCATCATCGATGCGGGCATTGATGGTGCGATGACGGTCGTTCAGGTCGTCGAGCTCTTCGCGGAGTTTTCGCCGATGTCTGGTAAGTTCAGCGATGTCGGTGCGCATTTCTTCCATTGCGTCGTCATAGTTGCGGCGACTAGTGGTTTCTTTTTCCTTCAGCTCGATGAGCTTTTGCTCCATCTCGGCGATCTCGGATTCTGTGTGCGTACTGGTTCCGAGGGCGTCGGGTACGGCGGAGAGTTCTCCGTTACGTGGGCCTGGCTCAGTTTTTTGTACAGGTAGTCCCGAGCGGATTAAGGCGGTTTTTCGGGCGCGACTAAGGGGGCTGGTAAGTGGCCCGCTGGCTACAGCTGTTGTGGGCGTTGTTTCCAAAGCTGTGCTTGATGCAGCGGCTGCTGGTATCGGACGAACGAGTGGAGTTGGGGTGGCGTTGGTAGCTGATGTGCGAAGCTTCGAGGTTTCGCTGCCGTAGTTTTGAGTCGATGGGTAGCTAGGCGCGGGCGGGGTTTTGCGGCGCAAGACGGGCGGTGCGGGAGCATTGACGTTTGGCGCTGCTGGGTTCGTCGGCGGTAGCGATGAGTCGTCGGCGATCGAGGTAAAGATGATCTCCAATTGGCCAAGCCTTATGGAATCGCCATGCTTGAGCTTTTCGGCGATGACTTTGATGTTGTTTACCGTCACGCCGTGCGTGGAGTCTCTGTCTTCGATGATGAAGGTGTTGTCGTCGGAGCGATGGACGACGGCATGCTGAGACGAGATGTAGCTGTTATTGATGACGAGGTCGCACTCGGCGCTTCTGCCGATGATAGTGGACTTCTTCTCGATAGGGAATTCGATAGACTCTGTTTCAGAGACTTTGATGGAGAGATTCGCCATGGCGTTTCTTGGTTTTGGTCTGTGCGGGGAAGGGGGTCGAGCTGACCGTATCCTATGGCTTGTTTTCAAAGGCTTGATAGCAACGATGATCGGGACCATCGAACTTTTGTAAACAAACCGCTGGATTGGCAAGTGTTCATAATTTTCAACACCTTGCAATCAGGAAATGTAAAGGATTACGGCGTGGTTTGCCAAGAAGGGACTCGAATCAAGGCCCATTTCCTGCCTGAGATGGCTAATTTTCCTCACTTGGAAGCGCAATCGGCGAGCAGGCCGTCCAGATAGTAGGTGATCTGTGCAAGTGCGTCTTTACTCTCGTTCCGGGGAAGGAAAAGGAGTTCGGAGCGGGCTTCATTAAGAAGTTCGGAGGCGGTGAGAGTCGCTGCGGTGAGGGCATCACGGTGGTCGGTGATGCCTTCCAGTGCGGTGGCGTCGAGTGGCTCATCGGCGAGGATCAGGGCTTCGATGGCTGCGCGTTGCTCTTCGGAGACGGCTTCGAGAAGGTTGATGACGGGAAGGGTGAGCTTGCCGCGCTGTAAGTCCGTACCGAGCGTTTTCCCGATGGCTGCTTCCTGCCCGACGAGATCGACGCAGTCGTCGTAGATTTGATACGCAGTGCCCAGTTTCATCCCGTAGGTGTAGAGGGACTTCTGTTCGGACTCGCTGGCACCGGCAAGTGCGGCGGAGAGTTCCGTGGCGGCGGCGAAAAGTGCGCCGGTCTTCATCTCGATGATGCGAAAATAGCCTTCGCGTTCGAGATTTAGATCGAATCGACGCTGTGTCTGGATGATTTCACCGGTGCAGACGTCGCGTGAGGCTTTGCCGATTTTGCGGCAGATCTTCATATCGTCGAACGCGGTGGCTTCCGTCATGGCGTGGGCAAAAAGACAGTCGCCGAGCAACACACTCATGGAGTTGCCCCATTTTGCGTTCGCGGTTGGAGCACCGCGGCGGGTGTCAGCTCCGTCAATGATGTCATCGTGAATGAGGGTTGCCAGGTGGATGAGTTCCAAGATGACGCCCAGGCGGTGATGCTCACGGTTGCAATTTCCGAGGGCCCCGGCAACGAGAATAGATAGGGCGGGGCGAATGCGTTTCCCGCTGGTGTCGCAAACATAGGTGAAGTAATCCCGAACTTCTTGCTCGAACAAATCTGCTTGGGCGCGGATTTCCTTCTCGATCTCCGTGAGGTGGCCGTTGACCAGTTCAAAGGGGAAAGGGGATTTGGGCGCGTGTTTCGCTGACGACATTGTAATACTGATAGAGTGCCCTTGCGATAGCTCAACTGGTAATATCTGCCAATTTGCGCACGGGAATGGAGATGTTGTCCATGAGATACGTTTTTGCTGCGGGTGTGGGCTGTGAATTTAGGTCGAGCTTAGTTCGATAGGCGGTGGTTAAAAATTGCTTAGGATGGATAAAGTAATTTGGAAACGTAAAATATATTCAAAATCGGTTGCAATTCTCATGGAGTCGCTATATTGCGCCCTCAAATTATGGCTAAAAAAAGTTGGATCGCACGAAACAAGCGCAAGCAGGAGACCGTTGAAAAGTATGCGGATCTTCGCGCTAAACTCATTGAAGAAAAAGACTACGTTGGTCTGAGCATGCTACCACGCAATGCCAGCCCTACCCGCGTAGTCAACCGTTGTGGAGTGACAGGTCGTCGCCATGGCTTCCTTCGTCGTTTTAAACTTTCGCGTATCGCGTTCCGCCAGCTTGCTTCGAAAGGGCATATTCCTGGTGTGACAAAATCGAGCTGGTAATTTTACGTCGCTCGCAGTAGCGAACTTTTTAATGAACCGGGCCTGGCTTGATCTGCTGGTCCGGTTCTTTGTATTCTTGATGATCCGAAGAGATATATGAGATAGAGTGATGGATACTGTCACGTTTCTCATTTCACACAGGAGTTCTTCGATGCCGATTTACGAATACATTGCCGTCGATCCCGATAAGAGCTGTGGAACTTGCCGCAGGGGGTTTGAGCTTCGCCGCCCCGTAGAGCGCCCAGCCCTTGAAGTGTGCCCGCTCTGTAAGTCACCTGTGAAAAAGGTGATCAGTAAAATCAACACACCTAAGATCACTAAACCGCTGTCGATCAGCGATGCAAAGTCGGCAGGTTTTACCATCCTCGAGAAGCGACAGGATGGAAATTACGAGAAGCTTTAACATTTCAAGCACCACTGCGTCCGCCACAATTTGGTTGAACGTTTCGACCCCACCAGCAAGATTTACTTGGCAGGGATCGATCTAGAATGAATACGAGTCATTACTTTCATCATTTCATTACAAGCTTTGCCAGCACAGCTGATGTAGCGGGAGCATTGGTATGGTCTGACTGGGCTTGGAAATTGAGCATCGTGCTGGTGCTGATTTTGCTCACCGCGTTCTTTGTCGCCAGTGAATTCGCGATCGAAAAAATCCGTGGGATAGACCTCGAGGATGAGGCGAAGTCCGATGATGAGTTCGACTATACGTTGCGCAAAGAATCGCGGAAATATCGCATTGCACGCCGAATCGCGGAGAATCCTGAGAAGTTTCTCTCGGCGACGCGGATGGGAATGACGACAACCATGTTATTGCTCGGATTGGTGACTGTGCCGGCCTTGGCGGAACCTCTTGGACTGTGGATCACAAAATTTGGATGGGTGGATTCGCTTACCAGTGAATTGGTCGAAATTCTTACGACGACAATTTCAGCGGTGGTTGTGCTTTCCGCACTGGTTATTTTTGGTGAGTTGATACCGAAGTCGATCGGAATCCGTCACCCCGTGGACACTATTCTTCGCTGCGGCGGTGCGTTGATAGTTTTCCGGCGTATCCTCTATCCCTTAAGCGCGGTGCTGGAGAAGCTTTCCGCTTGGTTGATGCGGAGTCTTTTCGGCATCCGCCCAGTGCGTGAAGGTGATGTAATTCACAGCGCAGAGGAGTTGCAGATGTTGGTGAATGCATCAGGAAAAGACACCGACGTCACAGCGACCGAACGAGATATCGTGGTCAATGCGCTCGAGTTGAGTGATCTGTGTGCACGCGACATCATGACGCCACGCAACGATGTCATTGCGCTCGATATTGATCAGACTTTTGAAGAAAATGTCCAACAAGCCGTGACAAGCCGCCATACGCGATTTCCGATTGCCCGTGGGCATTTGGATTCGGCAGTGGGTATGGTTCATATCAAAGACATGCTGAGGCTGGCATCGATTTCTGGTAATGACAATCGACCGAAGGCTGAGACGAGTCTGATGAGCATTAAGCGGGAACTTTTACCGGTGCCCGAAAAGCTGACGCTCGATCGTTTGCTGGAGTTTTTCCTTAAAGAACATGCGCACCTTGCCTTGGTCGTTGATGAGTTCGGCGGCACCGTTGGTGTGGTTTTCCTCGACGATGTGATGGCGGAACTGGTCGGCGATATTCACGACGAGTTCGATGAAGAAATTGATGAATTTCACCGTGTGAGTGATGACGAGTTTTTCGTGGATGGTGGTCTCGGTCTCTACGAGTTGGCAGACTTCACCGACCTCGAACTAAACAGTGAAGATGTATCCACCATCGGCGGATACGTGACTCAGATGCTTGGTCACGTCCCTCGCAGTGGCGAGCGCTTTGAAGTGACAGGCTTTCGTGGAACGGTCACGAAAGCCAATGGGCGGCGAGTGGTGCAGTTGCACTTCAAGCGTCTCATGGATGACGAAGATGAGAAACCCGCGCGTCACGAGGACATGTTGGCATAGCGCATTGTTGTTGAGTTTATACCAATACTCAGGTTTTAAGCTCAGTGCTATCGGTGGGGGTTTTGGCGGGTGCGCGGAGCTAGGGAGGGGGGCTCATCGGTTTCCCAGAGGTCTGATGTGGATTTTTCGCTCTGAAACGTTCAAGTTTCATGACATAGGGTGCAAGGCGTGGGCTTGATTGACGTATTATTTTCCACAACCTAAACGCCCAAAACCTGATCGATTACGTAAAATATCCATACCAATGTCTCGCCCTTCCAACCGTATTTTAGGATTCCTCTCCATTTTAATTATCGCATTGATTGTTGTCTTGGGGTGGTTGGCGGCGCGGAGTTTTGACGAACGAAGTGCCAGTGATCTTGTCGGCAACATGCCCGGGGACAACTCCGTAAATTCAACGGTCAATCCCAAGACTCTTGGCACGGTGAGTTTCAATGCCCACATCCGGCCCATCTTCTCGGACAATTGCTTTGCTTGTCATGGTTTTGATTCGACCACGCGTGAGAAAAACCTGCGTCTTGATACTGCGGAAGGTGCTTATTCGGTATTGGAATCGGATACTGACCAGCGAGCTATCGTCCCTGGTGACTCAGAGAAAAGTGTCGTCTGGCAGCGGATTTTCTCCACGAACGAGAATGATGTCATGCCGCCACCGGATTTTCACAAATCGTTATCAGAGGAGCAAAAAAATCTGATTACCCGCTGGATCGAGCAAGGGGCGGTCTATGAAGAGCATTGGGCTTTCGCGGTCATCGAAAAGCCCGAAGTGCCAGCGACAGATGCGGAAAATCCTATCGATGCGTTTATCTGGCGTAATCTCGCAGCTCATGACCTCAAGCCGTCTCCCACGGCAAAAAAGACCACGTTACTACGCCGCCTGTCGCTTGATTTGACCGGCCTTCCGCCGACTCCCGAGGAGCTTGAGAATTTCCTCGCCGACGAATCGCCGGACGCATACGAGAAACAGGTTGATCGCCTGCTAGCATCCCCGCACTACGGCGAACGCATGGCAGTGCCATGGTTGGATGCGGTGCGCTACGCCGATACGGTCGGTTATCATGGAGATCAAAATGCGCGCGTATTTCCTTACCGCGATTACGTGATCGATGCGTTTAACCAAAACAAGCCATTCGATCAATTTACGCGAGAGCAACTCGCTGGCGATCTGCTTCCCGATGCTGGCGACGAAGAAAAAATCGCTACCGGATTTCTGCGCTTGAATCTGATGACCCGCGAAGGCGGCGCCCAAGCGAAAGAATACCTCGCGAAATCAGCCGCAGACCGCGTCCGCGCTATCGGCGGAGCCTGGCTGGGCTTAACGACAGGTTGTGCCGAGTGCCACGATCACAAGTTCGATCCATTCACCCAGCGCGACTTTTACGCATTGGCGGCATTTTTCAACGATGTGCGCCAATGGGGGATCTACACGACTTACAGCAATACCCCTAACAAAGACCTTCCCGGTTTTACCAATGAGTCACCGTTTCCTCCCGAAATATTCGCCCCCAGCCGTTCCATGCGTGAACGCCTTGAAAGCGCACGTAACCAATCCGTCACAGCCATAACCCAGATGGCCGCGACTACGGCTGAAGACGAATATTCTCAATGGCTTACCCAGACCAAGAGCTTTGTTTCTGAAAATCCAAGCGGGTGGCTTCAGCTCACCCCTTCGCAGGCCATTTCCTCAGCAAACGCCCCGATCCAGATTGGAGAGGATAAGACGGTTTTATTCACAGGATCACCGGCCAAAAATGACTCGATCACTCTGACCTTTGAGATTCCTGTCGGGACTCCGATCCGCTCACTACTGCTGGAAGCTCTACCCGACCCCGCAAATAAAGACCATGTCGGTCGGCGAGAGGACGGTAAATTCACCATGACACCGGTGTTCTCTGTCGATGGAAACACACTCCCCATCGCCTATAAACAAGCCGACCGCCGCCACCCAGCAAAATACCGGAACGGTTATCAGTCGCCTTTATTGGAGGACGCATGGCAATCCGCTCCTGCGATTTGGGAAGAACCGTCGGATGCCGCAAGCATGCCTCACCACGCGGTTCATCATCTGAAATCCACTGCGAATTATCACCAAGCAACAGAGCTAACTCTCAAGATCGCTTCAGGCGATATCGGAAAGGTTCGCGTCTCGATTTCTCCTTTCGTTGATCCCGTGCCCGGTGACCCGAAAGCGCTGCGCTCGCAGCTTGCCTCCGCACTTTCTTCGGACGAAACCAAAAATCCGGAGCTCACCGCAGCCTTTCTTCTGGCCACCACACCAGATGACCAGCTTCCTGCCGATTACAAAAAGGCACGAGAGGACATGCTCGCGACTCATGCGGGATACGCGCATTCGATGATTGCGCAGACACTGCCTGCGGACGAAATCCCAGACGCCCATATATTGACCCGTGGCAACTGGATGACTCCGGCGGAGAAAGTCGAACCTGCCTTCCCGGATTTCCTCTCTCAAAACACTCCAGCATCAAACGAACGCCTGAACCGTCTCCATCTCGCGGACTGGTTGCTTGCCGAAGAAAACCCACTCACCGCCCGCCATTTTGTGAACCGCTTGTGGAAGCAGTTCTTCGGAAAAGGATTTTCCAACATCCTCAACGATGTTGGTAACCAAGGCGAGTGGCCTTCACATCCCGATCTGATCAATTGGCTCGCCGCCGATTTTCGCGAATCCGGCTGGGATGTGAAACGCATGGTTCGCCTCATCGTGACTTCTCATACCTACCAGCAAGTCTCTGCGAAAAACGAACAACTCGCCGAGATCGATCCGGAAAACAGGCTTCTTTCCGAGCAGTCTCCTCGGAGACTCGATGCCGAGTTTATCCGCGACAACGCGCTCGCAATTTCCGGTCTGCTGCACGATGAGCGCATCGGTGGGCCCTCGATGCAGCCCTACCAGCCGGAAGGTTATTGGGCGAACTTGAATTTCCCGCAGAGAACTTACAAGGCGTCCATCGGAACCGATCAATACCGCCGTGGACTCTACACCCATTGGCAACGGACCTTCATGCACCCCATGCTCGCCGCCTTTGACGCGCCGTCCCGAGAAGAATGCGCCGTCGATCGTTTCCAATCGAACTCTCCGCAACAGGCATTAACCCTTCTCAACGACCCGACATTCGTCGAAGCCGCGAAAGGACTTGCCGCCAGACTTAAGGCTGAAAAACCACAAGCCTCCGATGCAGAGAAAATTAAACACGCCTATACGCTGGCTATTTCCCGTGAGCCCACTCAAGACGAGTTGAAGCACTTGGAATCCTTTCTCGAAACACTACGGAAAGACGATCCGGATAGCGACCCGATGGAGCAACTTTGCCGGGTCATTTTGAACCTTCACGAAACCATCACGCGATACTGAACCGATGAACGAACTCCAGAAACAAGTCGCGCTTTATAGAGCGTTGCAGAACGACTGGTCACGCCGGACTTTCCTCAAGAAAAGTTTCGCTGGCCTGGGTGGGATTGCGCTTTCTCAGTTCGCAGGAGCCAAAAGCCTGCCACAATCGCTAATCCAAGGCGAACCTCATTTCCCCGCCAAGGCGAAGCGTGTCATCCACCTCTGTATGGCGGGTGGCCCCTCGCATCTTGAGTCCTTCGACCCAAAGCCCGAACTCAACAAGCTCGATGGCAAGGCATTTCCGGAATCCTTTACCAAAGGTCAGCAGCTTGCCCAACTTCAGGGTAGGGAACTGATCGCCCGTGGGTCGTTCACCGGTTTTAAAAAATACGGTAAGGCGGGGATCGAAATCTCGGATATTTTCCCGCACATTGGCTCCGTCGCTGATGATATTTGCGTGATTCGCTCGATGGTTACCGAGCAGATCAACCACGATCCCGCCCACGCCTTTATGAACTCCGGTTCAATTCTCAAAGGCCGCCCGAGCATGGGCTCCTGGTTGCTTTACGGGCTTGGCTCTGAGACGCAGAACCTTCCGGGTTATGTGGTCATGGTCTCCAGAGGGAAAGATCCGGATCAGCCGATTTCTGCACGCCAATGGTCGGCCGGATTCCTGCCCTCCAAATACCAAGGCGTTCAGTTCCAATCGAAAGGTGACGCCGTTCACTACGTAGGAAATCCTGAGGGCGTCTGCCAATCCACCCAGCGTCAAGTCATCGAGGAGGTCAAGCGCATCAATGGGATGCTCGACAAGGAGCGCTACGATCCAGAGATCGAGACCCGTATTTCACAATACGAAATGGCATTTCGCATGCAGTCCTCTGTGCCGGATCTCACCGATATGAAGGGAGAACCTCAACATATTCTCGACATGTATGGCGTGAAAGACCCCGGTGATGGCTCCTTCGCTTCCAACTGTCTTCTTGCCCGCCGTATGTTGGAACGCGGTGTGCGCTTTGTGCAACTCTATCACCGCGGTTGGGACCATCACCGCGCAATCGAGAAAAACATGCCCTACAGCGCGAATCTCACCGACCAGGCATCCGCCGCCCTCATCAAGGATCTCAAGCAGCGTGGTTTGCTTGACGATACGCTGGTCATCTGGGGAGGGGAATTCGGTCGCACCCCAATGGGTCAAGGTGATGGCCGCGACCACCACATCAAAGCATTCTCAGTCTGGATGGCAGGTGCAGGCATCAAAGGCGGCCACGTTCACGGTGCCACCGACGAACTCGGCTACGCCGCCGTCGAGGATGTCGTCAGCGTCCACGACTTGCACGCGACTCTTCTGAACCGTTTCGGCATCGACCATGAACGCTTCACCAAGAAGTTTCAAGGCCTCGACTACAGACTTACTGGCGTCGAACCGTCTAAAGTGATCAAAAGTATCCTCACGTGATGTGATCCCGAGAGAGGGGGCAGGGTAGTAGGAAGTGCAGTGAATATTTCAATGGTAATGGCACTGTTTTAAGATCGCCACCGGCGAGTATGACTCAAGGAGCGCGGCCGTCTCGGCCGTATGAGCGGTATTCGCGGTCATCTAAAGCTACCGAACTACCGCTTAAACAGTGCCATTCTGTATCAATGGTTTTGCACTACCTTGAGCACGTCGGCAGCCTGTTTCGAAGTGCTGGCTGAGAGGTCTTTCCAGACCAGTGATCCATTGTGGAATAGAAAGGCGGAGCGTTTTGTCATGCCGGCGATGTGAGGCACCCCAAGCGCATTGGCGATGGTTCCGTCCCCATCGGCGAGTAGGGTGAACGGAAGGTTCTTTTGCTCGCTGAACTTTTTCTGTGACGATACGGAGTCCTTGGAGACACCAATCACTTCTACACCTGCGGTGAGAAGTTCGTCCCAGTTGTCGCGGAGGGAGCGTGCCTGGGCCGTGCACCCCGGGGTGTTTGCTTTGGGGTAAAAGTAGACCAAGAGCCAAGTCGCGCTGGCGTGATCGGCGAGATCAACTTTCTCTCCATTTTGGTTCTTGGCGGACACTGATGGAAGCGCATCGCCGAGCTTTAGGGACGGTAGTGCTTTCAGTCCGACCATGGCGAGTAGGGAATCGCCGATGGAAGGGGACGTGAGATTCGCTTTGCGGTCTGAGGATTGCGGAGGCATAACTAGATGATGGATCAATTGACTCTAAATACGCCTCTCGACATGCATTTGCACCTTCGAGATGGCGACATGCTCGAACTCGTGGCGCCACTAAGTGCGGAGACCTTCTCCGGCGCGGTGATCATGCCCAACCTGGTGCCGCCTGTAGATTCTTTGGATGCCGTTCATGGCTATCGCGGAAGGATTCTGCAAGCGATAGGCAAGAATGCCTTCGCTCCGTTTATGACCTTGTTCTTTCGTCAGTATTCTGAGGCTGAGTTGTTGGCGGCGAAAGACCATATCATCGGGATCAAACTTTACCCCGCGGGAGCGACGACCAATTCAGAAGCAGGCGTGAAGGCGATTGATTCGGTAGAGCCGACGATTCGTTTGATGGAAGAAATGGGAATGCCGCTACTGATCCACGGCGAGACCCATGGGTTTGTGATGGATAGGGAGACAGAGTTTTTGGCCACCTATCGCCACCTGGCGACGAAGTTCCCGAAGCTGAATATCACGATGGAGCACATCACGACGGCGGCGGCGGTGGAACTGCTCGACGAGTTCGAAAACCTACGCGCCACGGTGACTCTCCAGCATTTACTGATCACTTTGGACGATGTTGCGGGTGGAATGCTCAACCCGCATCTTTTCTGTAAGCCGATCGCAAAACGTCCGGAAGACAGAGATGCTTTACTCGACGCTGCATTGAAAGCACATCCTCGACTGATGTTTGGTAGTGACTCGGCACCGCACCCGCGCGAGAAGAAAGAATGCTGTGGATGCGCTGCGGGTGTGTTCACCGCACCTATCGCGCTTCAAGTGCTTGCCGATCTGTTTACCAAGAACGGCTGTCAGCAAAACCTTCAAGCCTTCGTTTCAGACAACGCTCGACGTCTCTACGACGTGACGCCCGCTGAGAAGGTGGTGACACTCGTGCGCGAACCCTTTGAGGTGCCAGCCATTTATGGTGAAACCGTGGTCCCGATGTATGCCGGCGAGACGATTCCGTGGTCTGTGCAGTCGGTTGAATAGGACGATAGCGGGTATATATTTGACCCAATGTCACCGACATGAGTTCAAACTATATTTTATGGATCCGCGCTTATACGAGGAGGTTAGGCATTACGAGCCGAGGTTAATGCGCTCTGAGCGTGCTGGTTTAGATGTCACACGTCGCGCCCACCAAGCGCTAAGGGTTCAATTTCAGTAACGATATCAAGCAGTCATAGTATTTGGATTATTGTTCTTGAATCGTGTAAGTAATGGCATTCTTCTTACGGTATGTTTAATCTACGCCGCTATGTTGCAAAACCACTGGTCTTGTTTTTTTGGCTGATTACGGGATTGCGGCTTCTGGCACAGGATGTTGAAATTTCCGGAGGTGTGAGCGAAGGAAAATATCCTGAACCTAAACCGCCGAGGGTGTTACCGAATTTACCGGTGGTGCGGGAAATTAGTCATCCTGATAAGGGTCGGATAATCAGGATGCAAAGAGTGGAAGACCCGGGGTATATCAAGCCGGAACCCAAAGTGGCCGTTCAACCAGGAATCGACGACGAGGCGTTTTGGGCGAGCCTCAGCGATGAGCAGAAAGCCGATATTGAGGCGATGGACAACGCGTTGGTGTTTTCCCTTTCAGCCACAGTGGTTGATCACAGGGCGACGAAACTACAATGGAGGCATGATGGCGAAATCTATGAAGCTTGGAGCAATGTGGACTTCAATCATCTGACGGGATTTACACTTTTTAAACTGGATGGCCGTTACTACGATCCATATTTCGGTATAGGAAATGTGAGCTCAGAAATCGAGGGCGCTGATATCTGGCCGGGCAAAATTCCTGCTTTCTCAACTAAGGAGCCAACGTTCATTCTCGTCGAAGGTGACGCCAGCGACGCCGCCGCGATCGAGGGAGTCGAGGCGCTTCATGCGCTATATCGCGTGGAACATGAACGCTTGAAAACAGCCTATGAGAAGCGCAAACAAGCGAGGATCGAGCGCCAGCGATATCTGAAAGCTAATCCACCACGTCCCAAAGATGTGAGGATTCAGTTCTGGAAACGTGATGCAGTCAAAAATACAACTGAGGAGGAATCACGATGAACTGTCGGATTCTCATATTTATGCTTGGTCTGGTGTTGCCGATTGCGGTTCATGCCCAAGGCGAGCAACAGACCCCCGACCTTACCCAGGGGGGCAATGATTCTTGGAACTTGGATTGGGATGGGGTGACTGATCGCACCTACTTTCTCCAGTGGTCGGAGAATCTCATCGATTGGTTTTATCTTCCACTGATCGAGTCTGGAACAGGAACCGCCATTAATTATGGTTTCAACTCGGACGGCTCTCGCTTCTTCTTGCGCTTGCAATACTCCGATCAGCCCACCAGCGACCCTAACGGCGATGACTTCGATAACGATACACTGACCAACTGGGAAGAAGTTGGGATGTATGGTTCCGACCCACTGGCGTTCAACGCGGACGCGCATTTGTTTCTGACTGATGCCGACGGAGACGGGCTGTTGTATTGGGAGTCGCTCAATATTTATCACCAGAACCCGGACTCTTTCGATTTCGATGGTGACGGCATTCCGAATAGTTACGAACTCGCAATGGGATGGGATCCGACGGTTGCGAACAGTGAAGCAGACTATCAGGCGTATCTGAATGCCGGCAACCAGTCTGCGACGAGCATGCAGGTATTTACCGAATTGGAATAGTGCACATGAAATCGATGAGACTGAGATACCTAAATGGCATAGTGGCCTTGTATGTGTGCATCATAGCGGGTTCATGTTTCGCAATGAGAGTTAGCGCAGCCGAACTTATAGAGCGGTCAACGCATGAGAGTGATCAAGACAAGATGTCTCCAAGTATTGAGCTTGAAGCTCTTCGTGAGGAAATTCTAGCGGTTAGAAAAGACATTGGGCAGACCAAGTCTGTATTGGGCGTTCTGCGCTTGAAGCTATCTCAGCAAGGTGAGGTAGCGGGCAGTAGTTCTGAAACAATTCAAATTCAGGGAAAGCAGATAAATCAGGATGTCAGTAGGATCGAACAGGCACTAGCTGCATCGGAGGTCTACACGCGTGATAATCGACCGCTCCCCAACGATATCGGCTATGGTGAACTTGAATTGCTGCGTCAATTGGGTGTGTTACTCAAGCTCGTTGAATTGCGGGAAGAGTTCCCAGTAGATAATGATATTACCCAGAACTTGGTAGGCTCTGGGAGGATCAAGCAACAAATACAGGATCTTAAAGAAAGTGGGATCGAACAACCCGCGAAAATGTCAGGGGTAGAAAAACGTGAGGGAAACCGTCCGATTTTGCGACCACTGGGAAATAAAGTGGGCAAAGCAATGCGCAATCCGGCGCGCTGAACGATTCCAAGCAGATATTTTTTTATAGTAATGAGAAGTAGATTAAAATACCTCCACGGTGCACTGATGTGTTGCCTGCTATCGATTGGAGCGTTTGCTGGACAATACCAAACGCCTTTATTTATTGCACAGATAAATATCTCGGTGGGTGAAGGAGCCCCGGCGATCTCGCCCTTTAATGGTACCAGCCCTCTTATTATTCCTACACAAACCACTCCCGGTTACGGACATGCAAGTTTACTTGACGGGCAAGAACTTACTGTGCCTTTCGAAAAAGTAGGCGAGGTCTTTCATGAGGGCATCGGTTACAGGAAGTTTTTTAATATTTACCTCTATAGGGATTTGCCAGGCGTAGGTCTGGCTACGCCCATTGAAAAGGTCGAGTTCATCGACGCATTCGGTGGGAAATTTCGACCAGATTTTACTTGGCCGGTAAACAGCAGGAATGATTTTATTGTGGTTTATAATTCGTTCTATTTAGACGAGTTTCCACTGCGAAACTTCACTCTTCGTTTTATCGGTGAGCAAGGGGAAGTGGTGAATCAGTTGAAGGTCAATGTGCCTTCCAAACAAAGCGAATGCGTGGTTTGTCAGAGCGGGGTTTGTGTTTCACTTGCATCAATTGGGTCGGTCGATTTCGCGATTCCGCTGGGAGGAATCGGCGTTTCTGATACTGGTGATGTTTCCAACGCCTTACTTCGCTTCTACAGCGAAGATGTGGTCAACCCTGGATACACCAAGGTTTCGGTCGAGAAAGGTCCATCAGCCTCGGTGACGGTTGTCAATGGATCGGCACCACTGGTTAAAACCATCACCGCCGGAGACGTTCAGGCTCGGATTGAGAAACTGGGAGCGGTTTCCGATCCCAATGCCCATCAGGATGCTAACCGGTTTCAGATTCGGGTGAGCAATGAACCCTCTAATTTTGAAGCAGGAGTATTTCGAACCGTAGTTGTAGAAAATATCGTCGATAGCGATTCGTTGATGTGGTTGCAACTTACGGAGACGACCCTCGGTAAAACCGTGGTTACTTCCTACGCCAATCCATCCGGAGATATTTGGATCATGGATCGTGGCGATGGATTGCAGCGCGAGCGCAAGGAAACTACCATTAGTGGCACCGATGAAATCGAGCGCGTCACGGTGTCGATGCGCAAGGCAGAACTGGATGGCAACGGTGATCCTGTTTACGAGGTGATCTCTGATACGAAATCCACCAAGTCTGAGTTTTCTTGGGGAATGGAGATTGTGGAAATTGTTTCCGATCCCGATGGGGCTTCCCCTCGCACGATTAGCTACGAATATTACGACAACGGAGAGGAGAGCGGTACCAACGGTGTAAATTCCACGGCAGGAGCCGGACGGATCAAGCAAATGACTTCTCCCACCGGGGCGATCACTGAGCATTTTTATTACGAGCCCTCAGGTGGTAGTTATGATTTGTGCCATGTCGAGCTGATGCCCTTGATGGGACAGAACGGACAGAGGCAAACGCGCACCTACACGGCAATTGAGGAAGGCACGGAACCTGGTTCAACACTCTCGACCACGTTGATTGAGGAGTGGGTTGGCACGTATCAAATTTCCAAAGCGGAAAGTGTTCGTGAGAGTTTCGAAGGAACGTCGACAACAACCAGCCGCCAATACACCGATGCATCCAATTATCTGGAAAGCGTCAGTGTTGAGTCAGCGACTAGCTTCACCAACCGTAACCCAGACGGCACTGGGATTTCCCGAACCACGGCAGGGGATACAGTAAATGGTTTCATCACGACAACCACCCACTCCGGTTACTGGACGGTGGATCAGGGAGAGGATGTCCTTGAAATCGTCTCCACATCCATCCGAATCACCAACAAAGCGGGAGAGATCATCGACGAGCAAACCACCCTCTACAACGATCAGGGGCAGAATGCGTTGGTGTCTGGCCGCGTAGCCACCCAAATCGATGAATACGGGAGAGTGCTGGAATACACCCATGCCTCGTCCGACCCCGAGGGTGATTTCACCACGGAATTTGAATATGGATGCTGCGGGTTGAGCCGGGCCAAAGACCGTGCCGGTGTGGAAACGTTCTTTACCCGTGACTTGTTGGATCGCGTTACCAAAACCAATCGGCTCGGTGTTACCGTGGAAACCGTTTACGACGGACGCACCACAAGCACCCATCGTTATGAGGAAACGGTGGATTCCGGTGGACTCCCATCATCCAGCCAGGCGACTGCTGCCAATGAATTGCGGCGGATTGAAACCAATGTCTTCGGCGAAGTGGCTATTACCTGGGGACGCAGCGCGGCGGATGGTGCTATGTTGCCTACGAATTTCACTACGCAATACAACGTGGGCTCCGGAATAGGGCACCGCATCACCGCGGAGCCACCGATGGTGGCGGATGATAACAGCGTTCAACCTCAGCTCATCACGGACAGCTATCTCGACGGAAATGTCGCTCTTAAAAGCGGCAATATGCAAGCAGCGCAGGGCTTCGAATACGGAGCCGATGGCGACGGCGCATGGGTGAAGCGCTTCCTGCTCGATGGTGGCACCCGCCGGATGGAAACCACCGACCGCTATGATTTTGCAGGGCGCTTGGTAAAACGCCAATATGCCAGCGATGCGGACAACAATGGGACGAATGATTTTTCCACCATCGAATACAACGCGCTGGGGCAGGTGTCGAAAACCGTTGATCCCGATGGTGTGACCACGCTCTATGCCTATGATGAAAAGGGCGACTTGTTTCAGCGGGCTGTCGATGTCAATGGCAATGGTCAGATCGATACTGGAATCGACCGCGTGACGGAAAGTGACATTGATCTGGATTTCCACGCCGGAACAGGTGACGCGGTCATCCGCGAAACGATTTCCGCCTACTACGGCAATGGTGGGTCGGTCACCAAGCGCGACATCACCCGCAGCGAAATCACCTTGGGTGGCACACGCTCGTGGAACGCGGTGGTTTCTTCTCCATCGCAGGAATTGGTGGCCGCATCCACTACGGAATTTTCCGGTGATGGCGATTGGACGGTAACGACCACCTCCCCGGACGGGGTTTCTTCGCTAAGCACCTACAACGAAGGGCGGCTGAAAAAAACCGAGTTGAAAGACGCAACGGGAGCGGCGCTTTACTCGATGACACGAGGCTTTGACGGGTTGAACCGTCCGCAATTGGTAAACGATAGCCGGGTAAGCGGCACGGCAACGATTGGCTACCTTTCCGACATGGTGGATGTGGTGACCACCGCAACCGACGCCGGTGGGCGGACAACATCATTCAGCTATGACGCGCGTGGACGGCAAACCGAAGTGAACCGACCGGACACCTTGGATGCTGGTGGAGCGACGCTACCCAATGTCACGACTACAAGCTACCACATCGACGGCACGGTGGCAGAGGTCGATGGCGGACAGGTTTACCGCCAAGCATATACCTACGATTACGCCAAACGTCCCGAAACACTCACCACCTATGGAACGCAAACGGCGGTCACTCGCTGGCTCTACGATACGGATCGCGGTTGGCTGACAGGTAAACGTCACAACAGCCCGACCCCCGGCAGCGGCACCGGACCATCGTTCACCTATACACCTGGCGGGCGTGTGAAAACACGGACGTGGGCGCGGAGCAGCGGAGGAAATCCTATCGTCACTACCTATCTCTATGGATCGGCCGGCGGCAGCGTGGCATCCGATCTGGACTCGGTCACTTACTCCGACAGCACACCCGGATATGCGGTGACGGCCAGGGATTTACTCGGGCGAGTCACTGCAATGAACGATGTTGCTGGGGATCATAGTTTCACGTTTACCGACCTCGGCTCGCTGGATGTGGAAAGCATCACCGGAACTGGTGTGCTTTCCGGCACGACGACGGACTACGGTCATGACGCTCTAGGGCGGCAGACATCCATGGAGATCGCCCAATCCGGCACACCATATCACTCGCTCGATTACAGTTATGATGCGGCAGGACGAATGAACGAAGTCACCGGCAACGGTCTCGGGGCGACATATCTACGCGATCCGTCCGGCCAGCGGGTGACGCAGCTTTCCCTACGCTCGGACGATGGCAACGGCGGGCTGCAGACAATGCTCGCCAACATCCGTCGATACGACGGACTCAATCGCCTGGACTCGACGGCGTGGAATGCGACCGAACACGTCGCGAGCGGGACGAAAGCGCTCTCCTACCACGGGTATCAATACAATGCCCTAGACCAGCGAACACGGGCGGATTTGCTCGACGGCACGTTCTGGGATTTTGGCTATGATAATTGCGGAGGTGTTACCCGTGCCGAGCACAAGGAATCCGGTGGCACCAAACTGGCCGGACAACAGTTCGGATATAGCTATGACGGTATCGGCAACCGGACGGCGGCAAGCGACGGCACCAGTGCATCGGCTCTTCCCAACGGCTACACGCCAGGTGTGCTCAATCAATACAGCCAGGTCGGGGATTCGGGCACACGACATGTGCTCGGTAAAGCGCCAACAACATCTGCCGTAACAGTCAACAGCGCGGCGACTACCCGGCAGGGCGAATGGTTTTCCTCAGCCATCGTTGCGGACAACTCCAGCGGTTCGGTTTGGCAGAGCGTTGCGGTGAGCGATGGCACAGCAACAGTCAACGGATCGTTGTTTGTCCCTGCAGCAAGCGTAACTCCTCAATATGATGCGGATGGAAATTTGACTAGCGACGGACGGTGGAGCTACGCCTGTGACGCGGATAACAACCTTTTCACTTGGGACGCGGAAAACCGCCTCACTGGCATGGAAACCACGACAGCGGCACTAGCGGCAGGCGTACCTTATCAGCGATGGGTATATATTTACGATTCCAACGGTAGGCGCATTGTCAGTAAGAGGTATGATTCGGCAGCGGCGGTCACGCCGGATGCGGTGGAGAAAGCAGTTTACGATGGCTGGAACCGGGTGGCGGAACTCGATGGGAACAATGCCGTGTTGCGAACCTTCGCCTGGGGATTGGATTTATCCGATTCGATCCACGGCGGCGGTGGCACGGGTGGTTTGTTGTGGGTGCATGATGCCACGCACGGCAAGCACTTCTTTGGATACGACGGCAACGGGAATGTCGCGTTGACAGTCGATGCCGTAACGGGTGTTCCAAGTGCGGCTTACGATTACGATCCGTTCGGGCGGGTGATCCGCGCCAGCGGCACCTACGCGCAAGCCAACCGCTACCGCTTCAGCACGAAACAACAAGGCTCTGGTGGCTTCTATGATTACGGCTACCGCTGGCTCGATCCGCTGACCGGGCGCTGGCTCTCAAGGGATCCGATTGAAGAAAATGGTGGTCTGAACCTGTATGGATTTCTTGGTAATGATGGAATTAATGCATGGGATTTCTTAGGGTTGGAAATATTATCAGTTTGGGATGATAATGAAAATGATGATCCTAATAAGTGGAATAAGCTCAGAGATCAAGATGGTAACGGGGCACCGGGATTAATAGCTAGTCGTACGCAATTAAGTATAGCTGCAAAGAGCTCATATGCAGATTATGCTGAGCCAGTGAAGTCGTATGACGATTTTTTTAAGACTGTTAAGGAATATCATGATAAAGGTATATTTTTTGATAAAATACTAATCTTTGGTCATGGCTCTCAATATGACAAAATAGAATATGGAGGGGAACAAAAAATTGGGAAAGATACATTGCTTCCCCAGTATCTTGGTAAGGAGAAGTTAGAACGATTAAAAAAATTGCTTCCAAAGGACACAAAAATTATATTGTATGGCTGCTCTGTTGGGAAAAATCAAGAATATGGAGGATTGCAAAGAGGGAAAAGTGTGGATCGACTACGTTTACAGGAATTAGCTAATATGCTCAATGCTACCATTATTGCTTGGTCACACGATACTAAATATCCTCTAATCCCAATGCCATCTGCATCTAATGTGACTCCTAAGGGTG
The DNA here is from genome assembly GCA_024636835.1 of Verrucomicrobiales bacterium. Lineage (GTDB taxonomy): Bacteria > Verrucomicrobiota > Verrucomicrobiia > Verrucomicrobiales > SLCJ01 > Sulfuriroseicoccus. Next base: position 4,474 of record JAGXGH010000070.1, on the reverse strand, counting down.
ATCAGGTTACCATAATTCCTAACGATTGGGATCCTAGCGATGGATCCCGGCTCTGGCCCTATAAATGGGAGTCTCCAAAAAAGCCTAACATTAATGATTATAATAATTTGATGGAAAATAGCCCGTTTGCCCCAACCTATGAATCGGATCAATAAGATGAGGCGTGCATTTTATAGTGTATTAATATTATTATGTATCATTGCGGTCATGGCGTTATTATACTTTAATAATAAAGTCAATGATTCTGATGTAATTGACCCTGAGGTAATAGGTCGACAAATATATAGTGATTACTATAACAGTCTGAGGTATAATATATACTTTGAAAAATCTATTGACATAAATTATGATGAAGAATTTGGGTTTTTTTATTACAGGGATAAAAAAATTAAATACCAATCTTTCAAATCATCTGATTATTGGTTGATGGCTTTTTGGTACAATGGGAATGAATACTGGGTCTCACGTTATGGTGGTGTGTATATATGTGTTCTCAAAGGCATAAAATGATTTCGTGTGTGAAATCAATAAGGGGGAATGCTTAGTCAGAATTGACAGCAAACCCAAAGCAAAGGTCATGCCAGCGAAGGCAGGAAAGTTGAAGTTGAACAAGCTTCTTCCTCCTTCGCCAAGGCTATGGAGGACAAGTTGAAAACGATCCGTGCTATGTCGGCTTGGCTTTCATTCTATCTCATCGACGCCCCAGCACACAACCCCGCCCAATCCAGTGTTGTCCCTCAAACCAAAGCTTACCCGCTCAAACGGAATATTTCAACCAGCGAGGCTCACTCAAAAGGTTAGACTGCGCGACTTGCTCAACGATATGCTGACATGCTTTGCCATAATTGACTCTGTACAAACTTGAAGATTGGATTTGACTCGTCCAAATGATAGCGATGTGATTTTGATAGAATGATGTTTGATTCTCCGCGCCGTTTGCCATTTATCATCGCATTTTTGTAAGCGCTAAACGTGGCACCACTATCCAGATCGGATCAAAACGTCATAGATTGATAGTTCTATGACAGTGATGAATGAAATTGATACACCGGATACCGCCACGATCATTAAAACCGACACCCGAGGTCGGGCCCGCCATACCGCTAAATTTAAGGCGGAGGTGGTTGATGCCTGCGAGAAGAGTGGGATGAGCGTGCTGGCGTTCTCCCGCCATTGCGGAGTGAACTACGCGACGCTTCAATCGTGGATCAAGAAGAAGAGCGCTGCGGACGCCGAGTCATCCGGGGAGCGCTTCGTGCTCGCCGAACTGGTGAATCAATCCACAGCGCCGGGCGGCGTAGTCAAACTCGAGCTACCTGGCGGAGCGTGTGCAAGCGCTGCTGATGAAAATGGAGTGCGGCTGCTTGCGGTGCTCGTGCGCGAACTTGCCCGGTAAAATTCAACCACTGAAGACATCATGCTTGGATTCAACGGAAACCTGAAAGTCTGGGTGGCGACCGCGCCCTGCGACATGCGCAATAGTTTCGACGGTCTGAGTGCAATGGCGCGCGAAAAACTCCAGAGCGATCCACTGAGCGGAGCCGCCTTTGTGTTCACCAACAAAAAGCGCACCCTCGTGAAGATCCTCTACTGGGATGGCAGCGGTTTATGGGTGGTGGCAAAGCGCCTGGAAAAGGGCACCTTCAGCTGGCCTGCGGACGCCGAGGGTGGGCGCGGCAAGATCGCGCTGACCCCCACCGCACTGGCTATGCTCACCGATGGCGTTCAACTGCGCGACGGCTGCAAACGACCGTGGTATGAGCCGCGCGAATAAATTTTCGCGTGAAAAAGATTACCCACTTGCCATCTACTGCCCGGATAGTAGGATCGCCCCATGAGTCAGAGCGAACAGGACAAGGATGCGATCATCGCCGAGCTGCGTGAGCAGAACGCCTTGCTGCAGCAGAAGGTCGACTACCTGATCCGCCAGCTCTACGGCAAGAAAAGCGAAAAGCTCGACCCCGGTCAGCTTGAGTTGTTGCTCAACCCCGAAGAGGCAAAAAAGCCCGACGCCGCCGAACTCAACGAAGACGACCTGGCGGCTGAGCAAGAGAAGCCCGCAAGCAAACCCCGCAAGCCGCGTCAGAGTCGTTTACGCAGGTCCATCGAGTCATTACCCTGCGTCGAGGAAGTGATCGAGCCCGTTGAAGTCAGCGACAACCCGGAAGCGTTTCGCCGCATCGGTGAGGAAGTTAGTGAGCGGCTTGAAGTGACACCCCCTCGCTACTTCCGCAAACGCACCGTGCGTCCCACCTACGTCAACAAACTCGACCCGCAGAGCGCGCCGCTCACCGCCGCACTTCCCGCGCCGCTACTTGAAGGCAGTGTATTAAGCCCATCGCTGGCCGCAGACATCCTGACCAAGAAATACTGCTACCACTTACCCTTCCAGCGCCAGGAGTGGGAACTCAAAATCGCCTATGGTATCGAAATCTCCCGCGGGCTGATGTGCCACTGGCATAGTCATCTCGCCGGAGTGCTCGAACCACTCTACAAACTGCTCGCCGCCGAACTTCGCAACAGTGGCTACCTGCAAATAGACGAAACACCCATCGACTATCTCGAACCCGGCCATGGCAAAACCAAGACCGGTTACCTGTGGGCTTACCGCAACCCCGAAGCTGGAGTGCTTTACGATTGGCATGGTAGCCGAGCGGGCACCTGCCTGGACAACATCCTCATCGATAAAATCACCGGAGAGCACTTCAAAGGAGTGATGCAAACCGACGGCTACAGCGCCTACATCGCGTGGCTTCTGGGCAAGATCGACATCATCCGAGCGGCGTGTCTTGCACACATCCGTCGCAAGTTCATCGACGCCAAAGACGACCACCCTCAACTCGTCGCCATGGTGCTTAAACTCATTGCCAAACTCTACGCCATCGAGAAAGAGCTTCGTCAAAACCAAGCCAGTGCCGAGCAACGACTCGTCGTTCGGCAAGCGCAGTCACGTCCCGTGCTTGACGAGCTTTATCAAACCATCCTTGGACTAAGCCAACGCAACGACATCCTACCCAAGGGACCGTTGGGTAAAGCGCTCAGCTATGCCTTGGGTCAATGGTCGGCCACCGCAGCATGGACAGAGCACGGCGAGATCGAGCTGGACAACAACGGCGTGGAAAACTGTATTCGCCCGACCAAACTCGGAGCTAAGAATTGGTTATTCATCGGCGGCGAAGACACCGGTTGGAGAACCGCCGTCGTCTACACAATGATCGAGAACATCCGCTGCCACGGCAAGTGTCCACGTGCCTACCTCGAGTGGGTGTTCGAGCGCCTGCCAGCGATGACCAACCAGCAAGATCTACGCGAGCTACTCCCAGCGGCTTGGCTAAAGCTGCAAGCTGACGAAGCAAAATCAGCGTAAGACTGTGGCGGAAAGATCCGGCCTGATCAAGCTCGGATCAATGGTGCCCTGTTTAGCGCTTACGCATTTTTTGCGGTGGTGGGCTTTTCGGATGCCGTCGCGCACATGGCTTGCAACAATGATTTGCTCGACGGCACGTTCTGGGATTTCGGCTATGATGATCGCGGAGGTGTTACCCGTGCCGAACACAAGGAATCCGGTGGAACCGGACTGGCCGGACAACAATTCGGATTTTCCTTTGACAGTATTGGCAACCGCACGGCGAGCAGTGACGGCACCAGTGCCACAACGCTTGCGAACGGCTACACGCCCGGTGTGCTCAACCAATACAGCCAGGTCTGGGATTCAGGCAAAAGGCATGTGCTTGGCAAGGCACCTGTATCATCCATGGTAACGGTCAACAGCGCAGCGACAACGAGGCAAGGTGAATGGTTTTCCTCGGCGGTCAATGCGAGTAACTCCAGTAATCCGGTATGGCAGAGCGTGGCGGTGAGCGATGGCACAGCAACAATCAACGGATCGTTGTTTATCCCGGCGGCAAGCGTGACTCCGCAATACGATGCGGATGGTAATTTGACCTCTGACGGACGGTGGAACTTCACATGGGACACGGAGAACAGGCTGATTGGCATGGAACCCACAGCGGCAGCGCTGGCGGCGGGTGTTCCGTATCAGCGCTGGGCGCACATCTACGATTCAAATAGTAGAAGGATCGCCAGCGAGCGCTACGATTCGGTGTCGGCGGTAACACCGGATACGGTGGAGAAAGCGGTTTACGACGGCTGGAACCGGGTGGCGGAACTCGATGGAAGCGACGTAGTGCAGCGCACCTTCGCCTGGGGGCTTGATCTCAGTGATTCCATGCACGGAGGCGGTGGCACGGGTGGGCTGATGTGGGTGCTTGGAAAACAACTGATCCAAAAAGATTGCCAAATTTTAAAGAGTCTTACGTAGCAAAGTATAAAGAACCACTAGTGTCCAGCTAACAGGCGAGCTGCCTTTTCAATCGACTGAAATTTAGAGAGTTACAGCAGAAGACGTTGTGACGCATTTGAACGGAATTCGCGAAATCCGTCCGCCGCGCCGAATCTGGCGGCATGAATGAAG
>JAGXGH010000069.1 GCA_024636835.1 Verrucomicrobiales bacterium | reverse complement strand
GTTGTAAGCTTTGCAGCATGAGTAGCAAGCGCTAGTGCGTTTCATTTTGCGGACACGGTGGATTTCTTCCTTGCAGGCCGGGCAGACATACACCAACTGGCGTTTGATTTTCCTCGAGGGTAGAGGCAAATGATGGGTCGCAGATTCACCCGGGATACCTAAATCGGCGCAGGCTTGTTGCCACTCGCTGCCGTGCGGGGCAATGCGGCGTCTGCGGTTGCGTGCATGGGCGAGGAGATGGGCGACTTCGTGCCATAGGGTGCGTTGAACTTCGTCCTCGCCGAGTTCTTTCAAGCGTGGGTTCATCTCGACGAGATTCAGCTGATAACTTGCTCGGCCAGCGGTGGACTGAAGTCTTGGCTGCCATACTACCTTGATGTCCTCGGCGAGTTTTTGCATGCCTAGTTCACGCAGTTTCAACTGTGCATCACTTTTGAGCTCCAAGGCGCTCTGGTCCTTGCCACCGCTCGTGTGGCGTCGGGTTTGGCGTGGTGGCGCAGTTGGCGTCCCGACAAAGCGCATCGTTACCCGCTCGACCGCAGAAAATAGGAGTTCGAGTTGCACTGGTGGTTTAGCCATGAATGAACGATTAGCGACGACTCAGCGCCGTCACCCATTTTCCACGCTTCTCGACCTGGGTTACCGAAAGTCCTTCCTGGATGAGTGCCTTTTTTACGTCGTCCCAGTGTTCGAGTAGGATGCCGGATACGACGAGATACCCTTTGGCGACCATGGCTCGTTTGATCTGAGGCACGGATGCGATGAGAACGTTGGCAAAAATATTGGCGACCACGACGTCAAACTGTCGCGGAGGAGACCACTCGGTGATGTCTGATTGCTCGAACTTTATCCCTTTGGCACCATTGCGAATGGCGTTCGATTTGGCGACTTTGATCGCCAGTGGATCGTAGTCGGTGGCGAGGATTTCTTTCGCGGATGCACCGAGTTTTTTACCGGCGATGGCGAGCAGACCGGTGCCTGTTCCGAGATCGAGTAAAGACCAACGTTTCTTTCCCTCGCTGTTGAGTTCTGCTGCGATATCGCAAAGGAGGCGTAGGCAGGTGGCGGTGGTCGGGTGGTCGCCGGTTCCGAAAGCGAGTTCGGGTGGGATGTGAATCGTTTCACGATCCGGGTTTTCGGCACGCAGTTTTTCGACTGCTTTCTCGTCGGACTCGTTGGTGATGACGAATTGATCACGGATCCGCATCGGCTTGCCGGCAGGTGGTGACATAGCTGCCCAGTTTTCAGATTTGAGCTGCCGGATCGACCCTCCGAACTGTTCACGGATCGCTTCGGCCTGTTCCAGCCGTGGAACGTAGACTTCGACGCGGATGGATTTGTTGCCGCGGATTTCCGAGATTACGGCGTTGGTTTGTCCGTTACCGTGGAAGCGTTCCTCCCAAGCGTCGCGCCATTTTGGCGATGATAATTTACTCCAAACAAACATGAATACGAGGGGTGAGGTTCGATGCCCGTGTCTATTATCATCGTTTGTGAGGGTAGGTTCCAGAAGAAACTTACAGACGAAGGGCGCTTTAGACTACTTGGCTGAAGGCTTGAAAACCACTTTTTTGTCGCTTTTCGGAATGGCTTGGATGGCGTAAGGCGAAGTGATCACCTGGCTGACAATACTTCCACGTCCCGGGGATGTTTGTGAGATGATGACGATGATTTCTTCGCTCGTCTCCTTGATGTCCTCAATGGACACGGAATATCCGCCAGAGGAACGTTGACCGAGGAAGTATCCAACAACCATGTGGGTGGAAAAGTCGATCTTTGGGACCGCTGGCATCGGTTCTTGGGACTCGTGGACTTGGCTCCAAAGCTTCTGCCAACCGTCCAGTTTCTTAATGACGAGCTGTTGGGACTTGCTGATGCCTGAGTGATTTCCCATCCATGATGTGGCTGGCATTGATCCACCATCACCGGCGCTAACGATGCCGGCGATGAGTCCTGAGAAAAGTATTGCGGTAAAAATCTTCATAACCACATGCTAGCGCGAAACGCGCGGCAATTGCCAGCTTTGTATTATCCGACGGCCGATATCTACTTGAAAACCACGTCAACACCCATGGCACGTTTACGGGCGAATTTGGGAACGAGCTTCTGACGACGTTTATGAAAAATACGGTAAGCGAAGCTGAGGAGATTGAGGAGTATCACTCGATCGAGTATGCGGTAGCGTCGGCTCTTTCGAAATACCAAGGCAAAGAGAACTGTAAGTTTGCGGTGTCCGATGTCGAAGTGCTTGAAACTTACCTTAACCTTGAAGCGGTTGCGTGCTCCGCCTTTTGGCCAATGCGCCTTATATTCACGTTTGGCGGCCTTCACTTCCTCAACGAGTTCATCCGAGAACGGAGAGAAGTAAAAACGCCGCGCGGCAGCGAGAACGGATCCCGTGTTCTGCAAAAACTGGAGATCACTTTTTGGTGCGCCGGCGGGCTCTGCAAGGTCGACCATGGCATGGAGAAGCTTTTCGCTGGCGACGGTCTCATTGATTACGCGCTGTTTATCGTTTACCAGGTGCTTGAAGATGCGCTTCACTGGAAAACTGACGAAAATCGAATCCCAGTAGATCCACATCAGTGGGGGAATGCGCACCCGTCTGAAGTAGAGGTTTTTCTCTGCATACTCGCTGATATACCAAAGTTGGTTCATGATGACCTCTGAGTTCTCTAGTAGTTCGTAGAGTTTCTTAGGATCGCCATGATGCTTGGAATTCTTTGCCCACGCGTAGACGGCGTCGCGGGGTGTGGATTGTGGGTGGTTAAGGAGGTGGACGGTTATCGTGGTGTTGATCTCATTCCAGATTCCCTCGGGTTCGAGGAAGGTAAGTCGACGGAATGGCAACCAGCCTCCCGTTTGGCACCAGACGGAAATCCCACACACATGCGGGAGTGCTAGTAGTTGGTCACGAATGCGAGCGTGCTCATTGCCGACGAATGCAGGGAATTCGCCAGCGCCCTCGTATTCACGTTTGGCTTGGAATTCGACAATGGTTGGAACGGGGCTCTCGATGATGTTGGGGTTCAGGTCGAGGTAGCGGAAGAAGTCGGAGTCGCCGTGCTTCATGCTCAGGATCAGGGCATCGCTGGAGATGTTTTTGAGCAGTTTTCGCAGTGTGGTGGTGTGCCACATGAGATCACCCACGGGGTAGGCTCCAACGGTCCAGGTGCGAAAAATGAGCTTCTTGTTCCAGCGTTCGAAGATCGGCAGGATGTCTCGGAGAAAGTGATTTCCCATCTTGGCAGAGCGCAAATATAACTCACTGCGCAGGGCATCGCTGACATCGTGGCCATCACTTTCCCCAATGCGGAAAATAATCCCGTCAACCTTGGGAAAATCATCGAAAAATCGGTCGAGTAATTCGACAAGGAAGGCGTGCACTTTTTTCCTGTCGGTGCCGATACGTTGCCTGATCGCTTCCGATGCGGTGAACACGTCTGATGTGATCAATACACGCAGCCCATGGCGTTCCGCGATGTCGAAGAGTTGCGAGAACGCTTGCCGGTAACGGTTGATGGTGTCGCGGAGATCGGGTTCCAACCATGCGTGGTCAGCGAGGTGTGCGAGGTCATCCAGAGTGACTGCGCTAAACCCATGAAGTGCCGCCTGTTGGCAAAGTGTTTCAAAGTCGGCGACGATCCGAGTGAAGACGATATCGAACTCCTCGGGATCATTGGGGAGCTCGGAGAATGGGATTTTTGACCAGTTGATCCGCTTGATTTTGACACTGCGAAAGAACGGCCCAATGCCATCAATAATGCGCCATTCGAGGGGCTTCTTGGTTGTGGGGGCAGATGGCATTGGATGGACTAGTCGCACCACTTTCTAGTTGAACGACTCAACTGGTATTAGTGTTCGCGTTGTATTAATACGTGTCGCCCGTTTTTGTTCGGTGTCTTGTTAGTGTCGGTGACCATTTTGGCACCAGGATAGTAGCGGGCGTTATCTCGCCACTCGCTGTAGCGGATGATGGCGACGTCGATCTCATTCTTCTTCCATGCTTGGCGGGCGTCGTTGGTCTTGACGAAATGTGTGATGCCGGCATACATGGTCACCGCTTCGTCATCATTTTCTACGATCATGAGACGGTTTGCGATGGGTGCCAGTTCGCGAGCTTTTTGACCCAGTTTGATCAATACGCCTTGGTCGCTTGCGTAGGCATTTTGGATTTGTGTGGCACTGTATCCGCAGATGCCCAAGATGGAGACAGTGGCGGAGATGACGGTGATTTTGGTGGCGTGGCGTTGCCACCATCCGAGTGATGAAGCGGCGGCAGCGGCGAGATAGGGGAGGGCGAGCGCGGCCGGTGGAATCACGGGGAAGATGCGGTCGGTGCGTTTCGAGGGGACCAGCGACATCACGATGAATCCACCGATTGACCAGCAAAGCAGCCACAAAACTTCCGGATGAGATTTGAGCCAATGGCGCACGGGTTTCGCGCAGAGGAATACAATGAGAAGTAGAGACCACGGGGCGGTGAGGCCGATGACCTTCAGGTAGTAGTAAGGTGGTTGGCTCTTGTGTACTCCATCGTCGAATCTGCCCATGAACTCCTTGATGACGACTTCATTGTAGAAGGCGTCGCTCTGGGTGGCACCCCAAAATACCCACGCGGCGAAGAAGAGAAGAGGCACGATCCAAACGGCATATCCGGGGTTGGCGTTGAGACGCGGAGAGTGGTTTTTTGTGAGCACTAAAAACACAATCAAACTGGGGATCAGGAAGGCAAAAATGATCGGGCCTTTGACGAGCATGCTCGCGAGAACTGCAACAAAAACACCCCAGCGCTCGGCTTTTGTCCAAGGCGTGCCATTTTTCAGATGGCGAAAAATCAGCCAGCCGACAATGAAAATGCACAGCGTGAGAACCATGTCGGTCCGCACCAGAGTCGCGAGTCTGATGGCGAGGATATTGAGCGCAAAAAATCCCGTGGCAAGAATGGCGCCGATAAGGCCAAAGGCATTTCGGCCCTCGCGGTAAATGATCCACATCATGATGAACGCTGCGATCAAGCCGGGCAGGCGCCATGCGATATCCCAGTTGTTAGTGGCGTAGAAGGTGGCGGCTGATAGCCAGCCTACTAATGGCGGCTTGGTGGCAATGTGGTTGCGCGGGGTGTGTTGAAGCATCCAATCCCCGAGGTTGACCATTTCGTAGGAGACGTAAGCCTGCTTTGCTTGGTCGTAGTCATCGAGATGCAGAGGAAGATTACGAAGAAAAAAACAAACCGCAATTAGCGACAACACTACTGCACAGAAGATGCGCAGAGCTTTGGATTCGCTGGATAGAGGAGTTGAGATCACGAGCCTTTATTGGTAGGCGGAGTGAGCGAAGATGCAAGGGATACTGACTGGCACGCTTCATGCATCCAATAAATTGAATCTCCCAATCCTTTCTGATCCGTAAGAGGTATCATATTGTTACAGAGTGATTTGAGAATCCCTCGGCTTCCATTCTTGCCGTTTGAAGTGCTCCTTCGCTAAACAACACAAAACCACATCACACATAATTATGCATCACAGTATTCAAACCTTAGGAAATATATCGGAAGCGATAGACGAAGTCCTCGACGTCTTCGCGTCGTTTGGCCAGTTTGGTAGCCTCTTGCTCGCCTTGTTGGTCTTTTTGGCCGGTATGTATATCGCCAAGTTGATCGGAAAAGGCGTTGGTTCAGCGCTGAAGCGAGCGGAGATCGATCAAAAGATCGCATCGAAGCTTGGCGTCGGTGAAGAGGGGTTGAAAACGCTCGAAGAAGGAATTGGCAAAACGGTTTACCTCGTTCTGCTACTCTTTGTCTTAATGTTCGCGGTGGACATCGCGGGTGCAGATGGAGTTTTGCAACCTATCGAGAAAATGCTCAGTGAGTTTTTCTCCTATATTCCTGCACTACTCGGCGGGGTGTTGCTGGCGGTGCTCGGATATTATGTGGCGAAGATTGTGCGCGAATTACTCACCACCTTGTTGAAGGGACTTAAGCTAGACGAGCGCTTGAAACTCGGCAGCGAGGACACTTTGGCGAAGGCGATTGGTAACATCGCCTATGCCTTGATTCTTCTGTTGTTCCTTCCTGCGGTTCTGAATGCGATGAAGCTTGATGGCATTGCGGCACCTGTTTCCGATACGGTTTCAGAAGTGCTTGCCGCGATTCCGCGTATTCTTTTTGCAGCGGTGATCTTTGGAATTGGTTACTTCGTGGCAAAGCTCGTGAAGGATATTGTGTTCAATTTACTCACCTCCTTGCGCTTCGACAGTGTGCCTGAAAAACTCGGCTACTCTGGCACCATCGGGAAAGGCGCGAAAAGCCCATCCTCACTTGTTGCGAGCACCGTTCTTGCCGTGATCGTAGTTATCTTCACCGCTCAGGCTCTTGATGTGCTTGAGGTCGGCTTCCTCGCCGGTCTTTCCGAGAACCTGGTGCAAGGGTTTTTCCAGTTGCTTGGTGCGCTGGTGATCCTTGGTATCGGGCTTTTTGCTGCGAATGTGGCAGGTAAGCAATTGGATGCTCGCAGCGTGGTTCTCGCCACTGTGGCTAAAGTGGCCATCATTGCCTTTGCTGGCTTCATGGCATTGCAGACGCTAGGCCTGGCTACCAGCATCAGTGAAAGCACCTGGTTGATCTTGCTGGGTGCCATCGCGGTCGCCTTCGGTGTTGGCGGCGCGATCGCCATTGGCTGGGGCGGACACGAAACAGTTAAAAAAGCGCTGCAAAAGCGCGTCGAACCGAAGCTCTAATCGTCGATCGATCAAACGAACAAATTACCGAGCGCCGCCACAGATCTCTGTGGCGGCGTTTTTGTGTTCTACCAAATTCTAATAACCTTTAGATCGTTCGACGCGTACATTCATGGACAGTATCAGAGTTCCCAGCCCACTTCGCGTATAAACCTTACCGGGTTCCGGTATTAGGAGGAGAACGCCGGATCATTCGCAGCGAGTTCTTTGATGTATTCGACCAGCTGCGGCGCCAGGTCGGGGCGCTTCAGGGCGAATTCGATATTGGTTTTCAGGAAGTCGAGGCGGTTGCCGATGTCGTAGCGCTTGCCGGAGAACCGAAGTCCATACATCCCGCGAGAGAGCATCAGCTCACGCATGGCGTCAGTGAGCTGGATCTCATTGTTTTTACCGCGTGGGGTTTTGGCGATGTGATCGAAAATTTCTGGATGGAAGACGTAGCGCCCGGCGAATGCGGTGTTGGACGGTGCTTCTTCGAGTGATGGTTTCTCGATCATGGTGTCGAGTTTGATCACGCCGTCTCCTTGGTCTTGTCCACCGGCGATGCCGTAGCGTGAGACTTTTTCATGTGGGACTTCTTCCAGAGCAACAACGGACTCCTGCTTGTCGTGGAAGATGTCGACCATCTGCTTGAGGATGGGCTTTGCCGGGTCGTCGGATCCGAGCAAGGTGTCGCCAAGAAGGAGTGCGAATGGCTCGTTGCCGCAAAATGACTTGCCGTAGGAAACGGCGTCGCCCAGGCCGTTGAGCTCCTTCTGCCAAACGAAGTGAATGTTCGCCATGTTGGAGATTTTGCGGATCTGCTCAAGCTCTTTGAGTTTGCCCTTCTCTTCGAGTTCGTCTTCCAAGTCGGTATTGCGGTAGAAGTGTTCCTCGATGGCGCGTTTGGATTTACCGATCACCATGAGGATTTCGGTAACCCCCGAGCGCAGGCATTCCTCGACGACGTATTGGATCACCGGTGTGTCAACGATGGGAAGCATCTCCTTCGGCTGGGACTTCGTGGCGGGAAGGAATCTGGTGCCGAATCCGGCGGCGGGGATGATGGCTTTACGGACTTTCATTGGAGTAGGAAGTAGCGAGTAGCTGGTAGGAAGGGAAGTAGAGGGTAGAGAGTATAAAGTATTGAGGGTGAGCCGCTCGATGTCGTCCCCCCCTTATACCCTCTACTCTATACTGTCTACTAGAGGCTATGCCTCGATCTGGGGTTTGATGACGGAGATGCCCTTGGCTTCAAGATCCGATTTCACTCGATCAAATGTCGCTTCATCCGGATAAGTGCCGACAATCGCGCCACCCGATCCAGTGAACTTGGCACTGGCTCCAGCGGCACGGGCGGTTTCGACCATTTCAATGTTTCCCGGGGAGAGTTCGTAAAGGGATCTGCGGAGGTCGAAGTTGCGGTCGAGTAGTGGCCCGATTTCGGTCCCGCGTCCGGCGATCAGCATGTCCCGTGTTTGTTGCGCGAGGTCTGCCCATTCCTCCATGGCGGCGAGAACAGCGCTTTCCTTGCGGTTGTATCGTCCGCGAATATCGTTGTGGAAGACTTCGGTGCCCTCGGATTGTATGGTGGTGAACGCCACGAATATCGGCGGCAGTGTGTCAGGGGAGATAGGTTCGTAAAACCCAGTGCCTTGGTTGGCGAAATGCTCTTTGGCGAAGTCCATGAAAACCAGGCCCTCGTAGGCTTGAATCACTCGATCTTGAAGCCCGGCGGGGATCTTTAGCTCATCGTTTTCGACGGAAAGGACGACATTGGCAAGATCTGCCGGAGGGATGCTGACATCGTAAAACGTCATCAGCGCCTTGAAACAAGCCGTGATGATCGCACTGGAGCCAGCCATGCCAACGTGTGGCGGGATGTCGCTGGAATAACGCAGGCTGAAATTGCGGTCGTGGAGTTTGTAGCCGGCATCGTTACAGTAATCGTGAAAGCGTTTCACTGATGCTTTGAGAAGGCGGAACCCACCGTAGTATCCGTGGTCGTGAACGTCTTCGACGAGGTGGTCGATGGTGTCGAAGATCATCAGGTCACGTTTCGCGGGCAGGATCTCTAGTTCAGGGGATTCCCAAAGGACGACTTCGGCGGAGAAGTTCCGTATGATAAACGCGATGGTTTTTCCGTTATAGCCGTCTGATGGATTACCGATCAGTCCGGCACGAGGATGGGATGTGCGACGAATGAGCATTTTTTATTGATGTAGAGGGGCTCGTAAATGTTAGAAAAGAAAGAATTAGATCGTCCGACACTTCGCTTCCGACCGTAGCTCCTGATGGACGATGCACGATTCGTTTAACCACATCCACATCAAGATGAAAAAAATTTTCTCTTCACCGACAATTTTAGGACTCGCGTTGATCGCTGTCACCGCTCTTTCCAACGTTCACGCGGAAAGCTTGGAAGACAAGCTGCGCAATGTTGCCGGGGAGGTGGCTGGTGAGTTGGAAGGCGAGGGAACCAATGAGGAAAAGCTGAAGGACTTGGGGTCGAAGTTGGAGGGAATCGCGAAAGACCTCACTGAAGACGTCAAGAAGGAAGCCAAAGCCGTTGGCAAGTCTGCATCGAATAGCAAGATGTCAGGGCCTGAAGTGAATCTTTCCAAGCTTACGGAAGAGGTCTTGGCTTACCAAGATGGAGCCGATGAGATGGAGGGGTATGCCGTGTATGCGAAAGATTCCAAGGCAAAGCTTCCTGTAGTCTTGATTGTCCATCAGTGGATGGGGCTAAGCGATTACGAAAAAACACGTGCTCAGCAGCTCGCGCAAATGGGCTATTTGGCGGTATGTGTCGATATCTATGGCAAAGGAGTGCGGCCGGCGGATCAGCAGGAAGCGGGCACCTTGGCGACCAAATACAAGACGGATCGAGCATTGTACCGTCGGCGCTTGTTGGCCGGTCTTTCCAAGGCACTCTCACACCCGAAGGCCGACGGCTCCAAGGTGGTGGCGATTGGATACTGCTTCGGCGGCACCGGCGTGATCGAACTCGCGAGAACCGGCGCCGAGGTGAAGGGTGTGGTTTCGTTCCACGGTGGATTGGACTCGCCGTCACCGGATGACGGTGCAAACATCGGATGCAAGGTGCTGGCCTGCCACGGTGCGGACGATCCTTATGTGCCCGCTGACGAGCTTGCGGCTTTTGAAAAAGAAATGCGCGACCACAAGGTGGACTGGCAGTTGATCAAATACGGTGGGGCGGTGCACTCATTCACTCAACCGATGGTAGGATCGGATAACTCAAAAGGCGCTGCCTACAACAAGAAAGCCGACACCCGCTCGTGGAAGGACATGAATCAGTTCTTCAATGAGGCTCTCAAGTAGCCGATATTCGTATTGTTCTGACACGGTTGGCACTGACTTTAGTGCACCGTCGTTGCGGCCCCCTCTCAAGGAGCACGGCCGTCTCGGCCGTTTGAGCGGTGTTCTCGTTTCTCTAAACTACCGAACTGCTGCATAAAACAGTGCCATTGAGGATTGGCATTTTTCAGATGCCAATCAACAATATCAATATGTATTGAATGACGTTTTTTGCGCGATTGTTGGCTACTGCGTGAACCAAATCTTCAATGGAAGAATGGAAGGCCTCAATAACCTTATCTCTCGGGTCGTTCACAAGGCGTGCGGCATGCCCAAATTCGACGACTTCTGGCTCGAAATGAGACGGGTCTCTCTGCGTGGGGTTGGTTTAGAGTCTTTTTTACTTGCCAGATAACTTCGATATCGCCAAGTATAGGGCGTGTAATTGATTGACATCGTCTCTACAGAGACGCCTTCGTCTTCATGGATTTGCAACACAAACAAGCAAATATAACTATGAAATACAACCTAAAATTAGCCGTGCCTCTGTTTGCACTAGCACTCGCAGCTACCTCAGCTCAAGGTGCTGTAATCGGTCAGCTTGGTGTTCTTGATGATAGCACTGGCCTTACTGCCGGTGATCAATATCGCCTTTTGTTCATCACAAGCACGACCACCAATGCTACATCGTCTGACATTGGAACCTACAACACATTCGTAACAGGCGTTGCCGCTGCTAGCACGACTTACACGAACCTAGGCTTAGTGAATTGGTTTATCGTTGGCTCGACGGCGGCTGTTGATGCTCGGGACAACACCGATACAAATCCTTTTGTAGACGGTGCCGGCGTACCCATCTATCTCACTGACGGAACTTCTCTGTTTGCAGCAAATAACAGCGACCTCTGGAATGGCGCAAATATTTTCCCCGATAAGGATGAGAATGGAAATACTTTGGCAGAAAACCGTGCATTTACAGGCAGCCTTGCAGATGGCACTGAAGTGAATGATGCAACCGATCAGGTGGCTCTGGGTGGTGACACCAATCTAGGCAACGGCGCTACCAATGTCAGAACCGGTAACAATCAGGCGGCTGGGGCAGCTGGCTGGATGACTAACTTCAATGAAGACGGGAACGCTACAAACTCCGTCTATGCGATGTCAGAAATCCTGACCGTAGTCCCAGAGCCTTCCACCACCGCTCTTCTTGGTCTCGGCGGCCTCGCGCTTATCTTCCGTCGTCGAAAGTAAGGCGGTCAATATCAATGTCTAAACCAGTGTGTCGCTATCTATACTGCCACGCATCAAGGCCGACGTGACCTAGGGTAGCCTTCGTTCTACTCTGGCAACCCTAGGCAGCTCTAAACATCACAGTGAAATTTCATAATACGTAATGCGCCCCCCTCATCGAGTGGTGTGATCGGAGCTGTGTTTAAGATGACAATCGATTTGGTCGATAGGAGGGGAAAAGGGGGAAGGGAAAAGGGGTCAGTCCAATTTATCATGTTTTTATCTTGATGATTTTCTGCGTATACCTATGATCGTAGGAGATGGCACGAAAAAGCAGAATTGAATATGCAGGGGCGCGTTACCACGTAATCAATCGGGGCAACTACCGCTCGTGGATTTTCGAGAGCGAAGGCGCGCGCAAGAGTTTTCTCACATGCTTGGATGGAGCGTGTTCTGCGATGGGATGGCGCCTGTATGCGTGGTGTTTGATGGGCAATCACTATCATCTGTGTTTTGAGACACCCGAGCCGAATCTTGTGGAGGGGATGCGCTGGCTGCAATCGACTTTCGCCAACCGATTCAACCGTTTGCGTAAGAGCAACGGCCACGTATTTCAGGGTCGCTACAAGGCGATCCTGCTCGACGGAGATGCGCTGGGAGCAGTTTGTCATTACATTAATTTGAATCCTGTCCGTGCAGGTTTGCTGGATGCGCGCGAGCTGGAGAAGTTTGAAGCGAGTAGTTTTGTGCGTTTATGGTATCCGCGTCGTCGGCGCAGTTATGAATTTCCTGAGGTGGCTATGGAGCTCGCCGGTGGTCTCGCCGATACGTCATATGGGCGGCGCAAATACCGTGACTACCTGACATGGCTATCGGAGACGGATACGGAGAAACAGCGGTTGGGGTTTGAGAAGATGACGCGTGGCTGGGCGAAGGGGACCGCGGAGTTTAAGAAATCTGTTCTGAAGGAACTGGATGACGATCAAATCGAACGCGTCGTTGAGGGTGAAGCTTCGGAAATGAGAGAGCCTAGATGGGAACGTGCACTGAGCGATGCGCTGACCTGCTTGGGGCGCAGCGAATTTGAATTGTCGGCCTGTAGGAAAGGCGAAGGTTGGAAAGTGGATGTCGCGCGTCATTTGCGTGAGAAGTATTTGTCGCCCTATCGTTGGATTGCTGAGAATCTGCATATGGGCGTACCGTCCTATGTGCAGAGTTTAGTGAGTCGTCGGCGCTACGGAAGTGTGTCGGAAGAATGGATGAAACTAAAAAAACATGAAAAATTGGACTGACCCCTTGAGTTGCGCCAGGAGAGCAGTTTTCACCAACTCTGGTATCTGAAACGTCGTTGGGAGTTCGTGAGCTATGAAACCTGTCTGGAGGCTGCCGGTGGACTCGTGGACAAGCCGAAAGGCAGGGCGCTTTACCGGGAGTATCTGAATCAACTGAGCACGGACGACTCCGAGCAGAAGAGTCATGGGTTTGATAAAATGTGTCGCGGATGGGCGAAGGGGACAAAGGATTTCAAGAAAGCGATATTGGATGACCTAGAAGACGGGATTGATCAAAAAGTGGTAGAATCGGAAGCATCGGAAATCCGTGAACCGAGATGGGAGCGCGGTTTGTCGAAGATTTTGACGGTGCTGGGACGGAGTGACGAGGATTTAGAGACATCCCGAAAAGGAGCTGAGTGGAAAGTAGCGACGGCTCGATTGCTGAGAGAACGATATTTAACACCGCACCGTTGGCTGGCGGAGAGGCTACATATGGGGGGAGCTGGTTCGGTTCAAAGTCTGGTGAGTCGGCACCGACGAGCGATGAAGCGTGGGGATGATGATTGGGAGAAACTGATAAATCATGAATTCTTGGACTGACCCCTTGAGTTGCCCCGTCTAACCTACAGCGAAAAATCGGGAAGCGAAAAACGGGGACACCGATGATTCGAGAGTGCAGCATTGGTATCCTGAGTCACTCCTTCCTAGTTTTTGATCTGCGAAAATCTGCGCATTCTGCGGATAACCAACATGAAGGCCACAACATATGAATTCGCAGGAAAAAATGGCCTGACAGATGGGCGGGCTTTGTTACGTTTTTAGACGATCCTAAAGTTATGAAACTCCTATTCCACCTCTCGATAATCGCTCTCGTTGCCCTCAGCGTGCCCGCAACTGCCGCTGATGCCGAAGCGTCCTCCACGTCCTCCAAGGTAAGCAATGTGCTGATGTTTGCCGGCAATCCGTCCCATGGGCGCGGCGCTCACGAACACAATGCCGGTGCCTTGTTGCTGAAGAAATGCCTCGATGAAAGCGGTTTGCCAGTAAGCACGACCGTTTTTCACAACGGCGAATGGGCAAGCCCTGAGCAACTTGCTGCGGCCGATACGGTGCTCATCTACTGCGATGGAGGCAAACGACATTTACTTCTTGAGGGTGACCGCCTGAAGCAACTTGCCAAAGAAATGAACCGCGGCTGCGGATTGGTTTGCTTGCACTACGGTGTGGAATTTCCAAAGGAAAACGGCGGATCTGAAATGCTCGATTGGATGGGTGGCTACTTCGAGGCTGACTGGAGCGTCAACCCACACTGGAAACCCGATTTCAAGGAGTTCCCCAAGCACCCGGTCAGCAACGGACTGACCGAGTTCTCTATTCAGGATGAATGGTATTTTCACATGCGCTTTGCCGACGAGGCGAAAGGGCGCCTGACGAAGATCCTTACTGCGGTCGCTCCGGAAAGCACGATGTCGCGTCCAGATGGGCCACACGAAGGTAATCCGACAGTCCGCAAGGCGGTGGCGGACATGGTCCCCCAATGCACCGCTTGGGCATTTGAGCGCAAGCATGGTGGGCGCGGATTTGGATTTACCGGTGGTCATTTCCACAAGAACTGGGGCGACGATAACCAGCGCAAGACCGTTCTTAACGCGATTCTCTGGACCGCTAAGGCGGAAGTGCCAGAAGACGGTGTGACCAGCAAGGTGACCGCTGAGGATCTCGAGAAGAATCTCGATTGAGGCACCAGGTGTCAGGTGTCAGAAGTCAGAAGTCAGAAGTCAGAAGTCAGAAGTCAGGAAGCAGGAAGCAGGAAGCGCGGTTTCACTTGATGCTTTTCACTCCGAACATTCTTCCATTAGATCTCAATATGAGCCGCACGATCACCCTAAAACCGAATATTCATCTTGGCGTTGTGCCGACACACTTGAAATTTGTGGGCGGCTTGGTGCCCGATGACCGTGGGCGACTGCCACGCAATGCCGATGGTGAGATCATTATCGTTGCTGGCGTGCGTGAGTTGTTAGAAAAGGCGCCTGTCGCATTTAGTTGTGTCCAAGTTTCGTTATTTCCCGGCACGCAGCCTGAGGAACTCGACGTGCTGGTCCATGGGCTTAAGGCGCTCGGTCTCGAAGTCGACTTTGTGCTGATGGTTGGCGGGGTGAATCCGATGAACCCAGCGGATGAGGACGCCGTGATCGCTCAGTTGCTGCCGAATTTGAAATCGGCGGTGCGCCACGGTGCGCGCCATGTTTCGTCGACCTCGATCGAAGAATGGATGAGTTCCGAGCCAGCGCGCGAAGGTGCCGACTACGAGGCGGCGATGGAGCAGAATGCCAAGCTTCACGTTCGTGCCTATCAGGAAGCCGGGCTCGAAGGATCGACGGTGGAAAGCTGGCACATCGAGTTCCTGCGCCCCGGTGAATTCAAGACCTTCACCAGCCTGCAGCGCGGCTGGGAATGCGTCCATAAGATCAACGAAAAGCTCGGCAAGCCATTCTTCAAGATCCTCGTCGACGCCGCGCACTGTGGTGATTCCGGTGTGCCGCTCGCCGAAAATGCAGCGCTTGTCTCTAAAATTGCCGCCGCCAACGAGCTTGGTATTTTTCATGCATCGGCAAAGACGACGCGTGGTTGTCTGAGTTCCGACGACGGGTGGATCGGTGCGATGCTCACCGCGATGGCGAAGACAGGATCGTTGCAGTATGTATACGTCGAGATGTTTGATCATACGGATGAAGCACTAGCCGCCTTGCGCGCGCTTGAGCCAGGGCACGGTGTCGACACTACCGATGGTCGCAGCTACACCGATGTCATGGCCGATGGCTTGGCCGATATAGCACACCGCTTGAATAATTTAGCCGCACGCGGGGTTCTCTAATGCCGGACGGACCCCGGTAAGGTTTATAGGCGAGGCGAATAGGGAACGCTGACATTATCGATGAATGCCTGCGTCGAACGATCAAAAGGATATTTGAATTCGATATTAGGTATAGGTCGGATGAACAAACTTGCGCCCGTCTCACGTATCTGAGATCACATCTATCAACGCATCATGAAAAAACTCCTGATTTCCATTCTCTCGCTGACTGCCACGTTCGCTATCGCGGACGAAACCCCGAAGCCGCTTAAAGTGATGTTGATCACTGGCGGATGCTGCCACGACTATAAAACCCAAAAAGATATTCTAAAGATGGGCTTGGAGGCGCGCCTCAATATCGAGATCACGCAGGTTCATACCGATAACGGTACTACAAAACCGCCGCTGCCGTTCTTTGGCAAGCCAGACTACGCGGACGGATACGATCTGGTTATTCATGATGAGTGTGCAGCCGGCATTACTGACGTGAAAACGATCGAAGGTGTGCTTAAGCCCCACCTTGACGGCACCCCAGCGGTTAATCTCCACTGCGCGATGCACAGTTACCGTTTCGGAAATTTCAAACAGAAGGTCGAGATCGGCGCCGAGAACGGAAAATGGTTTGAATACATCGGCCTCCAATCGACAGGACACGGACCGCAAAAGCCAATCGATGTTACTTATGTCGACAAGGAGCACGCTATTACCAAGGGCTTATCCGATTGGACCACCATCAAGGAAGAACTCTACAACAATATTTCAGTCCACGAGGGCGCGCATGTCCTCGCTAAGGGCAAGCAAGGGAATCAAGAAGCCGTGGTCGTGTGGACGAACCTCTACGGCCCGAAAAAGACCCGCGTCTTCAGCACCACGATCGGGCATAACAACGAGACCGTTGCCGATGATCGGTACCTCGATCTCGTCGCCCAGGGGATTCTTTGGTCGCTCGACAAGCTGAACGCCGACGGCACGGCTGTCGAGGGGTTCAGTAATAATAGTAAGTAGGGAGATCGTCGGTTGGCCGTTCAGCCTGCCTCTCACCATGAGAAGTGATCGCGCTCCAGAAATGTCGGATGGAAGCCGACTGCACGGGGGTTGTTAACCACCGCATACCGATTCTTTCTCCTTTGGAGTATTGCGTTGCGGGGAGCTAGTCGAGTTCTTGGCTAGGCCTTCGTGTCTTCGTAGAGCCAGACTATTCGGTCGAGAAATCAGACATCCCCGGCATAAGTCATTACTGTGCCGAGTAGTGTTGGACAGTATACCAAATTCCAAAAGATTCATGGGTTTGCGTGCCTTTCCCAAGTCTCATCGGACATCGAAAAGAGCTTTGCGATTTTCGTTTCAAGGGGTTCTCCCATACTGCTAAAGAGAATAGTCTGTACAATATTCGGGTTTGATGTCGAATTTCAAGCCTACTGGTTCCTTTTATCAAGGACGGACAGATTCTGAAGAATAATCAGGATGAGTAGCGATGAGGCGCTCATATCTCTTGCTAGCACCAAGCGCGAATAGCGCACATCAGTGGTACGATAAGATGACCAGATAGATGACAGGTTGTGAACCTCACTCTGATATACTGCATATGATTATGAAGCGCCCAAGAAGCACCATCCTTCTTTTGATGACCACTATCGCTATTTGCCGCGGCGAGCTGCTGGTCTATGAACCTTTCGATTACCTAGCCTACAACCACGAGGTGGCGGGTCGGCTTGAAAACCGCAACGGCGGCCTTGGCTTTGCCGAGGCTTGGAAAGACACCGCCGGCGCGACTGGCCATGCGTTCATCTACGATCTGCTGGCTAATCCAGAGGATCTGTATGACGGTGGCTGGGGTGATGGCGAACCTGGCTGGGACGGAGTAGTCGACAACCTACCTACCATGGGGGGATACGTCGGTATTTCGGATTGGGATAGGACAGGTGCACCACATTCCACCCGCAAGCTCGCCCGCAGCGCAGGGGAGATGGCCAAGGATAATGGCGGGGTGCTGTGGTTGAGTGCTGTGTGGCACATGCCCAACCAATCGTTCTTCGCGCCTGTGGGTATCGCACTGGCCTCGGATGACAGCGGTTTCAAGGATAGGGCAATCGCGATGGACGGAGAGGCTGATGCGATCGGCGCCGGCAATGGCCGGAATTTCAGGGATGGCAGGAAGCGCCTGAATCCGGTCATCTGGAAGAAGGGCGAGGAAGTGGCATCCACTTCCGGCAGCAACATCGACAGCAAAAAGGACAACATAGTCATCCTCAAGTTTGAGTTCGGAGAAACCGATAAGGTAAGCACCTGGTATTTCACCGAAGATCAACAAATGACCGAGTCCGCATTCAACGAGAACGCCGCGTCATGCAGCTCGGAAATTGACGAAAATACGCTCGATGTCCTGACCATCTGTACGATTCTCCCGAGCAACGCGATCGATGAAATCCGCATCGGAACCGATTTCAAAAGCGTGATCAGCGGCAGCATCCCGGCACGACAGGAGGTGAAAATTACCAAGCAAGTCTACGGTGCGAAAAGTGACCGCTATTACCTAGAGTGGTCATCCAATCCCGGCGAAACCTACGGAATTTACGCTGCCCATGATGTGGGTGGCTACCAACCGTGTGTGGCAGCAGCCATTGAAGCCGATAAAAAGAACAAGCTCACAACGTTCGGCCCCTTTGCCAATCCCGTTAAAGGCAACGGAAAATTGAAGTTTGAAATCGGCTTGCCCGATTCCACCCCGCCGACTATCGAGCGGGTCTGGGGTAGCGGTAAAACCGTTAGCATGGTCTTCAGCGAGCCGATGATTCCAACGACCTCGCTGTCTGCCGATAACTATGCCGTCACGCAGGATGGCGGCAAACTACTGGCCATGGAATCCGCCGTCTTTGACCTAAACAATGGATCTGTCACCTTGACCACCAAGGAAAGCTTGAAGCCCGATACTACTTACACCATCTCTACCAGTAATCTGACTGACCTCGCCAACCATCCATTGGTGGAGTCGGAGACATCCATGCGCACATGGGATGATGATCCGAAGGGCGTCAAAGTCTTCATCCTGGCCGGTCAGTCGAATATGGTCGGCTATGGCCACAGTGAAATCGGAAAAGACAACAAGGTCGGCGCACCGGGAACTCTGCGGTACCTTGCCCTCAACGATTCCAAATATCCGGAATTCAAATATCACTCGCTGTTGCTAAACCCCGATGACCCAGCCAAAAGCTGGTGGAAGATGCGCAGCGACGTGAAGCTGTGGTGGCGCAATGGTGCCAACGCCAAATACGGCGGTGCGATTTACAAGGGCGACCTTGGCCCCCTGACCAGCAACGGCAGGTGGTTCGGTCCTGAGTTCGGCTTTGGGCAAATCCTCGGCGATTACTACAAGAACGACGACGTGCTTCTCATCAAGCCAGCATGGGGTGGGCACAATCTGGTGAGCCAATTCCGCTCGCCCTACGCAGCGGCGAAGCGTGGCGGTGCGATTGGACCTTCCTACATTGAAATGTTCGAGAATGTGCAGGAAGTGCTCTTCAATCTTGGCAAGGAGTTCCCCGAATGGGAGGGCCGCGGCTACCAGATCGCCGGCTTTGCCTGGCATCAGGGAACCAGCGACAAGGCACCAGACAAGGTCGCGGAGGAATACAAACTCAACCTGCCCGATCTCATCAGCGCTGTGCGTTCCGAATTCGGAAAACCCGAGCTACCCTTCGTCATCGCCACCACAGGCATGGGTTACGGTGGCACCCCGAGCCCCCCTCCCTACGAAAACTATCACGCGGTGGAGAAAGCCCAGCTTTGGGTGGCTGGCGTCGACAAGCCGGCAAATGTTTTGACCGACGACACGCGGGGATACTTCGAACCAAGCGAGATGTCTCCGAGAAACCAAGGCTTCCACTGGCACGGTAACGCCCGCAGCTACTTCCGTATCGGCTTGGGTCTTGGCGACAAGATGGTCGAACTGTTGAGTGAATAAGAGAGCGATGAAGATGATCACACTCCATTCCAAAGCACTGCTCATGACAGTCCTCATGCTCTCAGCGGTTGTCTGCCGGGCGGGGGAGCTATCGAAGCTCGTCACCAATCTTGAGGCGGGCAAGAAGCAGGTGGTGGTCGCTTATGGAACAAGCCTTACAGAAGGCGGTGCGTGGGTTGGTCAGATGAAGGACGCCCTAGACAAGCATTATCCCGGACTGGCGACCGTCATCAACAGCGGGGGGGCAGGCCAGTGGTCGGATTGGGGTGTGAAAAATCTCGATCAAAAGGTCATACAAAAGAAGCCGGACACCGTGTTTATTGAGTTCTCCATCAACGATAGCGTCGAGAGATTCAAGGGGTCCGTGGAGATCGCCAAGGCGAATCTTGAGATAATGATTGCGAGCATTCTCAAGAACAATTCGGAGTGCGAGATCATCCTGATGACCATGACTCCCGGCGACAAGTATACGAAAGGTCACAGGTCATATAGGAAGGATATCACTGCGCACTACGAAATGTATCGAACGCTTGCCAAACAAAAAGAACTCCTCCTTATCGACCATTATCCCAATTGGATAAATTTACAGAAATCGGATGAAAAGCTGTTTCAGGAATACGTGCCTGATACCATCCACCCCACGGCATCAGGATGTGCAAAAGTCGTGACTCCAGTTATTTTGGATGCCTTGGGGCTGAAGAAAGCCGGATGACCATTCAGGCGAAGAATAATAGCAGAGCTTGATCTGCAACGATTACCACGACTCCTACAGTATTTTATAAGCAGCAATTGAGAACAAATAGATCCATGAAAAACAGAACCACCCTATTCAGAATAATCTCAGCAACTTCAATACTGGCTTCGTTGCTGGCACTGTCTGGATGTGGCGGAGAGCCAACGATTACAGTTGAGAAACAGCAGGCTGACTCCGCAGCCGATGCGGTGTCCATGCCTTGGGAAGATCCCGCCTATGAAACCGATATCCGCGCGACGATGGCCGAATCGAGACCCGGTCCGGATGAATCCGGTTGGACGGCATGGCTCAAACATCACGAGGACCGCAAGCGCTGGTGCACGGAAAAGGACGTCGACCTTCTGATGGTTGGAGATTCGATTGTCTTTGGTTGGTCGCGCGTCGGTCAGCCGGTCTGGGATGCCTACTACGGGGATCGTAATGCGGTGAATATCGGCTCCAGTGGCGACCGGACCTACCACATGCTCTGGCATTTTCAGAACGGTGGGTTGGATGGGATGAAGGACAATAATCCCAAGCTGGTGGTAGTGATGATCGGCACTAACAACCGGGGTGAGCCGGAGAAGCAAGGTGAGGATAGCGCCTACGGCATTCTTGCCTTGCTCAAGGAGATCCATACCAAGCTTCCGGAGTCCGAAATTCTGCTGATGCCGATTTTCCCCCGTGGTGACACGCCCGAGGACAAGGGTCGAATCCGCAACGAGGAGATTAATGAAATTATCGAAACCTATGTCGATAATGAGACTGTTCATTGGCTGGATTTGGCGCATGTCTTTCTGGACGAAGAAGGTAACATGAATCGCGACCTCATGCCCGACGGTTTGCATCCCAACCTCGACGGGTATTGGGCATGGGCCGAGGCGATGGAACCGACCATCAGTGAGTTTTTAGGCGATTCGGTAAAGGAGATTGAGAAGCCATTAGTGCTCGAGCCGATTCCCCAGCCGGAAAAACTCGGAAGGCATGACATCCCCAGCCCGGATTTCCTAAAAGGTGATCCGCTTCCGGAGAGCGCCGTCAACCACTGGACCCTTGGGGCTACCGGTACACGTGGTTGGATGTACACCTTCAAAATGCACACCAAGCTGGCGCGTCAGATCTATATCACCGAGGTGGCGGAAGGTTCGCCGGGTGATGGTTTGTTGGAAGTAGGGGATGTGTTGCTCGGTGTCGGTGGCAAGGCGTTTGTTGATGACCCGCGAAAGGAAATGGGTGAAGCCCTCACCGCAGCCGAAGCTGACGATGGGAAATTGACACTCATCCGCTGGCGCGACGGAAAAGTCGATAAGGTAACCCTTCAATTACCAGTCCTTGGCGAATACAGCCCGACGGCTCCCTTCGATTGTCCGAAGTCCACGATAATTCTGGATAAAACGGCCGAGGCGCTGGCCGCACGGATGCAAGAGGAGGGGTATGAAAAGAACAACCCCATCGTCCGTTCGCTCAACGCGCTGGGCCTGCTTGCCACGGGAAATCCTGAATATCGCCCGATCATCAAGAGAGAAGCGGATTGGGCGGCTGACTACGAAGTGGAAGGCTTTGCGACGTGGTGGTATGGTTATGTCACGGTCTTTCTCTCGGAATACGTGTTGGCGACAGGCGACCAATCGGTCCTGCCCGGCTTACGGCGCATTGCGGTGGAAGCGTCCGAGGGGCAAAGCGTCGCCGGATCCTGGGGGCATAAGTTCGCCAGTCCGGATGGACGCCTTCCCGGATACGGAATGATGAATTCGCCTGGTGCGGTTCTGACACTTGGTCTGGTGCTGGCGCGCGAAGCGGGGGTTAAAGACTCGATCGTCAACACGGCGATTGAGCGGAGCGACCAGTTGCTGCGTTTCTATATTGGTAAGGGAGCGATCCCCTATGGCGACCATGCTCCCAATTTGTTTGGTCACGAGGATAACGGCAAGAACGGCATGGTGGCCGTGCTTTTTGACCAGTTGGGAAATCAGGAAGGCACCCGGTTCTTTTCCAAAATGAGCACAGCATCCTACGGCGGTGAACGTGACCAAGGTCATACTGGTAACTTTTTTAACATGACCTGGGCGATGCCCGGCGTGTCGCGCGGTGGGCCGAATGCCACAGGAGCGTGGATGCGTCAGTTTGGTGCTTGGTATTTCGATCTGGCACGTAGTTGGGACTGGAGCTTCCCGCATCAGGGGCCGCCGCAGATGAAAAATGATGCTTATGGCAACTGGGATGCCACCGGGATGTATCTCATCGCCTACGCCATGCCCCGCAAGGCCATCCGCCTTACCGGCAGTCAAGCTTCGGTGATTCCCCCGTTCGATAAGCAAGCTGCGGAACAATTGATCGAAGACGGTCGTGGGGTGGTCGGACACGAGACCTTCACGGCTTACGATGATCTTCCCGCAGAGCAGCTTCTGAAGCAGTTGTCGAGTTGGTCGCCGGTTGTTCGCGAGCGAACAGGTGAGGTGATTGGCAAGAAGAAAAATGTATCGGTTGAGCAATTGATCGAGCTACTCGACGCCCCGACGGTTGAAACCCGTTTGGGTGCCTGCCAGGCGCTGGCACGCTATGGCAAGGATGCGGCACCTGCCGTGCCGAAGTTACGCGAATTACTCCAGGGGGATCATCTGTGGCTTCGTGTCCAGGCGGCCAAGGCTTTGAATGGCGTTGGCGAGTCCGCCATGGTTGCGGTGCCTGAATTACTCCAGAGGGTAGCCATAGGGTCGACGCAAGAAGATCCGCGTGGGATGGAGCAACGCTTCATCGCCCAAACCATCTTCGGTACCCGTAACGGGATTTTGGGCCGCTCGCTGGATGGGGTTGATCGGGATCAACTTCTGGCTGCGGTGCGTGCCGGTTTGCAAAATCAGGACGGAAGAACGCGGGGAGCTTTTTCCAGCGTCTATTCCAATCTTACGCTTGATGAATTGCGACCCATCCTGCCGGCCATCTATCAGGCGATCGTTGTGAAAGCGCCCAGCGGGGTGATGTTTGACGGGCAGATCCAAGCGGCAGGTCTCGAACTGTTCAGTAAACATCGGATCAGTGAGGGGATTGAGCTCATCGCCGGCTATGTCAAAGCCCAGAAAAAACACGGCAGTCAGGTAACCACACCGAAACTTCTCGGCTTACTCAAACCCTATGGCGCGCATGCCCAACGTGCGATCCCGCTGTTGGAGAAGGCAGCGGATTACTTTGAAAATGACGAAGAGGACTTCCCAAAGAATATGAGTCTGGAGAAAGCGAAAGCGGTCCGCGATACTATCCAAGAGATCAAGGCAAGTATCGATAAACCAGAGTTGGTTAAGCTGAATCTTGAGTAGCCAGTATCCTTTCAGGATAAGCTTGGATCCAGTGCTTCCATTGGAGCCGGGCATGGGTGAATTTCCGATCGTGCTCGCTATGAACCAAGGCCAGCTATTGGTTCTGTGAACTCTCCGATGACCATATCTATGAATACGAACTATCTGAAGCGTTCTCTTGTTATTCTTGCCGTAACGGCTGCCATCACGTCCGGCTTCGCTTCAACGGAAGCCGCCGCGAACAACTTCTGGGTGGTGGACGCCGCCGGTCAGCGCATCACCCACGATTGTAGACACAATGATCCCATGGAGCTTTGCATGCAAGGGCGCAGGGTGGTGATGCAGGTGCTGCTCGACGAGGATATGGGCTTCTCTTACAGATCCTGTTTCTATCATGTGCGCTCGGACGTCACCAACAGGAGGGTAAAGTTGTTGGTGGAATCCAATCCCGGGTCGGATCCTGAAATTCTGATCGATGGCAAGATCATCCAACTCGGTGTGCCGTCATCAGCAGCCTTCGATGGCATGTTGGTCTTATCTTATCCGAAGGTTGGCGGGGTGGTTGTCGAGCGCACGATTTATCCTTCGATGTCCAAGGCTGCGGTGTTGGAGGAATGGCAAGTGGTTAACACCGGCGGGAAGGTCTTGGAGTTTTCCGTGAAGGAGAATCGCGAGCTGATTGCGGATCCGAAGATGGAAGGCGTGGTGTTTATCAGAAAACACCAGGGTGTGGAGCCAGTAACACTCAAACCCGGCGACAAGCTCTCATTCGCAACCAGCCTCCAGGCCCGGCTGGAAACCGACGACGATATTGCGCTCGATGTCACCGTCGAGCGTGCTGCGAGACGTGCTGTGATCGAAGCTGCCTGGAACGGTCCCGGTCGTCTTGAAACCCCGGAACCTCGGTTGGACATGGCATTCGCCTTGCAGAAATTTCACGTCCTGGAATGTCCGATGGACACTATCAAGGGACTCATCACCCACAACGGAAGCCTGACTTATTCTCCGGGCATCTGGGCCAACGATCCGGTGGAATACTCCAGCCCGCTGTTCCCCTTCTTTGGCGACCCCGAATTGAACCGCGCCAGCATGAACATGTATCGTATCTGGCAGGACTATTGTCGCGAGCACGGCATCGATCCCTTTCCCGGTTCCTTCGAGCATGAAGCGCTGAAGCTCACTCAGAAAGAACGCGGCGACGACGCGATGGTGCTTTATGGCTTGGCGAAATTTCTACTCTTCCAAGGCGATCGTGCCGCCGCCGAGGAACTGTGGCCCTTGATCGAATACAGTGCTGCCTCTGTCCTTAGCCACACCACCCCCGATTCTATTGTCGCTTCTGAAACCGATGAAATGGAAGACCGTTATCCAACCGGTGACGCCAATCTCAGCACATCCGCGCTCGCTTACGGCGGATACCGGCTCGCCGCGAACCTCGCGCGCTCGTTGGACAAGCCGATCGCCGTTTCCACGGAATTTGATCAACGCGCCGACGCAATACGCAAGGGGATCGAAGCGTATTTTGGAGCCGAGGTGGAAGGGTTCAAGACCTATCGCTACTATGCGGGTAATACCACATTGCGTGGTTGGATTCTGCTGCCGCTCGCCATGGATATCACCGAGCGTCAGGATGCCACGGTGGGTGCGCTCATTTCCGACAAACTCTGGCCTAACCGCATGCAAGGTGCGGACATTCTCGCGGAATCCACCCGCCCGACCGAGTGGGGGCGCGAGACCTATTACGCTCTTCGGGTTTTGTTCAAAGCCGGTCACACCGATGTGGCGCTCGACCTGACGAGACGTGTGGTGGATGCGCAAATCTTCGGCAGCCGTGGTCCTTATCCCGACGAGGATGCCATTGATATGCTGTGCCCCGGTTCGCTCTACCCGCGCGTTTTCACTGAAGGGATGTTCGGCATCGTTCCCACGGGTTTGAATTCATTCGAGTGCACACCGTGGTTGCCCGAATCTTGGCCGAGCATGGCACTGCGCGATCTGCACGCCTTCGGTCGGTCTTGGGACATCGTCGTTGAGCGCGATGGAGATGAACAGAAAACCACCGTGACCAGTGGCGGCAAGACCGTGCTTTCTGTCAGCGGCCCGGCCGGTAAAACCTATTCGGTGACTCTTCCATAAGAGCAGGGACTATGGTAGATACTATCACAGGGGACCTCTAAGAACTCGGAGCCTCCGCGAACTGATAGCAAATCTTGGGAATGGTCTGACGCGGCGCGTAATACCGCTGCGCGGTACGCGATTGACAAGTGGATGTTTAGTTGCTTGATCGTGAGCTACTTGTCGCGGCAAGCAGTCCTATTTTCATTTGAATGCGGTATGATACCATCTCGACAGTTAGATCCGAGGAATGGAATAGAGAGAATGGTGTTGTAATTAGTTTTCGCGTGGAACTGAGGCGGCACTATTTTTCCGCTCAGCAGCGTTGTTCGTCGGTCATGTGGCTCCCGCCTTCGCCAAGGCTTCTGCGGACAAGCGCCACACTTCCTCCTTACGCCTCGCTGAACGAAAAACTATTCGCCGCCATTCCTCCAATCTAACTGACGAAATGGTATGATAGGATGAAAAATCCCTCTTTATCCCTACGTTACATGACGCGGTCATCAGGATTAGAGATCCGGGAGTCTTCAAGACTCGCAACCTGATGTGGCGAAGGATATGGATCATGATGCTCGAATTCAAACAAACCATAATCAAGCGATGAAAACCGGTATCACTTCAAACCAACGTCGAAATTTTCTAAAAGCTCTTGGGGGTGTAACTGCTGGCTTGGCTAGCTTTCCTGCGGTGGTATCCGCGCAATCGCCCACCGTGACGCCCTCTCGTAAAAGCGGATCTCAATACATGGGCGGCTTTACTGCTCCCAAGCTTGATAAGGTGAAGGTGGCTATCATTGGTGTCGGGGCGCGGGGTTCCGGACATGCTTCCCAGCTAGCTTCTATCGATGGTGTGGAGTTTGTTGGCATCTGCGATCTGGTCGAGTCACGCGTCAAAAAGTCGGAGGCTAAAGTTGTCTCAAAGGGGCACAAGCCAAAGGTGTATTTCGGGGACCAGGAGATTTGGAGAAAAATGCTGGTCGAGACCAAGCCGGACGCCGTCTTCATAGCGACTCCTTGGCAAGCACATGCGCGCATGTGCATCGGTGCGATGGAGGCCGGGTCGCATGCTTTCACGGAAATACCCATCGGCCTGACCCTTCAGGAAATGTGGGATATCATCGATACTTCGGAAGCCACGGGGCGGCATTGTATGATGATGGAAAACGTCAATTACGGGCGCGAAGAACTGCTCTATCTTAACATGGTTCGCCAAGGGGTGATCGGTGAACTTCTCCATGGTGAGGCCTCCTATATCCATGAGCTACGCGGACAGATGAACGGCGGCAACTCAACCGGATCCTGGCGCACATATCATTACGCTGAACGCAACGGCAACCTCTATCCCTGTCACGGCCTTGGCCCGGTCGCACAGTATATGAACCTTGCGCGCGGCGAGGACAATTTCCGCAGGCTGGTATCCTTCGGGTCTCCCGCCAAGGGACGTAATTTGTTTGCCGAGAAATCCAAAAATCTCACTAACCCTGAGTTCAAAACGCTCGATTACATCTGCGGCGATATCAACACTTCCATCATCAAGACGAAGCTTGGGCGCACGGTCATGGTGCAGTGGGATGAAACTTCTCCACGCCCCTACAGCCGCCATAACCTGATTCAAGGCACGCTGGGTACACTCAAGGGATTCCCCAACGCGATGGCTATCGAGGGGGTGACGAAAAGCTATCACCACTGGACCAGCTCCGAGGAATACGAAGCCATCGCCGCAAAATACGAGCATCCGCTCTACAAGCGCTTGGGCGAAGTCGCCAAAAAGATGGGTGGTCACGGCGGTATGGATTTCCTCATGCTCTTTCGCATCATCGAATGCCTTCGCAACGGAGAGGCGCTGGACCAGAACGTCTATGAAGGGTGCTACTGGTCCGCGGTTTCACCGTTGAGCGAAAAATCAGTCGCAGAAGACGGCATGCCTCAAGACTTCCCGGACTTCACGCGTGGAAACTGGAAGACGACAAAACCATTGGATATTATCGCGTAACAGCTTCCTTCGACCCCTTCAGGGGAATTGGGATCTACAGTTGGATAGTGGATTCTTGTGAAGAGGGCCGTTATCGCTCTTAAATACGAAACTCATTAGCTTATGCACCTTCAAACTATCGACTGGGTCATCATTGGCGTGTTTTTCGTCATCGTGCTTTCCATTGGCTTTATCGCCTCGCGCACTGCCGGGAAAAGCACCCAAGAATTCTTCCTCGGGGGTAGGGGAATGCCGTGGTGGTTGCTTGGTATCTCAATGGTTGCCTGCACCTTTTCCGCCGACACACCAAACCTTGTCACCGGCATGGTGCGGGAAAATGGCGTTGCCAAGAACTGGGCCTGGTGGACATTCCTGATCACCGGCATGGTCACGGTCTTCATTTACGCCAAGCTCTGGCGCAGGTCGGAAGTGATGACCGATTTGGAATACTACGAGCTTCGTTATCACGGCAAAGCCGCGGCGTTCCTTCGTGGCTTCCGTTCCATCTTTCTCGGACTATTCTTCAACGTCCTGATCATGGCGACAGTCACACTTGCGATTATCAAATACGGTCAGATCCTCTTTGGTATTCCAGCTTGGCAGTGCGTGGTCTTCGGATCTATCGGCGTGGTGATCTACGCGACCCTCGGTGGACTCAAGGGGGTTATCTGGGCGGACTTTTTTCAATATTCCATCGCCATGTTTGGTGCCGTTTACGCTGCCTATATCGCCATCCAGCAGCCTGAAGTCCAGGCCATCGGCGGCCTTGCCGGTATTGTCGGCCCCGACTCGCCGATCGCTGATAAGCTCGCGATTTTCCCGGATCCAGGAGACCTGTCCCTGCTCGTGACCATGCTCATTATCCCCTTGGCTGTCCAATGGTGGGCGGTCTGGTATCCTGGCGCGGAGCCTGGTGGTGGTGGATATATTGCGCAGCGTATGCTCTCCGCGAAGGATGAGAAAAACGCCATCGGTGCCACCCTTCTTTTCAATTTCATGCACTACGCGATCCGCCCATGGCCGTGGATCATTGTGGCTCTGGCTTCGCTGCTGGTTTTCCCTGAGTTAGACGATATCCGCCAAGCCTTCCCCGGTATCGAAGAACAATACCTCGCTCACGACGTCGCCT
This sequence comes from Verrucomicrobiales bacterium, assembly GCA_024636835.1. Taxonomy (GTDB): domain Bacteria; phylum Verrucomicrobiota; class Verrucomicrobiia; order Verrucomicrobiales; family SLCJ01; genus Sulfuriroseicoccus. Next base: position 101,472 of record JAGXGH010000069.1, on the reverse strand, counting down.
ACCCAGCGATGATTTCGAAGCTTGGGCCCGGCGTGCTGGGTATCGTCATCGCTTCGATCATCGCCGCCTATATGTCTACCATCGGCACGCACCTTAACTGGGGTTCGTCCTATCTCGTCAACGATTTCTACAGCCGCTTCGTCAAGAAGGATGCCAGCCAGAAGGAACTCGTGGCTGTCGGCCGTATCTCCACCATCGTGCTGATGATTGCCGCAGGTTTCCTTGCACTCCAGCTGAAGAGCGCCACTCAGGCCTTCGATCTCTTGCTGCTTTCCGGAGCCGGCACCGGAGCTATCTATCTCCTCCGCTGGTTCTGGTGGCGCATCAATGCGGTCACCGAGATCGTTGCCATGGTCGGGGCGATTCTGATCGGGTTCGTTCTCGTCTTCGCCGTGGATCCAGCTTCGCTCGCAATGCGTGTTGGCGGCACCGAAGAAGCTCCGGCTATTTCCTTGGACGGCGGAACCGTCCGCCTGCTAATGGCGGTTGTCATGAATACCATCGTTTGGCTCACCACCGCCTTACTGACCCGTCCCGAGAATAAAGAGACTCTCTACAAATTCTACAAGAAGACCAAACCGGGCGGTCCCGGTTGGGCGAAACTGCGCGCCATGGCCGACGAAGAGGGTATCGACATCGAGGGAGAAACCAAGGGCAAGCCATGGGAACTGCCTTACGAAATTCTCTGCGTATTCATAGGCACCTTGATGATCTACTCCTGCCTCTTCTCTATCGGCAATTTGCTTTACGGAAACTCCTTAGCCGGTTCGGCGCTCGGAGTCTTCTCAGTGATCTGCTGCGTCGGACTCTTCAAGCTCTTCCACAAGCCCCGCACCAACTGATTCGACAATCCCATGCACAATCTTGAATCCATTTCATACGGATCGACAATCCCATGCGAAGCCTGATTCCCCATCCTTCTCTCTATTCCATTAATCGGATATAACTGTCGAGATGGTATAAGACGATGGATAAAAAATAAACGTTACAGGAAAGACGGGAGATGATATCAACGTTGATTCATTAGGCCACCAGATTGCGGTGGGTAATTTAAGCCAATAATCCGTGATGAAATCTTTAAAACTTACCTCGCTAGCATCAGTAGTGGCCGCGCTTGTTCTTTCTCTCCCCGCAGCACATGCCAGGACATGGACCAGTGCCGACGGGACGAAGACTTTTGAGGGCGAATTACTTTCTTATGACGAAGCTGCAGGAGCCGTCGGAGTAACGCTGCCCAATGGCCAAGAGCTTGTCTTCAGCCAAGACAAACTCTCAGAGGCCGATATCGCTTTTCTCAAAGAAAAAGGTAATATAGCACCACCTGCCCCGCCCTCGAATACCCCTCCGGGAACGTCGGGCGAGGTGAAGGAACTGCCCAAGGAGATCCCCGATCCCGATGGCGAACCGGCAGACATGAGCAAACCTGTTCAGGTATTTATCATCATGGGCCAGTCCAACACCCTCGAAATGGGTAATGTCAATGACGGCCTGAAAGGACTCTACCCTTACTTAGCCGACGATGCGGGCAACTGGACCACTCGTAAAGACGTGCGTAACGTCTCTGTGATGGTTGGGAAAGGTGTCTACCGCAACGACTGGCTCACGATGAGCGGCAACAAGATCGGTATCGAGATCGGCATCGGTCATTGCCTAGGCAATGCGATCGATGCGCCTGTCATGGTGCTTAAGAGCTCGATCGGCAACCGTAGTCTAGGCTGGGACTTGCTCCCGCCCAGCATCGAGACCTGGGAATACAATGGTGAGAAACAGCCCGGATATAGAGAAATGTATAAGAGCAAGAACGATAAGACCATCGTGAAGTGGGAAGGGGAGGGATGGTATGCCGGCAAGCAATACGACGATGACGTCGCCAATGCGCAGCAGATCCTAAAAGACCTTTCGACCCACTACCCTGATGCCAAGGACTACGAAGTCGCCGGTTTCCTGTGGTGGCAGGGCGACAAGGATATGCGCAATCCAGCCCACGTTAATAATTACGAAAAGCATCTTGTGGCGCTGATCAAGTCCCTGCGCAAGGACTTCGAAGCACCCAATGCCGCCTTTGTCACTGCCTCACTCGGCCAGACCTCTGAAGACGATACTTCCTCCGGACATGGCAACATTCTGCAGGCCATGAAGAGCGTCTCCAGCGGGAAATACTCTGGCGAACTAGGCGACAATATTGGTTTCGTCTACACCAATCCGCTATCCAAAGGTAGTAGCTCCAGCGCCCACTACGGCGGCAATGCCGAGACTTATATGAATGTCGGCGAGGCCATGGGCCGTGAGATGGTGGGATTGCTCAAGAAGTAATTACTCCAGTCTCATCCTGACCGGCGATCACGGTTTTATTTATCGTCGTTTCTTGTCTTTAGTTCCCAGTCCCTGAAAATTTTATGATCACCTATCCGTCGAATCGAGCCATCGTTTTCACCGCACTGCTCGCCTCGGCGATGTTTGCCGCACCCTGTTTTGCAGCCCGCGGTAAGGTGAAGATGTCCTTACCCGACTTTACCAAAGGCGACCCCATCCCCGCCGATGCGAATCACGACTGGAACCTCGGTGCCACCGGGGCGCGCGGTTGGATGTTTTTTGACAAAATGGTGACTACGGATGCCCGCCAGATTTCGATCACCAAGGTTGATAAAGGTTCGCCCGCCGACGGAGTGCTGAAAGTGGATGATGTAATTCTCGGAGTCGGCGGCAAGCCGTTTTCCTACGATCCGCGGACAGAGTTCGGCAAGGCGCTTACCTTCGCTGAGACGGGAGCCGGGAAAGGTGAGCTTTCCGTGATCCGCTGGCGTGCTGGAAAACAGGAAAATGTAACCGTGAAGCTCCCGGTGCTAGGCTCCTACTCCGCCACCGCCCCTTACGATTGTGAAAAATCGAAGCGTATTCTGGAGCAGGGTTGTGAGGCATTGGCAAAAAAAATGGCCGCTCCGAACTACCGCCAGAACACGATCCCTCGTTGCCTTAATGCTCTGGCTTTACTCGCCAGCGGCGATCAGAAATACCTGCCACTGGTGAAAAAGGAGGTGGAATGGGCATCGAACTTCACTGCCGATGGAATGGCGACCTGGTATTTCGGTTATGCGATGATGTTGGTTTCCGAGTACACCATGGCGACCGGAGACGATGCCTATCTACCTGGTCTGCGGCGTATTGCGCTGGAGGCAGCAAACGGCCAGAGCATCGTCGGGTCATGGGGGCATAAGTTCGCCGGTCCGGACGGGCGACTGGTCGGATACGGCATGATGAATGCGCCCGGCATCACACTCACCGCCTCATTGGCGCTTGCGCGTGAGGCAGGTGTGAAGGATCCAGTAGTTACGGAAGCCATCGAGCGCAGCGCCAAACTGCTGCGCTTCTACGCAGGGAAAGGCGCCGTTCCCTACGGTGATCACGTTCCGTGGATGCTAACCCACGAGGACAACGGAAAGTGCGGGATGACGGCCGTCCTTTTCAGCCTGCTTGGCGAAACCAAAAATGCGGAGTTTTTCGCGCGGATGAGTCTCGCCAGCCATGGCAATGAGCGGGACCTGGGGCACACAGGAAACTTCTTCAACGTCACTTGGTCGATGCCTGCCGTGGCGCTGTCTGGTCCGCAGGCGACCGGCGCATGGATGGAGGAATTCGGCACCTGGTATTTTGATCTGGCACGACGTTGGGATGGCACCTTCGTCCACTTGGGGCCGCCGCAGTTAAAGAATGACAGCTATGCAAACTGGGACTGCACGGGTGCCTATTTGTTGGCCTATGCCAAGCCACTGAAGCACATTTTACTCACCGGCAAGAAGTCGAGTGCCGTTCCGCAACTCGATGCGGCATCGGCCCAATCCATCATTGCCGATGGACGCGGCTGGGATAATAAAGATCGCAATAGCGCCTACGACGCACTCTCCCAGAGCGAGCTCTTCGAGCGTCTCGCAAGTTGGTCACCCATCGTCCGCGACCGCGCAGCCATGGCTTTGGGTCGCAAGGGAAATATCCCGCTGGATACTTTGGTGAAGATGCTTGAATCGCCCAAACTTGAGGCGCGTTACGGAGCCTGCGTTGCACTGGGCCAGCTTAGGGCGGCCGCGGCGCCCGCCATTCCCGCTCTGCGGAACTGTTTGCAGGACGAGGATCTGTGGTTGCGCATTGAGGCGGCCGAGGCGCTTGCCGGTATAGGCGAACCCGCGATGATGGTTCTTCCGGAGCTTCTTACCATGATCACCAAGCAGCCGACAGATGAGGATCCCCGCGGCATGGAGCAGCGCTACCTCAGCTTCACTGTTTTTGGTAACATACTCAAGCGCTCGTCACTGGATGGAGTGGATCGCGATCTTTTGCGCAAGGCCGTGATTGCCGGTCTGAAGAACCAGGATGGTCGCTCGCGCGGCACGATCGGTGGGGTTTACGACAAGCTCAGCTACGAAGAAATCAAGCCTCTGTTGCCAGCCATCTACGATGCCATCGTTACCGGTGCACCAAGTGGCATTATGTTTGCCGACGGGATCCGCCTCGAGGGTCTCGGGCTGTTTGCGAAAAATCACATTAAGGAGGGCTTACCGCTTTGTATTGATTTGATGGACATCGAACGATGGGGAAAGAAGTCCCGTATTGAACGATGCCTAAATGCTCTTAAGATGTATGGTTCCGCTGCCAAATCCGAACTGCCCAGGCTCCGCCAGCTCGAGAAGGATCTCATTGCTCACAAAGAGGCCAAAATGCTTCAGCCGCATATCGAAACGATCGGCTCCATGATCAACAAGCTGGAGAAAGCCGGTCCGCAAGTCGAACTGCGCAGCTTTCAGTAAAAGCGCTCATTGAAAAAGAAAACTCATGAAGATGCCACGCCAACCGTTCCGTTTGATTCTTTCCCTTGCCATTGCGGTGGTAACCGCCGCACAGGCGGCTCCGATCCCGGCGAACGGAAAGCTCAAGATTTTCATCCTTTCGGGGCAGTCGAATATGGTCGGGTTCGGCCAGCTCGATGGCAGTCCGGGGACGATGGAGACTTATGTAAAAAGCAACCCGAAGGACTACGGGCAGCTTGTGGACAAGGACGGAAAGCGAGTCGTCCGCGACGATGTGTGGATCGTGAACATCTCCGATGCCGCAAAGCCGCAGCAGGGGTGGTTGACCGTCGGATACGGTGCGAGTGAAGGGCATATCGGGCCGGAGTATGGGTTTGGGTTTGCCGTCGGTGATGCCTACGAAGATCCAGTCCTGCTCATCAAGTCGGCTTGGGGAGGGCGCTCGCTTTCGCACAATTTTCTCTCGCCGAGTTCCGAGGAATATCCGAAGCCGGAAAAGGATGGCGACAAGGGGTTTCACTACTCCGAAGTTCTCCGCCACGTTAAGGAGATCACCGGCAACCTAAAGAAATATTACCCCGATTACGACGGCAAGGGATTCGAGATTGTCGGCTTTGGTTGGCATCAGGGTTGGAACGACCGCATCGACCAAAAGGCGGTGGATGCCTATGAGAAAAACCTGGTCAATTTCGTCAATGACATGCGCAAGGACCTGGCGATACCCAAGTTGCCATTCGTGATTGCCAACACCGGTATGGGCGGCTGGGAGATACCCGCCCGCTACAAGGCGAAGGTAGAGAAGTTGATGGAAGCGCAACTCGCCCTTGCCGATCCGAAGCAGTATCCCGAGTTCGAGGGCAATGTCGCCGGAGTAGAGACCCGCGACTTCCAGCGCAAGCAGGAGGAGTCGCCATCCAGGCAGGATTATCACTGGCTGCGCAACTGGGAAACTCTCTACCTTATCGGCAAGACAATGGGCGATAAGATGATCGGTATCGAGACGACTAAACCGTAGGTCGGTTCAAGCGAAGGCGAATCACCAGCCCATTGATTATTAGTGTCTATTCGTGGTTCTGTTTCCCTTTTTAGGATTAGCCGTTTCACATCCCGATCGCGTCAGATCAATACCAAGATTTGGTACCACGCGGCAGCTTGAGCATCTATCCCATGAAAGCATTTCTTTTTTCCTGTTTGATAGTGTGGCCTGCATTCGCAGCTGAGGCAGTGAAGCCCAATGTCGTTGTTTTCCTGGCCGACGATGCCGGATGGGGGGATTTCAGCCAATCCGGTAACCCTCAGGTTTCCACGCCGATGATCGACTCGATCGCGACCGAAGGTGTGTCTTTGGACCGCTTTTTCGTTTGCCCGGTTTGCTCGCCCACGCGCGCTGAGTTTCTCACCGGTCGCTACTATCCACGTGGCGGCGTGCGTGGGGTGTCAACCGGGCAGGAACGTCTGAATCTCGACGAAAAAACCATCGCCGACGCCTTCAAGGCATCGGGTTATGCGACTGGAGCTTTTGGCAAATGGCACAACGGGAGCCAGTGGCCCTATCACCCTATGGCGAGAGGGTTTGATGAGTTTTTCGGTTATACCTCAGGGCATTGGGGTGAGTATTTCGACGCACCGCTTGAGGAGAACGGTCGCATGATAAAGACCAGTGGTTACATCGTGGATCTATGCACTAATCGTGCGCTGGATTTCATCGCGAAGCACAAAGAGCAGCCGTTTTTCTGCTACATCCCATTCACCACGCCGCATTCGCCGTGGGCCGCGCCAAAGAGCGACTGGCAGCGTTTTAAGAACAAAAAGATCACAGCGCTCGCTACGAATCCGGACAAAGAAAATTTAGATAAGACACGCTGCGCTCTGGCGATGGTCGAAAATCAGGATTGGAACGTGGGCCGAGTGCTCAAAAAACTCGACGAGCTGGATCTTCGTAAAAATACGATCGTCCTCTATTTTTCTGACAACGGTCCGAATGGCGCGCGCTGGAATGGCGGGATGAAGGGTGTGAAAGGCAGCACGGATGAGGGTGGCGTGCGGTCGGTCTGTTATGTTCGGTGGCCTGACAAACTATCCGTCGGTAAATCCTCTGATAGAATTTGCGCTGCCATCGACTTGCTCCCGACTCTCCTCTCGTTGACGGGCGTCGAAGGCGTCGGAGATAAGCCTTTGGATGGGATAGATCTCACCCCCTTGCTGACAGGAACGGCGACCGACTGGCCGGATCGCATGCTGTTTTCAAAATGGGCGCGAAATGTCAGCGTGCGCACCCAAACACATCGGCTTGATGGCGCCGGCCGCCTCTACGATATGCTTGCCGATCCTGGCCAAACCACGCCTGTGAATGAGAAGGAGCCAGCTCTCGCATCCGAGCTCATTCGCGCCACCGAAGCTTGGAAAGAGGAAGTTTTTTCTGAGGCGCACTCCAATGGAAGGCAAGTGGGCTCACGCCCACTACCCGCTGGCTATCGTGAATTTCCCATCACCATGTTGCCAGCGCGTGACGGTAAGCCCCACGGAGGCGTTCGCCGCAGCGGCAACGCGCCCAACTCATCCTATTTCGTCAATTGGAAAGACAAGGAAGGGTATATGACTTGGGATTTGGAGGTGCACACTACGGGGCGCTACAAGGTCTCAATCGACTACACTTGCATAGTCGCCGACGCCGGTTCAGAGATTGAACTTTCGTTCAGGGATTCCTCGTTGAAAGGCAAGGTTCAGCCCGGATGGGATCCGACGCTTCACACCAATCAAGACACACTTCCCCGCGGAACCGGTGAATCGAGGATGAAAGATTTCCGCACGCTTGAACTCGGCGAAATCCTGCTCCAATCGGGTCGCGGTGACCTGACGCTTCGCGCGCTGGATATTCCTGGAAATTCGGTCATGGATGTTCGGCGTGTGACGCTGACCTTGGTCAAGTGAGCTTCGCTAGAGCTTAATGGCGCTCAAAAGCGAGGCGAGGGCTCTTCGCCGCGCACAGATAGCCTTCGATCTGGCAACTCGCCGCCCATTCGCGTCAGATCAATACCCAGATTTGGTATCACTTCTTGAGCTTGCGACACTTTTGTGGGAATTTTTTCCATTTGTCCTAAGAACCATGCTTGACCTTGTGCCGGATACTCGCATTATTGACATTGACAGTGCTACGTTCGTTTGAAATAAACGACACTCTAGTTGGCTTCATTTGCCAAAACCTGTATCTTTGCGCACAAATCCCCTTAATTTATCATGAGTGACGAAAACACGCCGGAACCACCGAAGCCACCACAAGCTCCGCAACCACCAAAGTCTGATGACGACAAGAAGACCAAACCGGTCAGTCTTCCGCCGTCGAGTAAGACGTCCAGTATACCGCCGGAGACTCAGCGTGTGTCCCTGAAACCAAGTGGAAAGACGTCCAGCATTCCGACTGAGACTCAGCGTGTGCAGCTTCCTACTCAAACCCCGCAACCACTTTCTCCTTCTGCCAAGAAGAAGACAGAAGCGGTGAACCTTCCTCCGAAGAAAGAGACGTCCCGCATTCCGACCAAGACACAACGTGTGTCGCTGTCCGCGAAGCCGCAGTCCAAGACATCGGCGATTCCTCTTCGAAAAGAGACCGTGCGGATCACCTTGAAATCTTCTCCTGCCGACAAAGCGGAGGCCACCGGTGGTGAAGCGCCAGCGCCGAGGTCGATGTCTGCACCGAAGCCGCCTGCAGCACCAGCTGCTCCAGCAACACAAAATCTAAAATCACAGGGGGCTCCTGTAGCGCCTACTATCCCGCTCCGTCGCCCAGCTGGCGGTAGCGCAGCTCCAGCAGCACCAACCGTGCAGCTGAAAACAGGTGGTCCATCCGCCGCACCAGGTGCTGCACCAACAACACCACTTGTTAAACCCGGCGCACCGACCACACCAGGCGGTCCTTCAGCGACTCAGCAGTTGCCACAGGCAACGGTGAAGCTCAAGCAAACGCAGCCACTCTCCCAGCCGCCATCGGCGACGGGCCCTGGAAGCGTTCCTGTGAAGCGTGTTGGTGTTGATAGCCAAGAAGAAACCTCCGACGGCATGGGTATCGCGATTGCAGCAGCAATCCTGATCCTTTTGATTGCGGTTGGTTGCTTTGAGTTTGCCAAGGGCAATGTGCCTGATGTCACTAACAAGCAGAAGCTCGATCAAGGCTGGACAGCGATGCTTTCCAAGTAATCCTCTTCTCACCTCAAGCATTCATCTCAACACTCACAAATTATGGGAGCAGCAATTTTTGTTATCGTCGCGGTAGTCGCGGTTCTTGCCCTTCACCTCATGCTCGCCTTTGGCGAGAGGTAGATCGGCAGATCCTCTAAATTACCGAAGACAGTTTTACTGATCGGATCGCGTCAGCTGTGGCGCGGTCCGATTTTTTTGGTCGGGTGAAAACGCCTTTAAAAGATCAACGCCCAATGGATCAAACGGGCTGGATGGATTGCGGTTGTCCGTGTCCATTATCATGTAGCGACACTTGTAAAAGTGTGGCCGAGCGATACCAGAACCGCCCAAAACCCTTACCCAAGGCGTTATTCAACTTATTGTTTCCTAGTGGCGATTACGTGGATCACTTCCAGCCATTGATTCAACTGTAAGTTTGGTCTTGGACTGTCCAATGCTTTCCTTCATAAACTTTCTGAAAGCTGGGTAGCCCGTTCTGCTGCCCACAAAGCAAATTTCAAAACAAGTTATCCGGCGGCCCCTCTGTTTTTATCCATAAAACCAGACCCCACGATACTATTACTGTTGAACAAAAATGAATTGGAATCTCAAATGGACCGGAATCGTCGTTCTAGGAATTCTTCTTGTCGTTGCGGATCTAATTTTGCGATATGGATACGAATTCGACTCTTTTCTTGGAACTCATGTTTACTCGACTGTCATCATCGCCGGAAACGCTACCAATCAGCATTCTGTGATACCCGCTACCCTAGGGTTTACCGTCATTGTTGTCGGAGTGATCGGTATTCTTGTGACCAAAAAGAATCAGAGGCGCCTTCATTAATCGGAGGTCGTCTATCGGAGCACCGAACCCTTGACTCGCCTCGTGCTTAGCCGTCATGATCACACCAACCTTGACCCCCAGTCGAAGCTTCGCTCCCAGTCAGGGGTGCGGTGTCCTTTGACGTTATATTGCCACGCATCAAGATTTGTGATTCGGCTCTCCTTTCTTTACCACAACGGGGTAACAGAGTTTAGCCCAGGGTTGCCGCAATGAAATGGAGGCTACCCTGGGTAATCAGCGAATTCATTTTCCATCCCCAATCGGTGTTGCGTTGATGCCGTAATCTCCCTCGCGCTTGGACACAACCCCGGTTGGGGTTGAATGATCATGGCGGACGTGACCTAGGGTAGCCTCCGTTTTACTCTGGCAACCCCAGGCTAAAATACCCAACCCCGTTGGGGTAGACCGTTGAATACGCCTTCTGCGAAGATGTATTCGGCAGCTCTAAACATCAGAGTGAAATTTCACAAAACGTAATGCGCGCCAGTATAGCTGGAGAAGATGAAATGGATTACAGAGGTTAGAGGTGATGAGATTCCGAGCCATGTTGGTCCAAAATAGAATCTGCGGGAATTGGTGCCATTCGGGTCAGGAGTCTATTTGGTAATAATACTGATGAGGATAAGATTGGTGAGTGATATCGAACCATCCATAAACTTACCGAAATAATCAATTTTCACTGGTGGTTATGGATTCTTAAATAGTTTATCTGTGTAACATAAACGTCGTTTTTTTTGTTCTGATGGCTATTGACCGGTATATAGAGGTTATGATAACCCTGTAATCATGTTCGCGAAAATCACGGTCCTATTTTTGGCGCTTTGCATTATCACTCCGCGATGTTTCGGAGGCGAAAAAGAGCCAATTGCGACCTTTCAAGAACCAGCAAAGAACAAGAATCATTGGCGCGCGGGTTATCGATCAGGGCATGGGTTATCTGTCCGCTTCGGCAAAATGCAGGGGCAGTCTATCTTTCAAAGATCCTCGCGAGGCACTACGAGTTTCTCGTTTACCAGGCGAAAGATAGATACGGTGCCAGGTATATATAGTGAAGGATATGTTTTGACAGACGTCAGTGGTAATGCGGGAGGTAAAACCTGGTATTGGGGGTACACAGCCGATTCTCAATCACGAAGCGATACGCTATATTTTAGCAAGCTTGATTCTAGAAGTGCAAGCTCCAGCACATCCACCTCGGAAACGGTTCACGAGACTTTCAAGATACCCGGCACATCCGCAGAGGAGTTGAACGACGAACCTACCCATGGCTTTGAAGTTGTGTTTTCAAGGGAGTTGCTTGAAGGGCGATATGGAGTCCTGGGAATCGAATGCGGATTCGCTTATGAAAGGGCGGATTTTTCTTCGCGATCACGTGGGCGAATCCGAGTGAACCAGACCGCCCGGCGCACTCTAAGAAGCTCCAGTCGCACGACCGCATCGACCACATCACGGACCGATGGCTACGGGTTGGGTGGTGTGATTATCCCTGTGGCACCCTATTCCGGGACTTTTGACGGACCGGGGCCATTGATAGACGCTTCTCCGTCGACAAGCTCTTTTACTACATCGGCTACACGGTCCTCTTTGACTAGTTCGGGAAGCACCGACTCATGGCGGTCATCATTCGATGGCGGATATTCCAGATCGGAGGATTTCGAAGCGGATATATTTTCACTAAGACTCGGCCCGTATGTCGAGATGCCGCTTGGCGACAGATTCTCGCTCTCGCTTGCAGGTGGCGCTGGTGTGTATTTCGTAGACGCGAATATGTCCTATCGCGAGTCGCTCTCCTTAGGCCGCTTGGGAATGTTTGAGCGCAGCGGTCGTGGTAGTGAATCGGGCGCGTTGTTTGCTACTTACGGAGAGGCGAGACTTACGGCGCGCTGCACTGATAGCCTCTCATTGTATATGTCTGCGCAATTTTTCAGCGGTGGTGACATCCAAGGCACTGCGGGCGACCGGGGTGTCGTCGCTAGTTTTGAGAATCTCACCTATTTTGGCGGAGGACTTGTTTTCAGTTTCTAGAAGAGGAGCCGCTGCGTTACCGGCGGCACCAATTATGACATGTCGACGAGGATTCGTAGAAGTATCTCCATTACAAGCTCACCTTACACAGTCCCTTTAATTCCATGACGAAAATTTTACCTTACATTGTTTTTACCGTCAGCATGATGTTTCATGCTGAAGCGCAAAACCTTCTAATCAATGGGAATTTTGAATCGGGAAACTCAGGCTTTACCACGGATTACACCCACTCGCCCACTAACGTAACAGCCGCTAGAAGTTATGCAGTGATCGCAAACCCGCGCTCTGCGCATGGCTTATTTGCCGACATGCGCGATCATACTTCGGGTAGCGGATTGATGCTCGTTGTTAACGGGTCAACCACTGAGCCGGCTCCGGTTGTTTGGTCGCAGCAGGTGAATGTGTTCCGTAATCAAACGTATACGTTTTCAGCCTGGGCGGCGAATCTCTTCGGCTCATCGACGTCGATCATTTCCGTGCGAATTAATGGTGAGGTATTAACTCCAGAGGTTCTTGTGCCCGATGAAATCGGTCGATGGAACGAAATTACCCGCACTTGGAATTCGCGGTCAGCCACATCCGCACTGATCGAAATTGTGTTTGTGAGTCAAAACTTCACCGGGAATGACACGGCGCTCGATGACTTTAGTTTTTCTTCGGACTCACATTCATCCTGTATCGATCCCTCGCAAATTCCTACCGATGCAGCCTATGAGGAACTCCAAGTCTTGGCGACGGTACCCGGAAACAGCAACCCGTTCCTCGCTGGGCAAGCAGATGGAGTAGCAACCAAAAGTGACACTGCGCCAGCCCAGTCACCGGTTCTCGCATCGACGGTTTCGGCAGGAGATGTTCTATACTTTTCGGTGGAGGGGTCGGTATCTAACGTAGGAGCGACAAGCCCGAACACCCCTGCGGATGGGGGGAGTTTTTATGCTACTAACTCCGCGCTAGGAATCGCGGGATACAATTTACCACTAAACGCGTTGGTTGGTGTATTTCTCAGTGACGCGGTTCCAGCCGATACAGCCCCCGACAATCTTGACTACGGGACAGATGGACAATCTTTTGAAACACTGGCACCACAACTGCACCAAATTTTTTATATAGGAGACGGACTGACCGGCGCAGGCACTGGTAGCCGCCAAGGTTTCGTGGTACCGCCAGGGGCCACCCGCCTCTATCTCGGAACATCGGATGGTTTCGGTTGGTATAATAACACTGGCGAATTTGAAGTAAATATCTGCCGCCTATTGAGATTACCTTATGGAACAGAACTCGCCCCCACCATGATCAAATTTGATCAGATGGCTTACACCGCGAATGTGGGTGATACGGTATTGGGGACCTTGGAAATTGACCCTATCCCTCCAGGCGGACTCTATAGCCAGGGCCTCATGGTCACAGTCCGTAATGCTGCGGGAACATTGGCGGGCGCAATCACGACCGGGAGCCTCCCTATGCTTGATTTTGATGGCCTTGTTCTTGGTGGCTCTGCGGCGGTGCCCAATGATACCGGAAGTGGTGGCATCAAGGGGAGCGCCCTTTTTTCGGTGACGCGGGAGACCTCTGTCGATCCGATTCTCGGATCATTCTCACTCTCTGGACTTCCTGCTGGAAACTACAATTTGGCCATCGCTTCGTGGAACGATCTTGGTCCTACAGAAGACATTTTCGTTACCGGAGAGTGCCTGACTCTCGATCCCTATATCACCTTCGGGACAGCCACCTTGGAAGTTGTCGGAACCGATCCTGTTTTCCCCGATTTAGCCCTTAGCGGGGAAATTACAGTTCAACTGCAGACAGGCTTGCTGGAGCAACGGTTGACCTTTACCAACAACAGTGATCAGCCCATAGAAGGATTCCGGCTGTTCATCACAGGGCTGCCCGCTGACGTGATCATGAAGAACGCCCACGGTATGGTCAATGGCGTTCCATACATTGATATTCTGACTCCCCTGGCACCCGGTGAATCTATTGAAATATTGCTGGAGTATGAGCGTCCCAGCCGAAACCCAGACTTCACCCCGGAATTCACCTTGGGCGCGCCCGCCGATAACCAACAAATGGCAGGTGATTCCCCACCGCTGCCATTAGATCTCAGGGTCTTACGCAAAACGGGCGAGGGCATGCTTCTGGAATTTCTCAGCGTGAACAACCAACGCTACCTTATAGAATACAGCGATAACCTTTCGGACTGGAAAGTGAGTCTTCCTCCGATAACAGGCACTGGCCAGCGCTTGCAATGGTTCGATCAAGGACCTCCGCGGACGCGGGACTTCCCGAGCGGTGCACGCTTCTATCGCATCGTTGCCTTTACTGACAATCCTTAACCACACATCCATGATCCATCATCTTCTCAAAAGCTTTAGGCTCTTTTTTGCCATTCTTCCGCTTTTCGTCGTCGCCCAAACGCCGCCGGCCGATCTGCCTCAAATCACCGGATCCTGGGTAAACAATGGCAACCCACAGCGCTCCATGATTCAAGCGATCGGTGTCCGATTCGATCGTAATGTCGCCGGTCTGATTGACCAAGGCTCGCTTAAAGTGCGCAACATAGGCAGCGGTGCGATGGTGGACCTCTCGGGCGCGACGCTGCGCTTCGATCCTACCAATAACAGCGCGAGCTGGATTCTCCCTTACGATCCTGCCGATCTTATACCGGATGGCAACTACATCGCCTGGTTCGAGGTTGACGGATTGCTCGGAAATAGGGAGCGCGCGGCATGCGCACTGACCGCCACGCCGCTCGATGAGTTTGTTTTTGCGTTTCATCAATTTACCGGAGACTCCGACGGCGACCGCGATGTGGACTTTCGCGATAGTTGCGTCTTGCGTGAAACCTGGCTCCAACAACTCGGTAACAATCGATATCTTTCCTACTTCGATTTCAATCTAAGCAGTGTCGTTGAAGAGAGCGACAGACTCAAAGTCGCCACGACCTACTTCAGTATTTTTCCAGCGGTGCCTGCGGTTCATCTCTTCCTCCGCAACGACACCGGCACGAGTTTTAGCGATAACGCGACCTCGTTATATTCGTTTGGATTCGGTAGCACCGCTACCGACGGCATGACGTGGCGAGCCTCCCTCAACAGTGGACAGTTCGTTGATATCACCTCCTTGGTCTCCGGCGGCAAAGCGATACTCGACGAGGCCTTGATCAATCAGCTCCATGGTGGCGCGCTGAGTGTTGGAACCCACACACTCCGAGTCGAAGCTAGTGATGGCAGCGTAGTGGCGTCCGATGAGTTGGCGTTTGAGTATCTCGGAGATGTCGCCTGCCCGCCTTACTTCATCACCACGCCACCGCCGGGAGTTTCATTGGGCCAAGTGCGCCCTGCTCAGCCGCTCAATCTATCTGATTGGACAATCGTAACCTATCCCGATGCTCAAGCTACTCCCATTTGGCGGATCAGTGACGATGGACTCACAGCCACCCAATTGCTCAACGCTCGACCCTCCGCACTTCTAAGCCCGGATAGCCTATTGAATTTACGAGTTACAGGAACGTTCAGAGCCGGCACGGGATTTGACGACGACTTTATGGGTTTTATTTTCGGCTACCAAAATAGCAAACAGTTCTATCTCTTCGATTGGAAGAGCAGAGAACAAGACTATGTAGGTGGAACCGCCCTGAGAGGCATGACGCTCAAACGAATCGACGCCGGAGACCGCGACGTTACCATTGCGGATCTGTGGTGGTCGCATCAGGACAGGGAAAACACCAAGATACTCTCCCCTCCCAACGACATCCCATGGGTACCGGGGCAAGATTATCAAATCACCTTGGAATTCACTCCAGGAAGGATTGTCGTCGAAGTGGTTGAAGAAGGTGTAATTCTTGATCGTCTTGTAGCCGAAGACGATACTTTCACCGGCGGCAGATTTGGCTTCTACAATGCCTCGCAGGATAACGTGGTCTACAGTGGCTTCACTCAGGAGCGCCTCGACAACACCTACTACTACGATTCCGAAGCCGAGGATCCGGAATCCCAGCCATTGACCTATTCCCTGGTTCCCGCCCTGAATGGCACACCTCCGCCAGCAACCGCCGTCATCAACGCAAACAACGGGACCGTGCTGTGGCAACCAACCGAAGCAGGTGTCTATCCATTCTCTCTTGTAGTCACCGACGCCGACGGTCTCACCGACCGACAGGACTTCGATGTCACTGTCACGCCCGTCGACTTACCACCGACAGTTGTCATCCGCAAAACAGCCAGCTCGGTATTCCCGGGCGAAGAGGTCGGTATTTCAGCCGAGGGCACCGATGATCAACAAATTTTCCGCACCCGTCTCTTCATCGACGATGTCGAAGTAAACCCCAATAGCGGGTTATCGGTTATCACTACCACGCGTTCATTCAGCGGAATTGGGTTGGTTGAACTTCGCGCCCTCGCCGTGGATTCAGCAGATCAAGTTACCGAGGCAATCTCATTCATCAGAGTGCTCGATCCCAACATGCCACCGCCGGCCAACCCCAACCAAACTACGGTTCCTGGCGCTGGCGACGTCCCAGGTAATCCGACAGATCTTAGGCCACTCGCCTCATTCCAAGCCCCACTCTCTCCCAGCGACGACTCGACGCGCTTCGTCGCCACGGTAGATGCCAATGGCGGCACCCTTGCAAACTGGTATCTGGAATGGGCTCCGGCTTCATCCGCTGATATCAATCAACTAACCAAGGCAGATGTTCTCTGGCAGGTCATCACCCAAGGCACCAACACATTTACGGCATCGGAAATATCTACAATTACTCCAACGAACTTTCCAAACGAGCTTATCGTTTTCCGTCTGCGCGCCGAGAACGCCAACGGTTTAGGGACAATCGCTGCCATCTCGTTCAATCCACGCTCTACCACCAACACCACCGCCACACAGACCACAGGCGGAGGCAGCGGCGCGCGACCAAGCGCTGCATTCACCGCCCCGCTCAGCGCAGCGGATGATGTCACGATGGTTCGCGGCACTGTCAATGCCAGTGGAGGCACACTTCGAAATTGGGTGCTGGATTACGCTCCCCGCACCGCAGTCGATCTTACCGACTTGAACAACACTTCTGTGGCATGGACATTTATTTCTCGGGGGACATCCGAGCTCAGTGATGGTGTGCTTGCCACATTGAATCCAAGCTTGCTGCCCAATGCACCGCTTGTTTTCAGGCTTACGGCAACCAACGAAAACGAGCTGGGAACCGTTGCCGGGATCGTCTTCAATCCATCGGCTACCACCTACGGAGGCCCGGATGGTAGCACGGGCATAACTCCCAGTAATAGCGCCCGCCCTGTCGCAAAAATCTCCTCGCCACGTTCAGCCAGTGACAGTCTCGACGAACTCGTAGGAACCGTCCTGGCAAACGGCGGAACACTCGATCGCTACATCGTTGACTACGCGCTTGTCAGTGCCGTCAATCCTTCAAACCTCTCGGATCCCAGCGTTTCCTGGACGGAGTTGAGCACGGGCACCAGCGAGAAAACAGCTGAAACCATCACTCCATTGACGGATCCGGTTTTCGACAATGGTCGATGGGTGATCCGCCTTCGCGCATTCAACACAAATGGTCTCGGGTCACTAGCAAGCACCACACTCGATAGTGGAGACCGATCTACTCCAACGACAGCGTTCACCTCACCCGATCCGGAAACGGATATTACCTATCTCACCGATATTCGAGGCACTGTGTCGCAGGAAAACGGCGTTCTTGATTACTGGGTTCTTGAATATGCATCGACCGAACAGGTGGGATTAACCAACCTTAACGCCAATGCGGATTGGGTGGAAATCGGGCGTGGTACGTCTCCCGTAACCGATGCACTATTGGGAACATTAGATCCCACTCTGCTCCGAAATGGTAGCTACATACTTCGACTCAAAGCATTCAACACGAGCGGCAGAGGGTTCGCAGATGGTCTGCTGGTGCTCGTCTGCGGTGAAGCCAAATTGGGGAACTTCCGAATGGAATTTACCGACATCAGCGTCCCGCTTTCCGGCATACCTATCAAAGTTACTCGAATTTACGATTCTCTGGATACAAGCCATCAAGGTGACTTTGGTTTCGGTTGGACACTATCGATAGCTGAAGCGGATATTACGGAAACGGTTCCGGATACTGGCGCAGATTTTTATTCGGCGACTCCGTTCAAAGTGGGCACACGGGTGTTTATTACCGCGCCTTCAGGTGAACGCATTGGCTTCACCTTCAAAGTGCGTGATCGTCGCAATAGTTTTATCTACACAAGCTACGCGCCCTATTTCGAGCCCGACCCCGGAGTTAGGGAAACGCTCAGGATTGCACCGCGGAATTACGAACGAGTGGAACTTGGAGATGACGACTCCGTTTACGAGATCGGTCTCCCGTTTGGCTACAACCCCGACTACTATGTCCTCACCACGCTCGACGGCAATAGCTACGAGTATTATCAACGCGGCGGGCTACAAAAAATCAGCGATGCCAACGGGAATTTACTCTCTTTCTCAAGAAGTGGCATCTCCCATTCCGACGGAACCTCAGTTCAGTTTAATCGCGATTCATCGGGTCGCATCACCAGCATCACAGACCCTTCTGGAAAATCGATTGTTTATGAATACGATACGCGTGGTCGTCTTCGCTTCGTCACCGACCGCACAGGTGGCAAGACAGAGTTCATCTATGGGAGTGCCAGTCGTCCGAATTTCCTCACCGAAATTATCGACCCAAGAGGCGTATCCGCGGTACGCTCCGAATATGATACTGACGGCCGCCTGATCCGCCAAACCGATCCCAAGGGGAATTCGGTAGGGTTCTCCTACGATCCTGTATCGATGACTCAAACAACGACGGATCGACTCGGCTACACCAGTACCCAGGAATTCGACACGCTGGGCAACGTCGTGCGGATGGTTGACAAGGATGGCGGGGTGACTGAATTCGAATATTATCCTGGCACCACGAGGGAAAAGCTGATCATTGGCCCCACTGGTAATGCATTCAGCAGAGCCTTCGATTCAAAAGGAAATCTCATCGCCGAAACCGATGGCGCCGCACCTGCCGAGGACCCGGCAAATCCCTCTACCGGCTCCACCACTCGCTACAGTTTCGATAGCAATAACAACCCCACCGAGATAACGGATCCACTCGGCAATGTGACTCGCATCGCCTATGATGGGTCTTCTGGAAACATCACCACCTTCACTTCGACAGCAAATGATGGAGGTGACGTTACCGCCATCAATTACCAGGGTAGTGGAGAGATTCGTACCATTGAAGATCCTGCGGGCAACACCACAACCTTCACCTACATACGCAGAGGCGAACCCGGCTTCGACGACGGCGGATTGGCGGAGGTGACGAAAATTGCCGACTCGGAAATGCGTGCTTCGTCAGGCACTCTGTTGCGTAGAGTGCGAACCTATCTGGACGCCGGACAGTTGGTACTTCGCAAGGTTACTTTCCGCACCCTTCCGGGAGGAGGCGTTGATGAAGTGACGTTGGACTATGAATACAACGATGAAGGCGACCTCCTCTTGACCATTCAACCCGATGGGCGGATCGACGAGAACCGCTATGATTCGGCTGGACAGATCACTGACACGCTCGTTTGGAGAAACCGCGCGGATTATGATTCTGCAAATGATTCGCTCGCCCGGAAGACCAACTACCAGAGGGATGCGAGTGGAAACGTCACCCGCATCACTCTCCCCGATAGTTCAACGGTCAACATGGTCTATGATGCGGAAAACAGAAAGATCGAGGAGATCGGCCAATTGGGGCATAGCACGAAATTCGAATACAATGGTGAAGGGCAACTTCGCTTCACTATTTATCCTGATTCAACCCCGGGGAGCGACGCGGATAACCCGCGCAGTGAAATTGTCTATGACGCAGCTGGACGAGAAACAGACATTATTGACGAGCTGGGAAATCGGACAGAAATACTCTACAACTCGATCGGCCAAGAGTCGGCGCGGATCCAACACCTTGCTGGCGGCACCACGCTCACTACGATTTACGCATACGCGGCAGACGGTTCACTGACATCAGTTACATCGCCCAGCGGTACCTCCACCCAAGTCGTCTACGACAGCCGTGGCCGATCTATAGGGAATCAGTTTCCCTCAACCTCTCAACATGGTGCAACGGCAACGGAGACCAAGTATGACAGCCTGGGAAGAGTCATCCAGGAGATCGATGTCGAAGGCCGTGGAAAGCAATATACCTACGACGGCCTCAGTCGCCTTACCAAAGTCGAGTATTTGGATTCATCGGGCAACCCCTTACCAGATAGCACAGCCAGCTACGAATACGATGAAATGGGGAACGAAACCGCACGGACCTACGGCGGCAATCGCAGGACTGAATTCACCTACGACACCATGGGGCGCAGAACGTCCAGAACACTTCCCGGGGGGAGCGCTGAGACATTCTCTTATGATGTCTATGGACAACTCATTGCGCATACGGATTTCACCGGCTTTACCACGACTTACTCCTATGATGATCTCGGCCTCCTGACTGAGATCGTTGCGGACCCGACCCACCCCTCGCTTAGTTTAGCGCATGCTCCGGCTCGCATCACCTTTACGTACAACGCGGACGGATCCAAGTCGTCCTCTACGATATTCAACAGTAGTAGTGCGGTGCTTCATACGAAATCGATGAGTTACGATGAGCGTGGGCGTTTGATTGAAGCGGACGGCACAAGCGGAAAACTTAGCTACGGATATTTTGCCAATGACCTGCTCGCCTCCACAAAAAGTGATTCTGCCACAGGAATTGATCTCACTTACTCCTATGATGCAGCAAACCGTCTGACTCGCGTGACCGACGCCACCAGCGGATCGTCCGATTATACCTACGATGTAGATGGAAGTCTTATCGGTGTCGTTTACCCGAATGGTATCTCACACAACTATCAGTACGACACGCTCAACCGCCTCACGAATCTTACCATCAGAGACAATGCTTCGACGATCATGGAGTCGTTTGCCTACCTCTTGAATCCACGTGGTGACAGGGCACAAGAACTTCGCTCAGACGGTCGGAAGAGAGATTTCGTCTACGATGAATACTACCGCCTGATGAGCGAAACCGTCACCGGTGGACCAACCATAGCAAACGGCCAAATCACCTATTCCTTCGATCAATACGGAAACCGTACAGCCCGTGCGTCAACGATTTCTGATCTGTTGACGCAATCGTTCACCTATGACGTGGATGACCGCATCGTTGGGGACAGCTATGACGGCAACGGCAACACGCTGAGTTCTACGAACATACCAAGCGACTTTCAGGGAACGGATATCTACGACTTCAGAAACCGCCTGATCCGGAGAACAAAAGCCGGTGGTGTCACCGTTGATTGTATTTACGATGCCGAAGGAAACCGAACAAGAAAAGTGGTTACAACAGGTGGAGGAACGTCTGTAACGAACTACCTTGTCGATGAAAATTCGCTGACCGGTTATGCGCAGGTCGTCGAAGAACGCGCTGCGGGCGGTGGACTGGAATCCGCGTTTATCTTCGGTCATGATCTCATCAGCCGCCGGACGCCTGCCGGACCACCGGAAATATTCTACCTCTACGATGGCGGGGGAAGTGTCGTCGGCGTAGCGAATGCGAGTGGCACAATCTTGGAAAGCTACACCTATGATGGGTTTGGAAACCCTCTCGATTCTCCGGTAGTGGGTATGACCGATTACCGCTATCGCGGCGAGCAATTAGATCCAGACCTCGGCCTGTATTATCTTCGCCAACGCTTTTCCAACCCTGTTACAGGACGATTTTGGACGGCTGATCGGTTTGAAGGATTCAAGGAAGAGCCGATGTCCCTCCATCGCTATTTGTATACCCATGCGAACCCCGTCAGCAATACCGATCCCAGCGGCATGTTCACCCTGGTATCACTGCAAACCAACTTCCAACTCCAAATCAATCTAAGGAACGTGCAAGCCGTGCACATCAGCAAAGCGACTGGCATCCTTGCTAAGAACTTCCTCAAGGTTGCTGCGGCATTCGCACGTCAGTATCTCGATTTCAGAGGGTTTAATAGTCGACAGGTGAAAATTCTGAAGGCCCGGGTTTTCTCCCTGACGAACGACATCCAACCGGTGGACGCAGCGGAATTTGAAATGTTGGATATGCTCTACTCGAGGAGCCTGGGCTTCGTGCATGCATCCGTGGTGGCGAAAGTTATCTCGTTTGTTTCCGGCTTGTTCAATCCAGTGAAAATTAAGTTCAAAGCCACATTGAAATTCCTCTCGTTCATCTCCGTTGATTTGGTCAAGTTAGTGAAGAATATCGGCTCCAGTATAGGCTCGGCCATTACAAGCATCGCCGATAGAAACGCTTTCGTGAGAATAATCAAAGCGGCGAAATCTGTCGCCGAAGTGCTTGAGAAACTAAAAAGTTCGGCAGAAACCTTGGCGGAATTCGCTCCGGTAGCCATCATGGCAAACGACTATTACCGACTGACAGACAGTATCTACGATACCGCATTCGGAAGATGACGCGTCCCCAACACTTCTATAATCAAGAGCGCTTTAGCATGCGATAAGGAAACCTATGGAAACCTAAGGAGAGCCATCCTTCCAGGTGGCTTGGGTGGTTAACGAACAACCCAAGCACTGCGAAGCCAGCTGGAAGCGTGGCGCTCCTTAGGGCTGTTTACCTAGGTGCTACTTCAGTGATTTGCCGTTGGTTTTGATAACCTCGGCATACCAATGGGCGGATTCTTTGAGGGTGCGCTTTTGGGTTTCGAAGTCGACGTGAATCAGACCAAAGCGCTCGTTGTAGCCTTCTGCCCACTCGTAGTTGTCGAGTAGCGACCATTGGAAGTATCCAGCGATGGGCACTTTGGCTTTTCCGGCACGTCCGAATTCGCGTAGATAACGGGTGAGGAAATCGATGCGGTTGGTGTCGTGAACTTTTCCGTCGAGGGCAATCCAATCGGTCGACGACATGCCGTTTTCAAAAACGTAGAGCGGCAATTTGTAGCGCTCGTAGAGCCACTTTGGTCCCCAATAGAGTCCTTCGGGGTGGATGGGCCAATTGAAGGCAGTGGTTGGTTCACCGGGTTTTGGCGGCACTTCCTCCCATCCTTGCTCGTTGTCGGCGGAGCGGACGGTTTTTCCGAAGTAGTAGTTAAACCCATAAAAGTCGAGCGGCTGGTTAATGACCTTCATGTCTTTCGCTTCGATGAAATCTTCGGCCTCCGGAACGTGCTCAAAGAGTGTGCGCGGATACTTGCCGGTGAAAATTGGATCAGACCACCAGCAACTGTTGAAGAAGGTTTCGTGGTCGCCGGTCCAATGAGGATCGAACGATGCTTTTTTCGCGGCGGCGATGTGCTGGGTCGCTTTCGGGTTCTCCGGGAGTGCGAATTGATGGAATGGGGTGAAGCCAATCTGCGACTTTTCGCCGACCTTTTCGCGGAGCACTTGGACGGCCCTTCCGTGTGCAAGGTTCACGTGGTGGGCACAGCGGAAGACTTTGCTCTCGGGAAGTTGTTGGCCGGGCGCGTGGTTGCCTTTGCTGTATCCGAAACCGAGAAAAATCTGCGGCTCGTTGAAGGTGATCCAGTGGGAAACACGATCGCCAAGACGGTCGGCGACTACACCTGTATATTCAGCGAACCATTCGGCGATCCCACGGTTTTGCCATCCGCCTTCGTCATGGATCGCTTTTGGCAGATCCCAGTGGAAGAGTGTGGGGAAGGGCTGAATGCCCGCCTTTAGAAGTTCATCGACGAGATTGTCGTAGAAGTCGAGACCCTTGGTGTTGATTTCGCCCTTTCCCTCGGGAAGGACTCGTGACCACGAGATGGAAAACCGGAATGCCTGTAGGCCGATTTTCTGCATCAGCGCGATGTCCTTCTTCCAATGATGGTAGAAGTCGCAAGAAATGGATGGCGTTTCGTCGTTACGGACGTTGCCCGGCTCGGAAGCGAAGGTATCCCAGATGGATGGCCCCCTGCCATCTTCGTCCCACGCACCTTCGATTTGTGCTGCCGAAGTGGCAGCTCCCCAGAGAAATTTTTTTGGAAACATGATAAAGGCTGATAATTCGGTGTTCATCACCGGTTCGTTCATTATATCGAAGTCGGGCGAGTACGGGAAGCTCGAACATCACGTTCCTGCAAACGAATCGTGAATTCGTTGAAAATAGCGGTCTTTTCCTCGAATTAGTGCTTAGATAACTGCTCCAGAATGTCGTCGAGCAGAGAACTGGCACCAATCCGGAAGTTATCAGCGACGACGGGGGGATTCAGTTTTTCCGCAAGAGCGGTGTATTCGAAGGCTTCGGTAGCGGTGCGGATGCCACCCGCTGGTTTCACCCCGATGGCTTTTCCGGTGGCTTTTTGCCAGGCGGCGGCTTCTTCGAGGAGAATGGCCGTCGCGTTCAAGGTTGCGCCACCACTGCCTTTTCCGGTGGATGTTTTGAGGAAGTCGGTGCCGGCTTGCAGAGCGATTTGCGCGGCTTGGCGGATGGCCTCGGGATTGGGCAGGTCGCAGGTTTCGAGGATGGTTTTCAAATGCGCACCCGAGCACGCTTGCTTCATTGCGGCGATCTCGTCGTGGACAAGTTCGAGCTCGCCGGCGAGGAATGCACCGCGGTTGATGGCGATGTCAATTTCGGTGGCACCGGCGTCGACGGCGTGATGGATTTCGGCAATTTTCGCGGCGAGTGGCGATTGGGAGAACGGAAACCCACCGGCAACACAGGCGACGCCTACGGGTGTGCCCTCGGTAAGTTCGGCGGCGAGTCCGGCGAAGTTCGGCCATACGCAGACGACTGCGCAGGATGGCGGGTTTTCCAAATCATGATCGTAACCAAGTGGATCAATCGCACGTTGGCAGAGTTCTTCGATGGTGTCCTCGTTGTCAGTAGAACCGAGAGCAGTAAGGTCGAGAAGGGTGATGAGATGGAGAAGATCGGCGTGCATTTTTTTGAGTAGCAGGTAGCTTGTAGCAAGTAGGAAGGGTGTGTGGCGGGCGGTGCTAGGACTTGTGGATCGGTTAGGTGTTTGCGACGAGGAGTTTTAGGTTGTTAGGTTGTTAGGTTGTTAGGTTTTAGGTGCTAGGACTTGCGTTTAGGTAAGGTGCTCGCGACACCGTCTAATCACTAATCACTAATTTCTATTCCCTTAATCACCACTCAAAACGTTTTGACGAAGCCTAGGGTGAAGCCGATGGCGTCGATGCCTGGGTTGATGTCGGTTTGTCCGCCGTTGGAGACGTGTTGGAACATGGCGCCGACGGTTAGGGCGGTGTCGCTGTCGAGTTGATAGCGAAATCCGCTTTGGACGAACCAATTGAGAAGAAAATCCTGGCCTTGGCCGCCTTCGATTCCTGCGCCGCCTTGTTCGCTGACGCCTTTGCTGTTCGAGAGGCCAATACCTCCGCCGGGCGAGAAGTAGAACGCGAGCTTGTCGTCGGCGAACCAGTATTCGATGCTCGGTGATCCGTTCAACGTGATGATGTAGTCCTCTGGTCCTTCGACGACGTAGTCCGCGATGATCGATGCGCGGTTACGCACGATGAGTGCGTTACCGTTGTTCTGTTCGAGCATGGTGATGGCTACAGGACTGCGCACGGAAAACACAGCGGTAGCGAGTTCGTAATCGATGGACGTGTTGCTGCCTATCTGCCAGAGGTAACCGGATTCAACACCCCATTCCCATTGGTCATAGACCGGTGGCATGATAGTGAGGGGTGTCTTTGTGGAATCGGAAGAATCACCGGCTAAGGCAGAAGCGCTGGCGAGAGCGAGGGCTAGGAGAGAGGATCTGAGGTGCATGAGCATGGGGTTAGATGGTAGCCGCTTCGGTTTTAGAACGAGACGTTTCCGGTTCCATCATCGCAGCTTGTTTTTGAGGTTTTGGCAAGCGTAGCGCGTGGATTTCGGCACGCAGCCACATCCGTGTGCCGCGCCAGATTTGCTTGAATGACCCAAGTGTTGGCGAGAACCCTTCGGTGACGAGTTTGCTCATGTCGAGGTTGTGTCGGCCGTAGCAGCCTGCGGCTTTCCTTTTCAGTGCAATCTTGGACAGCCTGCGGTTATACAAGGCCATGAACTTGGCGAAAATCTTTCCACCTGTTCCGTAGTAGGGCATGTGGGCGAACTCCTCTTCGGGCTTCTCGTAAACCAATCTCACTGGCCCGACGAAGTAGGTTCCGAGATCGAGTAAGAACGCGGCATACATTAAATCCGCATCGCCGAGGTAGGTGTATTTGTCGCGATAGATTGCGTTGAACCAACGGAAATAGCTCTCGATGAACTGACGGTTGTATTCCTTCAGTGCCATTTTGGGACAATCGCCACCGAGGTCACCACGAATGATTTTCGAGGCGATAAAGGTGGAGTGGGCGCAGTAGTCGAGCCCTTGGCTGTAGAGGGGATCCATGAACCCGGCGGCATCGCCAATGCAGATCCAACGGTTGCCCGCGGTTTCTGTCGAGTAGTAGGGGAGATGGGAATAGATGCGGCTGTCGTGGTCGAGCGCTTCGGCGTTTTCGAACAAGGCCTTGCCAATAGGGTGCTGCACCAAATGGCGCTTCAATCGCTCGCCGATTTTGCCTTCTTTGTCAGGAGTGAACAAGCGTGGATCCCATGTCAAACCGGCGCTGAGTTCTCCATTCTCCAAGGGGATCAACCAACACCACCAACCGAATCCAACGAGGTGGTTGGTGCTGTTGAACCTCGGCGCGCGACCCATTGTGCAAAGCCCTGGGACTTCAGTATCCATTTCGATGGAATCAAAATCGCGGACGTTCTTAAACCGCGCCCACATCGAATTCACCGGGTGATCCTCGAGGCGTTTGTGCGTCCCTCGCTTGCGAGCAATCACTGCGGCGCGTCCCGAAGCATCGACCAACCATTTGCCGGTCACTTCGCGCTCGTTGCCTTCTTCGTCCTTAAACTTTACCGAATGAGGAGCGTCGGTTTCACTCAGTTCGATGGACTTCACCGTGGCCGGGCGAACCAACTCACATCCGAGATTCTCCGAACGTTCGAGCAAATGCTGATCGAGGATGTTGCGGCTGACTTGGTAGGTAGGAAGCCTGACCTGATAGTCCGGCCCGATCTCAGTGCACCGCGACGGGCACTCGTTTTTGTCGTCGTTGAACCACAGGTGAAGTCCATGTTTCGCTACGTGGCGTCGGGCGAGGTGCGGTCCAAGTCTGAGCACATTGGTGAGAAAACATCCGGCGACTTCAGAGGTGCTTTCGCCCACCTTGCGGTCGAACTCTTCCGCTCGCTCGATGATTAACACTTTCGCGTTCGGGTAGTCGCGCTTGACCAGCCATGCGAGGCTTGATCCAGAGAATGATCCGCCGATCACTACGATGTCGTAGTCGGTGTTGTCGGTGGAATTTTCAGGAGAAATCGGGGCGATCATGTTAACGGATTTTCAGCTCATCAGCCGGGCGGGCGCCCCACGTCAGATTACGAATGACGAAGCGCAAGAAGTTGCGATTAATGGGCGATCGGGTGGTGGCTCCAGATGCCATGCCGGAGATTCGGCGGCTAGTTTGCATCTCCATAAATCGAGAGACTGGGTTGTTGTATTTTTGCGTGGCCTCACCACCGGCGAGGCAGAGGCGAAATAGATCACCGTTGTAGAAATAGGAGATGAGCTCTTCCCAACTGCGGAACCACCGCCCCATGTCGCGGTAATGCCCGTCGGCGGCTTTCGACCAACGTCGTGCGTCGTCGGGGGAAAGTCCGGCTCCGAATGTCGCATCAAACAGACTACGAGCTGACTCCAGTCCCATGAAAAGTCCGGACGACAGCATCGGGTCGACGAAGCCATAGGCGTCGCCAATGGATGCCCAACCTGCACCATGTCCGCGCGTCGAGGTGAGTTGGTAGTTGGAATAAGTCGCCGTCTTGCTGATGCATTTTGCACCGCTCGCGTAGGGCTGTAGTAGCGGTTCGTTCGCCATCACATTGGCCAAGCGTTCTTCAGCGGTGGCACCGAGAGATTTGGCGATTTCTTTTCCAACGACGATGCCGATGGACACGCGGTCGGGAAGCGGAATCACCCACGCCCAACCGCCACCGGCGAGTCGGATGATGACGACAGTTCCCGCGGGATCGGGGCGCATGCCGCCGGTGAAATGTGCAAAGTGACTGATGTCCGTGCGAGTTCCTCGTGATGCTTCGATGCCCAGAGTTTTCGCGGCAATCCGCACGCGTCCAGTGGCGTCGATGATGAAAGAAGGTTGCTCCTTGAGCCCGGCGGCGACCAGCGTCTCTTCATCGAGCGCTAGTTCTTTGCCGCCGACAATGCCCTTTTCTAATCCTGCACGTTGCAGCACAAAGCGCGCGCCGACTTCGACGGCGCGGTCGCGCAACACCTTGTCGAAGCTTGGGCGCGGTGCGTTCCAGGAAAAATTTGGCACACCGTTGCGGTTGATTGGGAAGCGGAATTCGACTGGCTCGAGTTCGTCGTGAAGGAAAGTGACGCCGGGTTTGCGGTTGCACACTTTGTCTATAGTGTCGGTCACACCGAGGCGTTTGAGGATGGGGACGACCGCTGGGATCAGCGATTCACCGACAATCATTTCGGGCGTGTTACCGTCTTCGATGACGATGCATTCACGCCCGCTCTCGGCGAGTAAGATGGCCATTGTACAACCAGCCGGGCCGCCACCGATCACGAGAACCGGTGCGTTGTTCTGAGTAGGCAGAATTTGGCGGACCATAACGACGAATAGGTAATCAGATTTTTGGCTTCGATGCAATCCGAGGATCAAGCTCTCCAAGTTCTGCGATAGGCAGTGTGGCGAGGCAATGGTCGTATGCGTTTTGGTAATTCGATGCTGCGCGTTTCCTCGTGGCGATTAACTTCGGGCGTGGCGTGATCGTTTCATGAATGATCAATTTCTTCCCCGCCGCTTTGGCCTTTTCGATCCGCAGTTCGTTCATCTCATCGGCAACGATCTGATGCACAGCCGCCCAGCACGAGAGGAAGTTCGTGCGCTTGGTGAGCGCTGGGGCGCTGCCGCCTTCGAAACGAATCCGGTGGATGATGATCGTGTCCACTTCGGGGTCGTTGATCCATTGTGCATGAGGTTCGTCGTCGGT
Source organism: Verrucomicrobiales bacterium (assembly GCA_024636835.1). Classification (GTDB taxonomy): domain Bacteria; phylum Verrucomicrobiota; class Verrucomicrobiia; order Verrucomicrobiales; family SLCJ01; genus Sulfuriroseicoccus. The sequence goes on along the minus strand of JAGXGH010000069.1, from coordinate 72,560 downwards.
GAATCCACCATCGACGTAGAATTCACCATCGATTTCTTGTGAGCGTATTACCGGGGTCACTGCACACGAGGCGATGACGAAGGGAGCGACTTCACCATGGGTTTTCACTTGTCGCTCTCCGCGCGTGAGGTTGGTCACCCCGATACTGAGTTCAGCGTTCGGTGTGGATTCGATGCGATCTGTTGGCAGGGTATCGCGCAGGTAGCGGATAGCGCGATGTCCATTAATGAGCCCGTGACCGAAATACGCACCGAAAACCGCTGGACCGCGTAGTGGGATTTGCCACTCGCGGAATGCACGTTGGAGTTTGCGGTTGAGGATGAACTCGCGCAACGCATCGCCTTCCAAACCGCAGGCATACGCCGCGGCCACCAGCGACCCCGATGACGCGCCGGCGATCTTTGCTGGCCGCACGCCACTGTCGACGAGAGCATTCAAAAACCCAGCGTGAGCGAAAAACCCAAGAAACGAAGATTGCATCGTCAGCGCAATTCTTCCCAGAGAGGCGATGCTCTCTATTGGTTCATTCGTTGTTGGCGCAGAGGTCATGAATCGGTTTTCTTTTTCAGTCGAAGGAATGGGAAAGCGGTGGCACCGAGCACCCCCCAGATGACGAGAATGCCAAATCCGGTGAGGGATAATCGCACAGAGTCTTCAAAGGATACACCAGCCAATGCGCCGAGTAACGATTCCATCAAAGTCTCCCGTAATCCGAGTCCGGCGACCGTTACCGGTAGCGCGGTGAGGGTATCGACCACCGGCATCGCTCCCAATAGATCGATCGCAGATACATCGACGTTTGCCGCACGGGCAGCTGCGAAAAAGATCAGGTAGTAACTGAGCAGCATCGGAAATCCCACGCCGCACGCCAATAGCGCCGACCGCCATTGGCGACGAAATACGTCCCACGCGCTGACGAAGTTTCGTAAGGCCTCATTCCGTTTGAGAAACCCAAGCTTGGATCCGTAGCGCGACATGATCGTCGGGTGAGCCATGCCGACGGTGAGCACCAAGCCGAGCATCGTCAGCACCCATAGTCCGGACGCCACATAGAGTGACCACACGCTTACCGGGCTATCGCCGCCGGTGATGTCGTCCACCCTTGTCCAGGTAAGCAGAGCGAATGCGATGCCGACCGCAGCCAGTCCGCTTAAATGGTCGGCGAAAATGGCGATGGCGACCTTGCCTTTTTTGTCAGGAAATCGGCGGATTAAGTAGAGCGCTTTCAAGCCATCCGCAGCCAGTCCGCCGAAGGAAGCCATCGATAAAAAGTGCCCCACCACAGTGAGCTGAAATGCCCGTCGAAATCCGATATTCAGATCCAGCAGGTGGAGGAAAATCATCCAACGAAATGTCCAGAGAATCAGATAAAGCCCGCAAAATCCAACGCCCGCCGCGATCCACGGCAGCGCCAGGTCGCCGGGTCTTAGGAACGGATTGTTCTCCGCGTTGAGTTGTTCGCTTCGTCCGAAGAGCCACGACAACAGCGCCACCGTGATCGCCGCCTTGACGACGAAAAACACGATTGCCTTGGCGCGGGAGCTTCCTCGCGTTACGGGCAACACTTCCGGCAAAGCTGTATCCTCTTCGCTTGAAGAGTCGCTGGAATTAATCGGAGGATTTGCCATGCTCTTCGATGGCTTTGGCGAGGGTGTCCACGCTCACCATGAACTCCTTGGCCTGTTCCGCATCTGCCATCTTTAGTCCGAAATGTTTGTCCATCGCCACCGCAAGCTGCAAGGCATCCACCGAATCCAGCCCCAGACCGTCCGGACCGAATAGCGGTGCAGCATTCTCGATATCCTCGGGTGATTCCTGGAGCATAAGCTCCTCAATCATGACGGCTTTAATACGTTGGTGAAGGTCGGACATGGGCGATGCTATGGTCAATCGTCATTGGCCAATGGTCAATAGGAGAAATGACCCCGTGATTATCCATTGACTCAAGCTGGCGTGTGATGCTGAATACTCATTGTGTCCAGTTCGAAACCGAAGACCCACCTGGGTCAGCTCGCGGCGACCGCGATCTGCGGAAACGACATTACCTCATCCTGTCTCTATGTTTCCGCCTTGGCCATCGGCTACGCGGGAAGGCTTGCTCCGCTGTGCTTGCTGCTCGTCGCCGGGACCCTGTTTCTTTTTCGATCGATTTATGCCGAGGTGGTCGGTGCGTTGCCGCTGAATGGTGGCGCTTACAACGCCTTGTTGAATACCACGAGCAAGTATCGCGCATCCATCGCCGCGTGTTTGACGATCCTTTCCTACATGGCGACGGCGGTGATTTCAGCCAACGAGGCAATGCATTACCTGCACCTGCTCGTACCGCATTTCAATGTCATCTGGGCGACGATTGGGTTGCTGGCGTTCTTCATGATGCTAACGATTATCGGCATCACCGAGTCTGCGATGTTGGCGATCGTGATCTTCGTCTTCCACATGACGGCAATGGGATTACTGTTGTTTTTTGGAGGGCTGGAGGTTTTTAAAGTCGGCTTTGACGTGTTGTGGGAGAACTTGCAAACCCCTTCTCCCCGTGGGTTCATGACTGCATTGTTTTTCGGCTTCGCTGCGGCCATGCTCGGCATCTCCGGCTTCGAATCTTCCGCGAACTTTGTTGAGGAACAGGCGCCCGGCGTGTTTCCGAAAACACTTCGCAACATGTGGATCGCTGTCACCGTCCTCAACCCGGGGATGGCAATTCTTGCTCTCGCTCTCGTCGCGATCCCCGACGTGCGCGGCGAGTATCAGGAAACCTTGCTCGCCCATGTTGGTCAACTGGCAGGCGGAAAATGGTTGGCCACCTTGATTGGTGTCGATGCCGTGCTGGTGCTCAGCGGTGCAACGCTGACGAGCTACGTCGGCGTGACCGGTCTGGTAAAAAGGATGACGCTCGACCGCTGTCTGCCGCGTTTTTTGCTCAAAGAGAATCGCGGAGGTGCCGCCTATCGAATCATCATCGCGTTCTTTGTTCTTTCGGTTTCCGTGCTGCTTATTACACGTGGTGAGTTGGAATCCTTGGCGGCGGTCTACACGCTCTCATTCCTGTGCGTGATGGCACTGTTCGCCATAGGCAATCTTTTGCTCAAAGTGAAACGAGCCAAGCTCCCACGTCCAAGCCGTGCCACGTATCTCACCGTCATCGTTGCCTTGCTTGCGGTGTTGATTGCCATCCTCGGTAACGCCCGTCTCAACCGCGCCTACGTCGTGGTGTTTCTCGAGTATCTCTTTCCCACAGTGTTGTTTGTTTCGATCATGCTCGGACGCGAGCGCTTACTTGAGTTGCTCGTTTTCTTCGTTGATGAAGTTCGACAACACACGAGTAAAAAGCGGCGCGAGGCGGTCGCGTCCAATGAGCGGGACACCGCGAAGCGCCTGGCCGTCAAGTGGAAGCGGGTCAACAAGATCGACCGCAGCCTGCACGAACTTTTGGACTCCATCCGAGCTCAACAGTTGGTCTACTTTACCAGAGGCGACCACGTGGAGAACCTCAACCGAGTGATGCAATATATTCGTGAGAACGAGCACACCAATCGTGTGAAGTTCGTTCACGTTCACCGCCCCGACGTTGCTGTCGCACCGAAACTCGCCGAGCAGTTGAAGTTCCTCGATGAGGTCTACCCGGAGATTGATATTGAATTCGTCGCCGTCGAAGGCGAGTTCTCGCCGGAACTGATCACCGAACTTTCCGACAAGTGGAACATCCCGACCAACCTCATGTTTATGAGCTCGCCAACCAGCGACCACCTCCAGCACCGAGTCGGTGACCTTGGCGGCGTGAGGTTGATTATTTGAGATCGCTGCGATGGAGGATTAGTGAAGTAGAGCCAAGCTTGATGCTAAACAGCGGCCTTGATCTGGAAAAATGTTTTGTGCAAGGTTTGCGCCTGTAACCCCAAACGGATTTTTCAATGGCGAATATAAAGATAGATCTTGGTGAGCTGTGTATGGCTCTGGAGAGCAGTGAGGAGCAAGATTGGTATCTCGACAGCAAGACGGGTGAGATGCATTTTTACTCCAGTCTGATTGATAATGATGAGATCGATATCGAGGAAATCGAGGAGAATCCAGACCGATATGTTTACGTTGAATCGGTGGATTCCCGCGATGGGTTTCGAATTATGGAGGAATTCGTGGAGGGGCTCGAGGAGAGCGAGACTTCGCGGAGTTTGGCGCGTGCGCTGGGGATGAGAAAACCGTTCCGGTGTTTCAAAGACACTCTATTGGATTTTCCCGAGGCGCGGGATCAGTGGTTTGCTTTTCACAACGCGTGGTTGGAAAAGCGGGCACACGAGTTTTTGAAGGGCGAGGGGATTGAGTATGAGGGGATCGATTATCCACGGGAGGTGGATGGAAGTGGATCATGACCGGGACGGTCATGCCACGGAGGGGGGGAATGAGTGTTGGTTCGCACTGCACCAAGCAATCGTATTGCGGAGATGTTATTTTTCGACCTTGTGGATACTGTCTTCTTCCACGGTAGCGCCGCTGCGGTGCCCGTCTTTTGATATTCTGGAATTTGAGAGAACGATGACAGGGGTTGGCGCCATTTGTGGATAGACGAGATTTCGTGACCAACTGCTATCTTCTAATAAGATATCGAGGAGTATATCGGCTGGTATTTCATTTATATTGAGCGCTTCATCTAATTGGCGATTATCTGAACCCGGCAGGTATTCGATCACGACTTTCGCTGAATGACCATTTTCGCTGGTGGTTTTGTTGAATATTTTGGCAAAGCGGACGAACCGATCCAGTTCATTATCGTCTTCAGATGTGATGAATTTCGCGATAGTTGTTTTCCGCATTATATTCTTCAAGTCCTGGAGTCTGTGGTCGTGCTTATGTGCCAATAGCTGTTCTCCATTATTGGTGATTGCATCGACCACCCAACCATTTTCAATGCGCAACGTCAGGCTGGGAGATAGCATTCCATAGTCATCGGATACCCGGCCATCGGAAGCTGGTATGTCTCCGGAGATCCACGTGGCATGAATCGGCATTTTTTTGGATGGAAACAGTTCGGTAAATGTTTTTATGACCGGGCGCTCGCTACCGTTTTTGACGTTTCCTCTAAATCCGATCAAGTAGAGCCTACGATCAAATACAGCCCAATAGGCTTCGAAACCTTTATAATTTCCGGTAGAGATCATCGAAAATTCTATTCCCTGATCTTTAATTTGCGGTGGCAAAGGAGTTAAATCAGTTAGCCAATAGCGTTTTCCTTCAATGAGAAGCTCATCAAGTCGTTGGTCGGTTCCGAATGCTGTGAGCGGAAGAAAAATGAGCCCGATTAATAACGCAGGAATAAAGCGATGCATTCCCGTTAATAATCGAATCAGGGATCGATCAGCAAGCAAAACAAAGAGGTCCCCTTGGATCGATTCATATCAGTTGTGGACTTTTCTTGGCCGCTGGGTTGGGAATAAGAATTCTTGCGATGGGCCATCGTAAGACCAATAATCCCAGACCTGAAAGAGCGGTCAAAGTAAGGTGGATGAACTGCCTTTTATCGATCCTGGTTATTGATCTTTCGCCGTCACTGGAAACCTCTATAAGTTCTCCTGAGCTGTTGTTTTTGAAAAAGGTCTGCGTGCGCTGAGTTGGTTCAACATGGATGACTCCTGCGACCATATTTGGTTGCACCGTCGCCCATTGAATAGTGGTATGGGCTATGGTGCTTATTAGGACACACACACCAACAACTCCAACAATGCGGGATACAATCTCTTGGCAAATTTCTAGAGCTTCAGTCTTTGTCATTTTCGTTTAAGGTTAAAAAATTGATGAATCTTGTGCGACACAAGATTGTTAACTTTTGGTGGGGTTTGGCTTGGCGGCTAGAAGCCACCGCCACGGGATGGAGGCCTGATCGGCCTGAGCTTGGTCGCTGGAGTGGATGCTGAATTGGGTGATGGCTTGTCGGCTAGAAGCCAACGCCACGGTTAGAAGATGCCGCCGTCGATTTTCAGGGTCGAGCCGGTGATGTAGGCGGCGTCTTCGGAGGCGAGGAAGGCGACGGCGGCGGCGATCTCTGAGGGCTTGGCGAAGCGGCGCATGGGGATGGTGGCTGCGAGGGCTTTGCGCTCGGCTTCGGGGATGGAGTCGAGGGCGGCGGTCTCGACGTAGCCGGGACAGATGGCGTTGACGGTGATCCCGGCGCGAGCAATCTCTTTGGCGAGCGATTGCGTCATGGCAACAACGCCGGCCTTGGCGGCGGCGTAGTTGGTCTGGCCTTTTGGTGCCAGCAAGGCGCTGAGCGATGAGATGTTAATGATGCGCCCGAAGCGGTTGGCCATCATGGCGCGAATGACAGCTCGGCAGCCGAAGAAACTTCCGCTGAGGTTGGAGTCGATGACGCGTGACCATTGGTCGTCGCTCATGGTGGCGAGAAGTCCGTCGTCGTGGATGCCGGCGTTGTTGACGAGCACGTCAAGGCGTCCGCCGTCGGCGGTGATCGTGTCGATGGCAGTGGTCCAGCTTTCTGGTGAGGTGACGTCGAGAGAGACGAGTTCAGTAGTGTTGGGAAATTCTGCGACGAGCGCTTCGGCGGCATCACGAGACGAACGGACGCCGAGGAAGACATGGTTGTCGGAGGATTCGAGAAATTTACGGGCAATGGCGATGCCGAGCCCACCGTTGGCGCCGGTGATGAGGATGTTCATGAAGAAGTAGAAGGTAGAGAGTATAGAGTAGAAAGGGGTGGGGAAGCTGGCGCTTGATGAACAGGGTTGAGGAGTAAGGGCTGGAAGGACAAGAAGGTGCGGCTAAAGCGGAATTCTGGATGATGAATGTTTGATTTTGAATGGTCAGAGGGAGGCGATTTTTACCACGGATGGACACGGATGCGGAGGCAGGTTTTCGCGCAGAGCGCGGGCTCCTGTAGCGGACGCTTTGGAAGCGCCGAACGAACGTCGCCAAATCTCTGCCCTGTGCCTGAACTCGGAACCAAGAAACGGGATGGAGCGAATAAAGACATTGTTAACCGCGAATTTAGCGAATAATACGAATTTTTCGACACTGCATATCCTCTTACTTCATGCTCTTTATGCCATTGATGGTTAAATATGGGTTGTCGCGCAGAGACGCAGAGGGCTTGGGTTGTGCTGGCTTTTTAGCCGCAAAAAGGCACAAAAAACGCAAAAAATGAGAATGATGTGAGACGAGCCACAGACCTGAGTATTCTACAACGAAGAACTTGAAAATATTCACATGGGCTGCGCGAAATGATGCGGTGGATGAGAGTTACTTTGTGCTTTTCTAGCGGCTGAAATCTTAGGATAAGAATTGTGTTCTAATCGGCCCGTATCTCTTCCATTGACCATTGACCATTGACCATTGCCTAGTGCCTAGTGCCAGAAAATAGAGCGGCGAGGACTTGTTGGTTGTGGCCGGTGGCGGTGGTGATGGCGTGGTCGGTTTTGCCGGTGAGGACGAGATGGGCCGCGAGGGCCGTTTGAATGGCATTGGCCCCGCCGAGTGGGTGACCGATGATTTTGAGCGGGCTTATGGTGGTGATCCCTGCAGCGATTTCTGGTGCCCAGGCATCGGTTTCGGCGCGGTCGTGTCGGGTGTCGCCGATGCGGCCATCTATGATGGTGGTGGTGCCGTTTGTTGGGAGATGCGGGCGTAGTGCGGCGGCGGTTGCGATGGCGTGCGGCGCGCGGTTGGCCCAGTCGAAGATGGAAAGCGGCTTGGTGAGGGCGGAGACTTTTGCGCAGGGTTCGCTGGTGTTGGATTTGGTGAGGCACACGGCACCTGCCCCTTCGGACGATGGGATGGATGGGTGGAATCGGCTGAACGCTCCGGCGGTGAGCCAGTCGGATTCTTCGGTGCCAACGATGACGACGCAGTCGGCCTGGTCGGTATAGAGCCAGAGTGAGGCAATGTCGAATGCGCCGAGGAACTGTGCAGTGTCGCCCATCAGTGTGTAGTTGATGGCGCGACTGCCGAGGAAGGAGGAAAGGTGCGAGGCCGGTGCGTTGAAAACAGTTTCGGGGAAGAGAATGGGCGATGCTGTGGACGGGTCGGCCAGGACTTCGCCGAAGAAGCGGTTGGTGAAGTTTACGCAACCGTTCATTAGGGTGAAAATCACGCCGATGCGGAGTTCGCCTGCTCGGGCCAGTTCGACGCGCTCTTCGCCCAAAGCGTCCAGTGCTGCGTGAATGGCGAAACGGGTGACAGGTGAGGTGCGGCGGAGTCGCGGGTGACGGAAGCGTGGGTCGGGCGCGGCTTTCGGAACGCGGCGGACGGGGAATGATTCCTCGCTGTCTTTTCGCGGAAGTTGGTCAACGGGAAGCTCGATCTGTGAAGCCACTGCTTCGGCAAGGTCGGAGATATTCCATCCAGCGGCGGAGACTGCTGCAGCACCGGCGATGGTGAGATCCGTGGTGGTGATGTTGGGGATTACCATGGAGAAAGCGTTTTACCAGAAGATGCGAGAGGCGGGTTTAACCATGAAGATCATGAAGGAAGAAATGGAGAGGCAATGTTGGCCGCAAAGAGGCACAAAATGCGCAAAAAATGAGGATGGATTTAGATGGTACTAAGACCTGGTTTTTATACCATGAAAAACCTGATGGTAATTCATTGTGATCGTGCGAATTGATGAGTTGGTTCGGCGCGAATCTCTTTTTTGCGAATTTTGTGCCTTTTTGCGGCTAAGAATTCATTTTCACCAGAAGGTCTGGAAGAACAAGAAGGTGGGAGATGTGTGCGGCTGATCCTATTGACTGATGACTTTTGACGATTGACTCTTGACCTCCTTTTTCAGGACGACCGTCGCATTGGCTCCGCCGAAGCCGAAGGAGTTGGTGAGGGCGGTAGTGATGTTGCGATTGGTAGGTTCTCGGATGAGCTCGAAGGTGCAGACTTCGTCGGGTTCTATGACAGTGGTGGTCGGTGGGAGAAATCCTTCGGTCAGAGCCATCACGGTGATGGCTGCCTCTACGGCTCCGGCACCGCCGAGGAGGTGACCTATCGATGCCTTGGTGGAGGACACGGCAATCGTCCCGACTTCATCACATGCGAAGCGTTGGATGGCCCGTCCTTCGGCGATGTCGTTGAGTGGTGTGCCGGTTCCGTGGGAGTTGATGTATTCGAGGTCGGTAGCTGTGACTCCCGCCATGGCGCAAGCTTCGGTCATGGATTGTAGTGCGGCGTCGCCTTCTGGATTTGGTTGGGTGAGGTGATGGATGTCAGTCGTTGCGCCGTAGCCAGCGACGGTAGCGAGGATTTTGTCGCCCGCTCCACGTGCCTCGGCGTGGGCGCGGGTTTCGATGACGAAGAGTGCGGCACCCTCTCCAATGGCGAGCCCTTGGCGCTTGGCGTCGAAGGGGCGCGGAACATCTTCGGTGCTGAGCGCCTGGAGTGAGTCGAATCCGGCAAAGACGAGTTTTGCCAAAGCGTCGTAGCCGCCGGCGACGGCGATTTCCGCGCGACCTGTTTTGATATATTGAAGCGCGTGGCCGATCGAGTTCGCTCCACTGGCGCAGGCATTGGCGATGATTTGTGCGGGGCGTTGAATGCCGCATGCTTCCGCGAGCACGGCGGCTTGGACCTGCGGCTGATAGATATGCGAGCGGGTCGCTTGCCCGCCCTTGCGGTCAGCGTGGGCTTCGGAGAAATACTCTTCGCCTACCATCATCGCGCCAGCTGAGGTGCCGAGCATTAACATGCCGTCGGCGAGCATTTCACGCTCAATACCAGAAGCGGTGATCGCTTCATCGGCGGCGGTGAGAAGCATCCGCGTCGGACGGTCGGCTCTTGCGGCGCGGCGCTTCGGTAGGTTCTCCGCGATCGGAATTTCGCCGATGTCCGGCACCTCGGCTTGTCCACCGTGATGGACGCGTTGGCCTTCGGTCGAAAATAGATCAATAGATCGCAGAGCGTTGCGTCCTTCGCGGAAGCCGTCGGCGTTTTCACGCCATCCGCGCCCCATGGCGGTGAGGATGCCTACGCCGGTGATTACGATGTCGGTTGGAGACTGCACAGTGTGGTAATGTTTGACAGGATTTACAGGATGAACTGATGGGTCATCGGTCAATATTCAATAGGCATTGGTTATCTTGATCAACAACATACGTTTTACAATGCTTTGGTTATCTGGTCCTCTTGTCCACTAGGTAAAAGTGTGATTGATGGAAGTTGGTGATTATGCAGATCCCGTGTTGTAGGATTGAAAACTTGTCGGGCTGGGTGCATGAATGAAATTGGTATGCTTGGTTACGACGATAAACCTACTTCACTTTACGTCCGATGGTCGTGTTTGGTCGATGACTTGGCTGATCATGTGGCAGTGTGGGCGGATGGTGAGAGGTGGACGTTTTTTGCTCTGGCTGCGGAGGTGGAAGCCATGCCGGTAGGAGATCGAGACGTGCGGTCGGTGACTGGGGGAGGGGTGGAATTTCTTGTCGCTGTGCTGCGTGGCTGGCGGGATGGTGCGGTGGTGTGGCCGCAGGATAGTGTGGCGCGTGGCGATCATCCTGAGCTGGATGTGGGAGCTTTCGGGGCATCGACGGTGCATTTGAAATCGACATCCGGCACGACGGGGGCGTCGAAGTTGGTGATGTTTGATGCGTCAGCCTTGATGGCGGATGCGGCGCAGATCGTGGAAGTGATGGAAATGTCGCGCGACCGGCCGAATGTGGCGGCGATTTCCTTGGCGCACTCTTATGGGTTTTCGAATTTGGTGCTGCCCTTGCTGCTTCACGGGGTGCCGATTTGGTTTGCAAAATCCCACTTGCCCGAGGCGGTGCGCGATGTGTTGGCTGCGGTCAATGATCAGTGCACACTGGCGGCAGTGCCGGCGATGTGGTTGGTATGGCATCGTGCTGGTATCGTCGTGGAGTTCGCGGGTAAGTTGGGGACGGCTGTCTCTGCTGGTGCCCCCTTGCCGATGGCGCTCGAGCGAGAGGTCTTCGATTCTGCCGGGGTGAAGATTCATAATTTTTACGGATCCAGTGAGTGCGGAGGGATTGCCTACGATGGATCTAGTAGTCCGCGTGAGGATGCGAGCTTTGTGGGCGAGGTGATGCCTGCGGCGAAGGTGTCGACGAATGACGAGGGTTGTCTTGAGGTGCGCGGCGATGCGGTGGCGGCTGGGTATCACGGCGGAGTGGAGGCCGACGTGCTTGGTGGCGGTGTGTTTAGAACAAGCGATTTGGCGAGGTTGGTCGGTGACGAGGTTTTCCTGATGGGTCGAGTGGACGATATGATTAATGTGGCTGGGCGGAAAATTTCACCGGCGCGCATCGAGGCGGTGATCAAGGCGTCGCCTTTGGTGGATGAGGTGTTGGTCTTCGGGGTGGATTGTGCAGATCAAGCGAGGGAGCAGCAGATCGTGGCGGTGGTGTCGCCACTTGCCGTTGAGGAGGCGGTATTGAATGACATCAAGTCGCGCTGTGCCGAGGTGCTGGCGACGTGGCAATGCCCGCGCGAGTGGTGGGTGACTTCTGAGCTTAGGGCAGATGCGCGAGGGAAGTTATCGCGAGCCGTTTGGCGCAAGCGTTGGAACGAGCGTTGGAACGAGCGGGATGGCGACTCGGAGTGAGTTATTTCGAATCCATAACGATGACACCCCGCCATTTTTTCGGCGGGTTTCGGACGAAGGCTTGCGAGCCTTCGAGGACGGTGGCGACGGCTCCGTCGGCTGGCCCAGCAGCGCGGCAGCGGTCGAAGTAGTGGACGGCGTCTTCGAATTCACCGTCGGTGAAGCTTTTTAGTGCGATGAGATAATCGTCTTTGTAGCTTTCCCAAAGGGAGATATTGCCGCTGCGCACCACATCATAGAGAGTGAGCGATTTGGAGCGTCCCTTTACTTGGATGTAAGGGAGGGGTTTGAGCATCGGCTTGTCGTCTTTTTCGAGTAGCTTGGCAAGCTCGTCGCTAATAATCAGTTCCGATCCGAATTGTTTGGTGAGCCCCTCGATACGGCTGGCGCTATTGACGGCATCGCCGATCATCGCAAACTCCATTTTCTCTGGTGATCCGAGATTGCCAATAATGGCATCGCCGTAATGAACGCCGATACCCTGCTTGAAGGTCGGGCGTTTTTCGCGTTGCCATTTGGTATTGAGTCGGTCCAGTTCGCGGCGCATTTGGCGGGCGCAATTGAACGCACTGCGAGCAGCTTCCTCTGGTGAGATGTCGCGGATGTTTCCCCAGACGGCGAGCATCGCATCGCCGATGAATTTATCGACGGTTCCGTTGTTTTCGAACACGCAACGCACCATCGCGCCGAGGTATTCGTTGAGTTGGGAGACGAGTTCCGCGGGCTCGCGTTCTTCGGTCATCGTGGTGAACCCGCGAAGGTCGGAAAAGAGGATGGCGACAGGTTTGCGGACGCCGCCGAGACTGGCGTAGTAAGCCTCTGGAGAGCGTAGAATTTCTTCGACGATATCCTTGGATACGTAGCGACTGAGCGTGCGGTGTATACGGCGCTTCTCTATTCGTGTGGCGATGGTGTCTGCGCCGAGGCCTACGCCGGAAATGAGAAGAAATGCGACCAGTGAGCTCGCGGTAAGTAGCATTGTATTCAGTTCATTATACGCGACCCAAGACGCAGCGAGTCCTCCGGCGATGACCAAAAAGATAGCGAGATAACGCCAGTAGATATTGCGTAGGTAAAAATAAACCAGTAAGGCAAGCGCTACGAAGGCAGCGAAAATGATCCACTGCGTGGTTAGAGATAACTCGGCGACGAACCCCTCTTCCCCAGCCAGCGCGGAGGTGAGTGCGCTGAGGTGGAGTTGCGGGCCGAGCATAGGCATAGCGCCGACCGGTGTGGGGTGGTAGTCGTGGGAGCGACTCGAGGCGGGGCCGATCAAAACGATCTTGTCTTTAAAGAACTCTCCATTCTGGAAGTTCGCCTTCCACATGCTGTCGACGAAGATTTCGTAGAAGGAATAGATAGGATAAGGTTGGGTGATCGAGCGCTGTTCCGGATTGGAGCCAAGGGTGTGGTCGGTCCACCTAAGTCGGAGGTTTTTACCGTCAGAGGGGAGGGTTCGTGGATCGAGGCCGGTGGCGACTTGTGCCATTTTCGCGGACAAGCTGTGCCACACTCCGATCGACAAACTAGGTTCGGTGGTCCATCCGCTCATTTCATCGAAATCGAAGACATAGTAAGCGTGGCGGACGACGCCGTCCGTCGGATCTGCAAAGAATGAGACGATGCCGACGGGACCGTTTGGTTGAGGATTAGGTAGAATTGAGCTGTCTGGGAATCCTATAATCCAACTGTTTGCTCTGGTAAGTTTCGACTGATTGTTGGATAGATGGGCGCCTAGGATCACCTGTTCTTGATGGTCGAATACAGCATCAGCGAATTCCTTGTCACCTTCGGGATGGGATGATGAGGGGCGGTCGAAAAGGACGTCGATAGCGACGACTTTGGCGCCAGCGTCGATAAGGCGTTCGATGGCAAGAGCGTAAACTTCTCTTGACCATGGGAATCCCTCATTGATGCGCTGTAGGGCGGGGCTGGCGGCAATTTCATCTTCAAAAAGCATGTTGCCGGGGTCGAGGCTGGGCTCATCGATCCCGAGGAAGATGATGTCCTCACGAGGCGGAATTTTCTTCCCGTGAGCGGAAAGGTAGTCACTCAGTTTTCTATCAAAGAAATCGTAGCTCTCTCGACCAGTCTGCGAAAGCGGTAAAACCATCAAGATAACCAGCGATAGGAGACAAACGAGAACGGCGGCCTTTCTGTGAGGTCGTTCAGATTGTCGTTTTTTGGTTTTTTTGTTAGGCATTGCAACGTGGGCTGCCATTGAGTCTATTGTTGCTTGTTGTGCGCTTGTTTTCTTGCTAGAACAAGCGAGAACTTGGAATTCGTTTCCAAAAGCGTTAAAAAAGCGCGACTTTCATCAACAACAACGTCAGTTTATCACCAAAAATATCATGAGTAGTTTCAATCGAACGAGTCAGAGTAAATCTCGTAAGCTAAGTATAGTAGTGGCGGTAACGGCCATTTCACTGCTTGGAGGTGTTTACGCGCAGCTTGGAGCAGTGGAGCGCGCAGATGCTGGGTTGAGTCGTCGCTCGGCGGGTGAACCCCTGATCGCAGAGCAATTCTCGCCGGTCGAGGAAGCGACAGCGGGCATCGGGTCCTACGCGCCGCCGTCTACTGGCGACTCGGACATTGGCATCCAGCGACTACTCAAGAAGTCTGAGAGCGCGGCACCGTTTTGGTTTGCGGCGGATGTGAATATGTTTGCAACGAGCAATGCCTTTTACACTCCGCAAAACGAAGAGAGCGATGTATTCACCAGTGTGCGGATCGCGGTGGGTGCTCGACCGAAGTTGGGTGGAAATTGGTATCTGGATGCGATGATTTCGCAGGAGTTTTTGCGCTACAACGACTTTGGTGAATTGGATTATGAAGTTTTCGAGGGGGGGCTCGGGGTTGTGCGCCTTATACCTGAATTGTGGGACGTGGTAGCGGCGGTTGGGTATTCCTTTGAACGGGTGACGCTTGGCGATTTTGGTGATGACTTTTACATGCGTCACTCCACGCAGGCGACCTTGCAGAAGCAGTTCGCGCTGACGCAATTTCAACGCGTGGTTTTCGCTGGGACTGGTTCCTTTGATTTGGATGTCGATATTGATGCTCTGACACGCAACGAGTATGGTTTCCAGACGGTATACGAATATCACTTTGCGGGCGATTGGCATGCCCGTGGGTTCTACAATTTACTCTACCGCGACTACAGGGAGATTGATCGCGATGATCTCACGCACATCATAGGTGCTGGCGTCTCGTGGCGTCCCAAAAAGTGGTTACAGGCGGAAATTATCGCTACCTATTCCAATAACGACTCCAATATCGATGCGCTGGACTACGAGTCCGGCATCGTCGGTCTCGGTGCATCGCTGCGCGTAACCTTTTAATTACTAACGTTCACATCATTATGAAACATTCTTTATTTTCTTACACCGCGTTGGCGCTTGGCTTGGTCTCGTCTGCTACCGATGTTCACGCATCTCTCAAATCGGCTGAGATCACCCGACTGTACAACAATGTGCGGGTGCGCTTGGAAAGCACAAGCGAGCGGGAAGCAACAATTGGTGATCAAATTTCTGGTCAAAGTATGGTTCGCACGGGGATGGAATCCCGCACCGAGCTAAAGTTCAATGACGAGACATTAAGCCGCCTCGGGGCGAACACGGTGTTTTCGTTCGAGCGCGGAACGCGCAATATGGAGGTGGGGTCGGGAACGCTTTTCCTCCAGGTGCCGAAGGACGCAGGTGGCGCGAGGATCAACACCGCTGCAGTCACAGCAGCGGTAACTGGCACCACCATCATGATCGAAGTCGATGGCAACAATGTGGTGAAAATCATCGTACTCGAGGGGACTCTCGAGCTGAGTTTGAACGGCGACTCACGAGTCAAGCGAACCCTTCGTGCCGGTGAAATGATTGTGATGACGCCCGATGCGAAGTCCATCCCGCAGCCGGTGAATGTGGATCTCGATTTGTTGATCAAAACCTCGAAACTGATCAACGAGGAGGAATTCAATAAGCTTCCGTCGGCAGCGACAGAGAAGATTGCCGAAGCGCTGGAAGATCAACAAAAACGCCTCGCAAGCGGTGAGTTGACGAAGACGAATCTGGTGATTCCTGGGGCTGGCTCACGGGTGATATTAACCGATCAGAACTTCGATCGTCGCCTTATAACATACTTAAAAAATCAGGAGCCACGGCCCGGTGTAAAACCGGCTGACCCTCGCCCGCCTCTGGACAATCAGTTCGCACAACTTACACGACCCGTTCTCCAGACGGGGTTTTGGAACGTGACGGACACAACGGTGATTACGACGAACCCAACAATTACCAATGGCTCTCGAGTTGGTCAGGGGACGATTTACGTGCCCGCCTTAGCGGGGCCTTACACTCAGTGGGCGTTTGGCCAGCCAGACACTGCATCGGGTGGGTCATTTCAAAAAGGCATAAGTAACTTGAACGCTTGGTCGGTTTACTTACTGGAGAGCATGCTGGTTTCCGGCACGCCGACAGTGATCAAAAATGGCCCGCAGCAAATTATATTTGCCTCCCCCAATGACATTAACTTTGCACCTTTCGGTATGAGTGGCCCGGGTGATACCGGCTCGGGCCAAGGTGACGGAGGCTTTACCATGGGTTCCGGCATCATGAATCTCGACGCTATGGGCCTGAATGCGATTGCATTCACGACTCAGGGAGCGGCGATCAATATTAATGGCGTGGCAATCTTCGGGCAGAATACAGATCTTGGTTTGCTTGCGAATGGTTCCAACGGAGACATCAAAATCAACACAGATATTTCACTTAGTAATGGAGGTTTTCATGCCTTTGCCGGTCGTGACCTTTCAACCATGCCTGAATCCAGTATCGATGCAAATGTCGTTGAGATGAGTGGGCGAGGCATGGTTTCCATCGATAATACGTCGATCAACGCTGGTGACCTTTTCATCGAAGGTGGCGGATCCGTGACGGTGACAAATTCGAGTCAGCTCGCACTGATGACGTCTGCCGCAGGGCCAGGCGGGATGATCGGGATTCGTTCGAAAAATGGCGATGTCGCATTGATGGGCGGGTCTTCTGTTCGCGCCGATGGTCCGATGCAGACCCTTGATATAGTAACGCGCAATGGCGATATACTTCTCGGTGCGGCCGGTAGCGAGGG
Source organism: Verrucomicrobiales bacterium (assembly GCA_024636835.1). Classification (GTDB taxonomy): domain Bacteria; phylum Verrucomicrobiota; class Verrucomicrobiia; order Verrucomicrobiales; family SLCJ01; genus Sulfuriroseicoccus. Next base: position 55,897 of record JAGXGH010000069.1, on the reverse strand, counting down.
CGATGATATTGACTTATCGGCATCATCACTCGTCGCATTCCGTGCATCGGGCTCAGATCAACCGACAATCTCTTTGTTCAATGCAGAGGTAACGTCTAACAACGGAAACATCGATTTACTAGCCAGTGGTCCAGGTGCGAACGTGTTGTTTGGTGACTTTGTCTCTCTTACGGCAGCTAATAATCTTCGCATCTTTGCTGAAGGGTCGGGATCGGTGATTCGCTTTACCGGATTCGCCGAGTTGACTGCTACTCAAGTGCAATTGGCAGCGCGCCGTATCCTCGTCGATTCTGAGGCACAGGTGGATATCACTGCGTCGAATATTAGGATTCATTCTGACCAACATGACTACAACCTTAATGGTACTCAGGAATCGCCCTTTGGTATTTTGAACACTGGTGAGGCTATTCCTACCATCGGCACGTATGATCAGCGATGAGTCTTGATCAAAGGCGTGAGAAAAAATCACGCCGTGCTGACCGGCGGATTCGCCGCTTGGGTCGAAGTTACCTTCGCGGCGCGCGCACACGTCAGTATTGGTTGCACCGAATCACGGCGCTCGGGTGGTGGACACTTGCCCTGGCCCTTGGGTTTGGATTCTTTGGCTTAGATACCAACCGCTCATTGGCCTATCAACTGTTTGCGGCGATTGCTGGTATTCTATTGATAGGCTTAGTAACTTCCTTCAGGTTCCGGCCTAAAGTCGTGGCGAGTCGTCTCCTGCCGATGATGGTTGAGGCGGGAAAAATTGCTGCGTACTCCGTGACGGTGACCAACAAGGGGAAACGTGCGCTTGGCGGCGTGCGTTTGCTCGATATGGCGCCGCCCTTCGCGTCCGATGTTGAGGAATTTGCCACTACCACCGAGCCTGGAGAAGAAAAACGCAACGGCTTCGATCGTTTTTTTCGTTACTATCGATGGGCGTGGTTAGCAGAGCGGCGGCTCGTTCGCGAGGATTGCTGGAGCCAACCCTTTGATCTTCTTCCCGGTGAATCGATCAAGATTGATCTGGCATTCCGCGCGCTTCGTCGTGGTCGTGCTGAGTTCTCCAACTTAAAGATAACACGGCTATCAACGTTTGGGATTTTTCGTGGTTTGGGGAGTGTTGACGTTCCTATCGATAAAGTCATGGTGATGCCATCAAGAGTCGAGGTGCCTCCGGAAATGATGGGTAGCAGTGCACGCTATCAACTTGGTGGCGACTCGCCGCATCAGTCGCTTGGTCAATCCGATGAGTTTCATGGCTTACGTGATTACCGTTCTGGCGATCCCTTGCAGCACGTTCACTGGAAGAGTTGGGCGCGGACCGGAAAACCTATTATCCGACAGTTCGAAAACACGTTCTTTCCTCGCTATGGATTGATCGTTGATTCCCACCTTCCCGATTTCGGCAAAGGTTCCGCGCGGCCACTTACAGAAACCTTCGAGCGCGCTATGGTTCTGGCATCCAGCCTTGCTGCCCGCTATGATGCTCGTGAAACATTTCTCGATGTTTTGGTCACCGGCCAGCAAGTGGTTCAAGTCACTTCCGGCCCAGGGCATGCCGATACCCGCCATGTGATCGAAGTGCTTTCCGGGCTTCAGCTCACCGAGGGTGATGAAAAGAATAGCGAATCCACTCTCCGGGCCAAAGTTCGCCAACAGGGGCGCTCACTCTCCGGTTGTTGGGTGCTCCTCATGGATTGGGGAGCTTGGCGCTCCGACCTCATCAATGACCTCCAAGCGCTCGGCGTCGAAGCACGAGTTCTGGTGCTTCGGACCAAAGGGTTTGACCTCACTGAAGAACCTGATGAAAAGCTCGCTCACGTTCGCGTCATCGACGAGTCAGAACTCGCGACGGCTCTCATCAATTGGCAGCATCCAAAACGCACCGCTGCCATGGCGGTGTAGGTTGAGGTGAGACGGCTGACATCTCCACTCGAGGTGCGCAGGCGTCCCCCTGTGGGGAGTTGAGAGCTGAGAGGTGTTCGGACATCGAGCTCACCACTTTTACAAGAGTAGCTACCGGGGCGGAGGTGGGTGTACCGTTGAGAGTAGAATTTTTAGTGGGAATGATGAGAGGAAGGTGCGTAGTGTGGTGAACACGGATGGCGAAAAAGAAACATCAAGATATCGCGGCGCAGGTGGCGACGATGGAGCGCGAGTCGGACTCGCGCTTAATAACGCCGTCGACGACGACACGGAAGCGCTTACCGGTAGGCATGTTGGGCTCAAGTGTGGCAGTCTGGGGGGTGGTGACTGAACACGGGCTGTGGGCGATTTTGGTGGGAGTGTTACTGGAGGTGGTGAATGTGTTGCCGATCCGCGGTCAGCTGAGTTTTGCGACCTATCGACGGGCTTGGTTTGTGACGATTTTTTTCCTATGGGGATTGGGGATCTCGTCTTGGCTGGAAAATATTGCGATGGAGGCGGTGCGTCACGTGTTGACTTGGGCTCCGCTGACTTTGTTGCCACTGGTTTTGACGGGTTTGGCAGGTAAGCAATCGGGTGTGCCCTTGACGGTGTTTCCGTATTTGTTCCGGTCGAAGGTGCGACGCTATCGGGCGAGCGGGATTCCTTATCCTTCGCCGAGGTTTTCTCCACATGTGCCGTTCATCGCTGCATTACTCCTGGGTGCGAGCTATTCCTGGGATGAAAAAATTAATCGATGGTATTTTTTCGCTATTGCGATCCTATTTATCGTCTGGGTGTGGGTGGACGAGTCGGGGTTGATCCGCGATGTGAAGGCCGCTATGCTGCGCCGCCGTGTGGCGTTAAAAATGGTTATAGCGATGGGCGTTCTCGGTTTTTTTGCGGCTTCGGCTTCGGAAGGGATTCATCGTTTGCACAAGTGGGTAGAGAATGGCGGGCTGAGCGGTGGACGATCATCGGGTGGGGTGTCGGGAAACCGATCGAGCATAAGTTTGGGCGATATCGGTGAGATTCAATTGGATAACTCTATCATCTGGCGGGTGAAGTCGCTACAAGGCGTGGCTCCAGATCGACTGACGGACGGTGTGTATGATGAACTAGCCTTGAGCGATGTTTGGCTGAACAAGGCGCAGCGGGAATATGATCCCTTGGGTGGTGGTAAAGTGGATCTGGCACAGGATTCGTGGCCGTTGGTGAAAGCATCCAAGGGTGGGATGGGTGAGGGTGTCGATACTTGGCGCTTTGAGTTGTTCGGTCAGACGCAGGATGAGTTTACGGTGCTGCCACTTCCGCCGGGCGCTCAATCTGCGTCGAATTTACCTGCCTTCGAGGTGCAGCGAAATGGCTACGGGGTGGTGCGGGTGAACTCGGCAACCTCCGTGTTTCGGCCTAATGTGATCGCGGCACGAGGAGTCGCTGCGGAAGAAGCGATTGCTCATCCAGATCGAAATATTGATCTCAATTTGCAGCGCGTGTTCTTTAAACCGTTTAGGGATCTTGCGAAGAAGTTGGAGCTTGATGGAAAGTCGACGCCTGAAGTGGTGGCACGCGTGCGGGCATATTTTGCGGATGGCTACGAGTATAGTCTGAGCGATCGCCCGGAACAGTTGACACAATTTATCGATGAGGATAAACGCGGCCATTGCGAGTTGTTTGCCAGTGCTACGGTGCTGTTATGTCGCGCTGCCGGTGTGCCCGCGAGGTATCACACCGGGTTTATGCTGTCGGAGTTTGATGATGGCGAGGGGTATTACAATCTGCGGGGCACAAATGCTCACGCGTGGGCTGAGATATGGAATGGTGAACGTTGGGAGGTCTTGGATACCACTCCACCCGGATGGGGCGATTTAGTAGGTGGCAAGCGGCCATGGTGGCAAGGGGCGAAGGATAAGGTGAGCCTTTGGTTGATGACTTTTCGCCACTGGCGAGGAAATTTGGAAACCGGTGGCTGGGCGGGCTCGATCTTGCCATGGGCTATCGTAGCAGTCGTGCTTTACACCATCATTCGCGTGTGGATGGGGCGTCGGGAAATATTTGGAGGCGAGGCTGGCAAATTACTGACACCGAGTATCTATGAGGATGACATCGAGGGTGGCACAACCCTCTGGGAGTCGGTGCGGCCGGAGTTGGAAAAGCGTTTTGGTGAGATCCCTGATAGTCAGCCGCCGATGCGTTGGGTGTCGCAGGTGGACGGTGTGGATCTGAGCCTGCGAGAGACCTTGATGATCGTGGTGAGTCAGCATTACAGACAGCGATTCGGCGGCTCTGAAGGCAGCGAGGACGATGTGTTGCGCGGCGTATTGGAGTCGCAGCTGCTTGAGGTTTCGCGTTGAATTTACTATGAGTGATGAGTATGACCGACTGCGGTGACGCGGTTATTATAGAGTATACGACTACAGTATGGGGTGAAAAATATTCAGCCACCCGTGCCTGCGCGCGGGTGGCTGTTCGTTTTTGATTATAGATCGGACGTGTCGGCCAACAGGATTAGCTTCGAGCGGAGCCCGGTGGCCATAAAAGACCGAACCGTTGGCTTATTTAATCTCGATGGTTCGTGGCTTGGCTTCTTCACGGACTCGCATTCCGAGAGTGAGGATGCCATCCTCGAATTTTGCCGAAATGTTTTCCGCGTCGAGAGTCTCAGCGACTCTGAGTTGGAGATCGAAACGAACGTCGTTGATCTCGCGGCGCAGAAGGGTTTCGCCTTCCTTGAGTTCGTGTGTGCGCTCGCCGGAGATCGAGAGCACTCCGCGTTCGTAGGCGACGGCAATGGCTTCTTTTTTTACTCCAGGCAGCGCGACTCCTACTTCCAACGAATCGTCTCTTTGTTTGGTGTTAAACTGTGGCCGGACGACGGCAAGTTGGCGGGTGCGTGCACAACATGTGGTGCTTTCGGTGGGTTTGGTAAGGGTATCTTCAGACATAATTTTATCGTGTTAAGTGATGTTGTTGTTTTGTTTAGTCGATTTGAATGCTGCGTGGTTTAGCCTCCTCCGCTTTAGGCAGGACGAGGGTTAGAATGCCGTCTTCGAGCTTTGCGGAAATTTGGTCTGCGGCAACCGACTGGTTTACGTTGAAGGTGCGAGTTAGAGAAACTTTGCTCTCATCGTTGTCAGCGGATTGCTCCACGTTGATGCTCAGTTTTTGATTGTTGAATTGGACGTCAATGTCGTCACGTTTTACTCCTGGGAGTTCCAAGCGAATGACGAACTGATTTTCATTTTCGATGACGTCGGCAGCAATCTGCGCACCGTTATGTGATGCTCCGGAAAGGAGTTGTTGAAATGGTGCGAGGGACTGCTCGATGAAGGAATCAAAGGTTTTGAACTCGTCGTTTAGAATCGGTGCTCTGCTTGGGAATCTCGTTAGTTTCATAATTGGTAATTGGTTGGTGATTTGAATTGATGCTCGGTAACGAGCGTGCGAATTCATTTTGCATAGGACGTGCCAAATTCCCGACAAGGGGTTGTAACTCGCTCTTTATCAAAGTGATAAAATGATATTGAGTTTTGTGCGTGTGATCGTATACACAGGAGAGCGCGACAAAACTGCGCACGATGAGACAAAGTGTCGGGTAAAAACGTCGCACTTCAGGCTGTTGGTTCCGGGCTAGTCTCAGCGCTGCCGACGTATTGCGTCTCGCCAATATTCCTGCGCAATTCTGACAAGTCTCCAACGCGATCCATCTGCCAGGAAACCCTCGCACCACCGCTGGGAGCGCTGAGCACCAGCTCGGCGCGAATGTTTATTCACTTCCGATTGATCGAGACTCTTTCGCGAGGCTTATGCCATCTCGACAGCGCCACTGACGAAATGGTATTAGGGCCTTTTCGGAGTGGTGATAAATGGTGCGGCAAGGTAGATCGGCTCTACACTGGTTTCAGCGTCGAATGAATGTGGGGCGCGGAGATAGCGGGACAGGAGCAATGATAGGTCGATTTGCTGCTGCACATTACCAAACTCTACTGGTAAATTCTCGAGGGTGACGGTGGGGAGTGACGATTCAGCAATGGTGCGGAGAAGCTCGTCGTTTGGGGTTATTTTGGCTTCACCTTGAGGGATACCATTGGCGATTTTCCAGTGGTATCCATTACCCCGTCGAGCATCGCCGACGGCGAGATAGCTGTCATGTTCTGGCGAAATGCCAATGACTGAAGGGATGCCGATAACGCGGGTTTTACGAGCGACGGCGAGTCCGTTTGCGGCGGCGATACCGATGCGAACGCCGGTGTAGGACCCCGGTCCAGTGCCGACGAGAATAGCTTCGATGGGCTGTCCGTCCAATTGTTCGAGAAGCTCGCCCATAGGCGTGAAGAGTGCGGAGTTGTGCGAGCGCGCGGTGAGAAAGTCGCGCTGAGCGATGGTGCTGACATTATTTGTATCCGCAGTGATCAAGGCGACGCAACCTCGGGTGGTGGATGTATCGATCGCGAGAAAGAGTTTGGTAGTGGTGTCAGTCATGAATGGCACGAGCTATAGAGGGTATTCGGAATATTTTGAGAGCGGAGAACACCGCTCAAACGGGCGAGCCGCCCGCGCTCCTTGAGAAACACGCCGATGGCGCTTATTAAGCTCGTGCCATTCGCGTTAGTCATCAAGAAAGGCTTCTGGAGGAGATGCGAGTTCGATGATTCTTCGAGAATCTTGGTCCAAGGTTTCGAGGCTGAACCAACGTGTATTTTCAGGCAATACATCTGGAAAACGGTTAGCCCATTCTACGATGTTTATCGTGGAGGGAACAAGATAGTCATCCCAGCCGATTTCAATGAGTTCTCGCTCGGAATTGATACGGTAGAAATCGAAGTGGGCGATACGAAATTCAGCGGTCGGGTATTCGTTGATTAGTGTGAATGTGGGGCTGGAGACGTGGGCATCGCAGCCGAGAGCTTCGACCAGGAATTTGGCGAGGTGCGTTTTGCCGGCGGCCAAGGTGCCAAGTAGTGCGATGGTGTCGCCGGGGTTTATCTCCGAGGCTAGCTCGGTGGCGAATTGTTTGGTGGCATCGAGCCCGTGAAGGATGGCTGGGGTTTCCACGTTTAGTTGTTGTTTGGGGATTGGAAATGATCGTATCCACCGGTGAGCGGAGTTGCTTCTGGCGAGTCGACGGCGAGTAGTTGGCCGATTTTCGTGAGTGGAACGGATGGGAATTGCGTGCGCCAAAATTTGCCTATGCTATTTGCGATTTCGGGTGGGAAGGCGATGAGAAGTTCGTAATCTTCACCATCGTTGAGTGCTTGTTCCACAGTGCACCCTTGGGAAAGGGGAAGGGCATCGAGGTCGACGCGGTAGGAACAATTCGACATCGTGGCGAGTCGTGGAAGGTCTTTCGCCAAGCCGTCTGAAATATCCATCATCGCGCTAGCACCATTTGCGGCCAGCCATTTTCCTTCGTGGACTCTTGGTATGAAGTCGAGATGGTGGCCGCTGATTGACCCGCCGAGCTGGCCAGTGACGAAGAGTTGGTCGCCTGGAGAGCCGCCTGATCTGGTGATGAATTTCCCATCGGTGACGCTGCCGGTAAGTGCCACATTGATGATGAATGCATCGCGGTGTGGTGGAGGTGCGGAGGCGGTTTCTCCGCCGGCAATGCTGACATTAAATCGAGTAGCCATGGCGTCGAGTCCTCGATAGAGGGCGTCGAGTTTGGCGATGGTCAAGGATGGGGGGAGAACGACGGTGATAAGAGCTTCAAGTGGTGCTCCGCCCATGGCTGCGATGTCGGAGATGGCGCGTGCCAGCGCTTTGCTTCCGACGCGTTCAAGGTCTTCGTCGTGGCTGAAATGCACGTCTGCGATCACGCAATCGGTTTTGAGAAGGAGGGAGTGACCGACGCTGATCCCTTGTGCGACGGCGCAGTCATCGCCTGGACCTACTATGATTCTGGTAGATGGTGGGCGCTCGGCGAAGCGGTCGAGGAGGAATTGTTCCCCTACATCGCCAACGGTGGAGTGTTGATCAATGTCCATCCCTGTTGCGACTATGTGTTGAGCAGGTTAACTCCATTAAAGAGTGAGTGAATGGCTATGGGCACCCACAAGCTAGCGGTAAGTTCGTAGGATATAATCAGAAGGATGGAGAGCGTGGCAAGCGGTGCTAGTGCGGCGACGTTGTGATGGATGATCGCAAAGATAACCGAGACGATGATGGCGGCGAAGACGGGTTCGGTGAAGCGCTTGAGAACGGGGTAGAGGTAACCCCGAAAAATCACCTCCTCTGCAAGTGGAGCGATGAGACACGCTGAGATGACGATGATGAGGCGATCCACAGGTGTGGCTGTCTCGCGGTAGAAGATGATCATGTCCTGCATCTTGGGCTCGCCGAAGACAGGAGTGATGAACTCGGACAACCAGATGATCGAAACCGGAATCACGGCAGCGAAGCAGACGACGCAGCCTAAGACGGCCCAGACGATGGTATGCCATGGTTTCAGTCGGTCGAGCCCAAAGAACTCCACGGCGCTAATGCCTCGACCGACGACGATGAGCACAAGAAATCCAGCAAGCGCGAGCATGAGCATCGATCCCAAAATGATCGACGGACTGGAGATCGCAGATTTCGTGGCTTCATCATCAACAGCAAGTGCAGGTCCTCGCAGTGTGATGAAGAACAGTGCAAAGAACAAACAGGTGACCACTAAGTCACCAATCTGTAGCGGTCCTGTCCAGACGTTACCTCCTTGGCTGAAGTCGATCTCCGGGCGTGTGGACCGGGCTAGTGAGAACACACCCACGCCGATTGCAAACGCGATCAACGCGATTTGCATGACGTTCTGCAGGACGGCTTGAGTGACGGGGTCCACGGTTGGGAATTATACCAAATCTTGGTATTGATCTGACGCGAGCGAACGCAAAGTTGGTTGATCGTGAGCCACTTGTGCGCGGCGAATGGTCATATTTTTATTCGAAACCGGTATTACTCCGAGTCGCCGGTGGGCAGGTAGAGGTAATATGGGGTGCCGCTCTGCATGCGAGGCATGAGGCGATCGGAGACGTCGAGTGTTACGCGTGTGCCGTCGGCATGTTCTGCGTTCGCCTGTCCGAAGAGCGCGAGCACGTCTGCGAAGGTGTGGCGCATGCGGTAGCGGACCACTTGCGCATCGCTGGCGTTGCCACGCTTCTTGGCTTCTGCCCAGGCGTCTTCGATGTAGCCAGTGGCGTCGATCATGTTGTTATCCACGGCGGTTTTACCGGAGTAGATGCGACCGTCGACGTTTGGCGTCCCGCGTAGTTGTTCGACGGGGATATTGCGTGCTTCCGACACGATGCCGAGAAAGCGCTCGTAGGATTCCATCACAAGGCTGTTTACATAGCTGCTTTCGGCGGGTGTTATCTCGCGTGATCCGCTGAGCATATCTTTGAATTGTCCGCTCTTGAAGGTCATCATGGAGACGCCGACTTTATCGATCATCTCTTTGTAGTTAATGGTTTGGATGATGACGCCAATGCTACCGGTGAGGGTGGTTGGGTTGGCGATAATGTGGTCGCCGCCGCAGGCGAGATAGTATCCACCAGAGGCTGCGATACTGTCCATGTAGATGACGACAGGTTTTTTCGCTGCGGCTTTCTTGACGGCATTATAGAGCACGTCTGAAGCAGTTACCTCACCGCCTGGTGAGTTCACCCGGACAACGATTGCGGCAACTTCTTCGTCGCTGACCGCGTGTTCGATCAGCCCTTTGATCTCATCAACCATGCTGAGTCCACGGACTGCTGATGACATGATGACACCTTCGATGTCGATCTGTGCAATCTTTTTGGAAGTGCCGTCTTGGAGAAGGATTTCGTCGGCTATGACTTCTTTCTTTGGTGGTAAGGTGGTGGGGATCGCACTGAAGGCACTGGTCATTCCTTTGCCGACCGAGATGACGAGGCCGACGGCGAGCAGGCAGACAAGGATGAAAAGTCCCAGGCAACCGAGGGGCATTAAGAGTGAGCTTTTTTTGGATTCAGACATGGGGATGATGGTTAGTTATAGTTAGTCTAGTAAGTGAGATGTTCCCGCAGGTCAATCCAAGCTGCGCCGATGTGATCAATTACATCGCTGGCGATGAGTGCCTCCAAGCTGGTGCGCGGTGACTGCGAAAACGTAGCGATCTCCGCGGCGCGACCGTGAAGCCAAGCGCCTGTGGATGCGGCGGCGCGGATATCCCAGCTTTTAGCGAGGAGTGCGGTGCAGATTCCCGAGAGGGTATCACCCATCCCTGCGGATGCCATGCCGGAGTGACCGGTTGGGTTGTACCAGAGTCGGGTATTTGCCCCGCGGTTGCGGCAGACGATGGTGCGTGAGCCTTTATAGAGAAGCGTTGATCCTGGGTAGCGTTTAATGAACGCTCGTGCTGACGTCTCTCTGGATGGTGAGGATTCAGCCTCCGGGAAAATGCGCACTAACTCTTGTTGGTGGGGTGTGATCAGGCGTGGTGCTAGCGGGGTGGACAGCACGCGGTCTCGTCGGTGGTTTGGCATTCTGCCGATGGCGTTGATGGCGTCGGCGTCGATTAGTGTGGGGACCGGACTGCGCGCGAGAATTTCTCCGATCTCGCTGTCATAAGACTTGCCCAAGCCCGGGCCCACACATGCGGCGTCGAATTGGCGCCAGTCTATCTCATGATAGGCACCGATGGAGCGAACCATCACTTCGGGTGATGAGCGGAGGGCAATCTCTGTGACACAGCGAGGATCAGTGAGCACTGTGACCATGCCCGCGCCGGTTCTTAGTGCGGCTTTGGCCGCGAGGGCTGCGGCACCGGTCATGCCGGGAGAGCCGGCAATGATCAACACGCGTCCCGCTCGGGTTTTCCAAGTCACGTGAGGTGAAGGCTCGAGATAGTCGATGGCATCGGATGCTTGAAAAACGCAATCACCTGCGTCACTGCGCAGCTGTAAAGGTTGAAGCGGAATGGTGGCCAGCCGCCCTACATAGTTGCCTGCTGAATCTGCGACCAGTCCGGATTTCGTGGCTCCGATGCAGGTGGTGAGGTCGGCGACGACGGCGTTTTCATCGGCGGTTCCGGTTTCGCCATCGACACCTGTCGGAATGTCGATGGCAACGGTGAATGCCCCGTGGTTACGCCGCCAACGGTTGATGCGTTTTGCCGCTTCCAAGATATCACCCTCCAAGGGCAAGCGGGCACCGACGCCGAGTAATCCATCGACAACAATAAGCGGACGTGGAAGCCGGTGAGAGAGTTTATCGTGGCCGAGCTCGAGGGGTGCAGCTGTCTCTCCGAGCTGCTTCAGGTATCGGAGAGTGAGAGATGACAGTGGTTTCTCTGGAACGGCGTGCACCCAGCGGATGAGCCACCCGCGTTGCGCAAATGAGCGGGCTGCGACGCAGGCATCTCCAGCATTGTTGCCGGGGCCTAAGACAAGGATCATGGTTCCTGCCGCGCCCTTGGTAGGGAAGAATGAGGTGATCGACCGAGCGATTCCTTCGCCAGCGACTTGCATCAATTCTGCGGCGTCACTACCGTCTTCCAGCCACTTCTTTTCCGCGGCGATCATCTGTTGCGGAGTGACGAGCATGGGCTAGTTGATTGCTTTGAGGTGGGCGAGGATTCCACGCCCGATGGCCTCGGCCATGGCTTGACGATAGGTTCCCGTCTTGCAGCGTCTCATCTCGGCCTGGTTGGTGAGAAATCCGCATTCGACGAGGACAGCGGGTTGTTTGCTGTATTTGATGACGTGGAATCTTGCGTATTTCACCCCGCGGTTCTTGCCTCGCACTGCGGGGACGATTTGTTTTTGGATCGCACTGGCTAACGCGGCCGAGCGTTTTGAGTAGTAGAAGGTCTCCAGTCCTGTGGCGGAGCGGTTGCTGGCTCCGTTGAAGTGAACACTGACAAAAACCGAGCGCTTTGCGTAGCGATTACCCACGCGAACCCGCTCGGAGAGCGAGAGGAAATTATCACCGCGACGAGTGAGTACGGTCTTCACACCTTTCGACTTTAAATAACGGTCGAGGCGCAAGGCTACGTCAAGCGCGAGCCATTTTTCATAAACCTTGCCATTCTTCTGACCAATGTTGAATCCTCCGTGACCGGCATCAATGACTACCGTGTCCACTTTGGCAGCTGCTGGCAGGACACCGGCGAACAGTGTCGCCGCGAGAATCGCCGTGAGCTGAATGGAGGAGAGAAGTGTGCGCATGGAAGAAGAGTTCGAGAGAGGTGCCGTGGATTCGTTAAGGAATCGGCGAATCTTACAGAATGTGTCCAAAAATCGTCATCATTCTCCGAGGGCTGCGCTGTTTTTCAGGTCGATGAGACCTTGTGGGAGATCAGACAGGCGGTGCGTTGTGCGGCGGATTTCCTGGACCTTTTCGGGGTCGTATTCTTTGCCGCCAGTGACGACGATACCACCATTTGGAGCTGCCCGCAGGACTGGGATCGAGTTGTTGTGCTCTTTGTAAAACTTGGAGAGCGACTCGATAACGTTACCTTTGGTGTCGATCTGAATTTTTGCGTAAAGCTGTGGACGGATCATGAACAAGGCGTGGGCGTTGTTTTCTGAATCGATTCCGAAGCGTGGTGGGCGAATGTCGATCAGTTCGCCGAGGCGGTAGCACGTGTGAATGGTTTGTGTGTTGGGGTCTTCGAGCTGGTAGTAGAGGAAGGATTTGTCGTTGCCGAGATACTTCATCATTTTGTGCGTGCGCAGTGTCATGATGCGGTTGCCGCCGGGATCGTTGAGTGACTCAAACCGACTGAGATCTTCCTCGTCAGCCGGGCGTTCGCGTTGGGTGCCGAAGGTTTCCGTCCACAGCTCACGTGCTCCAACGACTCGTGCGCTCTCGCGGTTGGACGTTATCCAATTGCGAGCAGGTGAGAAGTAGACACTGGCTTGGAAAGTGTAGAATCCGTAAGCACCCATCGAGTAGAAGCTTGCAAGGTCGACGGTCTTGGTGATGGTTTGACCTGATTTGAGGATGGTCGATTCAAATGCACCGGCTGCCGCAACACGGCGCACGGCGCGCGCGCCACGGAAAACACGGAACTCCAACCAGTCTTGACCTTCAGGTGCGGCGAGGACGATGTCGCGTCCGGAACGGTTGGTTACCGAAACGCCAACCGGGACGCGCTCGTGTGCGACGTACTCGCCTTGTGGCGCGTTGATCCTTACTTGCAGTTGGGCGTGACTGGTCGTCGTTAGCGAGAGTCCAATGAGGATGGCTACCCCGGCGAGGAGGCTGAACAGTCCGTTTGTTGATGAGTGCATAATTTGTGAAGATTGAATGAGGTGCCGATTCGTGGAGGTGGTGTAGCACTGCAACCCGGCTGTGTTGATGTTGAAGGATTATCCGTATACCGCAAGAGATTTACCAATCCCTGTGCGTTGTTGAGAATTCATCGCTATTGCGACGGTTTGCGGCTGGATGCAGTGCGGAATCCGACGAGCGGCGAGCGCTGGGATCGGGATTTCGGCAGTTTGGAGTCGGAAAGGTTGATCTTCAGCGAATAGAACGTGCCTCCTTTGATCAATGGGACGAGTTTATCGGGGTCGAAGCTGTCGGGGACGAGGGTATCTGTCCATTCTGAAATATTGCCAGTGAGCCCGAAGGCGCCTTCCGGGGTGACGTCACCAACCGGGCGGTCGACTGGTGCCCAAGCAGAAAATCCATCGATGCTGCCTGGCTTGGTGCTGTTGTTTTTAGTGCTGTCTAATCCTGAGTTGGTGTTCTCGGGCTTCCAATTACTGCCCCAAGGGAATTTTCTGTCGTCACTGCCGCGCGCGGCGAACTCCCACTCTGCGGCGGTGGGGAGTCGGCGATCTTTCCAGCGGGCATAAGCATAGGCATCCCACCAGTCCACACCGAATACGGGGTGGTTGAGAGTGATCTGATGGTCGAGGTATTTTCCGCCCTGTTCGGCGATGGGGTAGTATTTATCCCAGTTCTCGGGAACGTGAGATGTTTTGGTTTTGGGTTGATCGCGATGATTAATGTAGCTGCTGTTTGGGTTGCCGTCGGTATCAATAAGGAACTCGTGATACTGAGCGATGGTGACCTCGTAGGCATCGATCCAGAATGGCTCCACATCCATGGTTCCGCGTGAGGTTTGCAGCACACCACCGGCGATTTCGACCATTTTGTTGTGATCGCGCAGTTCGACTTTTGGAGTGCTATCTCCGGATAAGAAGTAGAATGCGGCGCCGATTAGCGCGACGGCACCGAGGATAAGGCCTACGGGCGCACCCTGCTTCTGACGGCGGCCAGGCAGGTTGGTGTTCGGGCTGCCCGGGATGTGGGTCGGAGGATCGACGATGGTGCCACGACCTTCGAGCCGAGCGAGTGTCTTTCGCGCGTCTAGTGCAGCATCACGTAAGGATGGCTGCTCAGCTACGGCAGTGAGCCAGGTGCGAACTTCTTCGGCGAACTCATTGGAGACGTCGAGTGAGTGGATAAGCGTTTTGGCGAAATGCCCGAGGTTGGCGAGATGTTCTCTCTCGGTCATGCCGCCGGCGAACGCGATGTTCTCGATGCGGCATTGGTCGGATGCTTCGGGGACGAGGAACACATGCTCGGCTTCCAGTGTGTGGGCGCTGACCTTGATGCCGTAGAGGTGCAGTAGTGAAGCCGCCGCGGCATGGAGTATCCGTAGAGCACTCAATGGGTTGATGCTGCGTCCTTCCTCGATTACTTGGGAGAGGGTTTCGGTGCGGACGTGCTCCGCTGCGTAGTAGAGGCGTGAGCCGTCGTTGATTGCTTGGAACACGGGGATCAATGTCTCATGGCTCGCTTTCGCCTTCGCTTGAAGGTCGGCCAGGAAGTCCCGCGAGATCTCCTCGTCCTCTGTGTGCTCGGCATTCAACAGATGTAGGAAAACTGGCCGATCGATGGAAACCTGCGACGCCTCGAAAGTGTGTGTCATGCGCCCGTAAGAGACGAGGCGGGTGAGCTGGAAAGTCGAAAGCAGGCAGCCGGGGTCGTTTACTGGATCGACTGAAAGCAGCACGCACGCAGCCATTGGTGTTCCTGGTAATGGGATCACCGGATGATTGCCAACTTCGGCTTGAACGGCGGAGATCGTATCGTGCGGTGCGAGGATCACCAGCGGGATCTCATCTTCGAGGCCCTTGAGCGACTCGATGATCTCGGCGAAATGCACGTCGTGTGTGATGATTGCCCCGTCTGGACGGAGCATGGTCGAGGCGCGCGCGACAAACTCCTCAGCCGTGGTGCACAAGCTGACGTTGACGTTCGATGGGGGGTCACTGAGTTCAGCGCAGAAGGATTCGGCGCGGGGATTATTCGGGAGATAGGCGAGAGTCGTCACAGGCGGCAAGAGGAAGGAGAGCGCTTCGGAGAAAATGAGTCGTTATTCGGCGGGGTATTACCACTCAGAGGGATCACTAAATCCTTCGGGGGGAGAATTCGTATGATTTGCAGGGGTGGCGTCCAGTTCACCTTCGGCAGGTGTGAACCTAGCGAGGCGGCGTGGTCGCGCTACTAAATCCACAAGACGCCCTTTATAGTAAAGCTCAATCACATAACCGAGGTATTTTCTGCTATTGAGACCCAGTTCTTCGAGGTTGTCTACACGTGGTAGCTTGTAGGTCAGGCGGAGAGTTTCCAGTCCGCCATCTTTCCAGTCGACGGGAAGTTCGAGCCAATCCTGTTTTGGCGGCTCACTGGCGATGAGTTCTTCTTTAAACCCATCGACGATATCGACGAGATGCACGGCGATGTAGACGTCATTGACGGAATCTTCGATCACCACACCGGGGCGTGATTGGATGGACGCCGTGATTTCCAAGGTCAGCCCGATGGCCGAACCGTCGCCGGGGTCGATGATAGGGTCTCGGCGCTCTTCGACATTGCCGAGGTAGACGACTTCCTCGATCGGTGCCTCACTGGCAATCGAGCGCATGCCTTGGGTGAGTTTTTGCTCGGCGAGTTCATGGTAGGGGCCGGTCAGTTCGGCACCCATTGCGTGGACTTTCTGATAAGCCTCTGCCGCCTTGTCGGTGCGCCCGATTTGCTCGAGCGTGGTGGCGAGCTCAAACAGCAGGCGCGGGTGGCCTGGTGTGATGCGCTCAGCCTCGCGGAGCTTGGCGATGGCGGTACCAATATCGTCCTGCTGGCGTGCACGAACGGCGTCGTGAAGCAGTTTTTCAACGCGTTTGTCGGTGATTTCGAGCGCTGGGTAAGCCTTCGCTGTCGGTGCAGTAGATGTTGCCGTGGCGACGTTCAGCGTAGGTTTGGCGAGAATGGGGCGGCGTGGCTCAGCGGTTTTTGGCATCGGTTTAGTGATGTCGGGCAATGGGAGTTCCGGTAGCGGGGAGACCTGCGTCTGCGCGGCTTCCTTCAAAACGGGCTCAGACGCGGCTATTTCAGCTGGGTTCTGATGACGCGTCAGGATGATGATGTGCACAACGACGGCCGCCGTAAGAACGACAAGCACCCACATGAATGTGGAGCCGGATCGGAGCGTGTTAGTGCGTGGAAATTGCATTGGTGAGTGAGGTGCGGACAATGTGTTTACTGTTGCTGCAACCGCGCTGGGATCAAGTTTATCGATGGAATTGTTTCTGATGCTCAATCTTGGTATTGGTCACAGCGCCGCCATTCCCTTGCTTCGTTGATTGAAGCAAGAGCGGCTTGTGATATAGAACGAAGCATACTGCGATGTTCTTGGATTTCCGCCGGATTACTTTGCAGCCCATACTATGAATGCCGATTTAGAGCACTTCCTCAAACTCGCGGCCCACGACAATGGCGACGGGATGGTATGGCTGGATTCCTCGGGGCGCTCTGAAGGCGAGTCGCAGCCAGTATCGCGTCTTTTTCACGATCCCTTGGAAATTCTCACCGGGGATTTGTTCGCTGCCACAGATCGCGACCGCTTACGCGCCGTATTAAAAGGCTTACCCTCGGAAAGCGGCGCTTTAGCAGGATCGATCGACTACGACGGGCGGTTTTGTTTCGGAGTGTATGCCTCTCATTTCTGCAGTCCGGCAGCTCTTGGCGCTACAGACCTCACCACCGCAGACGCGGTGAGCGCAGTGATGAATCCCGAGATGTCTCGCAGCGAGTTTTGTAAGATCGTTTCTACAGCCAAAGACTACATCGCCGCCGGAGATATCTATCAAGTCAACCTCGCACAGCGGTTCGTTGGAGGGGGGATTTCCGGAGCCGACGCGGTTAGTCTCTACCAAAGGCTTCGCGATCTTTCTCCGATGCCACGTGGAGCCTTCGTTTCTCTCAATGGTCGGCGATTGCTCTGTGCCTCACCGGAAACCTTCATCGATATCTGCGGGTCGCGTGTGGTCACCCGCCCCATCAAAGGCACCCGTCCCCGCTGCGTTGGCAGGGAGGAAGATGCACTCTCGATGGCCGAGTTGCAGAGCTCATTGAAAGAGCGGTCAGAGTTAGTCATGATCACCGATCTAGAGCGCAACGACCTTGGCCGAGTTTGCAAATTTGGCTCCGTCGAGGTGGTCGAGTTACTTGCGCTCGAGTCCTTCGAACACGTGCACCACCTGGTTTCCACCGTCACAGGGCAGCTTCGCGACGGCCTCGATGCCATTGATGTGATCCACCAGTGTTCGCCCGGAGGGTCCATCACCGGAGCTCCGAAAAAACGTGCGATGGAAATTATCGCCGAACTCGAACCCTGCCAGCGCGGAGCCTATACCGGAGCGATTGGCTATATCGGCGCCGATGGGGCAGCCGCGTTCAACATTGCCATCCGCACCATTGTCGCCACCGACCGGCAAATGAGCTTCCACGTTGGGTCCGGCATTGTCGCCGACTCCGATCCCGAAGCCGAGTATCAGGAAACGCTCCATAAAGGAAAGGGAATGGCGCTTGCACTGGGTTTGGATTGGGAGGTGTGACAAGCGAATGCGATGACCGAGGCGCATTCATCCTCCCGAAAAGAGATTGGAAGATTTGAGAATAGAGATTAGCCTAGCCCGACTTTCGCTATTCGCGGAATTTTTGGGCTGCAAGCCTTGAGTCTTCGTTGAAAATGTCAAAAGGTCTTCACCGCAGCGTTAGCTGGGAGTCGGATTTCTGGTGGGCTTTGACGGGCTGCATTTCCCGGTTTCGCGACGGGTTGGAAAAATCTGGGGTTGATCTTGTCGCGGCGCGGCTATTCAGGCCATGACGATAAAGCGGCTCGCGATGCTTCTTTCGCTGGTCACGGTCTCGATCGTTCATGCTGAGTCTGTGGGCGGCAAAATCACCTTCACCAAGCAGCAGCTTTGAAGTTTATGAAGGAGGTGCTGCCGTGGATGGAGCAACAGGATTGGATCGCCGGATATGCGTGGTTTCCATTCAGCGTTGATTCACCTCAGGGGACCAGTTCGGCCCTTTTTGATCAGAATGGCAAGCTCACCGCTTGTGGCAGGTATTACACAAGCGTCACCCCTGAGCATCCCTACGGAGACCAAAGCATCAAACCGGATTGAGCCGCCGGGGTGCAAAGGTGACGACTGAAGTTTTCACCGAGAGTGTTACTTGCGGATACGGATGATGTTGACGGGGCAGCCCTCCTCGCATTGCTGCAGGTCCTCACTATCCTCTTCGAAACATGGGGCGATATGAAATGCTCGGTTTTCGCGTGATCCGATGAGTTGAGCCAGCCCGTCGTCATCCATTTCAAAATACTGGGGAGCCGTATCGGCGCATAATTTGCAGCCGATGCATTCCGCCTTCTTGTGATGAATTTCCAACATGTCGGAATCTGTTAAGCCTCAGTCACTTTAAAGAGTTTGTCGCCGCTGCGCACCCGCTGTGGCACTTTGATGGTGATTTTGCGGCCAGGGCCACATTGCATCGCATCCGTCATCACTCCGTTGGGTTCTTCCACGCGCATTTCTGTGAGTTTCTCCTCCACCACGCCGGTCTTTTCACCGATGATGAGAATGTCCTGTCCGCTCTCCAGTGACGATGCTGTGGAGTCGATCTGAGCTACTCCGGCCTTGGTGTAAACATGCGAGATGGAGCCAACGAGCACCTTGCGGCGTTTTGATTTGTTCCCGTATTCTCCGGACCACCCTTGTTCGCGTCCAAGATAATAACCGCTGGAAAGACCGCGATTGTAGACGCCCTCCAACTCGGGATAGACCGACTCGACGAAGTCTTTGTCGAAGGTGCCGGACTTCACTGCGTCCACGGCTTTGCGGTAGGCTCTTGTGACCGCGGCGACGTATTCCGGGCTGCGTCCGCGCCCCTCGATCTTCAATACTTTGATTCCCGCGCCCAGAAAGGCGTCCATGAAATCCAAGGTGGCGATGTCGTTCGGGCTCATCACGAAATGGTTGTCGACCTTGAGTTGGCTGCCGCTGTCTGCATCGGTAACCACGTATTCCTTGCGACAGCTTTGATCACAGGCGCCGCGGTTTGCCGAGGCATTCGAGGTGAACAGACTCATGCCGCAGCGGCCGGAGATTGCGATGCACAAGGCACCGTGGGCGAACGCTTCGATCTCCATTTCCAGCCCTGAACGTCCGACCAAACCGTCTTCGCGTATCCGGTCGTAGATGGTGCGGATCATCGACAAATTCAACTCGCGCGCCAATACCACCCGGTCGCAATACGGCGCATAGAATTTCACGGCTTCGTAGTTGGAGAGCGAGAGTTGAGTGGAAAGATGAACTTCCAGGCCCAGTTCGTTCGCCATCTGGACTGCGGCCATATCCGCGACGATAACACCGTCGACGCGCTGTTGCACTGCGGCTTCCATCAAACGTCGGCACATGGCCATGTCATGGGGGTAGAGCAGTGTGTTGAGCGTCAGGTATCCGAGCACTCCGGCTTCCTTAAGGCGGGTCATGATCTCGGTGAGATCTTTGATATGAAAACTGCGTCGAGCCCTGGCTCTCATGTTCAACTGAGCGAGCCCGAAATACACGGCGTCGGCACCGGAGTCGATGGCTGCTTGCAAGGATGCATAGCAGCCTGCGGGGGCGAGTAGCTCGATGTCATGATCGGGTAAGATCGGCGCCTTCGATCTGGCCACGCGCGGAATCGGTGGTAGCACATTCATCCTTGGAATATGCGCTCTGCAATGGCGCAAAGCAAATCACTGCCTGCACTTCCTAGTCTTCCCATCGGGGCTCCTTGTCGAGCAGATGTCGGACGAAGTAATCGGCTTGGCGTCGGCGTCCGTATTTGGTGCCGGCGGCACCGTGGCCGGCACCGGGAATGACGAGAAGGTCGAAATCGCGGTCGGCCTTTATTAAGGCGTCAACTACCTGCATCGTTGACGCCGGGTCGACGTTTTCATCCATCTCGCCGACGATTAACAAAAGCTTTCCTTCGAGTCGGTGGGCTTGGGTGACGTTGGATTGCTCTTCGTAGTGAGGGCCGATTGGCCAACCCATCCACTGCTCGTTCCACCAGATTTTATCGACGCGGTTGTCGTGACAGCCGCAGTCGGAGACGGCGACTTTGTAGAAGTCGGGATGGGCAAGTAGTGCTCGGGTGCTGCTTTGCCCGCCGGCACTTCCGCCGTAGATACCGATGCGCGAAAGATCCATCGAGGGGTCTTTGGCGGCCGCGGCCTTGATCCATTTGATGCGGTCGGGGAATCCGGAGTCGCCGAGGTTTTTCCAGGCTACATCGTGAAAGGCTTTCGAGCGGTGGGATGTGCCCATGCCGTCGATTTTGACGACGATGAAGCCGAGCTCCGCCATGGCGTGCATGTTGCTGACGGCCATGAAGCTCTTAGGAACAAACGCGCTGTGTGGTCCGGCATAGATGTCTTCCAGGATTGGGTAGGACTTCGAGGGGTCGTGATTTGTCGGACGGATGATGATGCCGTGGATGTCGGTTTTGCCGTCGCGTCCCTTGGCGACAAAGCGTTGCGGAGCGTTCCATCCGGCTTCTTTCAATGCGCTGATGTCGGCGTTTTCCAACGTGCAGATGAGTTTGCCGTCTTCTGTGCGGCGGAGTTCGTGCACCGGGGGGTGGTCGACTCGTGACCAGCTGTCGATAAAGCAACGACGGTCCGGCGAGTAGCTGATCGAGTGGGTGCCGTCGCTTTCAGTGAGAAGGGTGAGATTACTGCCATCGAAGTTCACCCGGGCGTGGTGGAGGTAGTAGGGGTCTTGGCCGGGAATGATGCCACCGGCGGTGAACCAAATCTGGCGGTTCTCTTCATCCACTTTGGAAACTTCGCGCACGACCCACTCGCCTTGGGTGATTGGGTTCTTTACCTCGCCGGTTTTGCTGTCGATGAGGTAGAGGTGGTTCCAGCCATCGCGTTCGCTCATCCAGATCAGTTCGTTGCTGGCGGGGAGGTGTTTGAGAAAGGTTTTCGAGCTGTAGCAGAAGAAGGTTTCCGGGGTTTCATCGACGATCGCGCGGACGGCGCCGGATGATGCGTCGACCGAGAGCACGCGCATAACCTGATGGCCGCGCTGGTTGTAGAGGAAGGTGAAGGCGGAGCTATCGGGTTCCCAACGGAGCTCGCTGATCGACCATGGGTTGGGAAAAAGGGCATCCTCGATGGGGAGATGTTTCTTTTTCACCAGGTCGTAGAGCTGCGGTTTAGCTAAAGGGATGTCGTCACCGGGTTTGAGGTAGTTATATGAGTGGAGCTTGGGCTGAAGCTGGTCCTTGGGCGAGGATTCGACGTAGTAGACCTTGCGGTTACCTCCTTTTTTGGTGCGCAGTGCGACAAGATGTTTTGAATCGGGTGACCACCAGACGCTGCCACCGTAGCGATTTTCCTCGGTACCGTCCTGGCTCAGGGCGATGTTTTCCTTCTTCTCAAGGTCGCGGACATGGAGGTTGTGGTTCTTGAAAAACGCGCGGTATCGACCGTTGGGCGAAGTCATTGAGTGATGGCCTCCTTTGCCTACGCGTTTTTTTGGCGAGTCCGGGAGCTTGCCGTCGATGATGGCGACGCCATCGCTTTCGGTGGCGGCGAAAGCGTTGAGGAGTTTGCCCGATGCCTCTTTGGCGACCCAGACGTGGCCGACGAAAGTGCTCTGGGTGTGTGACTGTCCAGGCTGGAGGCTGGTGTATGGTGTGTGTTTTCCATCTGGGCCGACCCAATAAAGCTCCGCTAAGGTGTCGGTGCGGTTGATGAAGCGAATCGAGGTTTCCTCTCCTGACATGGTGCTGTGCCGTGGTTTGGAAAGGACTTCAACGGTCGATTCGTTGACGTTTTCCGAGGGCTCTACGGCTGACAGTGAGGCGTCCTTGAGATTCCATTTCCAGGCATCGCTCTGGCTTTTCAGGAGGATGGTGTCACCGACGAATTCCAACCGATCCACGGGCAGGCGGTCGGGGTCGATTTTTTTGTCGAGCTTTTCAGTGAGGGCATTGGCCAGCTGGGTGTGATCGAATGCGGGTTCGCGGGTGCCGGCGATGGCATCGACGAGAACGAACTCCCTGGCACCTCCGCGCAGGCCATTGCGGTACCAGAACTTCGTGCCGTTCGCGAACCAATATGGCTTGAGCGACTGCTTGAAAACCTTGCCAGAGAAGCGTTCGCGGATTTGTGCAGAGCGCTCGTAGTCCTCCATTGAGCCTTGAGCAGGGCAAAGAAGTGATGAACAGAGTAGGGCGGAGAGGAAGAGGGAAGGGCGGAGCATGATTTTCAGCGGATGCGTTTGGAGGGTTGCTGGGTGAGATGGGTCGGGCAGGCTCTTCCAGAGAGCTATGCCTGCATTCCGATAATGAGCACGGGGCCTAAATTATTTATGCCTAGAATACGTTGGTTGACAGCGGAAACGAACGGGATTGTTGAGTCAGCAAGGTATGGTGGATTCAGAGTGTGCGATGACAGCGTAAGCTTTCTGGCTACAAACACTCAGTGGACTTACGGGTTTATCGATGGTTTGGATTGCTAGACGCTGAAGCCAACATAAGATTACTGGGACATGAATCCTTCCCAAACGTTTGCGACGCTTGTTTTTTTCGTATTTTCCCTGAGTGCCACGGCGGTTGAACAGCCGGTGGTGATTCTGGGTGGCGAAGTGGGGCGCTCAGCATCGACTTGCGATGCCCGATTTCGTTTTGCCCCATTCAACTCTTTGCCCTGGCTGCGTGCCGACCTGACCGGGGAAAAAGTCAGCGAGTACGATGATGCTCCATGGGGTCATGTGATGAAGCGCCCTTTCAAGAATTACTCGGGCGACATATCGGGGCGCTTTTTGGAGATCATGGCGATGAATGCCCATCAAGGCCAGCCAGCGCATCCCGCTTTTGAAGAGTTGCTGAAGCAAATACCCCAGCACCAGCGAGCCGGTGGGTATTTTTGCGCCTCGGGCACCATCGACTGGCAGGCTCCCATCGATCACCCGGGCAAAGAGGACGATCCCTTGGGCAGTCGGATGCTACCGGCGCTGTGGGGGAATGCGAGGCTCTTGTGTGGGCTGGTGGAGGCGATGCGCGCCTTTCCTGATCATCAGGCGACCGCCCGTGCCGCCCACCAACTGGGTGACTTCTACCTCTCGGTGATGTCGCGCTTCAATGATCCCGAACGCATCGATGAATACACGGCCGGAGGAACCTATGCGGCGGGTTATGTGACCTGCTGGTTTCCGGCGATGGAAGGTCTTGTCAAACTCGGCAATGTAACCGATAAGCGAAAATACATCGACGCGGCGGCGAAGATGGCTGCGTTTTACCAGCGTTTTGACCAATTGCCCGTCGACCATGCCCACGGGATGCTGTGTAGCCATGTGGGTCTGCTCCTGCTCTACGAGGCGACCGGAGATGCGATCTATTTGTCGAGAGTCGAGAAGCGATGGGATGAGCTGGTGCAGGGTGGTTACATCAACCCGGCTGGTGGTATTTTGGAAAAATGCCGGGTGAAGTTTGTCCGCGATGAAGGCTGTGCCATCGTCGATTGGCTGCGGCTGAATTTGGAGCTCGGCCGTCTGACGGGGAAGTCTCGGTATTGGGAAATGGCCGAGCGAACGCTGCACAATCACTTCCTCCAAAATCAAGGATCGAAAGGCGGGTTTGGTCATCGTCGAATCCATTGTGACGATGACGGGGTCTATGGTTTTGGAAAGAGTTATGAGGAATCGACCTGGTGTTGCACCTTTCATGGCGAGTTGGGATTTGCCGAAATCCGCCGTCATCTGATGTCGCGCCGCGATGGTGTGCTGAGTTGTTACTTCGCATTGGATTTTTGTGCCGAGGACTCAGTCGGTATCACCGTGTCGGTTTTACGGCATGTGGGGTTTGCCGGTGAGGTGATGCGTCAACGCCTGTCTTTGGCGGGCCAGCCTGCCAGTGTGGTTCGTGTCCGCCGCCCGCACTGGGCCGACTCCGTCACCGCGGTGGATTCTGCGGGCGTATCGATTGCGGTGGAAGAGCAAGGCATCTGGTGTGTGACCAGTAAACCCGTTGGTGAGGTGGAATTCATCTATTCCGGTGGTGTGTATGCGGAAAACCGCCGCTGCGAACGTTTGCCCGGAAGTCCCGTGGACGGCACCTCATTTGTTCTGGGGTACGGGCCGAATTTACTGGCGCGCGAAGGGGGTGCCGCCCCATTGCTGGAATGGCCCGCGCGCCTTGAGGGCCTGCGCGATCAAGGCTGGAGCCTCATGGGCTCCGGGCACAAGGGAAGCGAGTGTTATTTTGTCGCTGGCAGTGGGGAATGATACCAAGATTCGGTATTACTCGTCACGTCCGAGGGTCTTGAGGCGATCGAGGATTTCTACGGCGTGTTTGGCTTCCTCCATACGACGGTATTCACAGCGCTCGGCAGCTTCCTGGTTCATTGCCGTCCTCACCGGCGATCGAGAAACCGAGCGGGATCGTCGACATGTCGTCGGGCATCACTGGCTTGTTGAAGGTGAGCACCATTTCGTCGCCGTCCTGCTCGGCGGAGATCAGCGATGCGGTGTCCCAGTTGACCTTCATGTCGTAGAGGCGGTTGAGGGCCCAACGCGCGGCGTGCACACCGTGGGCTTTTTTCTTTTGTGGGTGCAAGCCGGGAATCTGAACGTCGTAGGCGGGAAGGAAAGCGGTGTTCTGCGCATCACCGACATCGGCCAGTCAGAGTCGCTGGGATTCGCGGATGTAGGCACCTCCGGAAACTGACCAGGTTTCAAAGTCCTCTGCTGACTGCGGAATGGCCCCCGCGCAGAACCCGATCACGCCGACCGGAAGCGCGGCATCGTTGAAGTCGTCGCGCCAGCCCTCGACCATCAGCTTCATCAGCACTCGGTAACGCTTGGGGCGGCAGTTACTCGACATCGCGTTGTTGTAGCCCTGGTGAAACAGGACGCCTTTGATATTGAGCCCCTTGAAGGCACCGAACATACCGTTGTAGCAGCTTGCCGCGTCGCTAGGGCTCATCCCCGGAATGTTCCATGACCGGATGCTGTCGAGCGTCGGTTTTTTGGGTAACTTGTTTTCAGCCACCCCTTGGGCGCGCTTGTCGGCGACCTTTTTCTCCCATTTTTCAATTTGTTTGGCGAGTTCTTCCTCCATGGTGAATCGCATGTTGCTCTGGCCGTTCATCACCCAAACATCGCCGATGACGAGGTTGTCCATCTCGATAGTCTGCTCGCCGGAGGTAATAACCAGCTTGCGCGGGTCAGCGCTCGCTTCCTTGGCTGCAAAGCTCACCTCCCAGCGCCCATCATCACCGGCAGCCTCGGTCTCGGTCTGTTCTGCGCCGAAGCGGACAGTTACAGAGTCACCGGCGTCGGCCCATCCCCAGATCGTGATCGGCTTGTCGCGCTGGATCACCATGTTGCTGGAAAAGATGCGATGAACCTTGAGCGGCACCGCATTAGCGACACCTGGGCAGGCGGCGAGGATAGCGAAGGCGGCGAGGGTGGTTTTTTCAAGAGATGTTTCATAGCCTTGGATGAATGAATCGAGGTGCGGGTGTTGTTCTGGGGAAGCATCGCAGAGAGGTTTACGTGGCGATTAAGGATTAATGAGAGAACCAAGAACTAACTTACATGGATAATGGTGGCGAGCTTTCAGCACCTGATGCATTGGCTGAGAAAGAAGTTCAGCTATTTTTTTCTGTCACAGGACCAATGGTTCCGCCCTCCACAAATTTGGCTTTAAAGAACGTCTGACTCCTGTCTTCTCTACCGTTTGCGACGTTGTCGGCCCAGCGCAAAATCCTCCTTACCACTGGGCGGTGATCCCAGCGGATACGGGAAATCGGAGGGGAGGCCCATGCGAAGGCCAAGTCGGAATCGGCGATGAACAGCGAAACCCGCTCCGGCACCAGCAGGCCGCGCCGGGCAAGGAACTGCTGGACGGGGATGAAAAGCGCCGTGTCGCCGAGGATCAGGGCGCTTGGCGGCGAGTGTAGGAATAGCATATCGAGGCGCGCGAGCAAGCCGGCCGGGGTATCATCCCAATCCGGCAGGTTGTAGGGACCGGTGGGCAGCCCCTGTGCCGACATCTCGTCGAGGAATGCCTGCTCCATCAGCCCCGGGACCGGCTTGCGGCGTTCCTCCCGTGCCAGCATCACGATGCGCTGATGGCCATGTGAAATCAGTTTCCTGACCCCCGCGATGAGCGGCGGGATATTTCGTACCGAGGCCGTCGCGATGGGAAGACCCGAGACACGTCCGAACATGCCGATGGCAGGAACCGGTTGCCCGGAGAACCATTCGAGCACTTCGTAGGGGCCTGCGATGACCACCCAGGCGTCGGCGGGCGTTTGGGCGATAAAGCGAGCCACCCGCTTCGCGTCCATCCCGAGATCGTGTAGGTTTTTCGTGGCGCAAGTGGCTGTGTACCCGCGCTCCTGAAGTTGGTTCAGTAAGTTGATGGTATACGGGCGCTCGCGGTCACTTTTTTCATACAACAGAATGCTCACATGCAAGTGACGCAGATTGATCCCTTCCGGTATTGTGATTAGACGGCGTTTCCTTCTCCCTTGTGGAGCAAGGAGCCCTTCGTCCTCAAGCTGGCTCAGCGCCGCCCTTACTGTCTCCCTCCCGATTCCAAGCTCGGAGACAAGTCGGTCTCCGCCCGGCATGGTGCCGGTCCAGCGTCTTCGCAGCAGTTCGCCTTTTAAGTAGTCGGCTACTTGTTCAGAGGCGGAGAGAATCTGCAATGAGCTCATGGGTGGTAAACTAGGTTTATCCAGGTGTAGATGGAAAGCTCAAAGTTCATTGATAAGCCAAACGCTTTTGTTATTTCTTGGCTGCGAGTATTCAGTGTGTATTCGAAACCTTGGGATTCGGTAAATTCCTCGTAACCCAAAATTATTACAAAACGATGAAAAAAATATCAATAGCATCACTTCTCTCCGTCGCATTCGCGGCGACATCTACCCAAGCAGCGATCGTTGCCTTTGAGGCCGAAATCGCCACGACGCTGGGTTCAAACTTTACCGTTGCATCCTCTATCGCCGGCTCGTCCGGATCATATCTATCGAGTGCGGGCACTGTCGGCTCCAATAGCCCTGGTAGCGCTGCTGCTATCGCATCCTACTCCGTGAATCTTGCTGCGGGAACATACGATTTGTATGCGCGATTTTACATTGGTCCAGGGGATGCCAGTGATGACAGCTTCTATGCAGGGGTGGGCTTTGGAACAAAATCTCCAACTTCAGATGCAGACTGGTATCATGTCAATCAGTTGGGAGCTACCAAAAACTCGTTCACTGATCCAGACGGCTTCGAGATTACGAATCAGACATGGGTCTGGCTCAACTTGACTGACACTACTACTGAAGTCGAAAATGTAGGTTCATACGTCTCCACCGGTGGCTCGGAGATTTTTCAGTATGGTCACCGTGAAGACGGTTTTCTCATTGACGCCTTTGCCTTCGTGACCGGCACCGAAACTCCTACAGTGGCAAACCTCGACGCTGCCGTCGCTACAATCCCCGAGCCCTCCGCCGTTCTCCTCGGCAGCCTCGGAATGCTCCCCCTGCTTCGCCGCCGCCGGTGACCGGCACCGTTGCGGCTATGGGGTCAGTCCCCGCAGTCTCACAAAATGGTTGACGGGTGATGCCCGGAAGCGGAGCGAAGCTTCAAGGGTATGATCGATATACTAGCTTAATATAGGTATAGTAGGAAAGAGTGAAGAGCATTGATAATACCTTACAAGTTTGGCAAATACGGATATGGATTTTTGCGTGAAAATTTAAAAAAGTCGAATCGGGCAAATTTCAAGAAAATAACCTAACAGAAAACCTGAACATAGCGCATCATGACTGATCTCAAACGCCGCCAATTTCTCAAAGCCGGGTTCGCGCTCCCATTTGCCAATATGCTTTCCGGAGTCGCGGAGGCGTCTGACCTTGAGGAGTCCATGAAACAGGGCGCACCTCCACTTCCCGGTGAGGGTTCGTTCACGCTTGCCGTGTTGCCCGACACGCAGAAGTATTGCAACGGCCACCCTGAAGAGTTCCTCGCGCAGACCCGTTGGTTGGTCGAGAACAAGAACGCGCGCCGCATTCAGGCCGTGCTGCACCTTGGCGACATCACCGACCACAACAACCCGCCGCAGTGGGAGATCGCCCAAAAGGCAATGAGTCAGCTCGACGGTCACTTGCCGTATTTCTTCGTTCCCGGCAACCACGACTACAGTGACAAAGGTCGAGGCACCGATCGCTCAACCTTGCTCAACAATTACTTTCCTGTCACCAAATTTGAGGAACTGGCGACCTTCGGCGGCACTTACGACAAGGAGCCCGCGAGTATGACGAACAGTTACCATTTGTTCTCCGCCGGCGGTAGGGAGTTCCTGGTGATCGGTCTGGAATTCGGGCCCCGGGCCGATGTCGTCCGTTGGGCCAAAGAGGTGGCGGCAAAGCACGCGGATCGGGAAGCCATCCTGATCACGCACGCCTATACCTACTACGACGAAACCCGCTACGACTGGAAAAAATTCGGGGAAAAGCAGCGCTGGAATCCGCACACTTACGGTGTAGGCAAAGGCCGCGACGGCGATGTGATGGACGGCGAGGAGCTGTGGCAAAACCTGGTCAGCAAGCACGAGAACTTTATCATAACACTCAACGGCCATGTGCTGGAAGACGGCCTGGGCAAGGTGACGTCGGCCACTCCCGGCGGCCGCGATGTCCATCAATTGCTGGTGAACTTTCAAATGAAGCCGAACGGCGGCGATGGTTGGTTGCGACTGATGGAATTCACTCCGAAGCGCACGGTTGAAGTTTACGATTACTCACCGACACTTGACCTCACAAACCTAGGAGATCAGAATCGCTTCTCTCTGAAGTTAGCCAAGGTCTGAGCATCCACATCGCTCGCAAGGCAAGCTAAAACCAACCGCGATAATACCCTAACTCCGGCTGCCCCATGGAAGCAGTCAGAGTCACACTTTGTTTCCGATGACTCCGAAACCTCACGCCGTTCTTCTCCTCCTCGCCGCTCTCCTCTCGCTTCCTGCTCAGGCCGCCAAGCCGATCAAAGTCTACATCCTCGCCGGTGACGAAAGTGTGTTGGAGGAAGGTATCGTCGAGGGGCGCACCGACGGGGTGCATGAGGCGTTCTTTTCAAACGCCAAGGCCACCCAGGACGAGGAGCTCAAGCATGTGAACTGCGCGGTTTACCAAGGCGCTTGGTCGCCCGAAGCCGACTACGAGACCATGAAACCGGTGGCGACCAGCTTGGTCGAGACCGGGGATCAACGGACGCGGCGCATCGATCCTAAGAAGCGCGGTCGCGAACCAGTGCCGATGACTCCGTTCCCCGAGTCGGCCATGAAGCCGGACCACACCACCGTACTGCGGGGTTTCGTCGAGGTGAAGGACGGGGGCGACTATGAACTCCATCCCGGTGAGGGCGAGTCCGCGTTCAATCTCACCACCCTCGACGGCGAGGAAGTCTACCGTCGGGATCCCGGCCAGGCACGGGCACGGATCAAGGCGGTGACTCTCGAGCCGAACAAGCGCTACGCTTTACAAACCATATTCTTCAAGCAGCCTGGTCATGCCTTCAAACTACCGCGAGTCCACAAACCCGGCACCTTGGAAACGGTCGTTGCAGAGAATTCCGATTACTCTTTTCTCAAGGACAAAAACGGCGAGTGGGTGACCCGCGACGATGTTGTCCTCTACGACGCGCATCCCGTCCACAACAATACCGAAGCCCCAGGTCGGCCATTGACCTGTGTGACCGAGGTGCGGATCGGCCCCGAAGGCGGCGAACGGATGGGCGTCGACCTGATGCTCGGCCACGTGCTCGGCGACGCCATTGAAGAACCGGTGATGATCCTGCGTTTCGCCACCCGCCACCCCAACTGGTTCTCTCGCGGCTCTCGCGACCTGAGCCACGACTTCCGCCCGCCCTCCAGCGGCGGTGGTTCCGACCTCGACGGCAGCTGGGACGTTATTCATTTCAACTTCGGCGTCTGGGACGCCACCTACCGCGAATCCACCTCGAAGTATTTCTCCGGCTATAACACCACCTCGGTGGAGGACTTTGAGAAAAACCTCCGCACTCTGGTGGCGAAGATGAAAAAGACCGGCGCCACTCTGATCTGGGGGGCGGCGACGCCTGTGTGGGAAGGGGAGCCGGGTAAGCTCAACGGCGACGAGGACGCCTACAACCGAGTCGCGGAGAAGGTCATGAAGGAAAACGGCGTGATCATCAACGACCTCAACGCCGAGGTCCGTCGCCAAGGGTTTCCCAAAAGCAACAACGTCCACAGCGTTGGGAACCTCGCCCCCAAGGTGACCGAGACCGTCCTCGCGGCGCTGGAGAAACGGCAGAAGCCGACAAAGCCGCTTCCCCGCGTCCTGTTCGTCGGCGATTCGATTACCGGTAGCTACTGGGAGGGTGTGAAGAAGAGTCTCGATGGCAAGGCCGTCGTCTTCAAGAACCCCGGCAACGGTGAAGACACCTGGAACGGGCTGGAGCGGATGGACGAGTGGCTCGAACTCGATCGCTATCTGCTCAACGGACAGTCCTACCTCGAGTTGGTGGACGGAGTGAGAAAGGCGCTTGGCGATGAGCTTGAGCGGGTCTACCCAGGAGATGCCAGCCAAGGGGCGGAACTGGCCGGGCTGGTCTGGTTTCAGGGAATCGCTGACGGCGAGTGGGACTCGAAAGCAGCTGATTATGAGAAGCAGCTCACTCATCTGATCGGTGACTTGCGCAATGACCTCAATGCGCCGGATCTGCCGGTCGTTGTTGGCGCGCTCGCTCGTGCCGGAACCCCAATGAATCCGAACCAGCAGAAGGTCTTCGACGCCCAGATGGCGGTCGGTGATCAAAAGAAATATCCGGAATTCACCGGCAAGGTGATCAGCATCGACACCCGTCCGATGATCCGCCCTGATGAAGAGCTGCCCGGCGGGCGCGACCGCTACAAAGGCAACGCCGAAAGCTACCTCGAAATCGGTAAGGCGATAGGCGAGGCGATGGTGGAATTGCAATAGAAATGATGACTTCTTGCAGTATTTCTTATGTAAATTGCGCCAACAACTTGCCAGCTGACAATGACGATGGTCGGGTTTGGATGGCCGTTGAGGCGTGATGAACTCAATCCGCAAAAGCAATACCCCGGTAACATAGTCATGATGATGCCCCACGGACGACTCCTTCCCTGTTTGAGTATGGCAGTCTGTTTGCTGTCTCTGCCAAAAGCACGGGCTTTGTGTGAATCTCACCAGCACCCCGCCATCTATGAATCAAGGATCGGCAATCAACACCCGCAACTTTATGAAAATCATTCCATTGACACTATTCACCCTGACCACCCTGGTCGCCAGCAGCATGGCTAATCCATCGGAAAAAGACCGCACCGAATGGTTCCACGAAGCGCGTTTCGGCATGTTCATCCATTGGGGTGTTTATGCTGTGCCCGCCGGCGAGTGGGAGGGCGAGACCATCAAAGGTATCGGCGAATGGATCATGCGCTTCCGCAACATTCCCGTGGCAAAATACAAATCCTACGCACCCCAATTTACCGCCGCAAAATACGATCCGGAACAATGGGCCGAACTCGCCTCCAGCGCCGGCATGAAATACGTCGTTATCACCTCCAAACACCACGAAGGCTTCGCCCTCTATGATTCGGCATTCAGCGATTGGGATGTGATGGCGTCCGGTGCCAAGCGCGACCTGCTTGCCCCACTCGCTAAAGCGGTGCGTTCGCACGACATGAAGTTCGGTCTCTACTATTCCCAATCCCAGGACTGGACCCACCCCGGCGGTGCCACCAGTGGAACGATTGGCAAGGTTTGGGACCCTGCTCAGAAGGGCGACTACGACGAATACCTGGAAACCATCGCCCTGCCACAGGCTCGCGAAATCATCAACCGCTACGACCCCGCCATCCTCTGGTGGGATACGCCGGTGCAGATGACGCCCGAGCGAGTCGCCCCGTTCGCCGCGCTGATGGCCGAGCACCCTCAGATCATCAACAACAACCGCCTCGGCGAGGGCTTCAAGGGCGACACGATGACGCCTGAACAACACATCCCACCACGCGGGTTTCCCGGAGAAATGTTCGAGGTCTGTATGACCATGAATGACACTTGGGGCTACAAGAAAAACGACCAAAACTGGAAGAGCTCGCAGCGGCTCATCCGCATGCTCTCCGACATCGCCAGCAAGGGCGGCAACCTGTTGCTCAACATCGGGCCGCGCGCCGATGGAACTATTCCGCAGGAAAGCATTGATCGACTCGAAGCCATCGGCCGCTGGATGGATGTGAACAGCGAGGCGATCTACGCCACCCAAGCGAGCCCGTTCCCGCGGCGACTGTCGTGGGGGCGCGTCACTCAAAAGGCCACCGATCAAGGCGGCACCACACTCTACCTCCACGTGTGGGACTGGCCGGCCGATGGGGAAATCCTACTCCCCACGCTGAAGGAGCTTCCCGCCACTGGCATCATTCTTAAAGGCGGCGCAGCAGTCACCGCCGAGAGCAGTGCCGATGGTGTGATCATTCATCTCCCGGGCGCAGCTACCGATCCTGATGTCTCGGTCGTCCGCCTCGATTTTTCCAAGCCGCTCGCCATCACCCAACAACCGTATGCCACGCCCGATGCCGATGGCTCGGTCACCCTGCTCGCCCTCGATGCCGACACATACGGTGTCGTCGGCGGCAACATCCACGTCGAAGGAACGGGAGCCAATGCCTATCTCACCGACTGGGCTCAACATCAATACCGTGTCGAATATCGGGTGAAAACCGGTGCCGCCGGAAAGTGGAAGGTCGAAGCCGAAATCGCCGCGCCCGCCGCCGCGCAGCTTTCCCTCAACACAGGAGAGTCATCCCAAACCGTCAAGGTTTCCGCCACCGGCGACGGCGTCACGTGGAAAACCATGCCCATGGGAGTGATCGAACTACCGGGAGGCGAGGCGGTCATCGAGTTCAAACCCGACGCGGAAAAATGGAATCCTATCCATCTGCGCAAGGTCACTCTGACACCGTTGACGGATTAACAACTCCTCGTCGGATCACGACCGCACTCACGTGCTTCCCTGGTATCCATAACCAACGATTTTCACCCTTCGCCGGGCCGATCGTCCCGCCTTCGATCAGGAATGCGGTTGGCGGGGTGCGTTGGAACAGTGCATCGAGCGATCGGTGCAAGCCTTTGGGGGATCTGCTTGGATCTCCACATTCTCAGACAAGGTAGCCACGAAAGGTTTCTCAATTCAGTTGAGAGAACCTTCGAAAGAACCCTGTAGTATCGCAACGCACTTGAGCGTGGATAGTCTCTCGATCACTCACTCCCACCTTCCTTTGACGACCATTGCTGGCCATTGCTGGCCATTTCGTATGCACAATGGTCATGCCGAAAATACCATGAACCCTTTCCTCAAGATAATCGCAGGCCTTTGGGGGCTCGTCCTCATTGCGGGGATTGCCCTGATATTCTGGATGAAGTATGGAGAAGACAGCGGTTCTGTGCTCGAACTGTTCGTCAGTGCTGAAACAGATCCGGAAGTGGCGGTTGATGCCCAACACTTGATTTCCAACTACTGTATTGATTGTCACGGGCCGGATAAGCAGAAGGGTAAAGTCCGCTTCGATCAGCTCAATACTCTTTCGAGTGAGGATTATGTTGAGTTGCTGAGCGATGCAAAGGAATCGGTGTACTACGGAGAAATGCCGCCGGAAGATGAGCCCCAGCCGACCGATGAAGAGCGCGAGCAACTTCTGGCATGGTTGTCTTCGCACCTGGATGACTCGGCCGATAACAAGCTCGCAGACAAAATGCGGTATCCGCATTACGGAAACCTGGTCGATCACGACCTGTTGTTTAACGGAGAGATCAAGGACGAGGCTTATACCCCTGCCCGGCGTTGGTTGGTCAGTCCGCAGATATTCCAAGAGCGGGTGATGGATGTGTTCGAGCTCGAAGGCAGGGATCGCGATTCTATCAAACAGCGCGGTTTTTACGGGGTGGTGAATCCGTTTGTCATGCCCAGCCAATCGGGAGTGCGCGATTACGACACCGGGGAACTCGGCGGCGGGCACTTGCTTGTTATGATGAACAATGCCAAGTGGATCGCTGGTAAGCAGATCTATGCCACCAAACTTGGTATTCCTAACGGACCTAAGGTGGAGCCTGAAAATCCCAAAGATAACTGGTACCCGCGCGACTATGAGCCTCAAGCGTTTATCGATATACTCTCCCAATCAGGCAAACCAACTGAAGAACAGTTGATTGCAGCGATACACACACAATTTGGTCTGACCTTAAAACGCAAGGCGACGGATCAAGAACTGGAGGTCTACCTTGATTTGATGCGATCGGTGGGAGAGATCGGCGACAACGAAGCGGTGCTCACTAAGATGTGTACAGCCGTGCTTCTCAAGTCAGAGTTCCTCTATCGCATCGAATTTGGTGGCGGCGAGTCTGATGAATACGGCCGAACAATGCTGAGTCCTCGCGAAGCGGCCTTTTCGATTTCCTACGCACTAGGCGACCAAGGCCCGGATGAAGAGCTGTTCAAGGCCGCCGAGGAGGGCCGACTCCAAACCAAGGCCGACTACCGCCGCGAAGTTGAACGTTTGCTCGCAGACGAAAATTACTACCGAGGTCAGGTCGACCCGATTCTTAACGGCTCGAGTGCGAAGTCGGTGGTGACCTCACATCCAAGAATCGTGCGCTTCTTCCGTGATTTTTTCGGTTATCCAAATGCTTCCAATATTTTCAAAGACCCCGAGCGTGCAGAAGGTAGATTCGTGAATCCGCGACGCGGCACGACCGGCACGCCGGGCGCCGTGATCAACGAAGCCGATATGATCGTGACCTGGCATATTGAGCACGATCAGAATGTCTTTGAGAACCTGTTGGGCTCGGACAAATACTTCGTCTACGACTTGATGCCTGCCGAGAAAGGTTATGCAACCGTCGATGAATGGCGCGAGGTCTGGGAGAAGCTGAAAGACACACCTTGGGAGACCGAATCCAAGAAGGTATACGATGAATACGCAAGGTATTTGGCGTCGAAAAAATCAATTAGTCTCAGGGATAACAGACGCCGCAAGCCAGAAAACGACATGCGGTTATACATGCGTTTTTTCGCCGACCACTTTGGAAAAGGAATCACACCGATGCCGATTGTGCCTTGGCAACATGGCTACCAAAAACACCATTCAATCGTTTACGGTCTGCCGCCGACGCCTAGTAGCGCTCGATATTACGATTGGAAAAAGGTCAGTGAAGAGGATCGTGACCGAGATTTCTGGGACTATGCCTTGGAGCAGCCTTTTAGCATCCCCAACCGCAAAGGCATCCTCAGCCACCCGGCCTGGCTGATCGCGCATTCGCACAATTTCCAAACCGACCCGATCAAACGCGGTCGCTGGATCCACGAAAAACTGCTCGCAGGCCGTGTGCCCGACACGCCTATTACCGTTGATGCACAGGTTCCTGAAGATCCTCATAGGACATTTCGCGACCGGGTGGTGGAAGTGACATCCGCACCCGATTGTCGCAAGTGCCACATACACATGAACCCGGTTGGGCTGCCCTTCGAGATGTTTGACGACTTCGGGCGGTCCCGTTCCGAAGAACAACTAGAACATCCTGACAACCTGATTAAAACGGGTGACGGCGAACTGACATTCAACACATATTCGACACTGCCGATTGATCCGTCAGGCGCTCTCAGCGGAACCGGTGATCCGGCGCTCGACGGCGATGTCAAAGACGCCATCGATCTGATCGATCGTCTTGCGAAGTCCGATCATGTGCGTCAGTCAATCATCCGTCACGCCTTCCGTTTTTATATGGGGCGCAACGAGATGCTCAGCGATTCACAGACGCTGATCGATGCCGACCGGGCCTATGTCGCAAGTGGGGGCAGCTTCAAGGCGGTGATTGTTTCACTGCTGACATCCGATTCCTTCATGTATCGAAAAGACCTTAAAGACTAAGCGAGAAACTCTCTACAAAGCGATGAATACCAGACGAAATTTCCTCAAAACCGCCCTTCTTGGAGTAGGGGCGGGCAGTATGTGGCCGCGCGATTTGTTCGCCAATGCGCCCGCCGCACTAGCAGGTGCCGGCAAGGTTCCTACACGCTTTGTGTTCATCCATAAAGGCAACGGCTTGATGCCACACACGCTGGTTCCCCCGAGCTTCAGCAAGGACTTGATGGACAAAGAAAAAAACAAGCAAGCCTATAGCGTTGACCTCGACGGCCATTCGCTCCCTGACTTTATGGCTCCTCTTGCCGGTCATCACAAAAACCTGACGATTTTGCAGGGCTTGTCGGGCAAGATGTGCACCACAGGTCACCACACCTGGTGCTCGTCGCTGGGTGCATACAAAGCCAACGAACAGATCAGCTCGATCAAATGGGCCACCGTTGATTTTGAATTGGCTAAGCTTTACCCCTCACCCTTCGAGCACATCGAGCTGGCGTGTTTCCCAAGCGGTGGTGGCAACTCTCGTGGAAATATCGAAGGGATAGAGAAGGGCTTCAGTGCCCGTGGCCCACAACAACCCAACTACGCATTCGGCTCACCGAAGGTCGCGATGCAGGAACTCTTCAAGTCGGTCAGCAACGACAAGGCTGCTCAGCTGATGTATGAGATGGATCGCAAGGTTCTCGAACTCGTCTCTGGCAGAGAGCGTGTCATCAGTGAGATGCTTGACGGGATCGAGCATCAAAAAGCGCTCAATTACACGGATTCGGTGGATTCGATCCTTGTGCGCAACCGCAAGATCGAAGAGATGTCGGACATCATTCGCCAGCATATCCCGAAATTGCCGGATGCTTATATCAATAGCGACACGCTCAGCACACTAGACAGGCAAGATGGGCTCAACGAGATCATGATCTCGACCTTGATTTCCGGGATGACCAACGTCGCCACCTTCACCGTTGACGAACTGGGCACGCCGTACACCGGACTGCCGAAGCTCGAAACCGAACAGGTCAATCTGCATGAAATTGGCCACAACAAAGGCTATGGAGGGCTCGATGCACCTGCGATTCGTGACACCGTCTGCCACCAGCACATGAACCTCGTTAACAAGCTCGTCAGCCGACTCAAGGCAACACCCGAGATTAACGGTGAAGGCAACATGTTCGATAACACCGTCGTGATGTATTTCCCAGACAACGGCGAGACGCACCACAGTGTCGGAACCGAATGGCCGTTCGTTGTCCTCGCTGGCGACAACACACCGCTAAAGATCGGCCGACGCTACATCCGTCTGCCAAAGCACGGTGTCGAGGGTCATAAGACTCTTGGTAACTGGTATACCACCTTACTTAACGCCTACGGCAATCCGATCGACCACTTCGGCGCGATGGACGTTGAGCTCGACAAATTCGGTATTCACCAGAAGGGGCCTATCGAGCAGTTTCTTGCTTAGGAAGGAGTTCCGAATGGCACTGTTTTAATAGCGCCCCCGGCGGGTTTCCTTACGGAGAACCGACACTCCTGTCGGTTCTGTGCGATGTCACTTCGCGATTACCCGCCCGAACTCCGACTACAACACCACCCCCAATGGACAGAGTGTCCATCCTCCATTCGCTCCCAAGACACGCCAGCAAACCACTCCGAGCGTGGCGTCCTCGCCCGTTTGAGCCGTGTTCGCGGTTCTTTAATACTACCGAATAATCGCTTAAAACAGCGCCATTCGAAGGAGTCCCGTTTTCTTCATCAATAGGACCTGAACCCACTCAGGCTGTCGATTCTCTCGCAGCGGAAGCCGCAAATGGCGAGACCTATAAATATGTCAGATTAAATTTTGCGTATCGCCGCCGCTGTCAATCCTGTTACATTTTGCAAAATATGAAAACCAAGTTAGTCCCTGTTACGAGAGATTTGAATGACCATTGAAAACAAGACTATTCGCCGCGCACAAGAAGCTCTCGATCAACCGCCTCAACGCCCATCCGCGTAAGATCAATACCAAGACTTGGTATTACTCGCCGCTGCCTAGAGTCTTGAGGCGTTCGAGGATTTCGACTCCGCGCTTGGCTTCCTCATTGCGACGGAATTCGCAGCGTTCTTCAGCTTCATCCCTCAACACCTTGTAGTCGGAAATAGCCTTGGTGCTGAAGTCTTCCTCGTTTGCCGGCAGATCCCACTCATCGGTGCGGAAGCTCTGCAAGGGCATGGAAGGATGGCCTAGCACTTTGAGGTTGCCCATCGGGCTGGTCGCCCAAGCGTAACGGACGGCGACCGGTTTTGAAACCAGCGGACTCCAAACGTGGATAATGGTTGAATCGGGTTTCATGCGCCCCTTGCTGTCTTTAGTGAGCAGGTGCCTGGCATGAGCCATGTAGAATTTACCGTCCTCACCGGCGATGGAAAAGCCACGTAGTATGGAGTTCCGGTCGTCTGGCTCCACTCTCTTGTCGAAGGTCAGAATCATCTCATCGCCTTGCGGCTTTGCCGAAACCAATTTGGCGTTCTCCCATCGCACTTTTTGTCCGTAAATGCGGCTGAGTGCCCAGCGAGCGGTGCGCTCTCCGTGCTCACGCTTCTTCGAAGGATGCAGGCCGGGAATTTGGATGTCGTATCCCGGGATGAACGCGGTATGATCTTGGTCGCCCGCGTCGGCGAGTCCGAGTCGTTGGGATTCGCGGATGTACGGGCCTGCGGCATAGGACTCCGCTTCGAAATTCTCCTCGTTCTGAGACTTGCCCCCAGCGCAGAAACCGATCACAGCGACCGGCAATTGCGGGTCATTGAAGTCCTCGCGCCAGCCTTCGACCATGAGTTTCATGAGCACGCGATAGAAGTTGGGGCGAACTGCGGAAAAGAGGGCGTTGTTGAAGCCTTGGTGGAACACCACACCCTTGATGTTGTAGCCCTTGAACACGCCGAACATGCCATAGTGCACGCTACCCATGTCACTCGGACTCATCCCGGGAATATTCCAAGAAGTCAGGTTGTCACCATTCATCGGCTTCTTCGGCCACTTGTCTTCAGGGATTCCCTTGCGCTTTGCCCGCTCAAGTTGGCGCTGCCAGATCTCCATCGAGGTCGCTTCCCGGTCGAAGTCCGCGATTTTCTGCCTGATGTAATCCGCGTAGCGTTTGGCGTCCGGATGTTCGTCAAATTTGTGGCTGGGGACAATGGATTCGATCGAGGCACCGCCGCGCGCGCTCTTAATGACTCCGATGGGGATCTGCAGCGCATTCTGAAGCCTGGCGCCGAAGACGTAGCCGATGGCGGAGAACTCCAGAGCCGTCTCAGGATTGGCAACGGCCCAGCCTTCGGTGGCGATCTTCTCGGCGGGGATGTCCTCCTGCGGTCCGGCTTGTTCGTTTGGATCAATCGCGAACAGGCGTAGCAGCGGAAGATGAGCTTGGGCCGCTTCGATGTCTTGTTCCAGCACTTTACCGAGTGGGAATGCCATGTTGCTCTGGCCGGTCATCACCCACACGTCGCCGATGAGGATGTCATCGAATGCGATGGATTCGTCACTGGTGGAGACCTTTAGTGTGAGCGGTTTAATGCTGGCCTCGCGCGCCGGAAAGCTCACCTCCCATCGTCCGGCATCGCCCGCCGCGGCGGCTTCGGCGCTCTCAGTCCCGAATTTCACAGTGACCTTATCACCTGCATCGGCCCACCCCCAGATGGTGATCGGCTTGTCGCGTTGCAACACCATATTGCTGGAGAAGATGTTGTGTGTTTTGAGCGGTCTTGCGGCAGCGACACCAGGATAGATTGCCGTCATCGCAAGGGCGGCGGCGATAACAAGAGAGTAGTTTTTCAGGATAAGCTTCATGATCTTGGATTGGATGAATCGATGGTAAGCGCATCCCATGGGAAAATTACGAGTTCTCATGGGATGAGATCGATTGGCAATGGAGCACAACGTCATGGCTGTGAGTCTACTTTCATTGCCGCTGGCTCTGATCACTTTACTCTCGCTGCCGGGCGGGTTTCACTACCTTTTGTTTTGGTCAACCCGTCGCCGAGTTCGCTGCGGATCTCGTCAGCCATGGCTTGGAGTTTTTCGACGGTTTCCGGTTCTTTGTCCGCAAGGTTGGTGGTTTCTGAGGGGTCTGTTTCGAGATCGTAGAGTTCCAGTCCGGAATTCTTACTGCCGTATTTGCCGCGATTTCCGTCGTTGCCAACGCTTGTGACGACTCGGTATCGGTGTGGAAAAACGAGTTTCCATTTTCCGCTGCGCAGGGCCTCCAGATTGTTGTTTCCGTAATAGAACGCGAGATATTCGTGTGGGTTCTTTGCGCCTTTCTCACCACGCAAAATAGGACCGATATCCTTGCCGTCGATCTTCCGTTCAGGCAGTGGCGCACCGACTAATTTCGCTATAGTCGGCAGTAGGTCAATGGTGCAGATCGGCTCGGCGGAAACTCTGCCGGCCGGGATCGTTCCAGGCCAGCGCATCACGCAGGGCACGCGGATGCCGCCCTCCCAGCTCGTTCCCTTTGCCTCACGTAGCGGCCCGGTGCTGCCTGCGTGGTTGCCGAAAACCGTCCAAGGTCCGTTGTCGCTGGCGAAGACGACGAGCGTGTTGTCATCCAGGCCATTTTCCTTGAGCGCCGCGAGGATCTCACCAACCGCCCAGTCGATTTCCGCAATCACATCGCCGTAGGTTCCTTGCTCGGTCTTGCCCTTGAACTTCTCGCTCACGTAAAGTGGCACATGCGGCATGGACGGTGCGACGTAGAGGAAAAATGGCTTGTCCTTGTGGGCAGTGATGAAATCGACAGCGCCCTCGGCATAGCGGGTGGTGAGAGTTGCCTGGATCTCGCCTGTCACGTAGGGGACGATGATCTTATCGCCCTCGATCAGCGGCAGAGGCGGCCAATTCGGGTTGAACTTGTTCTCCGGCCACATGTCGTTGGAGTAGGGCAGGCCGAGGTATTGGTCGAAGCCTTGTTTCGTTGGCAGTAGGCTGGGATGATCTCCGAGGTGCCATTTCCCGAACATCGCGGTGGCGTAGTTTTTCTTTTTGAGAACTTCCGCGATGGTTTCTTCTTCCAAGTTAAGACCAGTTCGAGATGGCCCAAGTGCGCCCTTGATTCCGACGCGTGGCGGGTAACAGCCGGTCATCAGCGCTGCGCGGGAAGCGGAACAAACGGCGGAAGCGACATAGAAATCCGTGAAGCGCGTGCCCTCGGACGCCATTTTGTCGATGTTTGGCGTGGTGTATCCCTCCGCCCCTTGCACCCCGATATCGGCGTATCCCTGGTCGTCTGTGTAAATGATCACGACGTTTGGTGGGTTTTCCGCCTTTGCTAAAAGAGTCAGCGAGAGATGAAGAAATATCAGCGGAATGAGGCGGAGCGTATTCATGAGTTCGATCATTATCGTTCAGGTGCATCG
Source organism: Verrucomicrobiales bacterium (assembly GCA_024636835.1). Lineage (GTDB taxonomy): Bacteria > Verrucomicrobiota > Verrucomicrobiia > Verrucomicrobiales > SLCJ01 > Sulfuriroseicoccus. Next base: position 14,335 of record JAGXGH010000069.1, on the reverse strand, counting down.
CGCAAAGAGAAAAGCATTCTGATCCTGCCAATGGCGCGTTTTCAGCAGCCCTTGGGGCCATTGCCCGGAGCGGATCGAGCTTTTCAAGACATCACCTTTAGGGAATCGGCGCGAAAGCTGCAGCTGCGGTCACCGGATTTTCGGAGGTTCCCTCAAAGCCAGCGCTTGCCTTGCCGGTCTTGGTCAAGTTGATGTAAGCGGATCCACCGGCGCTTGACCCCGTTGGACCACTGAACAAAGTTTTCATCGGCCTCTGCGCAGTCACGGCTGTGTTGTTTACATGATCATTGCATGCGTGTGTCGCGATCAAAAAGCAGTTTGATACCGGAGTGGACAGGGTGACGAATGTTGCTTTGGCGGAGTTGGTGGCTACGGGGCCGCCCGTCGCGGTATTCGACAGAGCCAGAAGAGACCCGCCGACACCATTCACCCTTCCGTCGAAATTCACGACGAGGTCAGCTTTACCATCGGGTGCGTCGAGGTAGTAGATGGCTGTTTTCTGGCCGCCATCGCTGTCTGCCTGAATGGCAGGAACCATGGCTACCCCACCATAAGTGACGCTGGTGATCTCACCGTTCTCATGGGAAAGCGTGACCACCAGTTTATCCGAGCCTGCGGGGTCGAATCCCGACAATGCGAAATCGGCCGCGAATATGTAAGGCGCTCTGACCATCTCATTTTCAGGTGATGAGGTGAAAGTGACCGAGTCATGCAACGCGGGTTTTGCGAGTCCGCTCTTGGGTAGTTTTGTGAGGAAAGAGTCGCTGCGGAATGGGATGCCTTTCCAACTCCCGTCGAGCGCCGCGTGATGTGCGTGCCCCGCGGTGACGGTTTGCTTTGCCTTCAATCCCTTGCGGTTGAATACCTCGACCTTGCCATTGAAGACGTACACCTCGTCGAGGAAATTTGACTTGGAGATTATTCCAAACTCCGTGCCGAGATCGGTCAAGACCAGGTCCGGTGTGACCACCTGGAACCCGACGGCTTTCGATGGTACTTCGAACCACGCTCTGCCTTCGCGGAGTTCCAGAAGATCTTCTCTGCGCAGTGTCAGATCGGCCGGGCCTTGGACGATCCCGCGGATTCCCGAGGCGAACTGTAGTTCCACCGTTCCGCTGGCAACTTGCATGCGCGAGCCTGGTTCCATGGCTTGTCCGTCGGGTGGCGAATCACCGGACAGGGTGTGGCTGATCACCAACTCCGTTCCCGGACTTTTTGCGAAGCTCAACGTCGGTTGTGGATTGGCGACAAAAATCAGCGTCATGACCAAGGCGGCAAGTGCAAGCACCGCTGCGGCGGAGAAGCCTGCAACTTTCATTGCCCGACGTTGTCTGCGCTTGTTGACGCGATCCATCGGCACGACGTTCATCATGTCGACGCCCTTGCTGCGGAATTTGAGGCTGTGCTCCAAGAGGGCGTATTCCCGATAGACTTCCCTGGCTTTGGGATCACTGCGTAGTTCTTGTTGCAGCTCATCGAAGGCTTGAGCTGAGAGCTGTCCGTCGAACAGATCCTGAAGATGGGTTTCCAGTTCGCGTTGGTTCATAGGCGGGAGTCCTGGATATTGATTTCACTCTGAACGCATTTTTTGAGCGCTGCCCGGATTCTGAAAAGACTGACCCTGAGGGAATCGACTCCTCGCCCGCATTTTCGGGCGAATTGATCGAGGTTGGAGTCTTTGTAGTAGCGGTGTTCGATGAGCTCGCGTTCCTTTGGCTGGAGTCGTGAGAGGCATTTTCTCAAGGCATCCATGCGTTCGTTGAGTTCTTGAGGTTCCGCTTCGCATTCTGTAGCGAGCTGATCGGTAAGATTCTCGTCGAAGAGTCTATGGCCGAGGTTCGCAAGCTTGCGGCGATGCCTCATGACCTTGAACCGGGCGATCGTGCAAGCCCAAGCTTTGAAATTCGTGCCGGGCTTGAACGTTTTGCGCTTCACCCATAACACCATGTTGGTTTCCTGAAGCACGTCATCGACCCCGTCCATCCCCGGCATCAGGGAAATGATAAACGAATGCAGCGCCGCCTGGTGGCTGGCGATCTGTCCGACAAACTCGGCTTGCTGGGTGACTTCATTGTCCATATTCACTTTCTATATAATCCCCGCTTCGCAGCGGTGTTAACCGATTTTTCTGATAAAAGCCGTCTTCATCTAGAAAATGACAGCAAATCGGGTGGATTTGAAAAAAAATTGCAGAATTCCGTTAACGCGAGGCCTTCTGAAGAGATTATTAAACATGGTCAACCAGGCTGTCCATCCGCCGGGCTCTCGATTGCTTGTAGTTCACCCCCCCCAAAAAAAATCAACCATGATCAAAACATTTCTTCCCCTCGCCATCGCTGGCTTATCGTTAGGCACCGCCTCGGTCGCTAACGCGGCAATCACTGTAACAAACACCAGCGCAAATATTCTACAAGATAGTCTTAACAATCAATCGGTTACATACACTTTTACAGGTTGGTCCCTTGGCGGAGGTAACGCGCTTGTCGTTTACCTTAGCGGTGAGAACACACTGGGCGTGACCGCAAAATACGGCACAGAAGACCTGACCATAGTACAATCCACGGGTGCGGGCAACGACCACGTAGCTACGATTGGTTACATTATCAACCCCAGCGTTTCGACTGCCAACCTCGATGTTACTTGGGCAGCGCAGGGTAATAGTGAAAATATGATCACAGCACTAAGTCTCGGCGGGGTCGGCTCGGTAGCAGCTTCCAATACAACAAACGGCAATCTGAGCTTCAATTACACCACCACGCTGGACGGTGGCTTTGTTGTAGGCAACGCCACGAACAACAGCTTCAACTTCTCTTCGCCGCCTACTGTGTCATCAAGCAATCTTGATACAAATGTCTTCTACAGCAACATTAGCGGTAACTCCTCTTCCCAACAGATCTATGGCGTTATTGATACGGCGGGAACTTATACGGACACATATTCAAACAGCGTGGTCTCATCAGGCGTGGCATTTGAAGCGGCCGCTATTCCCGAACCTTCCTCTGCCCTGCTCGGTGGCCTTGGAGCGCTCCTCTTGCTGTGCCGCCGCCGGAACTAGGTTTCGATCATTTTCTGATCTCGCAATCATGCCCGCACTGAAAACACCGGGCATGATTCTTTTTCCGCATCGGTAACCCGATGCTTTGGGCTGATGGGGTTCTTTATCCCCAGCTTTTTTGGGAACTGGGTTGTTCGGAAGGTTTCCAATCATCTGAGCGCCGCCTGGTGGCGGGCGATCTGTCCGACAAACTCGGCTTGTTGCTGGGTGACTTCGTTGTCCATGTTCTAAGTAATAAAATCTCGGATCTGGCACGGTGTTAACCGATTTATTCAGATAAAAGCAGTCTTCCTTCAGGAATGATGGCAAATCGGGTGAATTTAGAATTTTTCTCAGAAATTTGTTAACGCTGCGCCTTCCGAAGAGATTCCATAGAATAAATGTACAGGTAAAATCGTTCCAAACGAACTCCCTACGAACTCCCCAAGCGCAAAACCTGAAACGTCCACACACTTATGATATCGAAGAAATTCATCCCCCTCGCTGTTGTCAGCGTCCTCTGTTCCGCGTCAATCTCCAACGCCGCGATCAGCGTTTTGAGCGGCAGTGGCACCGGAAGCACAACGTTTGCGTCAGCCTACCCGCACACCGCTCTTGCATCTTTCGACGCCTCAAGCGCCTCCAAGATCGTGTTCACCGTTTCAACAGAGTTCGGATTTAGTGACGATCCACTCACGTCAGTTACGTTCGACGGAGTCGCGTTCACATCCGCAGTGAACGGATCCAACTCAATTCAGAATACGACAATCTACTATTTGGACGCAACGACGGCGGGAGGATCCTTCGGTACTGGGAATCTCGTAATCAATGGGACTGGTGACAACGATTACGGAGTTTCTTGGATGTTCCTTTCCGGTACTGCTGATGGGGTCGGCGCAACAAATTCAGCCACCAGTAATTCCGTGGGACTAACAACCACGGCGGACAACAGTTTGGTCGTAGCCTCACACGCCAACAACGGTTCCAGCGGCGCGGCACAATCACCATTAACGCCGCTACTCAATGCGGACGTGGGCTCGGCTGGTGGTGGCTCTGGTTACGCCATCGTCGCGACAGCTGGAGCAGGTACATACTCTATCACCGGAAGCACTAGCCGCCCTGTGACAGTTATAGCGGAATTTACGGCCGAGCCCATTCCCGAGCCATCCGTCGCTCTACTCGGTGGTCTCGGCAGCCTGCTGCTCCTGCGCCGCCGCCGGAACTAATGCGACCAGCTTGTTTTCATCCGGCTCCGTCAGTGGCGGGGTCGGGTTTTTTTGTCATTAATCAACGCGGAGGTCGGCTTTGACGATGGGTCATTCATTGTCTCCATCACCAGCCGGATTAACAAGCCCCATGCTATCAAATTCTCGTATCTCGACCGCGATCGCAACGGTATTTCTCACGATCAGCGCGGTACACGCACAAGTTAGTATCGAGGATTCGGTCTCGGCTATTAAGGCCGTTTCGTCGAACAACTATAGCCTTACTGCGATTGGCGAATTGACGGGATTTGAACCGGTCGGGGCGAGCAAGCTCGTATTGACGGTTTCCTGCGAAGGAACACAAAACCCTCGGACCCTCACAGCGAGCTACGGTGGAGTGGCGATGACTCAAGTAGTGCAAGCGGTGAATCCGAACCGCAACGCGTATGTGTTTTATCGCGATCTAAATAGCCCCATCGGGGCTGGCAACGTGCAGCTGACATTCAGTGGCACAGTGAACGGGGTCGGCGTTTCCTTGCTATCACTCTCAGGAACCGCACCAGGCGTTGGTGCATTCAGCTCAAATACAGGGGTGTCTACCAGCCTGACAACTACAGGGAATGATTCTTTAGTCGTGGCCGCTTCATCTGCTAATTCAACCGCGTCTGCCACGGTTGCACAATCGCCATTAACCTCGCTGTTGACCGGCTTTACCGGTTCGGCTTCCGGCGCATCTGGCTATCAGCAGGTGGCCACGTCAGGCACACTCGTGACATCAAGCTTTTCGGTCAATAATGGAACAGCAACGGCGTCGGCGGAGTTTTTGGCTGATGTGAGTGTTAGTCCACCGGCCTTGAGTCTTGGTATCTCTCGAAATGGCACGAACTTTGACTTCGAATGGAACAGTCAGACGGGTAAGGTTTACGATTTGGTGTCCTCGCCCGATCTCTCCACCGCGGTTGGCAGCTGGTCGGCCTACGATGATGGGGTGACGATTTACGAGAATATCGTTTCCAACCCGCCGACCAACTCGCTGTCGGATATTCCAGTTCAGGGAAGCCGTCGTTTCTTTTCCGTAGTTGAAAAGGAGGTGCCGCCTCTTCCCGTGGAGAGGATTCGCGTTTTTTTGGTAGGTGGCCAATCGAATGCTGATGGTCGTGCCGATGTGGCGGGCCTGCCGACTTCGCCGGTAAATCTGAAGCAAGCGCAGGACGACGTGGATTTTTATTACAAGGTGGAAAACCAAGCGCCCGCCCTGACGACCTTGCGCCCTGGTCTTTCGGAAACGGGCGGATTCGGGCCGTCGATCACCTTTGGCCGCAGTATGGCTGACGACCTCGGAAACGGGTCCACGACGAGGGTGGCCATCATCAAGTATGCGAATGGTGGAACCAATTTGAACGTTGACTGGTTTCCCGGAGGTGATGGCGCAACTACCGGAGATGGCCCTGAATACGTGACTTTCCAACAAACGGTCACCGCAGGCATCGCCGCGCTTGCTTCAGCCTATCCATCGGCCTCTGTTACCATCGAAGGAATGATATGGGTGCAAGGTGAGAGTGATATCCAGTATCCGGGTGGGCCTACGGCGTGGAATAATTACCAAACTAACCTGACAACATTTCTCTCGGATGTCAGAGCGACTTTCGGAGCGAGCCTGCCCTTTGTTATTGTTCGGCTTTCAAGCGGCCAAACGGCGCTCAACGCGACCGGTTTGTCGGTTGTTCGAGCGGCTCAAGAGGCGGTAGCAGATGGTGACGCATTCGCGGATTGGGTGAATACAGATGGTTTCGGGATGAAGGGAGACAACCTTCACTTCGACGACAGCGGTCAGCAATCGATTGGTAATACAAGTGCCACCAAAATGCTCAACTTTGTCTCACCCTGAACCTTGCTTGGAGCGATCACGGAGCTTGCGATCCAGTCGGGCGGACGAACTTCCGAAGCTGATATCGTCTTTTCTACGGTCGGATAGAATCTCGATCCAGTTTTCGGTGTTGGAATCAAGGATATCGCTTTAGGGGCTGGAATTCACAATCTTGGATCGTATGCCATGGCTCGTTGTAAATATGGAGACACATACAATTTGACCAGTGCGTTCTAGTCCATCCGAAAAAGGGAAATTTCTAGTAATAATCCCTTATCAGACCCCGTGATTATACTAGGCGCGGTGAGTGATAGTCATAAACCAACGATTCATACCACTCCGCCTGAAGATGTCGCTGCCCTCCTCCCCCTTGCGCTTCTTGCCATAGATGTCGATCCTTGCCGGCCGAAAAGCTGGGTAATTCCCTGTAATTCATATGACCATCGATGATGACTCGCTAAAAACCGATCAATCCAAAAGACTAAACGACAATGAACCAACCAATCAATCGCCGCAGATTTATCACCACCACCGCATTGGCCGGAGCCGCTTTCGCGGGGGCACCCGTGCTTAAAGCCCAATCAAAACTCAATGGCTCCACCATCAAAGTGGCTGTCATCGGCTGTGGGGGCAGGGGGTCGGGTGCTCTCAATAACTTTATCGAAGCCTGTAAAACCCTCGGCGTTAATGCTGAAATCGTCGCTTTGGCGGATGCCTTTGAAGACCGGGTTTCCGCCCTAGCCAAAAAGCATGGAGTGGCCAAGGAGCTGCAATTCATTGGCTATGAGGCCTACAAGAAAGCGCTCGCCACGGATTGTGAATACGTGATCATGGCGACTCCTCCAGGCTTCCGTCCGGTGCATTTCGCGGCAGCGGTCGAGGCCGGCAAGCATTGCTTCATCGAGAAGCCGGTGGCCGTCGATCCTGTCGGTGCCCGCGATGTTATCGCTGCTGGTGAAGTGGCTAAGAAAAAGGGGCTCGGTGTGGTCGCCGGGACGCAGCGCCGTCACCAGAAAGACTATCTTGAAAACAAAGCCAAGATCGACGCCGGAGCCATCGGCGAGATTAGAGGCGGCGTAGTCCAGTGGAATGGTCGCATTCCGTGGATCAAGAAACGCCAGGACGGCTGGTCGGATACCGAATACATCACCCGCAACTGGCTCAACTTTACCGAGCTCTCCGGCGATCATATCGTTGAACAACACGTTCACAATATTGACGTTGCGATCTGGTTTCTCGGGCGCCTTCCTGTCTCAGCACTTGGTTTTGGCGGGCGCGCCCGGCGGGTGACGGGCAACCAGTTCGATTTCTTCAGTGTTGATCTCGATTTTGGTGATGATGTGCACATTCACAGTCAGTGCAGGCAGCTCGCCGGCGCTTATGGCCGGGTTGGAGAGATGTTTACCGGCACTGAAGGCAGCTGCTTTGGCGGTGGTAAAATGAATGGCAAAGAAGTCAGTATCGCCGAGATCATACTTGAAAGCGAACATGGCATGGTGCAAGAACACATCGATCTGATTACCTCCGTGCGTGCCGGCAAACCGCGCAATGAAGCCAAGCAAATCGCCGAGTCCACACTCGTCGCCATCATGAGTCGGATGTCTTCTTATACAGGTCAGTTGATTCGTTGGGTCGACGTGACCCAAAACGAAAAATCACCATTCTATAACTACAAGTGCCAAGTCGATCCGCTTGCCTTCGAGAAGGGAGAGATCATACTTCCTGCCGAAGTGCCACCGGTTCCTGGAAAAGTATAAATTCCTCCGATCAATACCATTCGGGCATGTCCCGAGTGGTATTTAGATCTACCGACTCCTGGCATTGACCTGGCGCGTCGCGTAAAACCGCTGCGCGGCACGCGATTGGCAAGTGATACCCAATATTGGTATTTGTCGTGAGTCACTTATGCGCGGCGAATAGTCATCTTTTTATTCGAAACCGGGTTTGCTTACGGCGCTTGCGATACTTTGGGACGGACGAACCTTCGTGGCCCGCTGAAGGGTACGCGAACTTCAATCCCGCCGCTGGTATGTGGTGAGATGTCCGCTGTAGGAACGTTTGCCCATTCGCCTGCTTTTAGGGTTGATGACGATTGAGCGCCGAAGTTGATGTAGCCGTTGGCGGTGTTGGCGTTTTGGAAATGGACGACAAATTGCGGCCCGCCTGTCGCGTTGGCGATGCTTGTTGAAAGGGCGGGTGAGTCGGCTATGGCTGGGTTTGTCTGAAGTGCGAGTTCTATGCCGTTGCTGCGTCCGTCGAGATCTGCGTCGGCTGTGAATAATGCGGATGGAAGTCCGTATGATGCGAGGTAGTCGACCAGCGGTTGGTCTGGGTTTAGCCCAAGGATGTTGCCGAGGATCTCTCGCATCGTGAGGGGTGCGATCGATTCGCCGTGAGCGTTCAAGGCGGCAATGATGGCATTCGCGTAGAGTGACTGAGGGGCTGTGGTCGGGTGAAATCCATCGCGAGCGAAAAGGTAAAGCGGTGGGTTTTCGGGATCGCCATCTTTGATGAAGCTGGTGCCGTTGATGTAGAATAGCGCTGATGGCCCGCCTTCGCGGAGATCTTGGGTGAGGCTAAACACATCGGCGATGATCGCGCCCTTACTTGCTGCCATTGCGGCGATGTCGGCGTTCAACGCGGCGATTGTTGCCGATGCGATGGCGCGTTTTGTAGCATTCGTATGGGCTGCGATTTTGGATGGAGTGATCCCGACGTCGGGAATGTTCACGACGATGATTTTTACATTGCCGTTCTCGTCCTGCACGAAGTCGACGAGTTGTTCCAGTCGGTCGACGATGTCGTCGAGTGTGCTTTGTGAGACGGTGTCGTCGTAAAATGCGCCATATCGACTGCGCACGTCATTCCCACCGAGGAAGATGACGGCATAATCGACGGTGTTTGCGAGTTGGTCCTCGATTCTCGGTCGTGACCATTGATAGAGGGGATTGAAAGAAAAGGGATTAATGACGCTGATGAAATTTGTGGTTTCGAACCCAGGTACGCTCCAATTGTAGGCGTAGCCTCCATTGCGGATGTCGAAATCGGCTAAGTAGTCAGATTTATACTCACCGAAGTCGATATCGCTCTTTCTGCGGTCGGAGAGTATCTCGACCCAGTTTTGGATATTGGATTCCAAGAGGTTGCTCTCAGGACTGGAAAACAGTGGCTCGGGCCCAGCCTCAAATTCGTATTCCTCTGACTGACTGTCACCCAAGATGAGCACTTTCGGCGCGGCAGCCAAAGAGCTTGCCGTCAGAAGTGTCAAACACATGACCAGTCGATGTCCGAGCGTTGTCATTACCAAGAGGAAACGTTTTTGGGCGTTGAAGAGATTCTTGACGATTTCATCATCTATGAAAACCGTCTCAGATCCATCATAGTTATTTGAAAACCATGCGTATTGACAGAGACAAGCGATGAAAGAATGCTGGATCTGTTCGCGAATACCCATGTCTGACGCTTCATGGCGTCGAGTTTAACGCCCCAGATACGCTTTTTATTCACTAGGTATTGATATGAAATTTGCTATAACAGCTGCTGTCTTGATGACCGGGTTACTGGTGGCTTTGCTGTTCATCCCGATCAACAGCGACGGAAGCAACACGCTGCTGCTGTTTTTTGGCCGTTTCCATCCCCTGATCCTTCATGTGCCCATCGGGGCGTTGATTGCGCTGTTTGTGATGGAGGTCATTCAGTGGATTCGCCCCAAGCATCAATTGGGGAAAGCTTGCGAAATCCTGCTCTGGTTCAGTATGCTATCCGCTGTGCCCGCGGTTGTGGCGGGTTTCCTCTTGGCCTCAAGTGGTGATTACGAAGACAAGCTAGAGCTTTTGACGGATCACCAATGGCTTGGTTTGGCTACAACGGTCCTGTGCGCTTGGCTGCTGGTCATGCGGTATTGGGCGGGCTCAAAACCAAAGGCGATGTGGCTTTACCGTCCCATGCTCATTATCAATGTGATTTTGTTAAGCTTCGCCGGGCACTATGGGGCTTCACTGACACACGGAGAGAATTATCTCACCAAATACATGCCTCCCGAGATAAAGACAGCTCTGGGGCTGGAGGGGGACGAAGAAAGCAAAAACTATGCCGACAGTCTTCTTGGAGCCGCTGACCAAGGTTCTGGTGGTATCGACTTCGCACACCAAATCGTGCCGATTCTGCGTGAAAACTGCATGGAATGCCACGGGGGCGAGAAGTCCAAGGGAGGTTTTTCGCTGAATGATAGGGACATCTTTATCAACTCGGACGTGGTTGACTTTAAAAACCCGGATAAGTCGGAGCTGATCCAACTCCTGCGCACTCATGACGAGGATGATAGAATGCCGCCATTGGATTCGCGTGAAGATCCGATTCCCGAGGAACAAATCGTGCTGATTGAACGTTGGATCGCTGAAGGGTTGCCCTGGGAACCCGGCTATAGTTTTGGCAAAGATCGCTACGAGGCACCTCTGAAGCCGAGGCGTCCGGAATTACCTAAGGGACTGGCCGGTGCGAACCCTGTTGACCTTCTCATGGATGACTGGTTTGAGAAGAACAGTGTAAAGAGTCCTGAAGCGCTTGATGATGCAACTTTCCTGCGCCGTATCTACCTTGACCTGATCGGTCTTCCACCGACGCCGGAGCAACTGTCTGCCTTCCTCGCTGATGCATCGCCCGACAAACGCGATGGAGTGATCACTGATCTCCTTGGGCGCAATGCGGACTACGCGGATCATTGGCTGACTTTCTGGAACGATCTTCTGCGCAATGCCTACGACGGTACGGGCTTCATCACCGGTGGGCGCAAGCGGATCACCGGCTGGCTTTACGGCGCGCTTTATTCGAACATGCCCTATGATGAGTTTGTTCGACAGCTCGTCGCGCCGAAAGAGGAATCGCGCGGATTTATCGATGGTATCGAGTGGCGTGGCGAAGTGAATGCCAGCCAGACCAAAGCGGTGCAGTTTTCGCAGAATGTTTCGCAGGTGTTTCTCGGGATTAACATGAAGTGCGCATCTTGCCACGACAGTTTCATCGACCAGTGGAAGCTCAAGGATGCCTATAGCCTGGCGGCGATTTATTCCGATAAAGAGTTAGAGCTCACCCGCTGTGACAAACCGACCGGCGAAATGGCTGAGGCGGCTTGGATCTTCCCCGAACTCGGTGAGATCGATTCAGAGCTGCCGCGCGACAAGAGATTGGAGCAACTTGCCGCATTGATTACTCACCCGGAGAACGGCCGCACGGCGCGGACCATCGTCAACCGTCTGTGGGATCGTTTGGTCGGGCAAGGCATCGTCGAGTCCGTGGACATGCTCGATGCCGAGCCGTGGAATGTTGATTTGCTCGACTACCTCGCCATCTATCTCGTCGAAAAGGACTACGACATCAAAGAAGTGATCAAGCTGATAGTGTCTTCACGGCTTTATCAAAGTCAGAGTGTGATATCCAGCGATGGCTCCAGTAAATTCAGTGGTCCAATCATGAAGCGACTGACCGCTGAGCAGTTCGTCGATTCCGTGCGTCATGTCACCGGCAACTGGATCGATCCGAAAGTGGTGAATAGTCAGAAGGGGCCCAAAAACTTGAACGTGGTAGCCAAAGCTAGCGGCATGAAGCAATGGGATGGACGCCCTGTGCGGGCGGCTCTCACCGGGCTCGATTCATTCCAAGCTGCGCTAGGCCGCCCCAACCGCGATCAGGTGGTCTCTGGTCGCCCCGATATGCTCACCACTCTTGAGGCTATCCATCTTGCCAATGGCCCGGAGTTCGCCTCGATGCTTAGCGAGGGCGCAACCGCCCTGCTAGGCACTGGCAAGCCGATTGACGACCTGATCGAGCGTGTCTACCTAAGCGCCTTGTCCAGAAAGCCCAATACCAACGAACGCGCAGCAGCAACGGAGTTGATCGTTCAGGGCACCCCTCAGGAGGGGGTGTCAGACTTTCTCTGGACCGTATTCATGCAACCCGAATTTTTCTATATCCGATGAACGAATCCTGGTTTGATAGCTCACGTCCCGAATTCACCCGGCGGGAATTCCTCCGACGGATGGGTGCCGCCTCAGCCTTTACTCTGGCCGGAGGCGCACCGCTTCTTCGTGCAGAGGAAAAGATCGATCAACCGCCAGCGCGCGCGGATGCTTGTATCCTGTTGTGGATGGCCGGAGGGATGGCTGCCGCGGAGACTTTCGATCCAAAGCCCTATGTGCCTTTTGAAGTTGGCACACCGGTTGAAAAGATTTTCAGCACGTTTCCTGCGATGGATAGCTCTGTCGACGGTCTGAAAATTTCTGCCGGTCTGCCGGAAATCGCCAAGATCATGGATCGCGGAACGCTCATCCGCTCGCATGTCCAGCCCGACCTAGGCAGCATCCTTCACTCCCGCCATCAGTATCACTGGCATACCGGATATGTGCCGCCGCAGACGGTGGCCGCGCCGCACATCGGGGCATGGATGGCCAAGGTGCTCGGCTCGCGCAATGAGGTGATGCCGCCTTTTATCAATATAGGCCAGCGGCTTGAGGGCATCGGTGAGAGCGAGGAAATGAAGGCCTTCACCACCGGTGGGTTTTTCGGGTCCGAATTTGCACCCTTCAATTTACCCTATCCGGAAAAAGCCGCCGAGGCCGTGCGTCCACCCGAGGGGATGGGGCCGGACCGCTTCGGGCGCCGCTATCGTGCGCTGCAGGATATGCTGAAAAACTCGCCGAAAGGGGAGGGACTCAGCGACTTCCATCAGGAGTCGATGCTTCGTTCGCTCGACGCCGCCCACCGCTTGCTCGGATCACCGAAGCGCAAAGCCTTCGATCTTGCCGCCGAAGATCCGGATACCCTCAAGGATTACGACACCGGACGCTTCGGTCGCGGTTGTTTACTCGCTCGGCGTCTTGTGGAAGAGGGCGCTCGCTTCGTCGAGGTCTCTACCGAGTATATCCCGTTCAAACACTGGGATACGCACGAGAATGGCCACAAGACCTATGAGCGTCTTCACGCCGAGGTGGATGGTCCGGTGGCACGCCTGATCCGCGATCTTGAGGAGCGCGGAATGCTCGACCGGACACTGGTGATTATCGCCTCCGAGTTCAGTCGTGACATGATGATGGAAGGTGCTCCTGGATCCAATGCCAAAGACCAGTCGCGCGCCAAAACTGACGTTATCCAGGACATCAAACAGTATGGTCTGCACCGTCACTTCACCGGTGGCAGTTCAGTGGTGATGTTCGGCGGAGGCATCAAGAAGGGTCAAGTGTATGGAAAAACTTCCGATGAACGCCCGTGTGTGACGACAGAGAATCCAGTTTCCATCGAAGATCTTCACGCGACCATCTTCACCGCCATGGGGATCAGCCCTAAGACGGTTTTCGACATTGAGCGCCGACCGTTCTACGCAACCAAGGACGGCAAGGGCAACCCAGTGATGGATCTATTCGCCTAATGTTAAGAGGCGACTTCACCCCTCCCGTAGCTACACTTGTAAAAGTGTGGCCGAGCGATCATCACCACACGTCTAGGTCTGGCGCCGCCTACAGGCAGGGCCACTTCGACTGTGGGTTAAGGGTGTAGTTACGATGATCATTCAAACTCGGGGCTTGTAGGCGGTTGTCCAGCACCGCCTTGTGCAGATTTGATGTGCGACGCCAACCATGAGATACATTCTTGCTTCGATGCAAAGCGCCCATCATGGATAGGCTCGTAATTTTCATTATTCAGTGTTGAAAACTCGTATCTGGCGCCACCAACTTGAAAGAGAACGATCGGAGTGAGCAGCTTCAGACGCGTGTTAATCTGCGATTCCGTATGCGGACTCGTGGTGGCATCCTGCTGCGGTCGGGCAATCAGTATTTGGCCGATTGCGCCATTCTGCTCCGGGCGATTTAAAAAAAGAGGAAGAATCTCTGGCTCAAGATCCTTCGCTATCTCTGACGATGACTGATCAAGATCAATCGGAACCATCGATCCAGCGCCCTGCACAAGGACTACGGCCTTCGGTCTCTCGCCAGATGAGATAAAAAAGAGGAAGGTCCCGATCAAAGCGAGCAACGAAAGTATGGCGATTAGGAGTTTCATGCTACGCTTGCCTTTCATACTTCCGGTTTTTGGCACAACGTCGAGGTCTGGCACCGCCTACAGGCAGCGCCACACCGACTGTAGGTTAAAGGTTGTAGTTACGTCAATCATTCGAACCCTGGGCGTGTAGGCGGTTGATCAGGACCGATTTGTTCTGCTTTATAAATTGTCTATTTG
>JAGXGH010000068.1 GCA_024636835.1 Verrucomicrobiales bacterium | reverse complement strand
CCAGTGGGGAGTTTCGACAGTATGCAAGCGGTGGTCGCGATGCGTGGAAGGATGCCGAATACGCCGATCAGCTCCGGCACTCCTACGCCGCTTGCGTTTCCTACGCAGACAACCAAGTTGCCCAGCTTCTCGCCAATCTCGAAAAACTCGGCTTAAAGGACAATACCATTGTCGTCCTATGGGGGGACCACGGCTGGCACCTCGGCGAACACGCGGTGTGGGGTAAGCACACCCTTTACGAAGAATCCTTGCTGGCACCTCTGGTCATCCACGCTCCCGGCATGGATGAACCCGGCAGCAAAACCGACGCCATCGTCGAAACCATCGACATCTATCCTACCCTCTGTGAACTCACCGGAGTGCCCACACCCGAAGGGCTTTCCGGAAAATCCCTCGGCGACCATCTGAAGGATCCGAGCACCGAAGGAGGTGCTGCGATTTCCTATCGGGCACAAATGGAAACCATCCGCACCTCCCAATACCGCCTAATCCGCCACAGATCCAAGGGCGATACTAAATACGAGCTCTACGACCACACCGGCAACGATGGAGAAACCACCAACCTCGCCGACAAAAAGCCCGAAATCGTCAAAGAACTGGACGCACTCATCGATCAGAAGATGAAGTGAAAAACCGTAGCGCTATCACCCGTAAAGAGTGCAGTCTTCAATCTTGAAGTCTGTTGACAGAGCTGGGCAATCGCCTACGAATAAGTCCGAATCCTCTCAATTCTCGCTCGCCCTTCATCAACGAAGGTGCGGTGGCACAGAAAACCCCTGTATCTTGCAATTTCACCGCTTATACGATCCCGTCCTCCTCATCATGAAGCCCATCTTATCTGTTTCCTTAGCACTGATCGTGTCATTTGCCGGTTCCCTTTTCGCGGCAGACTCCAGCCCCCGTAACCGTGAATCCTTTGATGCAGGCTGGGCGTTTGTGAAAGATGACATCAAGGGTGCCGAGAAACCGAGTTTTGATGCGTCGGATTGGCGTAAACTCGACTTGCCGCACGACTGGAGCGTAGAAGCGAACTTCGATCCTGATGCCCGAGGGGGCGCCCCCCGAGGCTACCTTCCTGCAGGCATTGGCTGGTATCGCAAGGCGTTTAAGGTGCCCGAAAATCTCAGTAAGAAGCGGGTCTTCATCGAGTTCGACGGCATCTATATGAACGGCGAAGTGTGGATCAATGGCCACCATCTCGGCAAGCGCCCCTACGGCTACATCGGGGTTCAATATGATCTCACCCCTCACCTCAATTTCGGGGGCAGGAATGTCATCGCCGTGCGTGTCGATGACTCACTACAACCCTCCGCCCGCTGGTATGGCGGTGCTGGGATTTACCGCCACGTCTGGCTCACACAGACAAGCCCTGTCCACGTTAACCACTGGGGCACCTACGTCACGACCCCGGAGGTCACCGACGAAGCCGCCGAAGTCGCGATGGAAACGACGATCAGCAACAACTTGCCGACCGACCAGAAGGTCACTGTCACCCAGGAAATCCTTTCTGCCGATGACCAGATCATGGCTACGAACGTTGGAACTTTTGCCGCGCCGGGTAGTGGACAAGTCGTCGTCGAACAGGGACTCCAACTCAAGCAACCGAAGCTTTGGTCGCCGGATTCTCCCCACCTCTACTCGGTACGCACGACCCTGCGCATCGGGACGGAGGTTTACGATACGTACGAAACCCCGCTCGGCGTTCGCACGCTGCGTTTCGACCGCAACGAAGGTCTCTTCCTCAATGGCGAGCCCATCATCATGCAAGGCATGTGCAACCACCAGGATCTCGGCCCGCTCGGCACTGCGTTATGGGATCAGGCATTGGAGCGCCGTCTGAAAATGCTCAAGGACATGGGCTGCAACGCCCTGCGGACGGCCCACTACCCTCATTCCCCGGAGTTGATGCGGATGGCCGATGAAATGGGCTTCATGGTTGTCGACGAAACCTTCGACGAATGGCGTCGCGGCTGGAATTTCGAGAATAACCAACTGGTCTCCAGCCCGAACGATCGCGGCAAGGCACGCAACGGCTACAACAAATATTTCACCGAGTGGGCCGAGCGCGACCTCGTCGATCATCTCAAGCGCGATCGCAACCACCCTTCCGTCATCCTCTGGAGTATTGGCAACGAGGTTCCAGAGGCACAGAAATACGGCGAGCTCGAAACAGTCAAAGTGCTGGGCGATATCGTTCGCAAAATTGACCCGACCCGACCAGTTAGTGCCGGCATCAACCATATCCACACCGCCAACGAAACCGGCTTCCTCGATCTTCTCGACGTCGTCGGCTACAACGGCGGCGGCGGTTCCTGCTTCCTTTACGAAGAGGACCACGAGCGCTTCCCTGACCGCATCATTTATGCCTCCGAAGTGCCTCACTCGCTGCAAACCCGCGGCGAATACCGCACCCACACCAACTACCGCGAGAAGAAACACCAAACGCCAAACCTCACTGAAACCGAAGTCTTCCCCGAGACAGATGCCTGGTATGAATCGTCCTACGACAACGCCTCGGTGAGGATTAATGCCCGCGATTCGTGGCACTTGACCAAGACACTGCCCTACGTGCTCGGCGAGTTCCGTTGGACCGGATTCGACTACATCGGTGAATCCGGCGGCTGGCCGCGCGTGCTTGGCAACTACGGCATCATCGACCTCTGCAATTTCCCCAAAGACACCTACTATTTCTATCAGAGTCAGTGGACGGACAAGCCGATGATCCACATCCTCCCGCACTGGAACTGGCCAGGCAAGGAAGGCACTGTCATTCCCGTCCACGCCTACACCACTGGCGACGAGGCCGAGCTTTTCCTCAACGGCGAGTCCCTCGGTATACGCAAAATCAATGAACAGAATCTCTACAACCTCGAGTGGATGGTTCCCTATACGCCGGGCGAATTGAAAGCCGTCGCCCACAAGGACGGAAAAGAAATCGCCACGACCACCATCCGCACCGCTGGGCCGCCTGCCCAGTTGAAGATGGAGGCGGATCAGATCGAACTCGACCCACGCCAACGCGACCTCTCCTACATCACCTTGCGTGTTGAGGACGCTGACGGCAATTTCGATCCGAAGGGTGAACGTTGGGTTTCCATCAACGTCCGCGGTCCGGCTCGTATTCTCGGTGTTCACAATGGAGATCCACTCAGCCACCATCCCTTTCAATCGAAGACGGTGCGCACTTTCAACGGCCTCGCCCGCGTCATTCTCGCATCGACAACCGGTGAAGACGTGATCAAGCCCAACGAGGAACGCGAACCGAATGAAATCATCGTCAGTGCCAATGTCCGCGGTTGGGAACCCCAGGAACTCCGCTTAAAGCGCACACACGAGGGCAAATCTGAATCTGTTTTCACTCCCGACGACAGTGGCCCTCGCACGACCGACGTTTACGACGAAGGCGTGCCGCCCGTCGATTAATCAGAAAATCGAACGTTGTCACGTAAGATTTCCAAGAGTCGCAACCGTATCTCAACTCACTATATCCAGATCGTCACCTAACGTAGCCACCTACCTCGAAACGAAATAACCATGAAACGCAACCTCGCCGCCGTCCTTGCTGCCGGCCTTATACTCCCACTTTCCGCTGAAGATGTCTTCCCGGGAGCCGACGAAAATTCGCCATCGCGGGCGCATTACTTCACCTGGATCAACAACACCAACGAAGGACCTGCACTTGGGCAGACTGAGGCGAACCTCGCATTCTTCCAGTGGTTGAAGGACGAGTATGGCATGACGCTCGACATCTACGCATTCGATGCGGGTGCAATTGATGCGCCAAGTTACTATGGATCTCCCGACACCCGAAAGTTCCAGGAGCAGTTTCCCGAGGGCTTCGGTCCCTTCGCCGAGCAGGCCAAGGGGTTTGGTGGTCGGCTCGGTGTGTGGCTGGGACCGGATGGATTTGGTGATACCGAAGAAGAAAAACAAGCTCGTATCGATTTTCTGGCGTCGCTTTGTCGTGATCATCAATTCGAACTCTTCAAGATGGACGCCGTCTGTGGACAATTGCGCGATGACAAACAATCGGAGTTCATCGAGTTGATGAAAGCGTGCCGCAAGCACAGCCCCGACCTGATCCTGCTGAACCATCGCCTCAACCTCGGTCCCGCAGTCCCCTACGCCACAACCTTCCTCTGGGAAGGCGCGGAGACTTACATCGACGTTCACATGGTGAATAGCTCGACGGCGCCCCACAACCGGGCAAAAGCTCTGAGTCGTGGTTTGCCACCAGAGTTGAAACGCCTCGCCGAAGACCACGGTGTCTGCCTGTCATCGTGCCTGGACTACTGGGAAGACGATCTGATTCTCCAGGCTTTCAACCGCTCGATGATCCTCGCTCCGCAGCTTTATGGTAGTCCGTGGTTCCTGCGAGATGATGAGTATCCAAAACTTGCGCGTATTTTCAACCTCCACCGGCATTACAACGACATTCTGATCAAGGGCATGGTTCTTCCCGAAGAAACATACGGGCCGCATGCAGTTTCGCGAGGTGATGAAAAGACGCGTCTGATCACTCTTCGCAATCTAACTTGGGAGCCCGTTACTTACGAGGTAGCGCTGAACGAAGAAATTGGACTCACCGCAGACGGCGGTCGTGAGGTGCGCCTTTTCCACCCCTATGAGGAAGTGCTGGGCAAGGATCTGAAGTCCACCGGATCGGTGAAGATCACCGTCTATCCATTCCGTGCGGCATTGATTTTAGCAACCACCGAAGAATGCGCGGAGCCATCCTTGGCTGAAGGTCCTTACCGGGTAGTGAAGCACATTGATGGCAGCGAGCCGGTGATCGAGAAGCTGGAAGCCATCGACTTGAAGAAGCCATGGCACCGCAAGCTGGTGGACCTCAACTCCTCGGATCTACCTGCCGACTGGCAGGGTTTATATGAGGCAACCTGCTTCGCCGCTGACAACAATGCGCTGGAAATCCGCAGTCTGGCTCGCTCTGGAGAAACGATGATCCCCGCGGTTCAGAAGGCTCGCGATGCCTTCCTCGATCAGTCCTTGATCAAGACTCGTGCCCTTTGGGATGGCTTTATGTTCGATGGCGATTTGACCACCGTGTTTGATGCCTATGCCCGTAAGGACTTGCGTATCTCGGGGGGCTGCCTGCGCGTCGACTTTGGCGAAGAGGTGGAGTTTGATCGCGTGGTGATTCACACCCAAGCACAAGACAACACCCTGATTAAAAACAAGCTCTACGGCGCACAGTTCAGCACGGATTTAGTGAACTGGAGTGAAGCGGAAGAAGTCATCCAACACGGTTCATCCCTGTTCATCTACCCACAACCCGGCGAGTGGCGTTACTTCCGCATGCGAGGAACTCCTGAACGCGTCGCTGAATTCGAGGCATGGATAGGCGACACCCCGCTGCCGCGTGATCAATGGACTGGTAACAATCTATTTGCCCACCCCGACGCGGTGCCTGCGGTTCTGGCCTGGTCCGGTAAAACAGTGGTCGATGAAATCACCCCGACTTCATACCTCTGTGTTGCCGTCGACGGAGAGCACGGCATCGAAGGATGCTACGCTGCCCTACGGGTTGGCGATCAACTCATCGGTGCATCAAGCCGTGCGGTATCCTATCCCTCCAACGCCTGGGAGTATCCAGTGCGCACTCCGAAGACGGGTTACACCTATTACTTCCCGCTCGATGAATCCCATGTGGGCAAAGAGATGGAAGTGGTGTTGCTTGGCATGAAAGGCGGCGGTAAAAAACTGGAGCCTTCAGTGTGGCTCACTGCTCGTGAATTGCCGTTCAAGGTAGTGAAATGACGGAACGCTCAGTATCTGCTAGCAAGGTGACCACCGGAGAAAACGTGCCGTTTTGGAAACGGCTGTTTGCTCCCGGCGGGTTCGAGTGGGCCTTTCGAATGCGAAAAGGAGATGCTCAGGCGTTTTTCGCTCCACAGGACTCGACTGGCACTCTGCTAAAGGAACGAAACGAGATCCTCGATCATCCTTCGGGCAGATACCTCGCCACCACCACAGCAGGCGAAGTTTTAACTGATCAAGTTTGGGATCTGGCGCTGGAATTAGGTCAGGTCAAAGAATCACCTGATGGGAAGCGCGATCTTCTGAGTCTTTCCAGACAGTGGGAGGCCGACCTGGTAATGATGGATATTTCAACGAAGTCGGTAGCTGCCGGTTCGGTCTGTTTCCCCTCTTCATGGGACCTCGCTCATGTGGTAGGCAAGACTTTGGATGAGGTTCACGAAGTGGTTCCCAAACTCAATCCGCAGATAGGTGAGATGATCAACCGCTTTGTTCAGAGTCTCTCACCGGGAAAATCTTTCTGCCGGGAGAACTGGAGTTTCACCCGCACCGCCGACCTCGACTACCACCCTGCAGTAGGCCGTCGTCGGCTTGATGAATCACTCACATTGGACGAGGTGTTTCTCCGAATTGAGCACCAGATTTTCACAGGCCTCCCAGACGGTGTGCTAATGGGAGTTCGTATTGAGACCTTTCCCTTGAAAGATCTCGCCACAGATCCAGACGTCTGGCGAATGGCTTACGAGAAGCTCCAAACAATGCCCGAAGACGTGGCCAACTATAAATCGATGGACGCCGCGATCCCGAAAATACTTGAGGTGATGGAGGCGTATCAGCCGATAGCTAAAAACTCCAGAACCTTCGTGGCAAAGTGAAGCGAGATCCCTCGTATTTCCGCTATCTCCTTGGGTTCTGCCTTGCGTATTTCTGCCACTGAGCCGAATTTTTTCAATAGCGCCGCCTTTCGCGCCTTGCTCATGCCGGGAATCTCATCGAGCACCGACTCGCGGATCCGCTGACTCAACATCAACTGGTGGTATCCGTTTGCTACACGGTGTGCCTCGTCGCGCAGTCGCTGCAGGAGTTTTAGGGCACCGCGATCATGAGGAATCAACACCGGAAGCTCGCGATTCGGAAAAAACACCTCCTCGCGCTGCTTCGCCAAGCCCACGACCGGAACATCGTGCAATCCGATCTTCTGCAACTCCTTCATCGCCATTCCCAGCTGGCCCTTGCCGCCATCTACCACGATCAAATCCGGTAACCCTGCGGGTAGACTCTTCGTGCCTTCATCGGCCACGCGCTTTGCTACCCGTCGCGCGCGCTCACTCACTGGCTCTTGTAAATCCACATCGGCATCACGATCGGGATCGACTTGATCCAGCTCGCGCAAAATCCGCGCATATCGCCGCTGCACCACCTCCGCCATGCTGGCAAAATCGTTCTGCCCTTCCACCGACTTGATCCGATACCGGCGATACGCCTGATTATCGGGCAAGCCGTTGGTAAACCGCACCATCGATGCCACGGAATACGTCATCGAGATGTTGGAAATATCAAAGCACTCCATAATCAACGGCGGTTGCGCCAAACCAAGTTCATCCTGCAGTTCGATCACATCCGCCATCGCCGCCTTGGCACGTTCCTCACTGTTCGCCATCCCTCGTCCTCGCGCGAATGTCCTCGCGGGTTGCATCACCTTCTCCAGCGCCAACATGACATCGCGCAGCCTCCCCGCTTTCTCGAAATCCATCGTCGCCGCAGCCTCCTCCATCTCCTTTCTCACCACTTTCAAAATCGTGCGATTGCGTCCTTCGAAAACCTTCAGCGCCTCTTTCACTCGCTCCATGTATTCATCAAAGCTCACCCGTCCAACGCACGGTGCCGAACAGTTTCGGATAATGTCGGCGTGACAGTGTTGGTAGTCGTTCTCGCCCGGCACACGCGGTCTACACGACCGCAGGCCGTAGCGTAAATTCAACCATGTCACTGTCTCGCGAAGTGCTCCGCTATGGGCGAACGGTCCGAAATATCGTGCCCCGTCGTCTTTCTTCATCCGCGTGAGACGAAACTTCGGCAAGGGTTCATTCAGGTCGATTCGCACCATCAGGAAACGTTTGTCGTCGCGAAAAGACACATTGTAACGCGGACGAATCTCCTTGATAAGCTTCGCCTCCAGCAATAGAGCTTCCGTTTCGTTGCGCACTTGATGGATTTCAAAATCCCAGATACTGTTGATTAGCGCGCGTGTTTTCAGATCGGCCTTGGTCTTACGCGACGGCATAAAATAGTTCGTCAAACGACGGCGCAGGTCCTTCGCCTTGCCTACATAGATCACCCGCCCCAGCCTGTCCTTCATTTGATAGACACCCGGAGTGTGGGGCACGTCATGCAGCATGCGGCGAAAATCCGGCTTCTCGCGCATTGATCCTTCCGATATTTCTCCACTATCACTCATCCCGATTTTCAAGCACAGGTATCCTCATTCAAAGTCTTCAGTGTAACAATTCTCCTCATTTGAAAGCACACCACCAGCGGAAAGAAGGCAGGATTCCTGCTACATTTCCTGTTACAATACGTAAAATTGTCGAATTTCGCTACGTATTGCATCTGTCCTGTATCGCTCTACTCTACGCACGGCAACCTCAGACAACTCCATTATGTCGCCAATTTTCTACCGCACCACCTTTCTCAAACTTCTCGCCCTCTGCGTCCTCATCGGCGCACCGGTCGCACTGACCACTGCGCAGGCACAGGATACCACCGGACCATCCATCTCAGAACGCGTCCAGTTGGAAACCGACAAATCGCGCGCCGAGGCGAAAAAACAACAAGCCGCCGCCGCAGCTGAAGGCATCAGCTTCCGCGACGTCCTCTCCAAAGGGGGCGTGATGATGTATCCGCTTGCCGCCCTCTCCTTCGTTGCCGTTTTGTTGATCATTTTCTACATGCTCACCATTCGTCAGGGAGCCGTCGTCAGTGATAACTTCATGGATGATGCAGAAATCCTCATCCGCAAACAGGATTACCTCGGACTGATTGCGATCTGCAACCGCACCAACCAATCCATCGCCCGCGTCACCCAACGCACGCTCGACTTCGCCACCCGCAACCCGAACGCACGTTTCACCGAAGTCAGGGAAATCGCCGAAGCCGAAGGCAGCCGACAAGCCAGTCTCATGACCCAACGCATCTCCTATTTGATGGACGTCGGATCAGTCGCTCCCATGGTCGGACTTCTCGGCACCGTCCTCGGCATGATCGAATCGTTCAATGAAATCGGAGCCACCACCTTCGCCGGAGCCAAGCAGGTTGAACTTGCCGCCGGTGTGTCCAAAGCCTTGATCACCACCGCATCCGGTCTCGTCATCGGCATCCCCGCGTTAATCTTCTATTCACTGTTTCGTGGGCGCGTGCAACGCTTCATCTCAGAACTTGAAGCCGCCTCCACCCATGTCATCGCCTTGCTCGCCGTCCAGTTCACCGGAGCCCGCGAGCGCGCCGCACAGTGGCAGCAAGAAGATCGCCGCCAACAGCCCCCACGCCGCAGCGATTATGACGAAGACGAAATGCCCGAGCGCCGCCCTGATCCCCGCGGACTCTAAGCCCCACTAATTTCCACTTACCCAGCGACGATGAAATTCAACCGCACCAACCTCGAAACCACCGGCGGCATGCAAATTGCCCCGATGATCGACATCGTGTTCCTGTTGCTGATCTTCTTCATCGTTACCTGGAGCTACGCCCGTTTCGAAACCGAACTCGACGTTCAAGTCCCCGTTGCCAAGGAAGGTGAAGCCTCCAACCGCCAAGTCGGCGAAATCGTCATCAACGTCCGCGCATCCGGCGAAGTAGTGCTCAATGGAATGGTCATCACCAAAGACGAACTCTTGGAAAAGGTCTCCAAAATCGCCGTGGGCTACAAAGACGTCGCCGTCATCCTCCGTGGTGACCGCGATACCAAATACAGCGACATCATCGGCGTCGTCGACACCTGCCGCAGCGTCGGCATCTGGAACGTAGCCTTCGCCACCCAACAGCCGGATGGGGAGTAAAGTTTTCAGTTTTCAGTTTTCAGAGATTAGAGATTAGAGATTAGAGGGGGCGCGTCCAGAGCATAGAGAATGGCTTACTCGAAAAGCTCTACAGCACCGAGTAAGGCGGAGCCACCAGTGCCCAATGCCTAATGCCTAATGCCTAGTGCCTAGTGCCTAGTGCCCATTGCCCCATAACCGTGGCGTCGGCATCTTGCCGACGCGACTCCCCCCCTTCGGCGAAGCCGCACAAATTGTAGGTCGGACGTGTCGGCCGACATCACCTCCCCGGACGCAGTCCGCTATTCAATTTAACCAGGCATGCTCGGCGCGTGTTTGTAGATACTGTCCGACGCAAATGATCTATTCGCAGGATTCACCGCCATATGAGACGCTTAAACAAGCATCCCTTAAATGACTTGAGGCGATTGCATTGGAACGCTTAGCCTGCCATTATATTCTCCTTAGGCGCCCGACCCAACAACACGCTCTTATGATTTCCTTCTCACCGAAATTAACCCGATCAGAATTAGGGCTCTTGCCACATACGGAAGCTACTCTGGCTTTCCCAGGTGTCGCGGAGACTGAATCAAGTTACTGGCTTGATAAGAGAAGGCATAAATCGATAGATTTTAGGGAATTTGATTTTAGGGGGGTTCGACTATTTAGATATTTAAATTTGGGTTATCTATCCAGCGGCAAAATCAATCCAATAGATTCTCATAGACGTCTAACACGATTTCTTGGCAGCGGCCTGGAAATATTGCTTTCTCGAATGCTTGGAATATGCGTTGAAGCTTTCATACTTGATATTGCATTTCCCTTAATGAAGGATAAAAATAAAATTAACGGGAATGCAATCCAACTCAAGCTTAATATTTCGAGTGCTGTTTTAGGTTCATCACTAAAATCAACTTTAACTATAGAAGTTGTGTCATCTTACTCAGGCAATGAACTGCAAGAGTTTTTTTCAAGTCTATCATCCAGCTTCAACCGTAATCTTAACTTATGGATTGATGATAGCGCTGACACTAAAAAAATTCATTTCGAGTTCCCCACCGAGGAGTTGGGGGATATTTTCAAGGGCTTGAGTGAATGCATCTCTTCAGTGCTGCCAAAAAACATAGATTGCATGGTAATCTTTTTTGATCGCCGCGATAAGGATCTTCCTGCAGGTGGCTTACTTTCTGATCCGAGAGTTACTAGCTACAGTGCTTGTGGATACGATTCACAAAAAGGGACGTCAGTCGATTTTATCGACGATTGTATAATCCCATGGCAAGCACGATTTTCTGACTTAGACGGAAGCAATAAATACGAGTCATCATGTGTTTATGAACTATTCCATGATGGATTCGATGACCTAGACTGCGCCTATCAGGTAAACCCTTTCCTAACTGACTATCCTATTTTCCGCAATCAAGTTGCCGTCTATGACCTTACTCGTGGCAAAATGCGGCGATGCGAGGGAAAAAAAGATGGGAAATGGATACTTTCGACGCTCAATAAAAGCGGTTCTATCATGATCTTTAGACACGGAGACAATTATTGGATAACCAGAAACATAGATTCCGACAATGATCGATGGGACGAGTTCTTTGAAACCTCCGTCGATCAAGCTGAATGGTCAAGCATGATACCTGACGAACTTCGCGCTGCACTCGAACCGTTAGGAGTGGCGTTTTAGCCCCTGTTGTGAAGCTCGTAATAACGTTTAAATCCAAGACTAAATAAATCTATGTTTGCGGCAGTAAGTGACAAATTAAATTCTCAGCGATTCTTTGAAGCCTTGGGAAGACTTGAAACTCTACACCCCACTACAAGATCGGAGGTGCATACGCTAATACCTCAGTTCAAAAACGCGAGATGGGGTGAATCCAGAGAGACGCTAAGTATTTTTGGGGAAGAGGCAAAGGCGGGAGTGATCAGCCAGCGCTCCGAATCCATATCGGGAATCTCTGAAGTGAACTTCGTGAGAATTGACGCAAAGACCTCTGGAAGTGAAGGGCGTTCAGCGATCAACGATCTCGTCACCAAACTTGCTTCAAAGATGGATAAGAACAACCCCGGTGCTCTGGGGTTTGAGATTCCCTTGAAAATGCAGACGCCTTCTCTGAATGATGAAGGTTTTGATGGATGGGTGATCTTTCTTTCTTCGTTTTTCAACGACAAGAATGATCGTGTGTGGCGATTGAGACTCAAGGGCCCGTCGCATCTTTCGCCCGATGATTCTGAAATCGTTAAGCTTTATCAAAAAGCACAGAAGATTTTCGACGAATTGGCTGAGCGATTATTCACACAAGCCGTCGAAAAAGGATACGAGCTTTTCGACGGTGGAAACACAGGTGATTCCGTGACCTGGACGGGAACGGATCAAGTAAAAGCCTTGAGTCTGTTTGAGTCGATTATCAATTCAACAGGCGTTTCAGAAACACGTGACTCCCGCCTGTGGTTTGAGCTTTCAAGAGATGGCGTTGATTGGGAGAAGTATTGGGGGGATCTCCATGATGAAATGATGCCAATCGTAGACGGACGTCCCTTAGCGTGGTTACCGGATTCCATAGTGAGAGAATTTGTCGATCCAATCCATATCGCTATTTGCCAGGCGGGCTCCTTAATGCAGCTCGCCGTGTTCCTTTCGGTGACTGGTTGGCGTTGGAACTATGAGATCTCCGACGCTAGCTATCGTGAGTTTTGTGGGAAAACCTGTCTGACGCCAGACCTTGAGTATGAAGTTTCAGATCACAGTGAATTCGGGCTCGTCCATGTTACCTGTTGCCGCAAGGGGAAAGACTATTTCATCGCTGTAGCCAGTGCGACATCTGAGGCGGAACCCGAAATCTTCAACTGGATCGGTGAAAAATTCACGGTACCAAACAAGGAGCTCGTCGCCCAACTCGAGAAAAGAATGTATATTGAGGATAATAAGATAAGGACTCAATGCGCTGAATTATCTTACCGCACATCAAGAACTCTGCGAGAGGTTCGGCTAGAATCAGAAGCAAGAGGATAAGTGAACTCAGAATACCCAGTGCCCATCAACCGTGGCGTCGGCATCTTGCCGACGCGACTCCCCCCTCGGCGAAGCCGCACAAATTGTAGGTCGGACGTGTCGGCCGACATCATCTCCCCGGACCCAGTCCGCAAGCTGGCAGCATCGAATATCCGACACACAGAACACCTCCCACTCTCCTTCTTTTCCCCGTCGACAAGCCACGTGACCGAAGGATTACGTGGTGCGGCTAAAAATCTTCACTCCCTTCATGGGCTTCATGGTTTATTCCACTCCCCTCTTCTTGTCCTTCCAGCCCTTCTGGTAAAATCAGCACAACCCAATCTTCACTCCCTTCATGGGCTTCATGGTAACCCACTCAAGCTTCAAGCTTACATAAGCTAAAGTCGGCATTCCGCTTGGCAAGTCGCCAAAGAGCGGCCAACATGAAAGTATCGCGGGGCATCCGCGAGATCATCTCATGGAACTTATAAAAAGCATTCTTAAACACCCTCGGTTCATTCGCTTCATGATCGCCGGCGTGGTGGTCGTTATCGTTGCCGCTATCGCCGCTCATTACCTGGGTCTCGACTGGACGAGGGTACAGCAAACGATCTCCGATTGCTGGGAGTTCACGAAGAGTAATCCTTGGGCGCTCTTTCTCGCCATTATTATCCTCCCAGCCCTACCATTTCCGATGAGCCTGTTACTCGGTGCCGTCGGTGTCGCATGGAACGGTTGGCCCCTATGGCAGGCATGCGCGGTGGCGATGCTTGGTGTCGCGCTTAACATGACATGGACGTATTTTGTCGCCGCCTATCCAGCGCGTAAACTCATCGATCGTTGGTTGAAATACACCAAGTTCACTATTCCCGAACTTGGACGCAAAGACTACATCGGATTGATTTTCCTCCTCCGTGCAACCCCAGGCATCCCCTTGTTCATTCACAACTACATCCTCGGATTCCTCCGTGTCCCCTTCTTCGTCTATTTGCCCTTGTCCATCTTCATTACCAGCTTCTACGTCGTGGGTATTGTGATGACGAGCTCAAGTGTTGCCACAGCGGCTTCCGGTAATGCCGATGGTTCAGGCGTCTGGCTAAAAATCGCCACTGGCATAGGCCTGCTTGTGTTAGCAGTATTCATCACCAAACGCATTCGTAAGCACTATAGTGCGAACACAAGCACCGATGACAAAACGGCATTGATCGAAAAAGAAGAAGACGAATCCGAAACTCCAAAATCCGAGCCCATCCCCGAGCGCTTCACCACACCGAAACCGCAAGCCCCCGCCTCGAAATCAGATTCCTCGCCCGGTAAATACAAATCGGACAACAATAGAGTCGTTCTCCCACCAAAACCTGAAGACTAGTCGAAAATGTCACCGCAACTGACCTTAACATTACTCATCAGTGCGGACGGGAAAACGGCCACCCGATCCGGAGTATCCTTGATGTCTTGCGCCTCGCCCGAATACCTCCAGCGACTATCCGCGCAACGCGAAGCTGCCGATTGCTTACTCATTGACGCATCGTTGCCTCTCTTCGAGATTCCGAAAAATACCACTGTCATCGTATTTGGCAGCTCTTTGACTTGGCAGCCCATAGTGAATTCCTTGCCATCGAGCAAGGTGGTTGTTATAGATGATAAGGATGCTCTCACCGCGGCAAAACTTCAAGCAATCGCGCACAGTCTCGAGGTGCAGAACATCCACGGCGCACCATCACCACGACTGACACGTGATCTATTGAAAGAAGAACTGGTCGACATCCTTAATCTAACGATATTACTCTCGCTGTCCGGTGGGCATGCCGCAGATACAGTGACAGGTAATGGTGCCGCTTCTGCCTTTGTAAGTAGCCACCATTTCTCACTGATCAGCCACGACCAAACGGACAATGAAATGCATCTCTGTTACACATCCAACTCTCGTTCACAGACCACACTTTCAAACGCCAATCTATGAAACACCTCTTCATCGCCATCTTCGCTCTAGCCAGCTCAATCGCGTGCCGCGCAGAACTCACAGACCCACCAGCGTTCTCTGACAGTGTCGACCGCGAGGCCATCCTCAAGGTGACCAATGCGGTCGCCGATTGGCAAATCGCCAACCCCAGCAAACACAAGGATTGGGATTGGACCGATGCCGCGCTTTGGACCGGACTGATCGCCCACGCAGACTCGACCGGCGACGTGCGCTACTACAACTACCTTCGCGATGTCGCTCAAGACATCGACTACAAACTCGGACCACGACATGGGTTCGGTGACGACCACTGCGTCGGGCAACTTTATGGCTGGCTCTATCTTCAAGATCAAAAGCCGTACCAACTCGATCACGCCCGCGAGATCATGTCTCAATTCTCCAGACGTGCACACGACGAGCCACTCACATGGCGTAATCGGGTCCAGCTCCGTGAATGGGCATGGTGCGATGCGCTTTACATGTCACCGCCGACATTAACGATGCTCTACCAGTGCACCGGCGATGAACTCTACCTCAACGCCCTCGACAGACTCTACAAAAAGACCACCGACTATCTCTTCGATACGGAAGAATCACTCTACTGGCGCGATCAAAGCTACTTCGAGAAACGCGAAGCCAACGGCGAAAAAATGTTCTGGGCACGCGGCAACGGCTGGGTATTTGCCGGATTACCAAACCTTCTTTCCTACATTCCAGAAGACCACTCAAGTCGCGCGTATTACGTAGATATTTTTGTGAAAATGGCCAAGCGGCTCAAAGATTTACAACTAGAAGACGGATCTTGGCGCGCCTCCTTGCTCGATCCGGAAAGCTACCCCTCGCCCGAGTCTTCCGGCACCGCCTTTTTCACCTACGGGATGTTGTGGGGGATCAATCAAGGGATTCTTGACTACGAAACCTACTACCCCGTGGCGATCAAAGGATGGCAGCGACTCGTCCGCAATGTGCATCCAAACGGAATGCTCGGATTCGTCCAACCCATCGGAGCCGACCCTCGAAAAGTCACCGCAGATCAAACCGAAGTTTACGGCGTCGGTGGATTCCTCCAAGCGGGCCATGAACTTCTGAAACTCGTCATTCTGAAAGGATCAGAACGAGCGTCGATCAAAGTAACCAACCCTTCTCACGTCAACCGCATCGGTAACATTGTCGAAATGGACTGGAGTGAGGTGAAGACGAAACTTCCCACAGCAGCACCCGACAACATCGCCGTTCGCGACACCGTCAGCGGAAACTTCCGCACCATTCAGGTTCTCAGCACACAGGGCAATCCAACCACCCTGTTGTTCACCGCGAATCTCACCCCCCACGAAACCCGCACCTTCGAACTCATCGCTCTCAAAGGCGCCCAACCCGCGCAGCAACCGTCCCGCCTCACGGCGCGTGCCGTTCCCGAGCGTAAGGACGATTTCGCCTGGGAGAATGACCGCGCAGCCTTCCGTCTTTACGGCCCGGCTCTTGCTGTGGAGAATGCACGCGGCGGAGTCGACGCCTGGATGAAAAGCGTTCGCTACCCGATCGTCGACAAGTGGTACAAAGAAGATAACTATCACAGCGATAACGGAGAGGGCATGGACGCCTACAAAGTCGGTGACTCTCTTGGCTGCGGCGGCTTAGGCTACCTCGATAAGGATGGAAAACTTGTCACCAGCCCGGTTTACGACGAAGCCCGGGTGATCGCTGAAGGCCCCCTTCAGCTCGAGTTTGAGCTCACTTACCCTCAGGTTAAAGTGAACGGTGCAAACATCGTCGAGACACGTCGCGTGACGATGCGTCCTGGAACGAATCTCTTTACCGTCACCTCAACATTTGAAGTCGATGGTGAAGCCGCTGGGATCACTCCGGTCGCCGGACTCTTGTTGCGAGGCGAGAAGAAACCGTCGATACGCACCACACACTCATTCGTCACCTATTGGGAGCCCCCGCTGCCCGACGATCAAGGCACCACCGGTGTCGCCATCGCTACTCCAAACACCGAATCAGGAATTACTGTCAACCGCGCGCATGGTCATCTACTCGTTCCGCTTGCCAACTCACTCGACAAGCCAGTGACATGGATGGCAGGAGCCGCCTGGTCAAAAGCTGGGTTCCCCGATGCTGAAGCATGGGGGCTCGGCGTCGAATCCCAACTTCACACTTCCAAAATCGCCCCAATCACGATCAAATAACTACCTAAATACATGAGTTTATCCAATCACCGCACCGCAGACATTGACTCCTACCCTGTCCTCACCACGGATGAACTCCGTGATAAATTCCTCATCGAAGAGCTTTTCGTCAGCGATCAAATTACGCTCGTTTACACCGACCTCGACCGAGCCATCGTCGGCGCTGCCGTCCCGACCAACGGACCGCTTGAACTCTCCGCGGGCGATCAACTCCGCGCAGACTTCTTCTGCCAACGTCGCGAACTCGGAGTGATCAACATTGGCGGGGCAGGAACGATCACCGTGGATGGAACCGCCTACGACGTAGGTAATCGAGAGTGCCTTTACATCGGACGTGGCAGCGAGAAAATCAGCTTCGAGGGCGCAGGGGCGCAGTATTATCTTCTCAGCTACCCAGCACATGCGGACTACCCGACGACACATGCGAAGATCGAAGATGCCAACAAGCTGGAACTCGGCAGCAAAGAGGACGCCAACGAGCGCCATCTTTACCAATACATCCACGAAAACGGTATCCAAAGCTGCCAACTCGTCATGGGTTTCACCGTGCTGCAAACCGGCAGCGTGTGGAACACCATGCCGCCACACACCCACGACCGCCGCAGTGAAGTCTACCTCTACTTCGACGTCGCCGCTGGCCATCAAGTCGCACACTTCATGGGCGAACCCGATGAAACCCGCGTCCTCTGGATCAGCGAAAAACAAGCCGCACTCTCACCCAGCTGGTCCGTTCACTGCGGGTCCGGCACCGGTGCCTATTCCTTCATCTGGGGCATGGGCGGAGAAAACCAACGCTTCGACGACATGGACGGCTTCCCCATCACCGACCTTCGTTGATTTACTAATAAGCTCCACGCTTGATCTTTCTGCTCCCCCAGGCAGCCTATAACACCCAATGACCAACTCTCGTTCGTTTCTCCTCGCCGGCTTATTAATCGGCGCAGCTACCGCAACCGGCGTCTACTCCTACCTCGCCAGCCAATCCTCCACGGCGGCCTCCGCAAGCGGCACAACGACTACGCGCAGCCTTCAGATCGCACACGGTCTTCCGACCACCCACCCGGTTCACGAAGGCATCGTGCGCTTCAGCGAGCGACTCAATGCGCTCTCGGGCGGGGCCATCACTTCTGAGGTTTTTCCGGCGGAGCAACTCGGCAACGAGACCGAATGCCTCGAGAAAGTCAGCAACGGAACACTCGACCTGACCAAGGTGAGCACGGCGCCCATTGCCAACTTCGTTCCGGTAATGAAGGTGTTTTCACTCCCCTATCTCTTCGACGACAGCGACCACTACTGGCGCGTCCTCGATGGCGAAGTCGGCAAGGAACTCCTCGACGAAGTGGAGAAAACGGAAAATGGAGCGGCAAGCGGGTTTGTTGGACTTTGTTATTTCGACTCCGGCAGCCGTAACTTTTACGCCAAGACTCCCATCCTCTCGCCGGACGATATTCGGAACAAAACCGTCCGCGTGATGCAGGATCCTGTCGCTATCGAGATGATCAAAGCCATGGACGGCAACCCATTCCCCATGGGCTTCGGCGAGCTTTACTCCGCACTGCAAACCGGCAACGTCGATGCCGCGGAAAACAACCCGCCATCTTTCGTTTCCTCGCGCCATCTAGAGGTGTGTAAGGAATTTTCCTTCGACCACCATTCCCGCATCCCCGATCTCTTCATCGTCAGTAAAACGCTTTGGGACACGTTGAGCGATCAGGAAAAGGAATGGTTCCAGGCTGCCGCGGACGATGCCAGCCTCTACCAGCGCGAGTTGTGGAAAATTGGCACCGAGGAAGCCATCGCCACCATGAAGGAGAACGGCGTCACGATTCACGAACCAGACCTACAACCCTTCCGCGATGCCACCGCCGAAGTGACCAATATGTTCGCCAAAGGACGCATCGGTGACTACGTGAAAAAAATCAGCGAGACCAAATAGGAGTGATCAGCACCCATGAATTCCCTTAGAAAACTCCTCTCAAAAACGCTGACCGTCATGTGCGCAATCTCGCTCATTGCCTTGGTGTTCATCGTTTTGCTGGGCATTGCATCCAACCAACTGAAACTCAAAATCACCTGGACGGAAGAGGCAGCCAACATCCTCCTGACATGGACCGTGATGCTCGGTGCCGCCCTCGCCTACCTGGAACACGCACACTTGGGGGTCGACGTGATAACCTCCAATTTCACCCCGCAGGCGCAACGGGTGGTGAAGATCTTCACCACCACCGTGGTGATTATTTTCAGCGTATGGATCATGATCTACGGCGGTTGGCAGCTCTTCCAAAACGGCCTCGCCTCAAATCAAAAACTTCCATCTCTCGGGATTCGCAAAGCATGGTTCTATCTCTCCCTTCCTGTCAGTGGCGGGCTGATTCTCGCTTTCGCACTCGATAACTTACGCCGCCTGATCTTGAAAATTCCCGAGCCCGAGTCAGACAACCAACCCGTCAACCATGAGGAGGTGTCACAATGAGCATCGAACTCTCCATTCTCCTCATCGCTTTCGTCTCGCTGCTCCTGCTCGATACTCCCATCGCCTTTGTCGTGGGGATGGCGACCGCCCTCGCCGCGCTCAGCGTCGGCAACCCCCAGGTCGCCAGTTCTATCGCCAGCGATATGGCGAACTCCGTCAGCAGTTTCACCTTGCTCGCCATTCCCTTCTTCATCTTCGCAGGTGAAATGATGGGTGCCGGTGGTTTGGCTCGACGATTGATCAACTTCGCCGCCGCACTGGTCGGGAGGCTTCCGGGTGGTCTTGCCGTCGTCAATACGGTGACCTGTGTTCTTTTCGGTGCGATCTCCGGATCCGCTGCCGCGGCCGTTTCATCGATCGGTAACACTTTGATCCCCGAAATGGAGCGCAAGGGCTACCCTCGGGATTTCAGCGTCGCCGTCACCACATCGGGCTCGATCACCGGTCTATTGATTCCGCCAAGTAACGTGATGATCGTATTCGCCGTCGTTGGTTCGGTGTCTGTCGGCAAACTCTTCATCGCGGGAATCCTACCCGGTCTGCTCCTCGGACTCTGCATCATCGCGGTCTGCATCATCGTCAGTAAACAGCGGAGCTACGGAAAAGCGGGCGAAACTGCACTACCGCCCTTGATGATCAGCCTTTGGCGAGCCTTCCCCAGTCTGCTTCTCGTCGTCATTGTCCTGGGTGGCATTCTCGGCGGAACATTCACCGCCACCGAAGCCTCGGCCATCGCCGTTGTCTGGTCGTTCTTTCTCAGCTTCATCTGTTATCGCGAAACCAACTTCCGCGACCTCCTGCCGATCGCCGGCAGAGCGGCAAGAACCACCGCCATGGTGCTTCTTCTCGTTGCCACCAGTTCAGCGATGAGCAAATTCCTCACCGCCGAACGCGTCCCGCAGATGGTGAGCGAAGCCTTGCTCGCGCTCTCCTCGGAGCCGCTGATGATTCTTCTCACCATTAATATCATTCTCCTGATGGTCGGCACCTTCATGGACATCACTCCGGCCATCCTGATCTTCACGCCGATCTTTCTTCCCGTCGCCATTGGAATCGGGATCGACCCAATCCACTTCGGTATCATCATGATCACTAACTTGTGCATCGGCCTTTGCACACCGCCGGTGGGCACGTGTTTGTTCGTTGGTTGTGGCGTTGGCAAAGCGAAGATCGCCAATGTCTCCAAGCAGATGATCCCCTTCTACATTGCCATGATCATCGCACTCCTCGTCATTTCCTACTGGCCCCCACTCTCCACCTGGCTCCCAAGCCACCTCGGCGAATAGCCTCCCTGGCGTCAGGCGTCAGGCGTCAGGCGTCAGGTAACAGGTAACAGGTGTCAGATAGCAACGGGCGCAAGCCTTCCGTGGCGGTGGCATCCTGCCACCAAGCCCCCAATCCCCAATCCCCAATCCCCAATCCCCCATCCCCAAACCCCAATCCCCAATCTCCCAACTCCAATCTCCAATCTCCAAACTTCAATCCCCAATCTCCAAT
>JAGXGH010000067.1 GCA_024636835.1 Verrucomicrobiales bacterium | reverse complement strand
GAACAGGGGTATGATGGCGCGGAGACTCCTTATACAAGTCAAACAACTGTGCCATCGCCTCTCGCCTTTTCTCTGGAACGTAGGACAACTCATAGACCGCGCGTCGACGTAAATATTCCGGTGCCTCATCCTCTCGAGAAGCTGCTGCAAATGCATTTGCAGCCTTGGCGTGATCGAGAATCATGAAGCGACTTGAGTAAATCATACCCGCCTGTTTCCACAGTTTCCAACTGTTCGGGTTGTAGCGCAGCCCGTCGTTGAGAAATTCCTGTCCACGCTCGATATAGCGCTTCCAGTATTCACGCCGAAGTCCATCGGCGATTTGCTCGCCGTCGCCGTGCCAATCCTCTAAATAATACGGAGCCGCATTGTAGGCCATTTGCCACGCGGCAGCCTCCCAATAGGATTCAACCTGCGGCTGCAAGGCAGTCACGATTTCATATTTTTGCTCAACGTCTCCCCATTCTTTATTCTGCCATGAAACATCCGCCTGAAGCGCGGTAAGACTCGCAATCAACGAGCGGAATCCACCAAAGGCAGCGATGTAGGCATTTTGACTCAATTGATCACGCATTGTCATGTCTAAAGGCGCCTGCAAAAGCCCCCGAGAACGGA
This sequence comes from Verrucomicrobiales bacterium, assembly GCA_024636835.1. Classification (GTDB taxonomy): domain Bacteria; phylum Verrucomicrobiota; class Verrucomicrobiia; order Verrucomicrobiales; family SLCJ01; genus Sulfuriroseicoccus. The sequence goes on along the minus strand of JAGXGH010000067.1, from coordinate 99,954 downwards.
AGCGCTCTGTTACCACAGACTCCACCTTCCAGCGAAGTCCGCCGAAAACTAGCAGCACCAGCAGCACAATTACAGATTTAGGAATGCGGTTCATCGGTGAAGTCTCAGAGTTCTTTATCAAAGAAGGAGTACCACGCGAGCATCATGTAAACGGTTACGTAGCCAGCGGCGATCGCACCAATCGTTCCTATACCGCCCCATCCTATCACCTCACCAGCGACTGCGGCATCGACTATGTTGAATAATTGAAAATCAGGAAACACCAACGCCGCCAACCCCGCCACATAGCGAACGAACTCCCCACCGATCTCGTTATTCTCGTAAAATGCACGCGCGTCGGCTTGCACATGCCCGACGAAAAACGCGGTAATCGACACTACAATGGTGAACAACGAACTACTCGCAAACGTGCTTATCAGTAGCGTCAAAGCGGCGAGCACCACTCCTTTCAAAAAAACCGCAAGCATCGCCGCCTGCAGGGACCAGGAAACACCAGCATCACCGATGATTACGCGCATGGACTCCACCGCATCTTCACCCAGCCCCTCTGCTTGCAACATTTCAATTTGCTCCGCTGTGATCATCGACTGACGCAGATAAAGAACTAAAGTGAACAAGCCATCCATCACCAACAAACTAATGCCTAATAACATCAGCACCCCAAGAAGCTTGCCTAGCAGGTATTCGATGCGAAGCACCGGCTTGGAGAGAATCGTATAGAGCGTGCGATCCTCTATATCCTTCGGAATCAGCATAGACGTCGCGACAATCGCAAACACACTAACAAACAGCGTCATCGCACCCAGACCGAAGTCTTTCAAAATCTTTAACTCTTGCTCCGGGCTGTTATAGCGCAGCACGAACATTGAGCTAGCAATCAAGATCGCAGCAAAGATACCGAGAAAGTAAAACACCCTCATCCGAGTCAATTGCGTAAGGGTATGCCTCGCGAGCACATACACGCGACGAAAGCTAAATAGTCCACCAGCAGGTGCCTTGGCAACACTAGGCTCCTTCGCGCTCATTGAGTTCCTCCTTCTTGCTTTTCATTATCTATTTTCCCGGCCTCAGCGCCAGATGTTGCTGCGATAAACAATCGCTCCAACGTCGTTCGTGGATGCCCGACACGAACGAGCTCAGCCCCTGAGTCAGCATCTTTGGCGACAAGTTCACGAATCCCGTCAATCAACTGCGGCGACGGGCTCTTGAGCACAATCTCAGTCAGTTCTTCCACCGCGACCATCTCATCCAACCTTCCCTCGCGAACCATCCTGCCTTTCGAGATGATGCCAACGCGGTCGCAAACCTCCTGCACTTGCTCGAGCAAATGGGAAGTGAGCACCACCGTGATGCCTCGCGATTTCAAATCCATAATGAAATCGCGAATTTGCCGTGAGCCCTGTGGATCCACCCCTGCCGTCGGCTCGTCCAGAACGACCAGTTTCGGGTCATGAATCACCGCTTGGGCCAATCCGATCCGCTGAAGCATTCCCTTCGAATAACCACCCAACCGCCGATCTGCCGCATCTTGAAGTCCTACCATATCCAGCAGTTGATCAATTTTTTTACCCAAGGCCCCACCGCGTAGCCCGCAGAGTTCACCATAGAAACGGAGCGTCTCCACCCCTGTCAGGTGCTTGTAGAAATACGGATTCTCAGGAAGATACCCAACCAAACGCCGACTCTTCGAACTATTGGACGACATACCGAAGACCTCACAACTCCCCTTGGTCGGACGCACGATCCCCAACATCACCTTCATCGTGGTCGACTTCCCTGAACCGTTCGGGCCGATCAAACCATACACCTCACCCTCACCAACCGACAACGACAAATCCTCAACCGCTCGAAATCGCCCTGCTCGCATCGGAAGCTTAAACTCCTTCGTTAAACCCGATACAACCACCGCCGGCGGGTTTTCTGTGTGCTCACTCGCTTTCGTCATCACTCCTCACTAACCGCCAAAATTTTGATAATCAATACCAAACTCTATAGCCCTAAGGAATAGCCATATCCTCAAATTTAAAAACCGTGAGAATATTGTTGACTGATTAACAAAATTGTAGCTACATTAGTCCAAATAAGCGAGTTCAGATGAAAAATCATACCAGTCAAACATCTAAAGATACAGGAATCACCCTTCTCGAGCTAACGGTTGTTATTCTTGTCCTGATTGGCATGATCAGTGTGCTCTTCATTGGAGCCAAAGCCTACAAGGAGGGAGCTGATCGCGCCCAATGCGTTGTCAACATCCGCAACGTCCAGGTAGCGGTACGCAGTTATCAAAACCTCTACATTCTAAACCCAGGCGACGATATCAATAGCGCTCGACTGGTCAGCGAAGATGGCGGATTTATGGATACTCTTCCATCTTGCCCAGCCCAAGGCGAATACACTCTTGTCACGGAAATCCCTGATCTAGGAGATCTCGCGCTCGATTGTTCAGTCGAAACTGATGGCTTTGAACACATCCCGAGCCAGCATGCCAACTGGTAGAGCCTACTCGCACACCGTTCAGAAAAGTTGCTTGAGGGTCGGTTAGCACCTAACCTTCCACGATGCCCAGTCGGTCTATCGTGAACTCTACCCGCCCCCCCTCCCGCAACAATCTCGAACTGCTCTCACCTGCGGGCAGTTGGGAATGCGCGCGCGCCGCAATCGCCAACGGAGCCGATGCGATCTTTTTCGGGCTGCCAAAACACAATGCCCGCCTGCGCGCCGACAACTTCACCAACGAAGACCTCCCCCGTGTGATGGAGTTTCTGCACAGCCATGGTGCGCGGGGATTCGTTACCATGAACACGCTTATCTTTCCGGATGAGCTTGAAGGAGCTGGTGAGCAATTAGCCCTACTCCAGAAGCACGGCGTCGACGGTGCCATTATTCAAGACCTGGGCCTCGCCAAATTAGCCAAGAGAGTGGCGCCGGATGTGGAGCTCCACGCATCCACCCAAATGACGATTACCTCACCAGAGGGACTCGAATTCGCCACTGCGCTCGTTCACCTTGATCGCGCAGTGCTTGCGAGAGAACTTTCGCTTGATGAAATCTTTCGCATCACCAATGACAGCTCAGGCACTCACACCCCACTTGAGGTATTTGTTCACGGAGCACTTTGTGTAGCCTATTCGGGGCAATGCCTCACTTCCGAAAGCCTCGGTCAGCGAAGTGCTAACCGCGGTGAATGCGCTCAGGCATGCCGAATGCCCTACGAAATGATCGTCGATGGTGAACCATTTCCATTAGGAGAAAAGCGATACCTTCTCAGCCCACAAGACTTAGCTGCCGTAGATATCATCCCACAGCTCATCGATGCAGGCGTAATCTCCTTCAAAATCGAAGGTCGACTAAAATCCCCCGAATACGTAGCTGCAGTCACGAGAGTGTATCGAAAAGCAATTGACGCACACTTGGACCGGGGCCTTCCCGTTCCCAACTCCCTCGATCGCTATCAGTTGGAGATGACATTCTCGCGAGGGCTGTCCACAGGATGGCTAGAAGGCACCAACCACCCTCGGCTCACCCACGGCAAGTTCGGTAAAAAGCGTGGAGTGCTCGCTGGAAAAGTGAGTAACTCAGGCATCGGCTGGGTGGATATTCGGCTCAGCTCCGATCACTCACTAAACCTGGAAGCGGGCGACGGTATCGTTTTCGACGCCGGTGAAGACCGCAACGATGAACAAGGCGGAAGGATCTGGAAAGTCGATGGTGAGCGACTCCGCTTCAGCACCCAACACTCGCAAATCGACTGGTCACGCGTCCGCCCTGGACAACTCATCTGGAAAACGAGCGATCCTAAACTGGATACCACCATCCGCAAAACATGGAGCGATACAATTCTGGACAAGCAAAGAGTCCGTCCACTTTTGGATCTCCACGTTTCCGGCACACCAAGCTCACCACTTCGGATCACCCACGCAGCAAGCGGAACCACAGTGGAATCCTCTTGCCCTCTGGACAAGGCTAAGAAACGACCGCTAGACAAAACATTCCTCACCAAGCAACTAGGCCGCCTTGGAGACTCCCCATTTGCTCTAGGCACCTTAGACGTCGCGCTTGATGACGACGTCATTCTGCCAGTCAAAGAGATCAACGAAATGCGAAGGCACCTCGTCGATACTCTGATCAAGGCCGGTTTCCCGAGCGAACCAATAGCACCAAAACTCGGCGAACCCGTTTGTGCAGCCATTGCCTCACTAGCCCCTTCTAAAACCTCTGCAGCAAAAGCTACAAATACCATCCAGCTCGCAGTTCTTTGCCGTACGCCCGAACAGATCAAAGCCTGCATCGCCACCGACGTCGAACGCATCTACGTCGACTATGAGGACATTCGAAGGCACAAGGACGCCGTCCAACAGGTGCGCAATTCAGCGCCACAGGCCAAGATATATCTCGCTACTCCACGGATCCAGAAAACCGGAGAGCATGGATTTTTCAAATCCCTCGCAAACGCCGAGCCCGATGGGGTGCTGGTCCGCAACTTGGGAGCGATTCATCACTTTACCAAGGTGGATACCAGATTTGAAACCGTTGGTGATTTCTCACTCAACGTGGCAAATCACCTCACCGCCAGCCTCCTGAAGAACGAAGCAGCTCTCGATCGTTTAACGATATCTTACGACCTAAACGCCGATCAATCCGAGGCTCTGATTCGTAGCGTTCCCGCAGAATGGTTAGAGATGACCCTGCATCAACACATGCCCATGTTTCACATGGAGCACTGCGTCTTCTGCACGTTTCTCAGCGAAGGCACAAGCTTCAAAGATTGCGGACGTCCATGTGAAACACACAGCGTACAACTTCGCGACCGTGTCGGACAACTTCACCCATTAAAGGCAGACGTCGGTTGCAGAAACACACTGTTCAACGGTCGCGCGCAAACAGGCGCAAGATTCTTTGACCGTTTTCAAAACGCCGGACTCCATCAATACCGTATAGAGCTTCTCGAAGAGGATCAGCGGGCAGCTGAAGAGACTATACTTGCCTATCAGGAACTTTTTGACAAACAAACCAGCGGCGCACGCCTATGGCAAGATCTAGGAGCCAGCGAGCAACTGGGAGTCACGGAGGGCACTCTTAACGTTCTCTAACGAACAATCTCAAAGCCAAGCCAATCAACCGGCAAGGGAACTTCTTCTATTTCGGTTTCACGAATAAATCCGGAAAGCTCTCCCTCTTTGACCTCTTCCATAAAATCGTCCACCTCTTCGTGATCGCCTGCCACCTCCAAGCACACCCGACCATCAGGTAAATTCGCGATACTACCAACTACATCAAACCCCATAGCGATGCGCTTGGTCGTATATCGAAACCCCACGCCCTGTACCTTACCTTCAAAATAGACCCGCTTGGCAATCATTTCACACTGGATACTGACACACCCCTCAACCCGTAATTAAAACGGGATATCATCGTCATCATCATGCGCAGATCCACCACCTCCACTTTGACTCTCTTGCGATGACGAATAATTATCATTCCCTGAGCGAGACCCACCAGATGAGGCACCACCGCCTGATTGACCACCGCCATCGCCACGCCCCCCGAGAAACTGCATGGTCTCACCAACAACCTTGAGCTTGCTGCGCTTTTGACCGGAAGCCTTGTCTTCCCAGCTGTCCATCTGCAACCTTCCTTCAATATATACTGGGCGACCCTTCGTTAGATACTCGCCTGCCAGCTCAGCCTGACGGCCCCAAAGGGTCACGTCAACGAACGTCGTCTCCTCACGTTTATCTCCTTGTTCAGAAGAATAGACGCGGTTGACCGCGATTCCTAAATCTGTGACCGCTGTACCTTTAGGGGTGTGCCGAACCTCTGGGTCACGAGTAATGTTGCCGATGAGAATAACTTTGTTGACGTTTGCCATGATGAAGTTCTACCCCACAGGCTCATTCATAACAACCCCATTTCCTTCCTTGTCGCCGACAAAATAAAAAAAGATGCCCGACAATAGCCGGGCACCTTCAAGAATTTTGAAAATCGATCCACCTAGAGCTCGAAAGCACCCTTTTCACCGATCTCAATGGTATCTCCCGGCAATAGAGTCACCGTTTTATACTCGTCCTTCTCGATATTGAAGGTCTTGGTTACACCACCAGACCTCATGAGGATTACCTTTTTAAGACTACCAAAACGCGTGGGACCACCCGCAGCCATGACTGCTTCATAGATAGACATGCCCTCTCTGTAGGCAACCGGCCCAGGTTTATTGATCTTGCCACCCAGCGTAACGGTCCGTTGCATCACCGGTTGGTCCACAATCGCGGTAATCGTCGCCTTGGTGTATACCTGTGCATCACGATATGCACCCGCAATCTTTTGGGCAAGCTGGCCTTCTGTCAAACCTATCGCGTTAATTCGATAATCATCTATGTAGGGGAGACCAACCAACTCGCCATTCTGATCAACCTTGTAAACACCGCTGACCCGAGCACTTTCCTGATCAGGCACACCTCGGATTGTCACCGTAACCGCGTCTCCTGCTCTCACCTTGGGTGTCTGAGCCATCGCGCTTACTGCCGCAGCAAATACTGCCACCAGGACTAAGATTAAATTCATTTTCCTCATATTCATTCCTTTCATTTTACCATGCTATCATTTTCAGGCTGAAAGCACCAGACTAGTAAACATCCTCGTCCACAGACACATCGGCAGTTTTAGTCGTGCTTCTGGCTTCTTTATCTTTCGGACGCGAAACGGCAGGATCAGATCCACCGTCACGAGACGGGGCGTAATAGGTGTAGTAGCTGGTATAATACTGATACTGCGAATCTGAACGGATATCGACGTTATTGAGCACCACACCAAGCAGCGTTCCCCCTACACTCTCGACGGCTTTCTTAACGCGGACGAGCATATTTCTCGGCAGTTTGCGATGCTGAATGACCACAACGGTGAGGTCAACCTCACTAGCAAGTACCGATGCATCGGAAACACCCAGAATAGGGGGTGAATCGACCAACACAAGGTCGAAACGGCTCTTCACATCTTGAATCAGTTCCGACATGCGGCGTGAGTTGAGTATACCAGCTGCATCCGCAGGCAGAATTCCACTCGGCATGAAGTAGAGGTTCTCAATCGGTGTCTGAAGGATCACATCCTCAAGCTGCAAATCAGTCGTCAGGTAGTTCGTCAAACCAACCGAATTATTGATCTCAAAGTGAGTATGCAGCGTTGGTCGACGCAAGTCACCATCGATCATCAAAGTGTTATAGCCGCCTTGAGCACAAACGTATGCCAAGTTAATCAGGGTGGTCGATTTACCTTCACCCGCTCCACCTGAAACCATGGTGATAGAGTTTGCGTCTGCTGACTTACGGTTGAACTCAATATTCGTCCGGAGAATACGGTAGGCTTCCGCATCCGGGCTGAGTCCACTCTCCTTATGAAGAAGACCAACATCCTTAGGAATCACCGCCAGAACAGGTACCTTCAAGTAACGCTCAACATCCTCAATGGACTTCACGCTGGTATCCATGAACTCGAGCATGAACGCGATACCCAAACCAAATGCGAGACCGAGTACTGCCCCCAAAATCAGGTTCAATGGCTTGTTTGGTGATTTTGCGAACGCCGCCGGATGCGCATGTTCGAGCACCGTCACAGGGCGAATTGGAGCAGTTCGCTCAATCTTCTCCGTATAGGCTTGAAGTGTCAGCGCCTTAAGGATATCCTTTTCTGTGCGATATTCCTCTCGACGGATATTGTAAGTCTCTTTGTCCAGAGAGTTAGAGATGTAGTCATTTTTGCTCGTCTCCTGTGTAGACACCGCCACCTCAAGACGTGACTCCAATTGCTCTAGCTGAATTTCGATAGATCTGCGCGCATCTGCTGCAGCTTCCATCAGGATAGTTTTCACACTAGTTAGCTGTGTCTGGATCGCACGCACCGTGGGGTGGTTTTGCCCCAAACCACTCTCCAAGGCCTGCTGTTCTTCGAGCATCAGGTCATTGAACTTCGCGTAATAGCGTTGGATCGTAGGATCTTGAATCCCGAGCGACTGCGCTAATCGAACCATTTCAGCCCCCTCTATATCCACAAGACCTTCTAATTGTGACCGCAAACCGCTGATCTCGTATTTCAAAGCATCGACACGCTGTTCACCAGATACGATAATACCATCCTCTGGAGTAATCACCTCGTCAGACCGGTAGCCACTGGATTTTGCCAAGTCGATAACTTTCAGGTCCTTCATCGCCTTATGCATAGCGATTCGAGCGTCCTTGACTTTTTCCATCTGTTGACCCAGTTGGGTGTCCAAGTGAATTCCTGCCTCATAGTTCACACGATTCACATCATTATCCAACGAACTCTCGTAGGCTTGGTAGACGTTCTGGGCAATGATCGCTGCAAGATCTCGATCTTCATCAACAACTCTAATTTCAACTACGTCTGTTCCGCGCCGACTCTCAGTTTGCAGAGCATTCCGAAGCTTAATGATCGCCTGCTTTTCATCATTAAGGCGCCATCTGTTCACCAAGTCCACTTCTTGGACAACACGTAAAAGAACAAGTTCGGATGAAATCCGCTCAAACTGGTTGGCAATGAAGTTAGGCGAGGAATAGAGCATCACGCCCGCTGTTAAGTCGTTCGACAACTCCCCTCGTGAGTTCGTGATGTTGTGGAGTTGGACCACCACGGTGGACTCAAACTTCTCAGGCATGAGACTTGTGATGACTGCCGCCGTAGCGAACACGAGGAGCAATGAGAGCAGAATCACCTCGTAGCGGTTACGGATGACCTGCCAGTAGTCGCCCATCTGAAACCCAGAGTCCCCTGGGTCATCGCCTTGTTGGTTTGTTTGGTATGAGTCCATAAAGAAATTAGAAACGCTAGGATTTATGTAAGAAGAAGACCGTCAAGCAGCAGAATTTTTGCTTAATGATATGCTATTAATCGACGAAGAACCCAGATTGGCAAAGCAAAAAAGGCTCCAAGAGTTAGGAAACTCAAGAAGCCTTTTTGTTCAAAGAATTTCTCCGATTAATCGCGAAACTTAGAAACTTGCTGAAACTGAAGCATTGACACGGTGGCGGTTAAACTCGCGGAACTCGTTATCGGAGTTCACCATGTTGAATGAATAACCGACCCCAAGGTTAAGAGCTTCGGTAAGGGCATAGTTCAATCCGGCATTCGCCCCTAAAATATTATCGGTTCGAGCTGCTGGACCATCAAAATCAGCATAGCTGTAAACACCTGATGTAGAGAGTGCAAGTTTTTCACTCATCTGATACCTGACGCTCACGCTGGTGCGGTATGCGTAGCGACTGGTAGTCGCACCTTGCACAAGCTCGGAATCTTCGAATCCAAGACGGTTAAGCCAACTGAAGGTAAGCACATCAGTCACATTACGGGTCAGCGCACCTTCAAAGTATGGCTTGGTCTGATCACCGAAGTCATCAGAAAGACGGAACTCAGCACCTACTCGAAACACCGCTGAGGTCTGCTCGTCAAGAGCATAATCCAAACCGATCAACGCTTGGTGAGACGTGGTACTGCTACCGGACTCGTAGTCTGTGTAAGCAAAGCGGTAGGTGAGATTTACGCCAAGGTTTTCGTCAAGCGCATATCGGAGGTTCTCCGAGACACCGTAGGTAACCCTGTCCTCAGTGTTGGACACTCCATTATCTTCATAGGCGATATAGTTAACCGACCCACTGGTGGTCGAGGTAATTCTATCGTTTAGGTCATAGGCGACAGATAAATTCTCGTAGGCATAGAAATACTGATCCGAGCGGCGAGAGAGTGATTCACCGATGGCATAATCAGGCTCGATTTCGTAGGAAACGTAGGCGTTGTTGGTAATCCGCAGACGCTCTGACACCGCGTGGCTCACGTAGAAAGAGAGACGCCCATTATAGAGAGTATCGTCACGCTCCGGGACTTGGTCAAAGTAGTAAAAAACACCACCGGAAGCACCGATGACCATTGAGGTGCGCTCATTATTGTTGGCGTATTCAGCACCAAGATTACCCGAAATGTAGGGGGTATCCTGCTCGTTGCTGCTGGCGTTATTGACGTTGCTGTCCCAACCCACTTCGCTTCCGACAGTGAACGTAAGAGGAATGGAATCGCGATCAGCGGATCGAGGTGCGACGTCAAGTAAACCCTGAGCAGATGCGGATGAGGCAATCACTAGAGAAGCGATGGGGATAATACCGATTAAGTGTTTCATAAGAACTTTTTTTGGGGGGTGTATGTGATTTAATGAATTTTTCCGCTTGCTATCAAGCTCAATTATTTTGGATTCAACACGAAAAATATCGGCGACGGAATCTTCCTGTCGCCGATACGAAATTCTTCATAATTACTGACTAAGGCGCAGGGTCACCAGGTGTGCCGACAGGGGGCTTTCCGCCACCCGTACCACCGCCGGCTGTGCCACCACCGCCGCCAGTTGGCTCATCACCACCAGTATCACCGCCAGTCGGAGCATCACCACCTGTTCCACCAGCACCACCTCCGCCGTATGCCGGAGGGATCACAAAATTGTTTCCAATTCCTGTCTTGCCCAGATTGGGACGTCCAGCCAGACCTAATGTTGCAGCGGTTCCCCTACCGTATGTCGCATCGATAAATGCGACAACCGCAGTACTTGAATTAGGAGATACCGCTATAGCGCATTCAGAGATAAGCGTCACCTGATCGTCGGCCGCTTCAATGGCACCCTTAACGATTGAAACCACAGCGTCGCTGTCATCTTCCACGCCAGCGCCTTTGATCACCTCCTTAACGATCGCGCAAGCGCAATCAGGACGTTCAGCAACGGCCTTCTTTGCAACACTTGCCGCTGAGGACGGATCTGCAACAGCAAGGGCCGACGCGTCACCAGCCACGGTTTCACAATCTTTCAATGGGCTCTTCGGCCCTGCCGATAAAATGGAGGTACCGAAGAGAGTGGCGGTAAAAATAAGTGTTTGGGCGATTTTCATAATATTAGTACGTTGGTTGGTTAAAATGCAACGTCATGGAGCGGGTAACGGGAATCGAACCCGTATAATCAGCTTGGAAGGCTGGAGCTTTACCATTAAGCTATACCCGCAATTGGCCGTTGATTGAACTATGCCTACGAAATATAGCCCTTTCTGCACGAAGCATGCAAGAGGTATTTTTACGTTCATTGAGGTTTTTTCAGCCTCTGCATTCCGTAAATCGCACATAATTAGTCTACCCGTCTCTGCCAGCAGACGATTTCACAAACAATTGGATCCCCTGTGAGTCCAATTGCCGCATCGCTGCCGCGCCATTACGCGCCATTCATGCGAGGCATCACCTGTCATCTCAAACTTCCAAATCTCTTAAACTCCCAGGATATAAACACACCCTTAAAACCGCTCAGAATGGCGAACAAATAAATCGACCTGACGACACCTCGCAGGAATTATCGTAATTTGAATGCCTTGTTGCTATTTTTATGCCGCCTCTTCTCAATTTTATTTCACGCCCCCGCCTGCGGACCGCAAAGATATTCTTATCTTCCCCTCATGAAGTGATTGCACGCTTGCTCTCTCTTTGGTATCGCCAAGGATAGCCTCCCAGCACTCCATCCCTAAAATTAGAAATGTCCAGCTCACTCGTCATCAAGCTCGCAATCCTCGCTTTGCTCTCAGGGATCTTCTATTTGATCCACCAGCAAATCCCAGAGGACGGAAAATACGAAATGGTCTACAAGCTAATACTTTACCTTCTAGGTGGCTTGACGGTCGCGATACCTGCCGCACTCATCCTCGCTCCGGCTCTCGGGGACAAGATCAGCAACTTCTTCTACAACTCACCCGAGGAGGTGAAGCCCTCACCTGGATCAGCAGCTCGAGCGAAGATGGCACAGGGAGACTATGAAGGAGCCGTCGAGGAATTCGTCAAACTGGCCGAGTCCGATCCCAGCGACCGAACTCCGTGGGTCGAAGTTATTCGAATTCAACGCGAAAAGCTAGCCGCTCCACAAGCCGCATTGGATTCGGTTAAAACAGCGCTTGCCGCGCATGAGTGGCCGGAAGACGATGAAGCGTTCTTCCTCTTCCGCATAGTTGAAATCTCGCGGGATGATCTGGACCAAGCAGAAACCGCCATCGATGCGCTAAATCTCATTGTCGAAAAGTTCCCCGAAACACGCAACAGCGCCAACGCTATGCACATGCTACGCGAGATGAGTGCCAACGAGGAACCTACGACCGACGAGAACTCCGATACCGAGTCCGCCTAAGGTCGTTTCAACCTTTAGTTTTGCTCAACGCTATTCGTCAGACTCTCGGCAGAGCGCCTTTACTGATCCCGGCGCTGGCTGCACTTGGGGGCATTGTCATCGCCCAACAACAAGGCGACATCCTCCCTGCATGGACAATCTCCGCTCTATGGGGCGCCTCGATTTGTGCAACGCTGGCCGCACTCTTTCTCCCGACGTGGTGGAAACGCGTTGCGATGGGCTTTGCCGCATTCTGCGCTGCGTTCGCACTCCACGCCGATCGCGTTCATAACAACGGCACAGCCCCCGAACAACCCCAATGGGTAAGCATTGAGGGCACCATTCTTAGTTCTCGCACCATCGGGCTAAGCCATCACGGCGTGCTCATCACTGATCGCGCCCGCTTCCCCTCAGTTCCCGGAAAAATCCTCATCATTAGTCGCGATACCCCACTCGATATAGGGGTGAAAATCCGTGTCACAGGAAACCTCCAACTCCCAAACCGTTCACGGAATCCTGGCGAGTTCGATCATCAAAAATACCTTCGTTCACAAGGCCTGCGCGCCGAAATCGAAGCAATACAACTTAAAATCCTCTCGCCCACTCCTCCGCCATCCTGGAGCGATAAGATGGCTGCTGCCCTACCAAATCTGATCCTTCAGCAACCCAGTGACGAGAGCCGTGCAAGCATCGTCAAAGCCGTCCTCCTCGGCGATAAATCAGGACTCTCCCAAAGCCAAAAGAATGCCTTCCGCAAAGCGGGAGTTGCCCATCTCTTCGCCGTGAGCGGACTCCACATTGGTTTGCTCGGCAGCATCATTATTGTGCTCTGCCGCTTCTTTCGCATCCCATTACGCACCGCCTTTGCACTCTCCATTCCTGTCATGTTTCTTTACGCCTTGAGCGTCGGGAGTCCACCCTCAGCAGAGCGCGCCACACTGATGGCTGCCATCGCCACACTCGCGTTACTCCTCGATCGTGAGCCCTCCTTTGCGAACCTAATCAGCCTCGCTGCGTTGATCATTCTCGTTGGCGATAGCTTCCTGCTCTTCCAGCCCTCCTTCCAATTTTCCTTCGCCGCTCTCACAGGCCTCGTCGTCGCAGGCTCTTGGCTCTATAATTTGAACGAACGCTTCGTGCTCGCAGACCCATTCATTCCTCGCTCACTTCTTACCAACAGCCAGCGACGCACCGAAAAGTTCCGTAAAATCATCCTCGCCAGCGTCTGCGCCACCTTCGGAGCCGGCCTTTTCACCGCACCGCTCACTATCGCTTACTTCAATATCGTCACACCCGTCTCGATTCTCTCCAACCTACTGCTTTGGCCTATCACCTGGCTCATCCTCGTCACAGGGTTCACCACCCTGTCCCTGAATCTCATTGGGGCTACCATGATCGCCAAATTCACCACCGCCGTCAGCCTATCGCTTGCCGGATTCGCCGGTAGCGTCGCACAGTTCAATGCCAACCTTCCCGGCGGTCATTTTTATCCCATCTCCTCACCTCCCGGCGATCTCCAATTCGTCATCTACGACATCGAGGACGGTCACCACCCCACTCTCATCCGAACCGCGGACAACGTCACCACCCTACTCGGCACCGGCAACTCATGGACCTTCCAAGGCATCATCGCCCGCCATCTGGAAGCTACCGGAATTCGTGAAATTCAATCCCTCGTGCTCGCCCACGAAAGCATCAACGAAAGCGGAGCCGCCTACTCCACCGAACTTCTCCCGCCCGTCCATACTCTCTACCATCCCGCATCAAACATCCGCGGCGCAGACACCCCGGCAGCGAACAAAAGTATCATTCGTTCAGGAGACACGATTTCGCTCCACACGAAGCAAACCAGCGACCTTCAAATTCTCCACCCACAGCCAGAATTCTGGTCATCTCGACAAGACGATCGCCAAGCCATCATCCGTTGCCGCAACGGAAACCACAGCATTCTCTTTCTCGAATCTGCCAGCTTCCTCGCTCAGTCCGCCATCAGAGACACCTGGCTCGACGACGACCTACGTTCCGATATCCTCGTCCTGTCGTGGCCGGAATACGATAGCCCGGTAACCTCCGAGCTACTCACCCGCATCAAACCTAAATGGGTCATCCTTCGCCGTCCTCCGCCACAAGTCACCGAAGAAACCATCCGCAAAGTCATCGCTACCATTGAGCGCTCGGGAGCATTCCTCCTTCAGACCGAAGAACACGGTGCCATCACCATTGATTCCTACCCGGAAAAAATCACTCTCACAGGTTTTCTTTCCGGCCAAACATTTGCAATCGAGGCCAAACGTGAGCTCTAATCATACCAAATTCGAATAAGCTTGAGATTGTTCGACGCGGGCATTCATCGATAGAATCAGCGTTCCCGATCCACTTCGCGTATAAACCTACTGGGTTCCGGCATCCTTAGACACCACGTCGAAGCGCAAGCGCATTCTATCGATCGATTTCCCCATATCGAGCCACTGCTGCTCGAAGTCTGTGATTGGGTAAAAGACCTCTTCCCAAGGAAGCACCGTCGCACCCACACGCTCGCCACATTCTGCGATCACCTCTTCTGCACGCTGGAAATAATCATCGTGATCCGTCTTAAAGAGCATCTCACCTCCCGGCTTTAGCACCCGCCCCACCACACGTAAAAACGGCTCGGAAAACAACCGTCGGTAGGCGTGTCTCGCCTTCGGCCACGGATCGGGAAACAGAAAGTGCAATCGGTCCACCGAGTTTTCCGGCAATAAATGCGTCAGCGCATACTGCGACTCCAAGCGCAGCACCCGCGCATTCGTCAGGTCATTGGCGCGCAGTCGTTTGCATACCTTGCGCACGCGACCGAGCAAACGCTCCACCGCCAAATATCGACGTTCGGGATAATGTTTCGCCATCTCCACAAGAAACGTTCCATCTCCACAACCCATATCCGCCTCGACAAACTTGCCCTCCACATCCGCAAATACCTCAGCCATCTCCGCCCTTGCGAAATAGTCGCTGGGGAGCCACAAAAAGGGATCGTCTGCTTTCAAAGGGCGCGCTTTAGGCATCCCGCACCCAACACCATCAATTTGAACACTTCAACCATCGCCATCAATGGATGATCATTGTTTCTCCCCGCATCACGTATCAACCCTGCCGGATTCCTACATCTTAAGATATCCAAGAAACCTCAGGCCACCAACGCGGCCATTACAGAGCAGAACAACCATTCAATACCCACATCGTGTATCAACCCTGCCGGGTTCCGGCATCAAAACTACACAAACAACCCTTTCAACCACCAACGCGGGCATTCACCCATAGAACATCCATTCCTCGCCCACATCGCGTATCAACCTTGCCGGGTTCCGGCATCATAAAATTCTCAAGAAACCTCATGCCACCAACGCGGCCATTACTCAACAGAGCAACCATTCAATACACACATCGCGTATCAACCCTGCCGGGTTCCGGCACATCGCGTATCAGCCTTGCCGGGTTCCGGCATCAAGTTCGATCATTCGGCGGCACCATCATCTGCGACTTCCTCGCTGCATACGCCAACTTCACATCGGGAAGAATCATCAATGAGGCAATCGTCATCAGACCTGCGCTCACCACTCCAACAGCCTCCAGCGAGAAACTACCCGCCACGCCGAGCGCCACGAAGGGCGCCACCACCCCGCGCAGTCCCGTTGCAAAGGTGTGCACCGACATATAATCCGCCACCCGGTCCGCCGTCGCGAACTTCGTCGTCCACAGCGACCACGCCACATTTCCGCCCGACCTCGCCACCCCGTGCAGCGCAATCCCCACACACAGCCCCCACCAACTACCAACGCAGTAGTAGAAAATTATTCCCGCGATAAACACCACGTTGATGCACAGCCGCAGGAAGTAAAAATTCCATTTATCAAACAGCCGACCCCACGCAAACACAAATAGCACCAGCGCCACCTGCGGTATAGTCGTTGTCAGCAAAGTCACCCGATCCGCGTCAAACGCATAACCATACTTTGGGTTCGCCACCGCCTCCACAAACATCGCAAACGCCATCAAGTTGCCAAAACCCAGAATCATCCACGACGTCAGCAACTTCAGAAAGGGCTTATCCTCGCGCACGTGCGAAAACGCCTCAAACAAGGGCGCGCGCGAACGCTTTTTAATCACCGATCGCGGCATCGCCAGCACACACCCACCGTCTACCAGCGCACTCACTGCGAAGCACCCCAGCGCCAGCGTGTAGCGCGACATATCTCCCGCCAAAGCCTGGCCCAGTATCCACGCCACAGCGATCGCCGCTGACGAACGCACCATCGCAGACAGCGAAAACAACTGCCCCCGCTTCGAATCCGGATACCCCGACCGGTAAATCTGCGCCATCAGCGGAACCGCCAGCGATGCGCAAAACATCGCCAACACCAAGCCGCCAACAAAACACCCCATCGCCCAGCCGCCATCCACTGAACCGCTAAGCGCCGCGATCCCAAACCCACAAGCTCCAATCAAATTCAGCGCCGCCACCCCTTGGTTCATCGACACCCCCGTTCTCCTCACCATCGTCACCGCCGAAACCCCGGCCAACATCCCCATCGGCGACGCCGCCAACAACAACCCCTTCGCCCAATCCGGTGCCGCAAAAATTTGATTCGCGAACAATATCGCAAACGTCGTCCCCACCGTCAGAATCGCCCCCGAAGGAATCGCCCGCAGCAAATCCAAACGGAAGGTGTGGCGATAGTGAGGAGATGGATCAACGGAAGACAAAGTCCGCCACCTTCACATCGATCTCATTCACCGTCAAAAACCCATCGCCCTTCATATCCTACCATTTGAAGAGTGCGATTCATTGAATGGCGGTAACTGGCAATCGCGCATCGTCATTTTTTGCTTTCAAATTTGGAGAAAACACTCAGAAGCGGCAAGTGATCCGAGGCACGGATGCCTTTGATCACTTTGACGGTCGGCGTCGCCAGTGGCCCTCGATAGACGCAGAAATCGATCTCTAGCCCTGGCTTCACTGAACTGGTCGTCGGACCGTCACCCTCAGGAAGAGTGAAATCCTTGGCGAAGGCATTGAGAGTTCGGCTTTCCCGCACGTCATTGAAGTCCCCGGTAACGATCACGGGGTGACTTCTCTCAGCAAGCTGTGTGATGAGATGTTGCGCTTGAGCGAAACGCGCGGTGTCGATTCGCTCGAAGTCGAAGTGAACGCAAACGACGGATATCCGTTTTTTGGTTCCATCCTCCTGAGGAAGATCAACTTCAACTTCGAGGGCAACCCGTGGTTCAGCTCCATCCGGCAGCCGATGCACCCGCGATACGACAATCGGGTATTTGGAAAGGATCGCCAGCCCGTATTTTCCACCCTGATAGTCCATGAATGAGCCAAATCGATGGTGAAAATCTCCAAGGGATTCAGCCAGAAACGCTGCCTGATCGATCTTAACTGAACGTTCGCAGACTTGATCCACCTCCTGCAACGCGACGATATCGGGACTCAGATCTTTCAGGACTTTAGCGGTGCGCTCGAGGTTCAGCTTCTTGTCCATCCCGACGCCGTGACGAATGTTGTAGGAAACCACCCGAAACTCCGCAAGCAAGCTGGGGCTAAGCATAAGGACGAAGAGTGTGGCGATGATTTTCATGAGGTGACAGATTGGTCTCATACCAAATCCTGGGATTGACCTGACGCGAGCGGAAAGTGAAATGCTCGATAGTGAGTCAATTGTGCGCGGCGAAAAGCCCTGTTTTCATTCGGAACCAGTCTCAGTCCATTCGTTTTGCCCGCTCATACCAAGAAAAAACGCCGAAAACCGCTCAAGTAATTGCCAACCCGACCCTCCCCTATTTGTGTAAAAATGGAGTTGAATTCCAATAATACACAGAGTCATCGAGTGCCTCAAAGCGCGCTACAACCAAGGCGCTCCCGCCGATCTGTATTTCTTCCGAGACAACCACGGCAACGAAGTCGATCTACTGCTTGAAAACGGACGTCAACTCCGTGCCGCAGAAATATAATCCGCAGCCACCTTCAGTCAACACCAGCTCAAAGGTCTCCGCCGCTTCCAATCCATCACCGATCGATTAGACACCTCCTATCTCATCTACAACGGCGATCCGCACACCCTCAGCGACAACACCATCGTGCTGAATTTCAAACAAGCCGATAAGCTGTGCTCTAACGAGAACTCGTGATCATTGGATCGATCCCATAGGCGTGGCATCCAGACTCGCCTCATCTACTACCACCCACTTACAAATCACCCCACGTGCAGCTCACCGCCATGTAACGAGAGCCAGACCGCTTACGTTGATGCACAGCGGTCACGTCGATGATATCGTAATCCGCTGGGTCTTCGAACTCGAAGAGAAGATACTGATCCACACGACTCGGCTGTAATTGGGCACTCAGCCCTTTGCGCTGCACGTAAGCGAGCGACAACGGCAAGCCTGGCTAGGCCAAAGGCATGGAAGACTAATCTGAGAGTCTTCAACACATCACTCCACATACAGGTCGAGATTTATCTAGAGGCCTGAAGCTAATTTTGCCTCGTGGTAAAAATCTGCCGGCATTGCATGCAGAAACTTCCATTCTATGGCGATCGGGCGGTCCCCAGTGGCATTGATGAAATATCCCGGGCCAAGATAAGTGAAAGCACTTGTGAGCTTGCCGTTCGTTCTCCTAACCCTCGCAAAAAACAGTATTGTATAGCCGCGCTCTTGGTGATGGATGTAGTTTTGGCCAACCATAGTAGCTTGTGAGGTGTTTGATTGGCTTTCCCAATGTAAGCTTGTTGGAGAGATCGGGTAATCCCGATACATTGTGCTTTCGGAAAAATGCTTTTCAGTTTTTTCGAAGGTGACGAAGTGGAGGTAAAGTTTGAGCTCATTTACAGAGACAACTCCGGTTCCAGCGGGGCCTGAGGTTGTTAGATTCGCTTTACCAAAAGCAGCAGAAACTTCACGCATGCCGTAAGTTCCGTGTAGTTCCAAAGGACAGATGAATGGGAGTGTTGCGGTTTGTTGCGGAACAGCAAAGTTCTTCGCGTAGGAAATAACCTCAAGCGCATCTTGCATGAAGGTCTCGTTTTTACGAATCGTGGTAAAACTTTCCGAATACGACTCGAAGCCAAGTTCTTGGGGGGATTTTGTCCAGAATAGGTAGTGAGCTGAAGGTGCTAATGGATGGGAATCTGATTTTTTCGAAGAATGAAGAAAGGTGGCCAATGCTTCGAGATACCTATGGCTTCTTACCTCGCTCAATCTGGCTAGTGCCCTGAGATCAGGACACGGTGATTGATTCTCGGTTTCGGTATTGAATCCGCACAATTTCTTCCAAGCCGACCACGAACGCTTCAATAGTAGATCAATTGGGTTTTCCCCCGTTTCCAGAATGAATTGGGAAAATGACGGCGGTTGGCACCCGCTCCATTTCTGAAATGCTTCTTTGATGCGGAACTCCGGATTACGGTAGGCGTCCCTGATGTTCTTCAGAATTTCTTCACGTGCTTGTCGCTCAAGTTGGATATGACAGCCGGAGGGGAGATGAGGAAATCCTGTCTCTACCTCTGAGATAAGATCCTTTCTCTTTCCAGGAAGTAGTGAGGTAAAGCGAAGATCGAAGCGAAACTCCCTTCGTGAACGTGGAATGAAATCGAGGACGACAACTTGGTCTTTGCCATCGGAATGGCGGAGCCCACGTCCGAATTGTTGGAGATAGAGAACGTGACTTTCAGTTGGCCGTAGAAAGAGGAGACAGTTTGTGGCTGGAATATCGACGCCTTCGTTGAAAAGATCGACAGTAAAGATAAAGTTGATTTCTCCTTTCTGAAGGCGCTGACGAGCCAGGCGGCGCTCTTGAGTCGGGGTATCAGAATCTACTGCGATAGCTGGTATCCCAGCTTTTTCAAAGGTGCTTGCCATAAAACTGGCGTGAGACTTAGAAACACAGAATCCGAGTCCTTTGACGTGGTCGCGCTCAAAGTCTTCGGGGTTGCAGGGATCGGGAAGATGTTCGACGACCTTGTCGATCACGAGTTGTGCTCTGAATTTGTTCCCACTGATGACGTTCGCAATCTCCGTAGGGTCATACTTTCCGCGTTTCCATTCTACCGCTGAAAGGTCTGTGGTGTGATCGCTGATCGCGTAATAATGAAACGGGCAAAGTAGTTTTTGTTCCAAAGCATCGGGTAAACGGATTTCACCTGCTACGGGAATGTCAAAATCATCGGCGATGGTCGTGCCATCTGCTCGCTCAGGGGTGGCGGTAAGACCTAGTAGGATTTCAGGTTCGAGTTCTTCGAGAATCGGTCGGTAAGTGTTGGCTATACCATGGTGAGCCTCGTCGAGTATGACTATGTCCCAGTAGTTGGCCCCGAAAAGGTCAAGTAGGCCTTTTGAGTTGAAGCTTGCGACGGTCGCGAAAAGGTGGTCGTGATTTTCCGGTTGATGATTGTCGAATAGGAAATCGCCAAAGTTTCCATCCTGCATGACCTGACGGAATGTGTCCCGCGCCTGTTCGAGAATTTCCTTCCGGTGAGCCAGAAATAGCAGCTTCTTTTTGGCGATGAGGTTTGCCCTTTTGTAGTCGAAGGCGGCGATCATCGTTTTGCCCGTGCCGGTTGCGGCGATCACAAGATTTCGGAAATGCTTGCGTGATGAACGGGCTAACTCGAGATCTTCGAGAATCGCGTTTTGGTAGTCAAAAGGCTGAATTCTGTAGACAGTTAGAAGCGTGGTTTGATCACTGAAAACGCCTTTCTCATGTTTTGTCGCTGTGACGAGTTTGCTAAAATCATTGGCTGAAAATTTCTCAAAAGATGAATTCTCCCAGTAAGAACTGAACTCAGCTTCGCATCGGCGGAATAGATCGGGGAGTTCGGTAGCAGGGAGTTTGACTGTCCATTCAAGCCCACTGGTCATTGCTGCGTGTGACAGATTCGCCGAGCCAATAAACGCGCATGATAATCCGGTATCCCTATGAATAAAATATGCCTTCGCATGGAGGCGCGAATGCTTGGTGTCATAGTTGATCTTGATTTCCGTATTCGGCAGTTCGCTGATTAGTTTAATCGCGACTGGATCCGAAGCCCCTAAATACGTCGTAGTAATCACTCTGAGCCTTCCGCCACGGGAGGTGAATTTTTGAAGCGAAGGAAGGAGTAACTTGAGCCCTGCTGTTTTTATGAAGGAAACGAGCATATCGACTCGATCTGCGCTCTCTAATTCTAGCTCTATCTCACGGCCTAGCTGTGGGCTGGTTCCTGTGCCGGTAAAAAGACTTGGGCTGCTTGGTGATGTCGTAGGGCGGAGGAATTCTTGCCGTCCGATAGGCGAGATCTCACCAAGTATCTCGGATAAGGAATCGACTTTTTCCGATTTGAGAAACTTCAGTTCTTCGTCGTGCTCGGCAAGGGACCTGATCAATTGGTTGGCAAGCTCAAGACGCTGGTCGTATTTGACGACAGAGAGAGCTTTCTGGATTCTTGCACGTAGGAAGCGAGTAAGATAATCGGTTGCAAGCGGTTCCTCTAGTTTGTCGTAGGATGCTTGGAAGGCTGCGGGATCAAGACCGTCGAGCGCCATTCGTAGCTCTTTGCTGATGATGTGATCATAAATTCCCAAAGGTAAGTCCGCCATGTTCGGGTAAGATATGTAGACTGCCTTGGATAGGCAAGGTGGATCGTTGGGATATGATGCAGGAAACGGCTCGGCGTCTAGATAATGCTATTTTAGAGGGTTTGTTCACTCATGACGATCTACGGATAGGCTATTAGGATAAAGAAATCCGCGCTAGTAGTAGTCCATCTCTCGTCCATCGAGCCATAAAGCTTTATCACCTAATTCAGCCTCCAATGACTACATCAAAATGCTACTTATAGTCGGTTGAGATTTGAAGGTAGCTTTCGCAAAATCCATGAATGGAAACCGACATAGTGACCATACGTATCCTGCGTGCCCACACAGCGATGCTGGCATATGCCGTGGAAGAACGACTCGAAGTATGGAGACGGACGGCCACCTACTTCCGTGACGGTTCGGTTAACGGCGAAATCGAGGAAGCACTAGATGTAGAAGAGGCTCAAACAATGGTGGACGACTATGAAGCCTTACTCCAATCAATCCAAAATTCGCTGGCTTCATCACGTCCGTAATCACTCCACCGCCAAACTCTCCCTCAACTTCTTCAGTGTCCCCTCACCTATGCCTGACACCTTCGTCAGATCTTCGACTTTCTTATATGGCCGGTTCTCGATAATTCGGTTGGCCGTGATTTCACCGACACCCGGCAGCAGCATCAGCTCGTCCCGAGCCGCGGTGTTGAGGTTCACTTTGGCTCCGGGCGGCAACCCGCCTCCACCGTCGACGGAAAAACTTTGGACACCCAAGGTTCCACTTGAGCCGCCAGGCACTTGGTGGCGCCTCTTCAAAATCATCCGTGTCCATCCGTGGAATCTGTGGTTAAAAACGCTTCCTGCATCACCGGCCGTGGTTCGCGTTCTGCCGCTTGGATGATCCTGACGCCACGTTTCACCGCTTGTTGTAGATAAGGGGTGTTCTCGTTCCGTCTTTCCTAGAAGTAGAAGGTATAAAGTAGAAAGGAGAATGCGGCTGCGCATGGATGGGCTCGTGACCAAGATGGTCACGCCACGGTTGGCTTACGCCCCGCCCATACCTGCTACCTGCTACCTGCTACCTGCTACCTGCTACCTGCTGCTTCCCTGCAGGCCCTTCATGGTTAAAAAATTGCCTCTCTGTTTCTTGCGGCATCGAGTGGTTCCTCGCTTCGTAAATGGTGTGTAACGGTGAAGCTAATACCATCACCGAATAAATATCTGACTATTCGCCGCGCACATTCCTTATCCCACCAGGCCCGAGAGCCCACTACGCGTCAGATCATTACCAAGATTTGGTATAAGTCACGGACAATTAAAAACCGTCCCTCCCGGGGCTAGTCGTAGAAGCATCGGGAGCCGACACGTTTCCCCTACAACATCCGATAATATTCAAGTCACCACCTAACAATCTCGGGCACCTTATTCACACCTTCGGATGTGATTTTTCCGATGGACGGGTAGCCGCAGGCTCTTGAGTGCGGCTGGCACTGCCGCTTTTGTTTTCTTTTGCGCGACGATGGAGCATGGTCAGGAAACAACAATACATGTCCGCCTTGCCGTGAAAGCGGTGATGCTCACCGCACTCAAATGCCTTCGGCAAAAAAAACACCAGGAAAATCACACCCGAGCCATGACCGCGAATCAAAAAAGTAAACACCAGCGATGATTTAAGGATGCTCTCTCATGCCGCCGCCGAATAACCTTTAGATCGTTCGACGCGGGCATTCATCGGTAGAGTCAACGTCCCCAGCCCACTCCGCGTATAAACCTTACCGGGTTCCGGCATCACTCCACCACCAAACTCTCCCTCAACTTCTTCAACGTACCCTCACCTATTCCTGAAACCTTCGTCAGGTCTTCGACTTTGTTGAACGGGCGTTTTTCGATAATTCGGTTGGCGGTGATTTCACCGATACCGGGCAGCAGCATGAGTTCGTCCCGCGCGGCGGTATTGATGTTTACTTTGGCACCGGGAGGCAACCCTCCTCCACCATCCACCGCGAGGGCAAGCATCTCTTCCTCTTCGCGCTCCTGGCGGCGTTCCTCGGGAAGGTTTTCCCAATCCGTTTTCGCCCAGATACCAAGGTCGCGTTTTGCGGCTTGAAGTTCCAGATCAGCCAGGGACTCGCGCATCTCGTCCTGCGATTGCCCTTTGTAGGTGGAGCGAGCGACCCCGTAGGCGCGCGCCAAGCCCTTGGCAACGAGAGAAGCACCGAGATCCTCACCGCTCGACAGCTCGATGAAGGCGTAGATCCGCTTGTGCTTGCCGTCGCCACGACCATCGGCAAACGCCGTATGCACCGTGAATGGTTTCGAAAGCAGCTTCACCGTCTCGCCCTTTGCCAATTGTCCATAGGACTTGGCGAGTTCGATCGACTTCTCTGCACTGCCACCAAACTCGGTGATTCCAAAATACCGTCGCTGGCTTCGCAGTCGCCGTGCATCCGTAGCATCGCCAATATGCAGTTCTACACAATCCACACCATAGAGTCGGATCGTGTAGAACTGGCCCGCAGGAGTGTGGATCAGGAAGCTATCGCCATCCGCCCAATCGGTAACTTCTAATTTGCAGTTGGGGATGGATTTAAGCTCCGCAGCCCAAAGGGACTGCATGGCGACGAGGAGAAAAAGGAGAGGAGCAAGCCGTATCATACCAAGTCTTGGCATTGAGCTGACGCGAGTGGGCGTGGCGTTGGTTGATCGAGAGCTAGTTGCCCGCGTTGATAGATCAAAAGCAAAATTGGAAGCGGAATCATGATTCACCATCATACCACTCCCACACTAAAAATCTTTCGTCCGCAATCATTGTCTTCGATCCCCATTCGTGGCTCAATCGCCAACAAGCAATCACCATCAGAACCCGCGCTCAACCGGCAGTGGTTGGGGAGAGGGGCCCGGCTCTGTCGGCGGCTCGGGATTAGTGGCCGATTCATTCTTCTCTGAATCCAAGAAAGGTCGCTTCAGCTTCCCTGTGGTGAGGCCACGGACAAACGCCGTTCCTGACTCTGCATCTTCGGGCTTCGGGACAATGAGCGAGTAGGTTCCGAAGTCCAAAGAGGCGTTCATGGCAGCCAAAGCGCGAGAACCGAGGATACCACCATAGGTTTTGCCCGCTGGTAAGATAATTTTGGTAACATGTTCATAGACCCTAAACTGGAGTTTCTTGACTTCAATGGCTCCTCCGAGCACCACGTCATCAGCCTCAGCAATAGCCAAGCCTTCGGCCGCCTTATCACCGATCCTCACAGCATCTCCCGCCTCGTCAACGACCTGCAAACGTAAACGCTTTGCGACAGCGGGTTCAATGGTGTTCAACCCAGCGCCGACATCGACAAGAAACGTGTAGGTCTTTTTTTTGATCGTGAGATCCAGCATCGTAAATCCATCACTACTTTTTTGGAGCGGGGCCACAAATGCACCACGACGATGCATCCACTGGGTAAATGAAGTGCCTGGTAATCGAGGGTAAGGGATCAATAATCTGCGCATTCCTATATCAATCACCGCATTCCATTGATCGAGAACGCTCACACCGAGTAAGCCATCTGGAGTGGACGGTTGATTTTCTTTGTGAATCAGCAACTCCCCTAAATCGATCACGAAGGCATCGGAATCTTTGAGAACTGGAGAGAGCCCAATGACCTCAAACGACTTAAGCTTCGTTTTTCTAATCGTTACTTTCCCCGTTACCCCATCAGCTGCCCCTGCGCTAATCGTTCTTTTTCGCAAGGCTTTCGCCGTCGGAGTAGAGAGAACAATCGCCTTGCCCAAACCATAATCGATACCGAAGCGAAGAGGCTTTCTTTCGATCTGCACATCGACCGTATAGTGCCCAGAGACTCGATCCTCCCCCAACGGGACAGTTTCATAGCCTCGTGGACTTGTCGACGTGTTGGTCTGAGCCAGCAGCGAGAACGCAGTAGTAATATAGAGGGCGAATATTCGAGTAATCATGGAACATGTAGAAGCAGGTTCTCTCCTTGATGACGATAAGAACATGTTCTTTTTGACAACATCTCCAACTCCAAAGCAAGACCGCTAAGCCACTTTCGCATTGTGCGAAGAGATCATCATTCGCAATCACCCCAGAGATTCCCGACTCCATGCAGTCACTCTCACACCACACTCCCGTCGAAAACCTTTCGTCTACGATCACTCACCGAGTTCCCTTTTCGTCATCTCCCTGCCTGTGGATCCGGCTTGTCATCAGAATAAGTACCGAATAGAGCGAAAGAAGGATCCCGCTGCCCCAGGCGACAAAACCATACGCTTCCGGGCGATGAGGGCGATGGAAGAGCTTGCGGATTCGCTCCCTCTCCCACACCACTCGAAACGATTCCACAGGCAACTCAGGCAAGGGCTGCGAATCCACCCCATCGACGCCCTCTGCCTTCACTTTCTCCTCCTTAAGAACAAAATCAGGTAAGTCCCAGCCCGGCGACGCCCGATGGTAGGAGCGAGTGATGCCGCCCAGCCACCGCTCGATTTCAGGTCTCAACGTGGCCTCTTCACTGCGGGAATCCACGCGTGCTTCGCGTTCGGCCATCCATAGCGAGAAACCCAGCAGAACAGCACACCACCACCCGAACCAATGCCGCGCGATGGCACCCCTCAAGCCGTCTTTGCAAATTCGACCACTCGGCCAAATCCCCCATCGACAAAGTGCGGTGAGCAAAGCCAGACCACTGACACACAACACTATCAGTTCTCTTGTCCCCAGGTAAGGAAACGGCACCAACACCGCCAGCGATGGGTCACGAGGAGAGTAATACGCCAGCCATGGGAATCCATCATAAGAGGGCAAGAGATCGCTGTCGGGCACCCGGTTATCCGGGGTGAAATGCGCTCCCTCATAAGTGACGCCATCCAACACATAGGTGAAATCCACCGTGAACACCTCCAACCAATGTGTCGACGTCCCGCCATATCGACCGCCGCTCGTGATTTCAATGGTTCTCGGGACCACACGCGCATCTTGCGCGGAAACCGTCGGCCAAGACGCCACGTCACGGAAGCGGATTTGATTTTTGAGAAAGGACGACAGAGACCACACAAAGCCAACGGCCGAGCAAACGAGCAACACCCGCGCCGACCAAATTTTCCCAAACTCCCGATAATTCGCCATCTGTTTGGTCACCACTAAACCATGCTCGTCACCGGCGATCCATGGATTTTACTGAGAATCCGGTGAGCTGCGGCAAGCAGCCATCACAGCCCCCCCTACGCCTCCGCTGCTCTGCGCGAGAACCTATCGACTGCCTGACGGCATAGTAGAAGGTAGATAGTATAGAGTATAAAGGGGAATGCAGCTGCGCCGGGGGGGATTGTGACCAAGATGGTCACGCCACGGTTGGCTTACGCCCCGCCCATACCTGCTACCTGCTGCTTCCCTGCAGGCCCTTCATGGTTAAAAAATCCCTTTATTCTGCTGATTACTAACTGATTGCTGGAAAGATCCAAAAGCTCACAGCCGCGTCCAAAAGAAGGCTGGGAATGTGGCGATAATTTTGGTATGCTCTTGTGTTCCCCCACATGCAATTTGCTCTTCTATTCCTCTTCGTTGCGATAGTCTCAGCGCCCATCGCTCTTGGTCATGGTGATTTGCACGTATTGATTGATGCAGCTAGCAAGAAAGTCGAAACGGCTCCGAGCGACCCCTTCCTCTTGCTAGAGCGCGCCAACCTAATCCGCCAACACGGTCAGTTTGATAAGGCGCTTGCCGATCTGGAAAAAGTCGCAGCGCTCGATCCAACGATCGAGGACAGGCACATCCTTAGAGCGAAGATTGAAATCGCCCGAGAGAACTGGAGTGCCGCAAAGACAGCGTTGAATGCCTTTTTAATCGCCCAGCCAAAATCCTCTGAGGGATACTATCTACGCAGCAAGACGCGGCTCGCGCTTAACAATGGAATACCCAACGTCCAATCCTTGAATGACGCGAAGAACGCAATCGACTTCCAAGACAAACCACCCTTGGACTATCATCTGAACTACATCCGTCTGCTCACCCTCAATGGCGACAATGCCGCCGTCGAAAAGGCATTTCACAACGCACAAAACGCACTCGGGAAGTTACCCGCTCTCGAATCCGTCCACGCTGATTGGCTCTCCAAATCAGGACGACCAGAAATGGCAGCCGCAATCTACAGCGACCTACGCCGGACCACACCGACCCTCGCCTTCCACTGGTGGGTGGAGGAAGCCGCGATGTGGCGCGTGCACGATGCCGCAAAAAGCAAAACCGCCGAACACCAAGCCATCACCGCCTGGGATGCGCTCCCAAAGAAAATCCGCACGCGTCCGGCCATGATCGAGAAACACGATCAATTCATCGAATCCCTCTCCTCATTGAATCCATGAAAGCTCATCTTCTCATTGCACTCGCCCTGTCCGCGGCCTCCGTCCAAGCGGAGAATATTATCCCCAAGGGAAGCCCGGGGTGGAGTTATCTACACATCACCGACGGCACCGATCCTGCGGACGCGTTCCCCGATGCCGACTTCCAGACGACATGGTTCAATCCAACAACCGGCGGATACGTAGGCGGCACCTACAACGGCCCTACCTTTACCACTGGCGGCACAACGCCTCTCCACTACGGCACTCTCAATGGAGTTGGCGGAGGCACGGTTTTTTCTCCATTACCATCAGAGGGTCTCCGATATACCAACTACTGCTACCTCGTCTTCGATGGCGGCAACGGGTTCACCGATCTCCAACTTTCCATGCTTAGTGACGACGGCGCATTCGTCTACCTGAATGGAGAACTCATCGCCACGGACAACGTCACAGCACCGGACACCTACCTCAAATCCGCCGACGCACTCGGTAATGAATCGATCTACGACGACATCCCTCTCATTGGTAATCCCGTCATTAAACCCGGCCTCAACCTGCTCGCCGTTTCCCTTCATCAGGACAACACCAGTAGCAGCGATCTGGGTTTCGATCTCGAATTCACCGGCTCGCCGATCTTGACATCAACCAGCTCCACCGGATGGGCGATGCTCAGCCCCGTCAACGAGGGAATCGGTTACGATCCGGCATCCGCTACCAACAACCCTGCAACAGCCGACATCGACTTCAATACCACATGGCTGAATCAGTCGCTTGGAAGCTATGTCGGAGGAGCCTATAACGGACCGGCATTTGCCACCGGCCTGACCGGACCGTTCGCCTATGGCGGTGTCGATGGCATCCCGGACAATGGCTCGCCAAACTACACTCCCACCCCCGGCACCACTATCCCACAGCCCGATCTAGGCACTCGCGGCAGTGCTTATTTTCTGAAAGACATCGATGGTGGCGACGTCGGCTACGACAATCTCCGGTTAAAAATGCTCGCCGACGATGGTGCGTATGTTTACCTCAATGGAACCCATGTTGCGACGATTGGCGACCTTCCCACCTACTCGCCCTCTACCGATACATGGGCGCAACAAACAGCAACCTTCGGCAATGAAACCACAGTGCACGAACTCGTCCTCAGTGGAACCCAACTCCTTCATCCCGGGTCAAACTTACTCGCCATTTCCCTTCACAACACTGCGACCACATCATCGGACCTGGGATTTTCCCTCGAGATGGTTCCATTCGACCCCGTTGTCCCCGTCGTCGTTCGCGGACCTTACCTTCAGTCCGGAGCACACGACAAAATGACCATCCGTTGGCGCACCGATCAAGCGGGCGATTCGGTCGTCCGCTATGGTGACGCGCCGGGCAACCTTACAGAAACCGTTTCGATGGCAACATCGACCACCGAGCACATCGTTCCCATCACCGGGCTGGATTCGGCCACGACATACTATTACGAAATCGAAACCACCAGCAGCGGAGGAACCCTGAGCGTTGGTGACACGACGGATTATTCGTTCAAAACCTACCCCGCCCCGGGAACGAAAGCTCCGACACGCGTGTGGGTCATCGGTGATAGCGGGACCGCAAACACAAATGCACAGAACGTCTACAACTCCTATTTAGCGCGAACAGGTTCCGCCCACACCGATGTTTGGCTGATGCTCGGAGACAACGCCTATAACAACGGCACCGACAACGAGTTCCAAGCCGCCGTCTTCGACACCTACCCGGAACTTCTCCGTAAAACCGTGATGTGGTCGTGTTTCGGAAACCATGAATCCTATACGGCGTCCGGACAGCCCTACTTCGATGCCCATACCTTCCCTGAAAACGCCGAATCCGGCGGCGTCGCCTCAGGGTCCGAGCGCTACTACTCCTTCGATCACGGCAACATCCACTTCGTCTGCATCGATTCACAAACCAGCAGCAACTTCAACGACGTCCCCGGCGGCGGCGGGATGGCCGATTGGCTGGAACTCGATCTCCAAGCCACCGACAAAGACTGGATCATCGCCTACTTTCACCACGGTCCCTACACCAAAGGATCGCACAACTCCGACACGGAAGACCAGCACATTGCCATCCGTCGATATATCACGCCTTTACTGGAGAAATACGGCTGCGATCTCGTCCTCTCCGGTCACAGCCATTGCTACGAACGCTCCATGCTGATCAACGGTCATCACAGCAACATGAGCAGCGCCGACTCAAAAAGCGGCACGTTCACTGCCGCCAATATTGTCGATGGAGGCAACGGCAGCGAAGTCGGCAGCGTTGATTCATCCGGCACATTTCTCAACTCCGGTGCCGATGGCGCCTACCAGAAACCACTCGCCCAAGGGGAGTCCGGAACGATCTATTCGATCTGTGGAGCCTCTGGAAAGCTCAGCAGTTGGACCGGCGGCTCGTCCGCGACTGTCAACCCCACGCCGCATCCCGTGTTCATCGTCAACCTCCGCGTCCTCGGTTCGCTGGTGCTCTCCATCAATGGCAATACGCTCAACGCGCAATACATCGACGACACCAACACCATCCGCGACGACTTTACTATCGTCAAAGGAAGCACGGTAAGCATGAACGCCACCGACGACACTTTCGGCGAAATAGGCAGCGACGACACCGCGACATTCACCATCACTCGCACTGGAGCGACATCATTCGCAGAGTCCATCGACGTGACCATCGGCGGATCTACTACAAACGGCGTAGACTTCACACCAACACTCACCACCACTGTCGATTTCGCCGCAGACGAAGTGACCAAAAACGTCACCCTTACCCGAGCTGCAGATCAATTAGCCGAAGGACCAGAGACAGTTTCGCTCACCATCACCGGTGCTCAGCAAGCCGCTGGCACTAGTGGTGTTCAACGCGACCGCTACTTTGTCGGAACTGAAAACACCGACACGGCAACACTTGCCGATGCCCCCTCGCAAGACTGGTGGTTTAACGCATTCGACGCAGCGTCCCTGACAAGCATCGACTGGGATCTCGACACCGACCATGATGGATTAACACGCATTCAAGAACTCGCATTCGGCGGCACTGAGGGAGACGACAACAGCGACCTGCTTCCATCTGGCGAACTCTCCAACGGAGTGCTCGCGCTCCACTATGTACGCGACAACTCACTCACCGAGTTTAACTACCAAGTACATGCCACCCGTGATCTCACCTTCCTGGACAGCGTCACCTTCACCGATACCCTCGACGGCGCAGCCAACCCAACGGGCATCGAGCAACGCATGGCCAGCATCCCCATCAACGGAGAAGCCCGTGGCTTTCTCAAACTCAGCGTCGATTTCGCGGAGTAATTGCGTACGCCGCCGACCGTGACGAAATCAACCAGCTACCCATTAGGCGGAGCCACAGCATCTGTAGGTCGGACGTGTCGGCCGCCATCACCCCCCGGCAAAGCCGCTAATCAAAACACTAACAAGATCTCGCTTAAAAATGAGATGCCGTCCGACACCAGCGGATTACACCCAATAGCCGCCTCCCCTGAATTAGGACACGAAAAAACCGGCACCCATCGCGACGACAAGTGCCGGTTCCAATAACTTTTCACCAATAACGGATCACTCCGCTGCAGGCGGCTGTGCCTCAGCGTTGTCCAGAATCTGATTCAACACATAGGGAAGAATTCCGCCACTGAGGTAGTAGTCAATCTCCGCCGGAGTGTCCAAACGGACGACCAATGGGATTTCGAAACTGTCGCCGGTGGATGGAGTGACAATCAGCGTAGCGTCTTGGCTGGTCTTTAGCTCGCCGGAGAGTCCGGTGATGCTGAACTTGGCGTCGGCGCAGGCTTTGACGTTGTCATAGTCTGCCTTGTTTTTGAAGTTCAATGGAAGCACGCCCATTCCGATCAAGTTGGATCGGTGAATGCGCTCGAACGACTTGGTGATCACCGCACTAACTCCGAGAAGGCGCGTGCCTTTGGCCGCCCAGTCACGACTACTACCCATGCCGTAGTCTTCACCACCGATGACAATGAGGTCGGTCTTATCTTCAGCATAGGCTTGAGCGGCATCGTAAATGAACGCCGGCTTGCCGTCAGCGACTGCTGCGATCTCTTTATCAGGTGCAGGAACGGATCCTGGCCCGAAGTATTGGGTGTAACCACCTTCGACTCCATCGCACATCAGGTTTTTGATCCGCACGTTGGCAAAGGTTCCGCGAGTCATGACTCGATCGTTACCACGACGTGATCCAAAGGAATTAAACTGCGCAAGCTCGACGCCATTGTTCATTAAATACTGACCCGCTGGGCTGGTGGAAACGATGGCTCCTGCTGGCGAAATGTGGTCGGTGGTGACGGAGTCGGCGAAGATTCCCAACGCCCGAGCGTCGGTAATATCTTTACCCTCCGTTTCCGGCGTGCGGGAGAACCCTTCGAAGAACGGTGGATTCTGGATGTAGGTGGAACTCTCGTCCCAACTGTAAATATCACCGGTATCGGATTGAATCTCCACCCACTTTTCGTTGGCAGTGTCGAGGTTGCTGTAAAGAGCGTTGAACACTTCGGGAACAAGCGCTGAGTCGATGACTTCCTTGAGCTCGTCGAGCGACGGCCAGACGTCCTTGAGATAAACGAGATTACCCTCCTTGTCCTCGCCGATCGGATCGTTGGCGAGGTCGAGATCGACACGACCCGCCAGTGCGTAAGCAACGACGAGCGGCGGCGACATGAGGAAGTTCGCACGAATTGAGCCGTGAACGCGGGCCTCAAAGTTGCGGTTACCGGAGAGCACCGATGCGCAAACAAGGTCGCCTTCTTTAATTGCTGTCTCGATGGCCGGGTGCAGTGGCCCGGAGTTTCCGATACACGT
This sequence comes from Verrucomicrobiales bacterium, assembly GCA_024636835.1. GTDB lineage: Bacteria > Verrucomicrobiota > Verrucomicrobiia > Verrucomicrobiales > SLCJ01 > Sulfuriroseicoccus. The sequence continues at coordinate 66,988 of JAGXGH010000067.1, read as the reverse complement.
TGTGCAGCCGTATCCCACGGTCTGGAACCCGAGAGTATCGAGTTCTGCCTGAAGGTTGGTTTTGTTGAGATAATCGGTCACCACACGCGAGCCGGGCCCGAGGGACGTCTTCACGTAGGGTTCAATCGTCAGCCCGAGCTTGTTCGCTTTTTTCGCCACCAGACCAGCGGCCAACATGACACTTGGGTTCGATGTGTTGGTGCACGAAGTGATGGCTGCAATCAGCACAGAACCATGCTTCAGCTTGGTATCGATTGCATCGAAGGCATCGGCGGCATTGACCTGATCCGGAGTCGGACGGTTGGTGGTCATTTCCGCCTTATCCATCGCGGCGCCTTCGTCGGGACTTTCAAGGAGTGATCCGATCGCCACACCTGCCGGCTCCGGCATGTGGACGTCGATCTCGGTGAAGCGTGTATCAGCCGAACGGCCGAACCCACCCTCACTAGTGGGCGCTTCGAAGAGCTCGTTAAACTTGCTACCTAGGTCAGGGACATTGATGCGATCCTGGGGACGTTTGGGTCCGGAAACGGCAGGGACGACGGACGCGAGGTCGAGGGTAAGGTCGTCAGTATAATCGATCTCGCCCTTATCTGGAATCCCCCACATGCCCTGCGCCTTGAAGTAGTTCTCGACGGTCTGGCAAACCTCCTCCGAACGCCCCGTGCCGCGGAGGTAAGCAACGGTCTCACCATCGACGGGGAAGAACCCCATGGTTGCACCGTATTCCGGTGCCATGTTGGCGATGGTCGCACGGTCTGGTAGGCTAAGCGCTTCCGCACCTGGGCCGTAGAATTCGACAAACTTGCCAACCACGCCGTGAGCACGAAGGATTTCGGTGATGCGCAGTGTGAGGTCGGTGGCTGTAACTCCTTCGTTGAGTTCGCCGTGAAGATACACACCAACCACTTCCGGCACGAGGAACGTGACGGGTTGGCCAAGCATTGCGGCTTCGGCTTCGATACCACCCACACCCCAACCAACGACACCAAGGCCGTTGATCATCGTAGTGTGCGAATCCGTGCCGACGAGAGTATCGAAATAGTGCACGCCTTCTTTTTCCAGCACGCCCTTGGCGAGGTATTCCAAATTCACTTGGTGAACGATGCCGATGCCCGGAGGCACCACGCCGAAGGTTTCGAAGGCTTGCTGGCCCCATTTCAGAAACTCATAGCGCTCTTTGTTGCGGATAAATTCTATACGCAGGTTGCGGTCGAGCGCGGACTGAGATCCGGCAAAGTCCACCTGCACCGAGTGATCGATCACGAGGTCGACAGGAACCAGTGGCTCAACCACGGATGGATCGGCACCGGCTTCTGCAGCAGCATTACGCATCGCGGCGAGATCCACGACGAGCGGCACACCGGTGAAGTCCTGCAAGACCACGCGAGCCACGGTGAATGGCACCTCGTAATTTCCCGGAGCGTCAGCTTTCCAGTTGGCGAGGTTTTTGATGTCCTCGTCCGAGACCTTGCGGCCGTCGTTGTTACGCATCAGCGACTCGAGAACGATGCGGATCGAGACCGGCAAACGGTTCAAGTTGTCAAAGCCCTGCTCGGAGAGAGCTGGGAGTGAGTAAAGTTTTCCTTCGGCTCCTGAGCCGGTGGTGAAAGTGCGAATAGTATCCACGTGTATAGTCTAAGGGTAGATGTTTATATGTTTCTGTAAACTAGATGGCTGGAGGCACGGGTCAAGAGCTGACTGGCGCCATGCGCATGGTATTTAGGGCGGTGCGCCGAGTGCTGCGACACCGCTCTACCACGCTTTTACAAGCGTAGCTACCTTGCGGGGGCGCAACATTGGTCACTTCACATCTGCAGGAGTCACGCCAAGAATGATGTCGAAGTTTGCGCTCAACTCACCAGCGGTCGAATCTTTGACCGGAACGAAGGGCACTAGCAAGGTTTTGCGCTTCGCCGGGTCGGAAACGCGTTTCAGCAATCCGTCGCGCTCGTTCTGTGGGTGGCCATCGATATACAACTGGGTGGTCAGCAATTCTTTTCCACCGTGGCTCACCTTGACGTGGATGTGTGGCGTGCGCCCAGGATACGGCACGGGCTTCACAGTGCGAAAATAATAACCACCCGAGCGGTCGGTCAAAAATCGGCCATATCCCTGAAAATTCGCGTCAGCCTTCTCTTTACCGCTGCTGCGCGAGTGGAGATAGACTCCATTGCCATCGACTTGCCAGATTTCCACAAGCACACCCTTGACTGCCGAGCCGGAGGGGTCCGTCACACGTCCACTCAAGTGCGTCACTTCGCCCACCGCAGGGGTGATGCTATCAGAAAGTATCAATAAATCGTTATCAGTATCGAGCGGCAGCTTGTCTGGGAAGAATGGCCCTGCGGTTTGTCGTGCCGTCGCCAGCTTTTCGGCGAAGGCACCTGGTGCCGTAAATAGCGCAGCAGAGCCCAGAAGAGCAGTGCGCAAGAACGTGCGACGGTGACAGACTGAGCAATTTGAATTCATGACAAATTAATGCGCAAGATCGAAGGAAAGGTCACGCAATTATCGAACATCGCCTCGAATTATACCAGGCATGAATGAGAAATCTGACCTTTCTTCGTGTACAAGTGACCAAGTGACTTCACTAGAACATACAGCTTATCGTTGCCTACGTTGGCTTAGGAACAGCATACCGGCGATCACCAAAATCATCGCGGAGGGCTCAGGAATGTTGGAATTTGAGTTGATTTGATCGCTATAAAACGACAAATCTGCCGAGTAGGTCTGATTGCCGAACACCGCCGTATTGCCTCCACCGGGCTGACCGCTAAAGGTGCTCACGGCATGCATCATCCCCACCAACTCCCAATCACCCAGGAGGTTCTTTGCGAACACGCCACCACCGGAGTCACCAACCACCGCCTGAGATTCGGAGGTGCCGGCAGACTCGTCAAAATCAGTCGTAAAGGAGATAACGTCTCCATGACCTGCATCCACCACATCCCCGTTGGAATCAATCGTATTGGTCCCCCAACGCAAGGTGCGCGAGTTAACCGTCTGATACCCTTCGCGATCTGCCGGAGGTGGAGGCGAGACTTCCGTCCAAACGTCAGGATCAGGCGCTGTATTCACGTCCCAGGACGTCAGCGTCGTCTCGCGATCACGGCCGGCACCAGCCATGACCACGCTTGTCAGAAGGGAAGGTGTGCTTGACGCCACCTGGACTTCTGAAAGTGCGTCCCATGACGTCAATTGAAACATCACCAGATCAGTGAATTCGCTGAGTCCGGGCACTCCGTTATTCGTCAGTCTTACAAAAGTCGCAGAATTTGTCCCATAGGACATCCCGTTGAAGCTAACCGTTCCCGGAAGGGATGATTCACTGACGACATGACTTGCGGAGAGCACCCATCCATTGCGGATATAAACCATCGACGCGCCCAACAACTGACCAACATTGGCAAATCCCGGGTCGTCACTAGGAGCAGACGTATTCCCCGATCCATCCCCGATCTGGATGACCACGGCAGGTGCCGAGGTAGCCAACGCGAAGCTCATCACCAACAATTCCAGAATTCGATTTGTTTTCATACTACACCGGACATTAAACCGGTCGAAGAGGCCACTCCAGAAAAAAATACCCCGCCACAGCGAAAGATTTCCTCTCCATCGCAAACTCGTGCTACATTCCCAAGCCACGCCCCGGGCGATCGCGCAGTGAAGATCATCAGACTATTTACTGTGAGGAAAGTCCGGACTCCGTAAGGCAGTGTGCCTTGTGAAAGCAAGGGAGCGTCGGGCTCAAGCCCGGAGCGACGGAAAGTGCCGCAGAAAATATACCGCCGATGGGTCTCCGGATCACAGGTAAGGTTGAAATGGTGGAGTAAGAGCCCACCGCCCGTTCAGGTAACTGACGGGGCACGGTAAACCCCACGCGGAGCAAGACATAACAGAGGAAACGGGTTGCCTGCCCGGCTTTTGCGCAAGCAGAAATGACTTCGGGTTCTCGTCGCACCCCACCCGTCAAACGGTGGGGAGCCCGCTTCGGCGGACTAGATAAATGGTCGCACATCCTCGCAACCGCGCGGGGTGGACAAAATCCGGCTTACAGGGGCGTGGCGCTTCTTTTTTAGTCAATGGACAATGGTCAAGAGTCAATGGGGCGCAAGCGGCTGCGACATAATTTTGACGAAAGAGAGCATTGACCGAGTAGCTACGCTTGTGAAAGCGTGGCCCGTGTGGTCACCACCCGCGCCATAGACTCACTAAGGTCACCGAGCGCTATACGCTGCCCAATTCCGCTTTATACCCTCTACTCGCTACCTTATACTCCCCCATGCACATCCAGAATCTCGACAAACAGACCCCTTTCACCACCGCCGATGGATCGACCATCCGCAGCATTCTCGATCTCACCAACGCGCCGGTAAAGAACCAATCACTCGCCGAGGCATCGCTCCCCTGTGGCGGCAAAACTGATCGCCACTACCACAAGCTTGCCGAAGAAATTTACTTCATCCTCGAGGGGCACGGGAAAATGGAAATCGACGGCGAAGAGCAGGCCATCAACCCCAACGACGCCGTTCTCATCCCACCCAGCGCCTGGCATCAAATCATCAATACCGGCGAAGCACCACTCCGCTTCCTCTGCTGTTGCGCCCCGCCGTATACCCACGAAGACACCTACTTTGAATAGCCCCGCTGTTCAACAGATCGGCGAACAACCTGCTCATTCCAAAATTGATCTCACGGTGCAATCGACAGGCTTCTTGAATCGCACTAATCAAGTAAGCGATGACCACATCCTCTATCCGTACTGAAGGCATCCTCTGCAACCAATGGTAAGGATCCAATCGCGATCATAGGAACAATCGGTTTATTCGTTGCGCTCTCCGCCATCTTTCTTGGGTTGAGTTCAAGAGTTGGGAATGCAAAGCGTCGTTATTACCTCTCCGCAAAAGATCGCTACGAAACTCGAAAAGCAGAAATCACCTCAACCATAGCGCGGTTACAATCCTGACCGATTAGTCCACCAAAACCTCAGACGGTTAATGTGAAGTCACAGAGGCAGATGCGCATCTCACCCCGGCGGGACGATCTCCACCTCGTCCGTAACTTTCCTTCATCGCCACACAATCGCGTGGGGCGCAGCCCTTATACGCGACCAACGCGTGAAACGCATCCCTCCCCGACTCCGCCCAATGCGCCGGAGGGGGTGCGCCTCGCGCCCACCTGAGCGACTCCACAACTCACAGAGTCAACAAGCGTAAATCACTCGCGAGCCCGCATCACCCAATGGGGACGAGGCGTCCCCACTCCATCGCTTTACCAGCATCGGCACTTTACTAGCACTGAGCTTCCCTCCCAAATGGAAACCCTTTTCTTGCGCAGCTGACACTGTGTTTTGTTCTTCCATTACATTAGATGCGTGATGCAGACTTGCCCCGTGAGATTCCGTGTTTCGAAACAAGTGAGATCGTGGATCGGCTTGTGTGCATTTGTCGCCGCGCTGGTTTTCGCGGGAACTTGGCTCTTGGGATATGGCGAGAGAATCTATGCAAGGAATGTTCTCTATGGCGCGGTCATGAATGTGAAACACGCCGTCGAAATATTCGAGAAAAAATATAATCGCCGACCAAGCAATCTTCAAGAGCTCATTGATACAGAAATCATGAACGAATGGGACGTGTATGTGCCCAATGGGGAGAACGATATCATCCCGATAAACGAGTCGTTCGATGATGGCGACGATGCGCTTCTCGAAACTGGTGAAGTGCGCGTGTTTGGTGGTCGGAGTTTTCGACTAATGAGCGACCTAACGATTGTAGAGCTCGACGGTGATGGACACGTGATTAACCGTAAATAAACCGGTCTGGAGATACCACCTTAGGCAAGAAGTTCAATGAGCACCGACAAATGAGCATCTCGCCTGGGAGGGACGATTTCCACCTCGCCCGTAACATTCCGTCAACGCCACACAATCGCGTGGGGCGCAGCCCTTATACGCGACCAACGCTGAAGGTCTACTCTGCCACCTCTTCGGTGTCTTTTCCCTTTTCCTTCGCCTTATCGGCTACCCTTTTGTTTTCTTCCTCCAGTGGCGTCGGACTCATGTGTGCTTTGACAGCAGTTTCGATCTCAAGATAGAGCGCTTCGTCAGCCTTAAGCGCCTCCTTGGCGCCATCGCGACCTTGTGCAAGCTGGTTGCCGTTGTAGGAGAACCAAGACCCGCGCTTTTGTAGGATATCAAACTCCAAGGCAAGATCGAGAAGTGAGCCCGAGGACGAGATCCCCTCGTTATACATGATGTCGAACTCGGCTTCACGGAATGGCGGGGCGACTTTGTTCTTCACAATCTTCACTTTCGTGCGGTTGCCGGTGACCGTGCCATCCGTGGCTTTAATCTGACCAATACGACGGATATCACAGCGAACGGAGCTATAGAACTTCAGCGCACGGCCACCAGGAGTCGTTTCTGGGCTACCAAACATCACACCGACTTTCTCACGGATCTGGTTGGTGAAGATACAGACGGTGCGCGCTTTAGCGATCAAGGAGGTGAGCTTACGCATGGCAGCCGACATCAGTCGCGCTTGCGCACCCACCGTGGAGTCACCGATTTCACCATCGAGCTCCTGACGGGTAACCAGTGCGGCAACGGAGTCGAGGACAATAATATCCAGAGCATTGGAGCGAACCAGTGTCTCCACAATGCGCAACGCCTCTTCTCCGGAAGATGGCTGGGAGACAAGAAGGTCGTCCATGTTTACGCCAAGTATCTTGGCGTATTGTGGGTCGAGCGCGTGCTCGACATCGATGAAGCCGGCGAGGCCACCCTTCTTCTGTGCTTGTGCGATAGCGGTAAGGGTAAGTGTTGTCTTACCGGATGATTCGGGGCCGAACACTTCAACCACTCGTCCGCGCGGAAATCCACCGACACCAAGTGCGCGATCAATGAGCAGGTTCCCGGTAGGTATCACATCGACATCGACACGGTGGTCATCGCCCATCCGCATGATGGATCCTTCACCATATTCCTTTTTGATGTGGCCGATGGCGAGATCGAGGTTCTTGAGGCGCTCTTTAGCGATTTTTTCTGCTGCTGGGTCGGATGTTTTAGCCATAATGTGTATGAAATAATTTCCCCTTTTTCTACTGCCCCGCGGAACTTTTAGCAAGCGTTCATTTGAACAGTCGGCGTTTTTTTCTAATTTACGAGGATTTTCAGAGTGATTAGATAGGCATTTGCGGTGTCGGTGGAAGGAAATTTCGCGAGAAAAGTTGCAGCGCAATGTGGTCGTCAAATGCTATGCTCCTGTGAGCATGGAGTCCTTGGATGATCAACAATGGATGCGACAAGCGATCGCAGAAGCGCACAAAGGGGTGGGACTCACTGCGCCGAATCCTCCCGTGGGCGCGGTGGTAGTGAAGGATGGCGTTTTACTCGGAAGCGGCTGGCATAAAAAAGCGGGATGTCCTCACGCCGAGCGCGAAGCAATTGCAAACGCGCGAGCACAACATGGTGAGGAATGTTGCGTGGGAGCGACGGTTTATGTGACTTTGGAGCCGTGCTCGACAACTGGACGAACGCCTCCCTGTTGCGATGGGATCATTGATGCCGGCGTGAAGCGAGTGGTGTGGGGAGCCATGGACCCAAACCCAGCGCACGCCGGCGCGGCGGAGGAAGTCCTACGACGTGCCGGGAAAATAACGGCGCACGGCGTGCTGGTGGCGGAATGCCGCGAATTAATCAAAGGGTTTGGCTCCGCGCAAACCCGCGAGCGTCCGTGGGTGATCGCCAAAACGGCGATGTCATTGGACGGTCGGATCACACGACCAGAGGGTGAGGGACAATGGCTTACCGGTAGCGAGTCGCGCGCGACAGTGCAGAAATTACGCACCGAGGTGGATGCAATTATCACGGGTGGCGCAACCTTGCGAGCGGATGATCCTGAATTGACGCTGAGAATCGATCACCCACAGGGCTCCAAAGATGCTCTGTGGCGAGTGGTTGTCAGTCGAGGTGGTCATCTACCGAGCGGGTCGAAATTATTCACCGATGCGCATCGTGACCGGACGATTATTTTTCTTGTTGGTCCTGTGCATGGTAGCGCGGTGCATACCGCCGAGCAGCTTGTTTTGGAGGAGAACCTTATCGTCGCGGAAACTCTTGAAGGTGGACTGAAGGCTCTCGCCAAGCGCGGAATCCACACTGCCTTGGTCGAGGCTGGAGGACGTTTTGTCGGGCAATGGCTAGACCATCAATTGATCGATGAATTCGTCGGATTTTACGCGCCGATGATTTGTGGTGGAGGCTCGTTGGCCACGGCGGGGGTAGGTGTATCAGATGCCGTTCACATGCCGCGGTTAGAAAATGCGCACTCAACTGTTTATGGTGACGACGTGATGATACGCGGAACGGTGAACTACAAAGAGCAAGTGACGAGCTATGTGCCGCCGCTTCGTCCTTGTGTGTTCTTTGACCGCGATGGCGTGGTGAATGATCCACGTGACAATTACTACGTGACTAGTTGGTCGCAGTTTCATTTCAACGAAGGAATTGCCGAGGTAATTCGCAATGTGAAGTTGGCAGGATGTTTAGCGATTCTTGTGACGAGTCAACGCGGAGTAGGTAAAGGCGTGATGACGCGTGCCGCTCTGGATGAAATTCACGCCAAGATGCAAGAATCGCTCGCCGTGCACGGTGCGGACTTCGATGCCATCTACGCCTATTGTGGAGAAGACAGCGACGCCCCGCGAGCGAAGCCTCGACCGGATATGATCTATGAAGCGGTGGCGGAGCACGGCGTCGATCTGCACCGTTCCTTGATCGTTGGTGATGCCGACCGGGATATTGAAATGGGCCGCAACGCAGGCATTCCCACCGTCCGTCTAATTGCGGAAAAACCTGTCGGGGTAGAGGCGGATAAAACCGTGAAATCCGTCAAGCAACTCGGTGAAGTGCTCGGTGAGATGTGCCGTTTCCGATAATGTGCCCTTTTCGGTTTGACCGTATCGAGGCGGCATCCGTATCGTCAGCCCATGATTAAATTTCTTCACACCCGCATCCGCGTCGCCGACCTCGACCGCACCATTGACTTCTATGAGAAGCTTGGATTCACTTTGGCTGATCGTAAAGACTCCCCCGCCGGCAATAAATTGGCGTTTTTAGAACTTCCAGGGAACTCGCATTTCCTCGAACTTTGTTACTCGCCCGACTACGAACTGAACGTCCCTGAAGATCTGATGCACACGGCGGTGGGTGTGGATGACATTGTCAGCTATTGCGGCAAACTCGAAGCCGACGGCATCGAGATCTGGCCTGGCGGGTGGAAAGAGAAGTTCACCTCCGGCGAGCGCAAAATGGCATTCGTCACCGACCCGGATGGCTACGAAGTGGAGATTTTGGAGAAGTGATCGAGTGGCAAAAGCTTTTAGATCAATGAACCTTCTTGTCATCTGCGTGGTGCTCAGATGTGCCTTGGTGATTCATATCACCTACTTCGCCATCTTTTACTATAATTTAAGCAATACCGATCCAATGTCAGACACAGGCAGCGGATTCGGCGCAGTGCTACTGTTTTTGATCCTCTGCGGGTTACTCATTTTGGTGGCCATCAGTGAGACTGCCTTGTTCTTTGTTAGAAAACGCGAACGCCGGCGCCAAAAGCTTGGCAGTATTAAACGACCTAGACTCATCCCGTTCTCCTAGCTCAACGGTATCGCGTCATGCTAACCATTAGTCTGTAAGGGGGTGCTTCATGCCATGCTCTAGCTCAATAGCATCGAAGCACGCCATCCTCTAGCCCAACGGGCTTACGTCATTTAGCCCAGGGTTGGCAAAGCAACGCGTCGCCTACCCTGGGTGACGTCACCCAATCACCCCAACACCAAAGGTGTTGCGTCCCCTCGCCTCGCGATAGCATCACCAATCAATCCCAAACATATCGCTCATCCCATTTTTCTCCATGCAGCCGCAGGAGTTCGCGATATTCATCTTGAAAGGTCATCTTACGATGATGCCCTTCCTGATTCTCAATATACCTTGATACCACTTCAATTTGGGATTCTGAAACCGAAAAACATCCATAGCCCGCCTGCCAACCAAAATCTGCCTGACTCCCGTTCCCCTTCGCCCACAAGGTGCTGTTGCGTTTAATCTCTTTTACAAACTCAGCGATAGACAAGGTTCTCGACAGAGTTGTCAAAAGGTGCACATGGTCATCAACGCCACCAATCCGGATCGGCAGGCAATCCATGTTTTTCGCACAGCCACCTGATAGGAGTGGAGTTCATCACGAAAAGCCAAATCTCGTAGCAAAGGTGCACGGCTCTTGGTCGAGAAAACCGTATGGATCAAGACGCGGGATAATGATTGAGGCATGGTGGAGTTTGAGGCATTCAAGGCGACGGACGCAACCCCGATTGGGGTTGGAAACCATATTCGTTCCCATACCCAGGGTAGCCATCGTTTCACGACAGCAACCCTGGGCTGATATACAAAACCCCGTTGGGGTTAGCAGCCGCAACCTAGATGCCGTTTTTCTGGCCTAACTATTTCGTTTCATGCGAACCCTCTATCATACCAATTCGCCTTATACTAAATCTTGCCATTGATCTGACGAGAGTGGGTGTGTCGCTACTTGATCGTGAGCTGCTTGTGCGCGGCGAATAGTCATATTTTATTTGAAAGTGGTATCATGCGTTCTCTAGCCCAACGGGCTTATGTCATTTAGCCCAGGGTTGGCTGAGCAACGCGGCGCCTACCCTGGGATACGTCCCCCCATTGCCTCAACACCAAAGGTGTTGCGTCCCCTCGGCTCGCGATATCATCACCGATCAATCCCAAACATATCGCTCATCCCAATTTGCTCCATGCAGTCGCAGGAGTTCGCGATATTCCTCTTGAAAGGTCATCTTACGATGATGCTCCTCCTGATTGTCGATGTATCTTGAAACCATCTCAACTTGGGATTCTGAAACTGAAGGTGCCGATTATACTGCCGACTCCTCGTCGGGCGACGCGGCTTTAGAGACTTCTTCCAGGTCGGTGGTGCGGTCGACTTTGTCCCAGAAGAAGATGGCGAAAATGACGAAGATAACGATAGCGAGGATCATCGGGAAGTACCAATACTGTTTCCACTCGGCAAGGTTAGTGAGAATGAGAGACTGGTCGATACCTTCGGGATAACCCTTCCCGAACATACCGGCGAGTGATTCTAAAGTTCCTTTTGGCTCAGCTCCTGCATTTGCCGTGGCGATGGCGTTGACAAGTTCGTTTGACGGGGGAGTACCGAAAACTTGTTCACCAGATGAGATCTGATTTGGAAGAGCCACATCGGTGAATGGAAATGAGCCTCCGAAAGCGAAGCGGAATCCGAAGAACATTCCTAGACCTTGGGTGAGAAACACTAAGAGACTTTGAGCCTGCCCTCTAATTTCCACAGGTGCCTTCTTGTCGGTATAAATGAAACCGGTGACGAAAAAGAAATCATAGCAGATACCGTGGAGGGCGACACCGATGAGTAGCATCCATGCGACTTGGTCTGGCGCACCGAAGGCGAACAATGCGTAGCGGGCAACCCAACAGGCCATGCCAATGAGCAGCATCATTTTCACTCCAAGTTTACGGAAGAAGAATGGAATCAGCAGCATGAAGATAATCTCGGACATTTGGCCGATACTCATGAACGAGCCGGGCTCTAGATACCCTGTGGCTCCGAGGAAATCGGCGGTTTGCGCATAGTAGTAGGCGAGAGGTATGCAGATGAGTGTTGAACAAATAGCGAAAACTGCGAATGGAAAGCTCTTGAACAGCTTGAAGGCATCAAGCATCAGTAACGAGCGCAGATTAAGTGGCTGTCCTTTGGCTGGTGCTGGTGTGTTCGGCAGGAAGAAGGAATAGATTCCGAGTGCAAGAGTTGCGCCTGCAGCCAGCCAGAAGACGTTCAGTGAATTTGACCAGCCTGCGAATCCAAGGAATAAACCTGCGACGATCCATCCGATGGTGCCCCATACGCGCGCCTTCGGGAATGAATCTTGAGGCAGGTGGGTGAAGGTGATTGTATTTGCCAGCCCCAGAGTAGGCATATAACAGCACATGTAGGCGATCATGAGCTTAACAATGAGTGGGCCAGCTTCGGCTCCTTGTGGAGCGATAAAGGCGATGTAGCCCATGAGACCAGAGCCAATGATCATTAGAACGGCCATCACTTTTTCCGATGGAAAAAATCTGTCGGCTACGAGCCCAAGGAAAAGTGGGGCAAAGATTGCGGCAATGGGTGCACTCTCGAACGCTCCACCAATGAAGCTAGCAAGGTCGTTGGTGTTCATCACGAGCTTTAGAGTGACGAACCATGACCCCCAAGCGAAGAACTGGAGGAACATCATGATGGAGAGGCGTGTGAGCGGGCTGCGTTCTGGCATGGGTGTGGTCGTTTGGATGTAGGAGATGGCTGAAAACGGTAATCGGCAGGCGGAAATTTCACCGAACTCAAGAGCGTGCGGTATTTGAAGCGGTTTGTTCGAAAGAGGTCAAGCACGCTCTAGTGGCGAGTTGGGCTCACATGGTGAAAGAAACGGTCTATCGATTCGCGTTGATGGTGCGGTATCGTCCACGACTTGTGGAGAGAATCGTAGAGGATAGAATCTAATTTTGGAATACCGAGTTGTTATCAATTTCGGAGTGAAAATCGACGGCGTAAGCTATTCCCATATTCTCGAGCCATCCACCGGACTCGGGCTGACTCAGCCTATTGCTGCGAGTGTGACTGCAGAAACTGCAACCTTGAGCGACGCCCTGGCGACAGCGGCCTGCGTAGCTGGGCCAGAGCGTGCGGTGAATGAAATTGAAACTTGGGGAGAGACGGCCGTCCGTGTAGTCACTGAAGAAAAGGGCCAGCCGAAAGTGCCGACGTCGAATGGGTTTTGGCAGCATGTTCCAGACACAGCGGAACGCAAAGCTCTTCAAGCTCCTTGATGATAATATTTTGCAAGCAAGCGTTCTTTACCACGCTGTTTCCAAGGTAGCTACTTTTGTGAAAAAGTGGCTGTGCGGTGTGGAAGGGACTTGGACTGATGAAGCCTCTCCACCCAAGTGTTCAGCTTACATCGCTGCGTAACAAACGTTGATTACAGAGGCGGAGCTAAGGATTACAGCCGTTGCCCGAACAGATAACCGAACTCGCGCCCGGCCACTCCGATGTCTCCGGCAGTAACATCAGTGTCTTCGCCGATGTGGCGTTGGAGTTCGGTCAACCAACTGCGCGTTCGCTCGCGTCAGATCAATACCAAGATTTGGTATTACGTTCGGTTCACCGCGTAGATTCGAGACATAAAAAAACTGAGGCAGCATGATAGCCGCCCCAGTTGAGTAATAATTCGTATCTCCTACCAAGTGTAGCGTGACTTGTAGGTCACGACTTTTTCTTCGTCAGGTTGGATGGTGACGCGGAACTCAATGGTGGTGGCATCGATTTTAGTGAACTCGTCCGACTTCTCGATCAGTTCCCAGTTTGCGTAGCGGTTCAGGTGCTCGACGACGCGCACTTCGACAGCGGTTTCTTTGTGGTTGCGGAGTTTGATCTCGAAGCTCTCGCTGAGAACTTTATTTGAAGTATCGACATTGAAATCCACGGTACGGCGCTCGCCGACGATGTCGAAGGCGTTGCCGGTATAGACCTTAATCGTCTCGTTCTTCGGAGTGTGGTCGATTTCGTTCTCGCCGATGAATTCAAGCTGACGGTCTTCGTCCTGTTGATAGAAGCGTAGACGGCCTTTGGGCAATGCCATGCCGAGATTATTGTCTTCGGAGTTTTTGAACTCACGCAAGGTCCACACCTTCGTGTTTTCCGCTCCGCCAAATCGACCGTTCCCACGGTATTGTGGCGTGTTACCGTAGCTATGGGAGATACCATCATAGACGTAGATTTTCGGTGCTTTTACACCGGTGGCGCGGATGAACTCCACTTGTTTCGTTTCTTTGTCGCGCAAGGTGACTTTGCGTCCAATGGTGTAGAGGTGAAACTCATCGAAGGATTTTTCAGTCACTGCTGGTGCCATGTCCGACCTCGCTTCCATCATCATTACTTCGCGGCGTGGTCTGTGATTTTGCGGTTGGATGCGGTTCACGTCGCCCGCCATCAGTTTGACGGTGGCGCTGTCGAATGAGGCGCCGCTCTGGTTGTTGAAGGTAATCCACCCAACAATATCGACCATATCCGAATTGTCGCTGGCGACGATGTTGTAGTCGGATTTCCAGCTCATCCCGCCGGTAAGGTAAGCGATTTCTGCCTCGAATTTCGCGGTACTTGCCGAGTTGAGAGTCCAACTCAGTGTGGGGTTGAGGATAGTGTCATCTCCGAGCGCAGGAAAAATTGGCTGCCCGGGCAAACCGAACTGAATTTTTCCTTCGACCTCGATCACGGGTTGCGTGCGGTTTTGTCCACCGCTTCCGTATCCGCTACGGATGATTTTCCCTTGGATGGTGCGGTCTGGCTTATTGGTTTCGCGAACGAAGAAATCAATGGTTTTGCCTTCGTTGAGCGAGAGCATCAGCTCTTGGGTGACAGGATCATTGCGGTAAGACTGTTCGAGGATTTGAAAGGCAACCTTGGAGTCCGGATCGCGGAGGATCACCGAATCGGTCTCCGCCTGCGCGGTCATGCCGGAGAAGGTCACTTCGTTGGTGCCGGCCTGAAGGTCGAGTGGCACCGTGTCGCGAACGACAGCGAAGTTTTGATTGTAGATGGTGATGGCGGGCTCGGCACACAAGGTGGTGGCGAGTAAGGCGCCGGCGGAAATAGCGAGTGGTAGTTTCATGGGGGCTGTTTGTTTATGGCTTGCGCCCTTATCGGTGAGGGCTCTCTGTTCACTGTTCGTTAGCGGTTATCAAGATGTGACATGAATCTGCAAAAAAAAATTCAAAACAGCTTCGGCAAGCCCCACGAGCGAGCGAGGCGCACGTATTCTGAGCGTGGAAGGATCACGTAAACAGGCTTTGATGCCGGGTCGATCCACGCGATTAATTGGCGGAGTGACGTTTCCGGCATCGCGGTGCACCCAGCTGTAGGGCGTCCACCATTGTCGCGCCAGATATGAAAAAAGATCGCACTACCCGCGCCGCGCACGATGTTGGGTAGCGCGTTGTGGGCGATGAAGAGTTTGAGCTTGTGCGCGTCGTCGTTGAGCCGCATTTGCTGCTTTTTCTCCCACTCGGTATTGGGCGTGCGTCCATCCGGAAGTCGTATATGACGGTTGTAATATTCTGAATTCACATCCTCCACCCACAGGTCGCTCGGGCCGATGTGGACATAGATCATATTATTACGCAGCTTGACGGTTTGCGGGTCGAGCGTGCCGTAGGATTGCCCGATAGCGAATGCACCGCACGGGGTTTTACCATCGCCCTCTTTCTTTAAGGTGGCTCCGCGAGGAGGTGTATGAAGACCGCGCCCCCAGACGAGTCCGGTGCGTCCAAGCTTTGTTGGAACTGGGCCTGCGGCGAGTTGCCACGATTTTCCTTTGCCGCTGCGTTGGAGCATCCATAGCTGGGCGCTGGTGGAATTCCAATCCGCTGCGACGGCGACGACGAGCTGGCGCGTGTCCTTGGGGATGGGCGATGCTGTGAGCGGTGAACACAGCAAGGCAAGAGTGAGAAATGTGAGGACTTTGCGCATGAACGAGATACGTTTTGATCTTAGGCCCGGGGATTGGTTGCAATTCTCATTGATGTGCGAACCACTCCTATTTATGACTTTTCTGGCTATGAAACCAAGGCGAATCGTTATCCAAGCCCACGCTGAACCATTGACTCCGGCATTATGACGGGTGGCGATCTGTTGGCGTTCGCCTTGGTTTTGGCGGTTGGGCAGTTTAGCCCAGGGCCGGATATGATTTTGATTACGCGTACGGCTCTTGCGTGTGGGCGATCCGCAGCGATGGCTTGTGTTGCGGGGATCACCACTGGTCTAGTGGTTCATGCGACGCTGGCGGTCACCTCGGTGAGTGTGTTGATGAGGACTCAGCCCGAAGTGTGGCGAGCGATTCAGGCGGTAGGTGCGGTTTATCTGCTGTGGCTGGCGTGGCAGGTTTTTCGTGATGATGGCGATTCCCAAGAAAAGTCGGAGTCGACGGGTGCTCTCGGGCAGAACTTCCGCCGTGGCTTGATGACCAACTTACTCAATCCGAAGGTCATGGTGTTTTTTGCCACACTTATCGCGTTGTTTACTTCTGGCGATGCCTTGGGGTGGTGGTCGGTCGCGATGGCCGCGGTGATTGTGATCGAAGGGCTTTGCTTGTGGGGGCTGTGGGTTGTGGTTTTGCAGTCGAAACGCATGCGCGAACGGTATTTTGCTGCGCGTCGCTGGATCAACGGTGCCTTTGCGCTGCTGCTTCTGATGGTTGCGATGAAGATGGGTACCGACATCTTGGTCACTAGCCATTAGCAAACCATTCTTTCAAAGTCACTGGCCCGAATGGCACCAAATCCCTTTTAGATTCTATATTCTACGTTTGACCCCTTTCGACTTCTGCAGTTCGCATTGTTCTGGCGCTTTTGTCTAGCTTGTTTCTTATTTGATACTCGTAAATAAGCAGATTTAATCATCGCGATGGCTAGCGCGATGGTTTATTTTGACTCAAATCTCATTTAAAACACCTATGAAATTAAAACATATAATCACTGTTTTCGCCCTGTTCATCTCCCCCCTCGCCCTTGTTTCCTGCGGCGACGGGGACAAAGAAGATTCCGCTTCGAGTGATACCGAAGATGTCGATTCAGCTTCGGCATCTGTCAAAAGTCATGTGGAAATCGGCCAGGAGATGGCTGAAATTATGAGCGAGATGATGACCGGTATGGTCAGTGTCAAGGATGTGGAAAGCGCTGAGGCCTTTGCCGCTAAAGTGCCGGAACGCAAAGCCAAGATGAAAGACCTCCTTAAGGCGGCTAAGGCCCTCCCAGCTCCTTCAGATGAAGATAAAGCTGCAGTCAACAAGATCATGGATGAGGCTCAGGAAAAGGCTGGTCCTTCCATGATGGAGGCAATGATGGGCATGAGCGAAAATCCGGAGGCCGAAGCTATTGGCAAGGTTATGGAAAATGCCATGCAGGACGAGGAGATGGATAAGATTGGCTACGAACTGGAAGCTATGTATAAGATCGAAGGCTCCGATGAACAGGAAATAATAGTAGAGTGATCTGCAACTCAGCCAGTATTCAATCATTCGATCTCATTGCCAGTTTTGGCATCTGACGCGAATGGCGCTGTTTTAAGCGTGCCGCCGGCTTGATTGATCAAGGAGCGGAGGTCTCCAGGCCTCCGCAGGGTGACGCCGCAGCCTGCCAAGCGCCCGAACTACACAAGTAAAGCGTATACCCTAATTCGAACACTTAAGAGCATGCCCCCTCACCCAGCGGGAGCCTGGAGGCACCCGCTCCAAAAGCGGTAATCCAAAAAAGAGCGGGCGTCCCCGCCCGTGTAGGCTGTGTTCGCAATTCGCTGAAACTACCGCTTAAAACAGTGCCATTCGCATCTGGCGCCTTATGGGATCACTGTGTTAGAGCGTGGGAAATGAGGGTGGATAGAGCGAGTGCTTTTTGGAGGGTTGGACGATTTTTCGTGAGGTGATGATCGCTCGGCCACACTTTCACAAGTGTGGCTACGGGAGACGAAGGTTATCTGCTATCGGTGGTGTGATTTTCTGGAAACCTCTGCGAGAAGCTGCCAAGGTGGTTGATCCATTCCAACCATGACTGCGCCATCTTCAAGACATCACCAACGCCTGCTTCGCTGGGCGTTGGTGGCGGTGTTGGCTTCGGTGGTGACCATCCTCATCAAGGGATATGCTTGGTGGCTGACGGGATCGGTCGGTTTGTTGTCTGATGCGCTGGAGTCGTTTGTGAACCTGGCGGGAGCGCTGATCGCGTTGTGGATGTTGCGGATCTCGGTGAAGCCGGCGGATTCGAACCATGCTTTTGGTCACGAGAAGGCGGAGTATTTTTCCAGCGCGATCGAAGGGCTTTTGGTGATCGGTGGCGCGGTGGCGATCGGGTGGACGGCGGTTGATCATCTGATTCATCCCGTTGAGCTCACGCAGTTGGGTTTTGGGATGATCGCTGCGGGAGTGGCGGCTTTGGTCAACTTGGTGGTGGGCTTGGGTTTGCTTCGCGTTAGTCGAGAGGAGCGCTCAGTCACCCTGGAAGCGAGCGGCAAGCATTTGCTCACCGACGTGTGGACGACGGGTGGTGTGATCGTCGCCATCGCGCTGGTGGCCATCACGGGATGGACGATCCTTGACCCATTGGTCGCGATGGTGCTGGCGGTGCATGTTGGCTGGACTGGTGTGGGGATGATCCGCCAATCGGTTGGTGGCCTGATGGACGAGGCGCTACCGGAGGCGGAGCGCGCTGCGGTGGATGCTGCGCTCGATGTATACCGTGCGCGTGGGATTGATTTTCATGCTGTACGCACCCGTCGCGCAGCGACACGTAGGTTTGTGTCGATGCATGTGCTGGTTCCCGGCGACTGGACGGTGCGTCGCGGGCACGACCTGATCGAAGAAGTTGAGGCGGCGGTGGTGGTTGCCTTGCCTGGTGCCTCGGTGTTCACCCATCTCGAGGCGATTGAGGATCCGGCGTCGTGGGACGATGTGGAGTTGCGGTGAAGTGGTTCTTCTCAATTGATGCTGTCTGAATGGATTGTTCGGTAAGTTTTTGTGACAAAATATGTGGAGAAAGGCTGGATCCGCTCGGTTTGCTAAGAGTATGTTTTTGCAGTCGGGATAAAAGGCGAAAAAACGAATACTGGTCATGGCGAAAATTCTTTTGGTTGTTAGAGAGTTGAACTCATTGGATGCGATGACGGAATGGTGTTCTCGACTGGCTGGCACTGCGTCTCCCGAGCTGTCGATCCTGCATATCACTAATGGATCAGGAATTGACGAGCCCTTGTGGAAGAACTGGGAAGACGGCGGAAGGAGTGCATTCAATGGTGCTGGAGCGAAGCAGCTTGATGAAATGGAATCTGTCCAGTGGAGTATCACCACGACGGCGAACGTCTTCCGAACGGTTTCTAATGCGCAGGCTTCAACCAAGCCAACCCTGTTGATTCTTCAAGGTCGTCTGGATCATCCAACACCATACCGGACAGCGCTGCGACGCTTGATGGATGAGGTGCCTTGCGCGGTGATGGTCTTGCGACTTGGCGAAGGAGCTACGGGAGATGGCCGTGTGTTGCTTCCTTGTTCTGGAGGTCCGCACTCGCGAAAAGGGTTGAAACTCGCGGCGGATGCTTTCGGTGACCAAGTGACGGCACTTTTTGTGGAGCCTGCGGCTGATGATGACTCTGGTGATGTGGGGCAAAAGCGCCTGGATCGACATTTGAGAAAAGCGGGCGTTTTGAAGGAAGGTGTTGGCCAGAAGGTTATTGTTAGCAACGATGTGTATGGTGCGATTCGAGAGGAAGTGACTTCCGGTGGATATGGAATGCTGCTGATCGGGGCCTCGGGGGCAAGTTCGATTCGGCGAAAGCTTTTTGGCACTGTGCCCGATCGGCTGATACGCGGATCACACGGAATGAGCGTGGCAGTGATTCGTGGTGAGCGCCCGGTCGGGCACCGGATCAGAGACACGGTGGAGCGTTTGATGCATGTCAATGTGCCTCAACTGCGAAGGAGTGAACGGGTTTCCTTGTTCGAAGAGGTTGAGGAAAAGACGCGGTGGTCGTTTGATTTTGCGGCGTTGATGATCCTCGCAACGTTGATTGCGTCTCTTGGACTCATTGCTGACAGTGTCGCGGTGGTCATTGGGGCGATGCTGGTTGCTCCGTTGATGACTCCGTTGATTGGTGGTGGCCTGGCCGTGGTGCAGGGCAACTGGTTGTTGTGGAAGCAGTGTCAGAAGTCGGTTGCCTATGGGTTTCTGGAAGCCTTGGGCATAGGATTGTTGACGGGATGGGTTTCGGATTGGTTGGGGTTTTCGCTAACCAATGAACTAGCCGCACGCGGGAAACCCAGTGTTCTGGATATGGGGGTGGCGTTTGTTTCCGGGATTGCGGCGAGTTATTGTCTCGCCCGCCCGAAGTTGAGTGGGGCACTGGCTGGGGTTGCGATCGCTGCCGCGCTGGTGCCGCCTATCGCGACGACAGGGATTTGCCTGGCGATGGCGAAGTTCGATGTGGCCCAGGGGGCGGCGTTGCTTTTTGGCACGAACGTGGTGGCGATTGTCTTCGGCAGTGCCCTCAACTTTTATCTTGCCGGGATCAGGGGCAAGTCCTCTGCCGAGGGACTTTGGGCAAAGCGGGTGATGATTTCTTGTGCGCTTCTGATGCTTGGCCTGATGGTGCCTCTTTCTTCGGCCATTTTGAATCAGCTTGCGGGCGGACCGGGTTTAGAGCTGGCGCTTAACGAGGTGGCATCGACGCGGGGTGTGGCGGTGGTCGAACTCGACAAGCGTCCACGAAAAAATGGCGTGCGCATTGTTGAACTCACCGTGGAGTCTTCATCACCAGTTGACGATGCGCTGGTTCAGGAGTTGGAGCGAGCGGCGAAAGAAAATACAGGTGAAGAAATACGCCTAAGAGTCGTTACCGTTTTGGTGCGGGAGGGGTAGCGGACAGGCGAGCTTTGGGGCTACTTCTCTTTCCAAGGTTCCTGGTTGTTATCCATAACCACAGGGCATTTATTGGATTGTTGGATGCTCGCTTGACGAAGACATTGAGTGTGGCTACATCACTTGGATGGCAGAATGGTATATTGCTAGAAACGGAAACCAAGAAGGACCGATGGCGGCGGAAGCGGTTTCTTCAATGGTGGCTTCTGGCGATCTGAACGTGGAAGTCGACCTCTGCTGGAAGACGGGGATGGATGAGTGGAAGACATTGGCGCAATGCGGGTTCGCTGGCTCTTCTGAGTTGACGGACTCGCCTGTTGCCTCAAGTGCCGGGGTGAACCCTTACGCGGTTTCACCGGCGACGATTGATACGAGTCGCTCATTAGCGCCTGCGGTGAAGCATGGCGGGTTCGGGCGTGCTCTGTTTGCAGCAGCTTGTATTGGAACCTTAGTGGTGACGGGTTCCGTCGAGGAACTGATTCCAGATTTATCAAACCTAGCCGTCGTCTTGATGTTTGGCGGCTTGCTTTTTGCGACCCTTCGACGTCTAAAGAATTTGGGGATGTCCGGCTGGGGTGTCCTGTACTTCATCGTGCCAATCGTGAGCTACTGGCTGACTTGGCGTCTGTGGGCGTGTCCGGAGGGATACGACGCACACAAGACACTCGACACGGCGGGTAAGGTCGTCACGGCCTGTATTATCGGGATTCCTCTTTTGCTGATTGCGGTAGCGATGTCTTCATGGCGGATTCACTAAGGATAACAGATTATCGTACAGATATTTCTTCCGCGCCGAAGTAGGGGACGAGTGCTTCGGGCAGACGGATCGAACCGTCGGCTTGTTGGTAGGTTTCCACCAAGGCGACGTAGAGACGTGGCAATGCGGTGCCGGAACCGTTGAGGGTGTGGCAGAAGCGGTTCTTTTTCTCCTCGTCCTTAAAGCGCAGGTTCATGCGGCGGGCCTGATAGTCTTCGAAGTTCGAGCAACTGGAGACTTCGAGGTATTTGCCGTGGCCGGGTGCCCAGACTTCGATGTCGTAGGTCTTGGCGGCGGAGAACCCGATGTCGCCCGTGCAGAGCTCGATGACGCGGTAGTGCAGTCCGAGTTTTTGCAACACGGCTTCGGCGTGACCAGTGAGTTCCTCCAAAGCCTCGTAGCTACGCTCGGGGCGCTCGATGCGGACGATTTCCACTTTATCAAACTGATGCATGCGGATGAGTCCTTTGCTGTCGCGACCGGCGCTGCCTGCTTCGCGGCGGAAGCACGGGGTGTAGGCAGTGTAGCATTTTGGCAAATCGCCGAGGGCGAGCAAGTTGTCGCGCTCGAGGTTCGTGACGGGCACTTCTGCGGTGGGTGCGAGGAACACGGTGTTGTCCTCGACGCCATACATGTCGTCTTCGAACTTCGGTAACTGGCCGGTGCCAAACATACACTCACGGTTAATGAGGAATGGCGGCGAGACCTCGGTGTATCCGTTCTCGCGGGTCTGGACGTCGAGGAGGAATTGAATCAGACAACGCTCGAGTCGTGCGCCGTCGCCTTTGAAAACGACGTAGCCACTACCGGCGATTTTTGCGGCGTTCTCGAAGTCGAGCATGCCCAGTTTTTCGGTCAGTATGACGTGGTCGACGGGTTCGAAGTCGTAGCTCGGCTTCTCTCCCCACACGCGGATTTCCGGGTTGTCGTCTTCGGTGGATCCGATGGGACACTCGGTGTGCGGGGTGTTGGGAATTTGCAAGAGTAGATCACGTTGTGTGGCGTCGGCTTTATCCGCTTGCTCGCCGATCTCTTTCATCCGGTCGTTGATGCCGCGAACTTTGTCCTGGATCTCATCGGCGTTGCCGCCGGATTTTTTGATCATGCCGATCTCTTTCGACAGACTGTTGCGCTCCTGTTGCAGGGTCTGGCGCTCCGTTTCGAGCTTACGGCGTTCTGTATCACACTCGAGTACCGAGTCTACAAGTTGCCAGGCATCGCCACCGCGGTTGCGGACGCGTTGTTTAATTTCCTCTGGGTTGTCGCGGAGCTGTCGGATGTCGAGCATGGGGGAAGATAGGTATAAAGTAGAAGGTATAAAGTAGAAAGGTGGGGAATTTGAATGAGGGGGACGGAATGCGGAATTTTTGGAGGCAGGGGGCTTGGTGTGATGGCTTGAGGGCAGGATGCCCTCGCCACTGCTGAGAACTGAAAACTGGCAAACCAGAAAACTGATAACGACATTTCCCTTTTTTCTGGCGTCTGAGGTGCTTTGGTGGCGGTAGGTATTGGTAATATTTTGAAAAAGAACTTTTCCAGATTTCTCGCGCTTCGGTATTTGAAGCCCAAACGCACGTCGGTCTCGATCATCACCTTGCTGTGTGTGACGGGGGTGGCGCTGGGTGTGTGGATCATGCTCGTCGTGCTTTCGGTGATGCAGGGGTTTGAGAAGCGTACGAAGGAACTACTACTGGGCTTTGAATATCATGTGTTCATCGAACAAAAGCCATCCGCGGCATCGCCTGCTTATCCGGTAAGTGGATGGCGGGAATTACTCGATCAACTGAAGGCAACGCCGGGCGTGAAAGCGGCATCGCCCATTGTTGAGGGCATGGTGTTGGCGGATGCGAATGGGATGCGCAGCGGTCAACGGATGCGCGGCATTACGGAAGATGATGACCACGTCCGCGCGGAGATCGAACTGATCGATGGCTCGTTTGAAGGCGCGGATCCGACGGTTCAACCGATGGTGGTCTCGGATCTGATGCTCGAAGGGCTGGGGCTCAGTTTGGGCGATACGGTGGACGTGTATTCACAGGCCCATTTTGAGAAGGTGCTCGCAGCTTTGGAAGATGTGGAAAACCCAGCGATGGGCCCCAAGTATGGTGAGCAATTGAAGAGCGTGGTAAACGCTCTCAAGACGGCAAGTAAGGCGGAGGAGAGCGATGTCGGGCGAAAGCTGTCGATTCCTAAAGAAACGGTGAACTCGGCGCTGGGGACGCTTTCTGGAATTCTTGAGGCGGATCGCCATCAGGCTACCGAGAGGAAGCTAGTGAGAATGGCGATGAACTTCTTGTCGATGAACGGCACGCTAGGTGAAGACGACAGGGTGACGTATTTCGCCGAGGACATGAATTTCAACTTGGTTCCATTATTGGATATTGCTGAGCGCCCGGCGGAATCCGAGGAACAGAAAGAAGCGGCGTCAGAGCGTTTGCGCGAATTGGTGTTGCCCAAGCAGTTGACGGTGACGGGCACGTTCAAACAACCACCGCACGTGAATGCTCCGACCATGTTGATGCCGCTGCACTTGGCACAGGAACTTTACAGCTTCAGCGATGACGACGTTGTGCACTCACTCGGCGTGCGGATTGATGATGCTTACAAGGCGGATGAATTTGCCAAGCAGCTGCAGACGCAATTGCCGCAGGGCTTTGCCGCGAGTTCGTGGATCACGCGCAACCAGGATGTGTTTTTTGCCTTGGCTAACGAACGGCGGATGATGTATTTCGCGCTGGCTTGTGTGATGGTGGTGGCGTCGTTCTGCATCATGGTGACCATGATCACGGTGACCGTGGAGAAGCGCCAGGAGATCGGTGTAATGAAGGCACTGGGTGCGACGGTTCAACAGATCGTTGCGGTATTTGCGGTGCAAGGTATTTTGGTCGGCCTGGTGGGTGCGATTTCCGGCTTGGTAGGAGGTTTGGTCTTTCTCTATTTCCGCAATGAAGTGCAGGCTTTTCTTGGGATATTTGGCATGGATCCGTTTCCCCGTGCGGTTTACGGACTGGATGAGATTCCGGTCGATATCAACCCGATGTCATTGTTTTACATTGGACTGGGTGCGTTTGTGTTGAGTTCACTGGCTTCTCTTCCACCCTCGTTTATGGTGGCTAGACTTGACCCTGCGAAGGCATTGCGAACGGGTGGTAGTTAGTGTCGGCTGATTACTGGATTATCTCAGACAAATGTAATCTGTATGTTTATGAAATTTGATAGAATCTATTTACATATCGGAACGCATAAGACAGGAACAACAACAATCCAGGAACTCTATTTCGAGAATAGGAAATTGATTGCCGAGGAGGTTGGTATTTTCTATCCATGTTTGGATTCGAATCATGGCAACTTTCTTAGACTCGTGTTTGAACAAGAGGAGGGGGCTACACTAAGGGCTTGGTTCCCGTCTGAGCTAAGTATGCCCTCGCAAGAGGTCAGAGATTCGACATTGAAGAAATTGGAGAAAGAGTTGGACGACACGAAGTGCCGACAAGCTCTTTTCTCAGGCGAGTGGCTTTCGCTTATGCGGCCCGAGGAGATACATGCGTTTCGTAACTGGTTGCTGACTTATACTCAAGATATTGTTGTCTTAACCTTCGTGAGAAATCCCAGAGATTGGTTTGAGAGTTCGATTTCTCAAATAATGAAGTATGGTATGACTCTCGATGAATCGGTTGCAAGAATTTCTCGAAGGGTTGGCTTCAAGGAGCTAATCGGGCGATGGCGGGATGCATTCGGTGCGGAGAATGTGAGAGTGTTTGACATGGATGGTCTGAAGAAAGAACCAGGGGGGCTTCTTGGAGGTTTTCACGCGGAGCTGGGTATCTCTTCCGATACATTGATGAAGTGCTCTTTGAATGCCGTAGAGAGGAATCGCCGGGTATCTCAAGAATACGTCGCACTAATCGATGGTATCCACAGAGGTTTTCGAAGGGAGCGAGCTGAGCCGGAAAAGTCTCCAATTAATTACAAGAACCTGCAGCGGCTATTGGCCATTCAAGGTGTGAAGTTTAGGCTGTCGATCGCCCATCGGCGACAACTAGAAGATAAAATTAGAGAGCAGTTGGAGTGGCTGGAGAGTGAATTTGGTTTTCAGTATGATGGTTGGGAGGAATCTAATTCGGACCAACCATCGGATTGCGGCAAAAAGGGGGTATGTTTTTCTGAATTGGGAATAACCACAATGTCAGAACTTGTTTCAAATTTACTGATTGAGAACCAGCATCTCGAAAGTCTGAGTTCAGAGTCCAAGGGGTTTGTGAGAAAAGTCGCTGCATTAAAGGAGGAGGTCGCCACGATGAAGAGCCGGTTAACACGCGCTCGATTAGAGACCGTTGAGAGTTGGAGCTTGCTCTACCGTCTTTTGCGACCGGTGTTTCGACTGGAGAAAAGCTTGAGAAAGCGTATGGGCAGCTGATACCAAATCTTGGGATTGGTGTACGACTTGGCTAGCCAGGCTTTACGGAGAAGCCTCTATTGGTTGCGGAGCGGCGGTTCTAATTTAGGGTGGTTTCAGATACCAAGGGTTGTATAGGTGCGAGACGAGTATGGTGAGGCCCGCCGAATTTTTCGCTAGTTAGGCTATCGTTCTGATGAGCCTCGCTTTAAAAAAAAGACAATAAGATGCGATTTTATTATATCAGCGAGGGAGAAAAGCACGGTCCGGTGCCGGTATTTGCACTGCGTGAATTGGTGCGCGACGGCAAATTAAATCGCGACTCACTCGTTTGGCATGAGGGGATGGACAAATGGCTACCGCTGGAAAAAGTCGATGCCGCGGGAATGACCGATGAGGATTTTGGTGAAGAGAAAGATACTCCTGCCGATGAGTCGTTGATGCATGACGATGAGGCTGCCAATGGGCCGATAGTGATGGAGGTGGGTAAAGACGCCATCGTCAAACACCGCACGGCACCCATTGCAGCTCGAGTCATGGCACGCTGGGTGGATATTACCTTTTACCAACTGCTGATCGTGCTAGTGGTATGGCCGATGCCGATGAGTATGCTCTCGCTTCTGAACAACGAGTGGGGAATGTTTCTCATCGTCATCATCATGGTGGGGATGGAGACAATCGCGTTGCACCTTACGGGCACTACCTTGGGTAAACGCCTGATGGGGATTCAGTTGGTGACCCTGCATCCGGGGCGCTTCCCTTTGGGTCGCGCCTTGCGTCGAAGCTTTGAGGTGTTTGTTTTCGGATGCGGGATGCTGGTTCCGCTGCTGATGGTGTTCTGCACGATAATAAACCTCTGGGTGCTGCGGAAATTAGGCACTACCCTGTGGGATCACCGCTTGGGAATTTTTCCTGTCGATATTGGGATCAATGCAAAGCGGTGGCTGATTAGTTTTGGCGTTATCGTCACCATAGGAATGAGTATGACGTTCATCCCTGAATGGCGCGAAGTGACGGATTTCGTGCAGAAGACGATAGAAGAAGCGCAGCAGGAGAGTACTGACGAGCTTTAGCGCGAGGCACGGTTAAGCTCATCAATTTGGCGGTTGAGGGTGCAGAAGTCGTAGGCCCAGCCAATGCCAAAGAGTCCACCGGTACACAACCACAGGATGCCGGTGAGGATTTTCCCCATGTAGAAGCGATGGATGCCTAGCGGCCCAAGAAAAGTTTGAAGTATCCATGCGATCGAGTAGTCGACGCGTCCACTGGTGTATCTAAAATCCGCTTGCCTGTCCATTGATGGGATGAGGAAAAGGTCGACCAACCAGCCGATCCCAAGGAGGCCGAGCGTGAGCAGCCAAATCACGCCGGTGATGGGTTTCCCGTAGTAAAACCGATGAGCTCCGAAAAATCCAAACAACCAGAGGATGTAGCCTATGGTTTTCGAGTGTGTGTCATTTTGTGCATTCATTACCTGACTTTACGCATGTGTTCGTGTGGTTGCAGTTACTGCTTAGATGAAATTTTGTAACGACGACCAAGATAGTGAGATGCTTTTTTCTTCAATAGTGGGAGGGAATCTGTGCTTTGTTGCGGGATGAAATCTCTCCTTTTCGTGCTTGGCTCTGTAGTAATCACGGCAGGTTCGTCGTTCGCACAAACCGTTGCCGATGATCCTGAAGCTATTGAAATCAAACTACGTTATCAGGTGGGTAAGACCTACGAGGTGGTTTCCGAAGTGACGACAAAAACGGAGTTCGATATGGCGGGTGAAAAGATGATCAACGATCAGGCACTTACCTTTGTCGTGGATAACGAGGTTTCAGCTGTCGAAGATTCAGAAGACCTGAGTTTATTGATGACCTATACTCGTGTCGCTATGGTGGTGGAGGCTATGGGTGAGCGCATGGTTTACGACTCTGCGATTGAGTCCGATGAAGAGGGTGATGAGAACCCGGTGAAAAGAATTGGTGAAATTGTCGGAAAGAAAATCACAATTGTGATAACGCCAGCCATGGAGATAACAAAGATCGATGGGCTCGATGAGATCTTCAATGATGGTGATGGCGCGGTCTTGGACGAAGAGACAATGTTGGAGTTCAAGAAGGAGCAAGTGAAACAGCTCTCTGGGCTGCACTTTCTAGCCTTGATGCCAGGCAAGCCAGTGAAAGAAGGCGACGAGTGGCCATACACCATGGAAATGACCATGCCGATGATGGGCAATTTGGAAATCAAGGGCACGTCGACACTTCGTGAAATTAATCTGGTTGCCGGCAGATTACAGGCAGTCGTGGAGGTAAACGCCAAAGGAAAAACCGTCGTCAATAAGGACGATGAGGCCGATGATGTTCAGCCCGTTCTCGGTGTTGCCGGGCAGGTCAAAAAAATGGACATGAAAGGAGATTACGTCATTGATCTTGACGCGGGCTATGTGGTCAACACCACCGTCGACAGCGATATAGTCATGATGATGGACATGGGGAATGGTGGTGCAGCGATGGAAGTTCCCATCAAAAACACCGCCAAATCGACGACAATTATCAAATAGTACTGCATGCTACCTCTTTTCGAACCAGTAGCTGACCCTGGCGACATGGCGCCCGTCCTCGTAGTGTTCTGAGCTTATTATAGGGAGCTGATTCGGAAGATAATTACGCAGCTGGCATGTCGCCGCTGAGGGTGACTTGGACGCTGGCGATTTCGTTGCCGTCGTGGGTGACTTTGCCGGCGGCTTGGATGAGTCCACTCATTCTTCCGGCGATTTCGACGTCGATGAGGATTTCTTCACCGGGCGGGATGGTGCCGCGGATCTTGGCTGCACGCACTGCGGTGAGGCGTAGGTTGTCGAGGTAATCGGCGTCGGGGTCGCTTTGGGCGACGATGCCGGCGAGTTGGGCGACGGCTTCGATCATCAGCACGCCCGGCATTAACGGGTTGCCTGGGAAGTGTCCTTTAAGGAAATGGGCGTCGAGGGGAAGGGTGTAACTGGCGGAGCCGGATTTTCCAGCTTCGACGTCGACAAGGTAGTCGACAAAGCGGAATTCTGGACCGTGAGGAAGGTCGTCGAGTGGGTGTTGATCCATCATGGTGATATCTATATGGGATGAGGACTTGCGGAGGTGAAAATTTTGGTTTCCGATGGTTCTGTGGGCGGTTATAGAAAACTCGCGCCGAAATTCACATGTCAGAATTGTCGAAATCTCATTTTGTTTTGATCCCGAGTTATAACACGGGCGAGATACTGGTGCGCACAATACGCGAGGCGATGAACCATTGGTTGCCGGTTTGGGTGGTGGTGGATGGCAGTAGCGATAACACGGAGGAGCGTTTGAAGGCGATGACTGAGAGCGAGCCTGAGCTGCGCGTGATTGTGAATTCGAAAAACATCGGCAAAGGAGGTGCGGTTCTGAATGGTTTGCGTGCTGCGGCGAAGGAGGGGTTTACCCACGCGCTGATCATGGATGCGGATGGGCAACATCCGGCGGAAGATATTCAAAAAATGATGGGAGTCAGCCAGGACTATCCGGAGTCGATGGTGCTGGGTCTTCCGGTGTTTGATGACACGGCTCCGAAAGAACGCTTGGCAGGTCGCAAGGTGGCGAATTTCTTTGTCGATTTGGTGACCTGGCGCGGTGGGATTGGCGATTGCTTGTTTGGGTTTAAATTGTATCCGGTCCGGCCGCTGCTCGATGTGATGGAGAGTGGATTGTTTGCGCGCCGTTACGACTTTGATGCGGAGGTGGCGGTGAAGTTGGTTTGGCGGGGGTGTCGCCCGATCAATGTTCCATGTCCATGCCGTTACTTGAGTGCCACTGAGGGGGGGGTGTCCCACTTTAACTATCTTCGCGATAATGTGCTGCTGACATTTATGTTTGCGCGGCTTATCGTTGGTATGTTGCTGCGTAGTCCACTATTGCTCTGGCGTAAGTTGAGCGGTCGTCTTGGTGCAATCCCCTTTGACCCTGCGATTGTTTAAGAATGAGGGACGCGACAACAGAGTTAGACACGCAATCGGGCAGAAGTTCTGCGCGTGGGTTGAAGGTGCTGAATTTTGCGAGGCAGTTTCCGACCATGTTTACGAAATGGTATGCGGCGATTAAAGTGACTTCAGATCCAGCCTATGATGCGGTGTTTTGTGAGTTGAAGGATACCGAGCTTCCTTTGCTTGATATCGGTTGTGGCATGGGCGTGCTGGCGTTTTATCTATCGTCGCGTGGCTTCAACCAGGCTGTCGTGGGCTTTGATTACGATGATACAAAAATCGTTGACGCCAAGGCGGTGCGTGAGAAATTTTACGCCAACGCGCAGATGCACTTCTCGGCGGGCGATGCGCGCAAGGCACTGCCTGAACATTTGGGGTCGGTGACGATCCTCGATATCCTGCAGTATTTTTCTGCGGAGGAAATGGAGAAACTGCTACGCCAGGCCGCACGCTGTGTGGCACCAGGAGGAAAAATCGTGATCCGCAGTGGCTTGGTCGATCCTGGCTGGCGGTTTCGAGTAACCACTGCGGTAGACAAATTCGCGCGGCGTGTTGGTTGGATGCAAGGATCTCCGGTGCAGTATCCAACGGTAGAGCAGTTTCGTTCGGTGCTCGTTGAAGAAGGTCTGGTGGGCACGATCAAGCCGCTGTGGGGCAAGACGCCGTTCAATAACTATTTGATTAGCTTTTCGCGGCCAAGGTGAGTTGACGGGCGCGAAGTATTTCGAGAGTCCGTCGAGTGATTTCTACGCTTCTCGATAGGTGGTCGTGAATCATCAGAATCGCGCCAGGTGCGACATTGTCAGTCAATCGTTTGACGATGGATTCGATGTCGCTGGAAGTGGTGTCGAAACCACGATGGGTCCACCAGACACAGGGAAGTGATCGCTTATAGAGCGCATCAAAGAGAAAGGGGTTGTGCATGCCGACGGGCGGGCGGAATAAGCTTGGCCGCGAACCGGTTATGGTTTCAATGGTGCGCTGGCAATCATCGATTTCGGTGGCGGCCTCGCGGGCGAGGATGCGCCAGAACCGATGTTCGGGATGGGTTTGTGTATGGTTGCCGATGAGGTGTCCACGCTCGACGATTTCGCTGATGATATCGGCGTGTTGTTTGGCTTTTTCTCCGATGACGAAAAATACGGCGCGGGTCTCGTATTCGTCTAGTAGATCGAGGATTTGATGGGTAAACTCGGGATGTGGGCCGTCGTCGAAAGTGAGTAATACGGCATCGTCGCTAGCGATTTTTTGTGGCAGATCCGGCGTTCGTTTGACGAGTTTACCGAAGACCGAAAACGCGGGGATTAATGTGCTGGCGAGGAGAGTGAGATGAAGAAGAATGATGAACACGATCGCAACCATCCACTGTCCACTCATCGCGAGGGCGAGCGGGATCAGATGGAGCACAAGAATGACGAGAATGCGCATAGGCAGACAGCTAGATCGTCGGGGTTTTGGTTGTAATTTTCTCGATGATTCTTCCAATGATGTCCACTGCCATGATGGCGATCCACACCCACGCGATGGGTGTAAACCAGTCGGCTATTGGGTGAACAACACGGAGGACTGCGTAGCCGGAAAACAGAGTCAAGATGATGACACCTTGCGCGAGGTCACGGTTAGTGCCGATGAGCGGTTTAGCGATGTTCGCAAGTTGAGCTGCTATCGCGCAAATGAGGTGAAGAGCTAGGAATGTGGCGAAGGGAATGAGAACATAGAGTGCGAGTGAGTTTGAACGCGCGGTAATTTCACAAGTGATGGAGGTAAGGAGAAAAAGGGTCGTAAGAATCCCGATGGCGATGGCTTCCCGTGCGACGAGATAGCGATGGCGAGGATGAGGGAAGTCTTGGTTTTTGGCTTCTTGTTGAGGTGTATTACCGATATCGCTTGGGATGGATGGTGCGGAATTTAATGGATCTTCGTTAGGTTGAGAGAACCGCTCATACGGGCGAGACGTCTGCGCTCCTTGAGAGGATGGCGGCAATGGCGCACGTAGCTTCAGACCAGGCATCCAGCGAGAGATGCTGGTGAACCCTCGTTTTTGAAATGTATGGTTGGCAGGAGATTTCGTCATCGCTTGGAAATTTGTGCGCTTACCTCGGGTGTTTGCTCAGTGCTTGCTGTCTCAGCCTGTTTGGTGAAAGCATCCTCGAAAACGAACCACTGATGCCATTCTTCGGTGATCAAAGCTTCCAGTTCCCTGCCCCAGTGCGCCGCTCGCTCGTCGATACGAGCGAAGCGTTCTTTGACGGTTGGCATTGGAAGTGGTTTGAGGCAGCGGACGGCATAGTGACGCCAGCCTTTACGCAAAATAATCAAGGAATAGATCGGTGCGCGCGTTGCTTCGGCGAGAACGAATGGGCCTTTTGGCATACGGATGCTTGAGCTGCAACACGGTGCGGTCATTCCAGAAACATCAAACATCACGCGATCGCCTTGGATGGCGACAAATTCCTTGCGGTGTAATGCGCTCGCGAGGTCGATACCCAGTAAGCTTTCGCCACGGTTGAAATGAACCTTGAGGGTAGGTGCGCGGTCACCAAACCTTGCTTGTGCGGCGACACGCGTTTCTTCGATTTCTAGTTCGCGGAGTTTTTGGGTTTCTGGATCCCGCTCGGGTGTACGGACGACGTTGACGTTGCGCCCAAGCTTCTCGACAAACGAGGCCGCAGCGAGATCGTAGCTACCCATGTGCACGGTGAGAAGAATGGCGCCTTGGTCTTCGCTGATAAGTTGTTGCAGTTGATCCATGCCTTCAACCGTCCATTCGATGCACTCGGGATCGTCAACAGCACGCAGACCTTCCGCCATGGTCGCGGCGAATTGATAGACCAGTTTTACTTGCGCAAAGAACGGTGATTTTACGCCCTTGTGCGCAAATATGACGTCGAGATTGCGCTGCACTGAACGCAATGGCGGGCGCGACACGACGGTGTAAATGATCGCGTAACAAAACAAGAAAACCGGCTCAAGAAACCACGGAACAGATCTCACCGCGACGCGCAGTGCTTTACCCGCGAGGTCGCCATAGGCGGAGAAACGACGTAGAAATCCTGACATAAACGATGCCCGACTATGCTGGTTCCTCTTGGCTTCCGCAACCTTCCATACGGTGTGGTGAATAATGTGAATTCAGGCTATCCTGCCAAATGAAATTTCGGCCATTTCCGTTTCCTGGGCTCATTCTCGCCGTAGCTCTCTCGAGTTGCCAGAGCATTCGCCATCACACACAAGATCCGCACTACGACGTAGTGCGCGTTGAGAAGGGAATCGCGTCCTGGTATTCGGTCAGAACCAATCGAGGCACAGCAACGGCAAGCGGTCGGCGCTTACGTGATGAGGAGGCGACGGCAGCTCACAAGAAGTTGCCCTTCGGAACCAAAGTGCGTGTCACCAACACACGTAATGGTCAGTCAGCGATCGTGACGATCACAGATCGAGGACCGTTTACCCGTGGACGTATCATCGACGTGACCACCAGCGTCGCCAAGCAGATCGGATTTTACTCGCGCGGAATAACGCCCTGCAAAGTGGAAGTGCTTGAGCCACACGAGAGCCGATGGGCTAATCGTCGCCCTCGTCCAGCGGAGAGAAATCCGAGCGGTCGATGATGAACTCATGGAGCGCTGGTGGGGGGGGTTGGACGTAGCAAAGTGTGACGGTTTGGCCTGGCTCGAGAGGCTTCTCCGGGGTGAAGGAGAATCGGATGGTGAATTCTGTTCGATCGCCCGAGCCACTTGAACTGCCGCCATTGGAGTAAGCGGGTCCGGAGGGGTATTGTTCGCTATCGAGGTAAACCCTTGGAAGTTTGCTCCCCCACCCACCGACTTCTTTAGACGCTTTGGATTCCTCTCGTGAATCGTTCCAGAGCCCGGTGATTTCGAAATTGGCGCTTTCCTTATTCTTACTTGCAGTGGATTCGATTTTTGTAAACCCGAGGGATTTGTTGGTAAATTCTAATTTCTCGATGGATCCGTCGGCGGCGACAATGCCTTTGGCAAAAGTGACTGCAGTGTTTCGCGGATACGGGTAAGTGTCGCTAGCGTTGACTTGGGCGGTCACTTTAATTTTTTCGACGGCGGAGTCGACGGGAAATTGATCATAACGAAGTGAGCTCGGGGACTCACCTAGTTGGGTTTCCAGACTGGAGATGCGCGCATTAAAAGCCCGCCCCATCACCTTGTTCTGGCTCTTGAATTTTGATTCTACGGAAAGCTTTGGTATTACCATGTTACCCCACATTTCGGTGCGAGCTTGATCAACGGATTGCAGCGAGAGGCTGTAATCCGGGGTATCGATTGTAGTTGGTAGGGGTTTGCTCGTCCAAGGCTTCGGCGAACAGATGTCGGGGTTGTCCATGGCGAATTCGCGTGGTTTAAAGCCTTTGCGCGTGACGCGGAATTCGAGTTCTGAATCAGCGGATGGCCACGAGTCGAAGGCGACGACGCTGCGTAGCCATGGGTCTTCATCGCACGGGGTGGCGATGTTCCCGCAGACCCATTTACCGTCGCTATCGCGGATTTGAATTAGAAAATCAGGGGTGACGACCTTGGAGTCTTCGTCCATCATCTGCTCGAGAGTCCATTTGTGCTGCTTGCGGCTCTGGGATGATCGATTGATTGTGGTGAGTCCACCATTACTGTTTGCGACCACCCAAGGTAGAGCAGAAAAATCATCGTATTCACAGAATCGAAACTCCACGAGTAGTGCGTTGGAGTTTGAGGTGAACGTCAGCTCGCTTAATTGAGAGGAGGTGAGCCTGTAGCTGACTTCGAAATCCCCATCTCCGGACGATCCGCTGGAACTGCCGGACATGCCGCTCCACACCGAACCCCCAGAACTAGTAACAGGAAATGTATGCGCGATGGAGCCGCGTTGGATGTCGTATATTTTGATCGATGACCCGTCTGCAAAGTTAAAGATCTGCTCGGGATTTGGTGGCGAGGCATCGCCGGTCACTTCGTTCTTTATCCACATCGGGCGCAGCGCCCAGAGTCCGTAAACGAGTGCGACGGTGAGGATGCTTCCTCCGATCCAATAGGTTGCGGGCTTTATGGTCATGAGCTTGTGCTGGCGAGACGTACGACGGCTTGTGCCTGTTTACGGTGGATTTGCAGATGAAGACCGAACATACAATGCCATCCATGGGCGTCGAGATCGCCGAAGACGGAATGAGGACGGGGTTTGGTGCCTCGGAGTTTGGCAAACTCGGCGACGACTTTTTCGTAGTCTTCCACAGATGCCATGAAGTCTTCAAGAATCGTTTCCGGTGGGTTATCGCTGGGCATGACGTCCTTCTTTGGATCGATAACGCGGTTGATTGGAATGCCGCCGGCAAGCTCGCGAAGCACGTCGGTGAGGTTTCTATTGACGAGGATATTGTGATCGAGGATTTGATTAAACGACCAGTCGCGCATGTTTTCGTCTACCCCCATCATCTCGGCCACGTGGTATGATTGCGCTCGTTGTGTGTCATTGAGACTTTCGGCAATGCGCTCATATCGAGAAATCTCCGTGACGATGACACGGTTGGCTGCTGCGCGGGAGGTGATACGGAACTTTGTTCGAATGAGGAACTGAATGGCTGGAGATGGCTTCATAAATTTAGGGGGAAATGAGCAACATGGCACGTGCTCCGCCGCGCCAGTAGTCGAGGAACTTGGCGGCGTCTATTTTAACGATGCCATAGGCTGGATCCATGACGAGCCAAGAAGTGAAGTCGTCGCGATATCCACAGACGACGACAAAGTGCTTTTTGCTGACGGATTGAAATGGTTCGAGGTTTACAGTGCGGCTGTCGAGGGACTCGATGAGTGGGATTTTGTCGAAATAGCGACCGAATGGGCACTCCCAGGGGACAATAATCGGGCGTCCTTTACTGAGGTGTTCACGAAGAGCGCTAACGCTTTGAGTATCTGACTTGGACGCCACGATGAATGTTTGTAGTTCTTGTGCCTCCGCAGCCTTGGCAAGCGCGCCCAAGGTGTAGCCACCGTCGCGATCTGTGGGGTGGATGGCGAGAATTTCTGCTTCGGTGGTCGGCGCGCCCCAATAGGTGGTGACAGCGGCGACAGCTGCTGCTCCGCAGGCGATCTGGTTATTCTGCTTCACGGCGTCGATCTCACAGTAAGTGAAATCGGCGTGGGACTTCGCGAACGCTTCGCCCTTGGTGGTCGACTCGATGTGTGAGCAGGAGGATAGCAAGCCTAGAAGAGCTAGCCATCGGAGGCAGTGATTTACCATGTAGGTTGTGAAGAGCTTGAAGGTTGAAGGCAGGTAGTCGGTTTAGATAGTGTCTATTCCTCCAACTCTAGTGCGAGTTTTCCGCGCTCCAGTTTGAGGGTTTTGATGCCGCTGAGGCTGGAGCTATAATCGGCGCCAAAGAGCTCACGCGCGAGGTTGCGTTCTTTGACTCCACCAAGCCACGCGTTTGGAATACTAAATCCGTAAATTGTGACGTCGGCTACACGTAGCTCAGGCTGGTCTGTATCAAAGTTGACGTCGAGACGTGCACGCATTTTTAAGGTTTTGCCGGGAAGAATGGCGGAGTCTTCGGGGATGGGAATGTTGACGTAGGCGTTCAGCGCATCACGATCGATCTCGAACTTCAAACGATCAGCGAGATCGGTGTGCTCGTTGAGCAGTCCATTGAGTTCGTGTTCGGTGAACTCAACATGTTTGCCGCCTGCTTCGTAGCGTGAGGCTCCTCCATCGGGATGGCTCGATGCTTGTAGTTGCTCAACTTTGACTTCCACCTCATTGAGTTCATCCTCGCTGAGTTGCACCGGGGTGACGGGTCGCTGCATCCACCAGAGGGTTGCGGCGATTCCCGCGCAGAAAATGACCACGCCCGCGAGCAGCCCCCAGAAAGCGAAGAAGAAACATCCACGCTTTTTTGCGGCTTGTGTAGGAGCTGGTGAGATCTCGGCGGTCATGAACTTACTGTGAAGGTTGGCTGAGTGTTGGTCAACTGGCTTGAAATGGTGTGAATGAGCATCCTTTAATATGGATTGACGGGAAACCATATTCCTGTATTATAGTGAGCGTGAAGACAACCATCGAGATACCCGATGATCTGTATAAAAAGGTCAAGATTCACGCCATCGAATCCGGCTTAACTCTCAAGCAGATCGTGCTCAGCTCGCTAAAACGCGAACTCGACGATTCGGTTACCCATTTTGGCCCTACACCATCCTTCGCTGAGCGGCGAAAGCTCATTACATCCTACCAAGCCGCACTTGACGACGGCGCCTTCGCTGGCGGCACAGACTCGTCCCTCATCGTCTCGGAAGACCGCAGCTCACGCGAAGATGCTCTACTTTGACACCACCTATCTTTTCCGTGTCTATTCCACGGAACCTGGACACGACCAAGTCAAAGCGCTCCTCCGCGATACCGACAAAATCGCCATCGCTTGGCATGGACGAGCCGAGTTCGCTTCCATCCTCCTCCGCAAACGCCGTGAAGGTGCAGACACACCGGAGCAGCTCGCTAGTCTTAGGAATCAATTCCAAGCCGATTGCGAATTAGGGCTTATTGATTTTCTTCCCTTGTCCGAAGCTGTCATGACTCGTCTGGAATACGTCCTTGAATCAGCTCCGCCAGAAACACACATCCGCGCAGCCGATGCCCTCCATCTCGCCTGCGCCGCCGAACACGGCTTCACCGAAGTATACTCCAACGACCGCCACTTCCTGACCGCCGCACCGCTATTCGGGCTGCGAGGTGTCAACGTGATTCCATTGCTACCAATATTTCGAATAATGCTCGTGCCGAAACCAAAAGACCAACTCCCATGGACGCGCTTTTGGTCGCCGCGTAATTCGCGAGATCACAAACCCTCACGCGAATTTCTTGAGGACCCCTACGATGCCTACGCCAAGTATCTTTTAGAAAAATCTGATGCTACACCTCTCGCAGAAATTCTACCCAAGACCGGACTCTTGGTTCTCTGTGGCGAGCCAGGCTTAGGAAAATCGACAGAGCTAAGAACTCTAGCCGATGAACTATCAAAAGGAACCAAGGCTACCGAGAAATTGATTTACCTCGAAGCTCGGCAGTTCGATTCATTTCCCGATTTACAAAACCATCTCGAAGTACTCGATTTATGGCAGGCGTGGCTGATAGATCAGCAAAGGACTACTATCTTTCTAGACGGTCTAGATGAAGGTTTGATCAGGATGCCAACGTTAGTCGGCAGGTTCAGAAACTATCTAGAAAACAAACCTACCCCTCACCTAAGACTGCTTCTGACATGCCGCTCTTTCGAGTGGCCGGAAACTGAAGGAGCTCGTCTTGCCTCCCTTTGGTCAGAAGAAAGGGAATCGGGATATATATACGAATTGGAACCGCTCAGACGTAAAGACGCTGCTCTTGCTGCGGAAGCAAGAGGTCACAATGGAGATGATTTTCTCAAGTCAGTTGATCGATCGGATGTGGCTACACTTGCGTCTAGACCTATCACTCTCTCTTTCCTGCTGAGGGAATTTGATGGCAATGGATTCTCGACCACATCTCGACGCCAGCTATACAAAAACGGTTGTCGTAGATTATGTGATGATGAGGGACATAATCCTGACCGCACTCGCCTTCTTCGACATTACTCAACCGGTGACAAATGCTCAGTTGACGATATACTCACCTCAGCGGGGAAACTCGCATGTGCACTTTTGCTTGGAGGAACGCATCGAATACGCCTTTCTGACTCCCCTTCAATTTTAGATCTCGAAGCCAATATTCGCCATGCCCGTAACCTGATTGACCCAGGGCTTATTAGTAAGAACCAGATTGAACAAGTATTGGGAACCGGACTTGTCACGGTAGCTAACGATGGAAGTTTCGGCTTCGCTCATCAAACGTTTGCTGAATGCCTAGGCGGACAGTTTCTCTCCACCCTTCCACTATCCCAACTCCGCACATTAACATGCGCAACGGATCAAACTACAAACTCCGAATTTGTCATACCCCAATTAGTCGAATTAGCCGCTTGGATTGCGGGCGAAAATTCTGATTACTTCAAACATCTTCTCGCGATAGATCCGGCGACGTTGCTTCGCTGCGGCATCAGCTTCTCCGATAATGAACAGAAGGCAGCTCTTGTTCAGAGGATTCTCGAATTAGCGTCCAATAATCAACTTTTCGACGAGTCAGGTTACTGGCGATACTGGACGGACATCAATCATCCTCAATTGCCTCAACAACTGGAAGAAGTATTGGTCAACCCTTATACCAATCGGACGACTCGACGCATTGCAGTGAGTATTGCAAAGGCATGTCACAGTCAGGCGCTTATTCCTACGCTGTTTCAGATACTTAGGACTACAGATGATGACCAGTATTACCGAAGTGCTGTAGCGGATGCGCTTTGCACTTGTATGCCTGATGATCGACTAGCCGAACTCGAACCTCTAGTCAGAGGAGAAGTTGGCTCGGATCCCGATCAGTCAATTCTGGGACACGCTCTACTTAGACTTGTCCCAACGCACTATTCAGTATCGGATATCTTGCAGTTTATTGGATTTACGAGTGATCCACATTTCCACGGTAGTTATTGGAGAGCGCTAAGCGAACTCCACCATCACCTGAGTGAGGATGACATTCTTCCAAGCCTACAAGCTCTCTGGAAATGGGAAGGAGATTTCTCCGACACTAGCTTCCGGCGAGAGTTGTGCATGGGAATTCTCTTGCAGGCACTTGAATTGATTGATGCCCCGACCATTTCCGGTGAGCTTGTAAAGCTATGGAAGCAGAAATCAGCCAACTACCATCCGTTTTTTAGAGACTCTTCCTATGGCGTATCGAAGGACATTAAAATGTCGGATGCTTCGCGAAGGAAATGGGTTGCTGCCATCATCGAATCCGATAACGATCAAACCAATACATGGATCTATAATCTAACCTCAGACACCTATCGCCTAATTGAGTGGGACGATTTCGGATGGTTGTTGGACAAACTACTTGAGGCCTCAAATGCTTATGCATCGAACTGGGCAAAACTTGTCGCTAACGTCGTATGGAATGATCAGGCTCGAGTCACTTGGTGGAACAAATTCCTAGAAGCTTACCGCCGATCTTCCGCTCTTCGAACGCAGATGCCTTGGTTTGAGATAACCTCCATTAGTGCTCCTGAGCGTAGAAATGCAAAGGCTCAATGGCTTCGAAGTAAACGACGTTCAGAGAAATACAAGACACAACGACTAAAGGCATCTACTCGGCTTAATCCGGGCAAAGAGATTGCAAAAGCGTTTTCAAGAATCAAATTAGGTCAATCTTGGGCCTTCATGAATCTCTGTCATGCCCTATCGATAAGAGAAGACGGCTCATTCCTTAACCATCTAGATCATGACATTACAGTATATCCGGGATGGATTAACCTTTCTAAAAAAGAGCAGTCAGATGTTATAAAAGCTGCTCGAAAGTTCTTACTGGAGAAGTCTGATGGATGGGATGAATTAGGGACGAAAACAAACTATTCGGATCCGGGAGCAGCTGCAATTTGGCTACTTCGACATGAGATCGAATTCAATTCCAGCCTAAAGACAGCAATAGGTGCCAGCTGGAGTCAATGCATTCTGGGCATGTGGGGATCTTCTGAGGATGCGCCTCAAGAACTCTTCGCACTGCTCTACAGAATCAATCCCGAACGAGCCATCTATGGTTGGATCAGGGAAATTCGAGCTGACATACATAGACATCGCCACGCCTTCGCCATCAGGCGCGCAAAAAAATGTTGGGATGATACTCTCGCCAGAGAATTGATTGACCTGATCAAAGTCTTGAAGGATCCCAAGTCGCTGAGGTCAGCTCTCGAAGAACTAAAAGTTCTCGACGTAGAACTGACTGGAGAATTATCAGCTTACCTACTAAGTCAGGAGATATATAAACGTATCAAGTCTCAGGATAGGTTCAAAGAGTTGGCCATCGCGGGACTAGGGACTGGTTCCCATCGCGTCTGGACGCTTACTTTCCCTGTCCTTACTAAATGCCCATCGCTAGGAAAACAAATCATGCTATCCATAGCAAGTGACGTGGATTCGCGTCTATCAGCTCCGTGCAAGAAACTCTCTGAAGAGGAACTAGGAGATCTTTACCTACTACTTTGCCGGTATTTCCCCTATACAGAAGACCCGGAGCTTGAAGGTGGTTTCGTAACTCCTAGGCAATCAGCCGTCTACTTTCGCAGCAGTGTGATTGATACACTATGCTCTCACGCAACCATGGATGCATGTGCGCAGTTGAAAAGACTGGCGAATGTTCTTCCTCCTCAATCGGCGTGGTTACATCGACGACATCAGCAAACACTTGGACTTATCCGAAGGAACAAATGGACGCCATTCTCGCTGTCAGAGATCGCTACGGTGCTAAAAGAGAGTCATAAACGACTCATTCGAGATACTAATGACCTAATGAGTCTCATCCTTGAATCTTTGGAAGCTCTCCAACGAAATCTTAATAACACGACACTCCCAGCTGTCGAGGATCTTTGGATGTGGCAAGGCGGAGGGCTCAAACGAAAAGATTTTCGTCATAAGGATGAAGAAGCTATTTCCGACTACATTTGCCGATGGTTACGAGACCGAATTGGCCCGAAATCGAAAGTAGTCGTAAACCGTGAGGTTCAGCCCGAAAGAAGACATCGCACGGATATTCTTGTTCAAGCATGGAGCCAAACGCCCAAGGGAAGATTGCGCCA
Source organism: Verrucomicrobiales bacterium (assembly GCA_024636835.1). Lineage (GTDB taxonomy): Bacteria > Verrucomicrobiota > Verrucomicrobiia > Verrucomicrobiales > SLCJ01 > Sulfuriroseicoccus. Next base: position 25,604 of record JAGXGH010000067.1, on the reverse strand, counting down.
AGAAGAACCACTGAGCGTCACTATAGAAGTAAAAGGCTGTTGGAACCCCGAAGTTCATACTGGGGCTAAAGAACAACTCTTGGAACAATACCTTCGACCATATGGCTTGACCCACGGCATATTCCTAGTCGCGTGGTTTCACAGTCCATATTTCGATAAAATAGCACCTAATCAAACCAGCCAACTTAAATACGAATCGTATACGGAAGCTCAGAAGAAGTTAGTAACGTATGTAAATCCGGCACAAATCTCAGGATTCGCGATCACACCGGTTCTTCTCGATTGCAGACTAACTGATTAAAGACTTCATACCTACTTCTGCATCATCGCTTCAAGGTCTTTGATCTGATCTCTTAACAACGCGGCGCGCTCAAACTCCAACGCGTTTGACGCTTCGATCATCTCGGCTTGTAGCTCTTTGAGCACTTGTTGGACGTCTTCTTTCGAGTCCGTGACATAGCCCCCCGCCTCCTCACCGACTCTCGCGCTTTTGAGTTTTCCGCTACTGTCAGTCCGATAAAGCTGTAGACTTTGTTGCATTCCACGCACCACCGAAGTCGGCACGATGTCATGCTCCTCGTTATGTGTAATCTGACGATGACGACGGTAACTCGTCGCATCGAGCAACTGTTGGATCGATCCGGTAACAATGTCCGCAAAAAGCACCACCTCGCCATTCACGTGTCGCGCCGCCCTTCCCGCTGTCTGAATCAGCGATGTCGCCGAGCGTAAATACCCTTCCTTGTCCGCATCCAGAACACACACCAGCGACACCTCCGGCAGGTCGAGCCCCTCTCTGAGCAGGTTGATACCTATGAGAATATCAAACTCACCAAGCCGCAACGAGCGGAGGATTTCCACCCGCTCAACCGCATCCACGTCGGCGTGAATATAGCGAACCTTGAGCCCAAGGTTCACCAGGTAGTCAGTGAGATCTTCGGCGGTGCGCTTGGTGAGAGTCGTCACCAGCACCCGCTCACCTTTTTTGATGCGCTCGCGACACAACTCCATCGTTACATCGATCTGTCCGCGCAAGGGTTTAATCGTCACCACCGGATCGATCAAGCCCGTTGGGCGTATGATTTGCTCTACCACCAGCGCTGACCCGGGCGTCGTCACATTGAACTTTTCCAGAGGAACATCGGCACCACTCCCGCGCAGCCCAGCCTGCATGACCTTGAACTCGGTGGGGACTGAACCATCGGTCGCTTGAGACTTCGAAGCCGCTCGGTAGGTCTTCACTCCTACGCGTGAATTCAATAACTCAAACGGTCCAGGCGTTGCCGACACGTAGAGCATGTTGCTCGTCGTCTCCATGAACTCACCAAACTTCAGCGGACGGTTATCCATCGCGGAGGGCAGACGGAACCCGTGATCAACTAAGACCGACTTCCGACTCCGATCGCCCTCATACATCCCACCGATCTGCGGCATCGTGGCGTGCGATTCGTCGATCACGGTAAAAAAGTCATCACCGAAGAAATCCAACAAAGTATAGGGACGTGCGCCAGGTTCACGAAACGTCAGGTGCCTAGAATAGTTCTCGATGCCTTGGCAGAACCCCATCTCCTTCATCATCTCCAGGTCATATTCGGTGCGCTGACGAATCCGCTGCGCTTCGAGATACTTGTTCTCTTTTTCGAACTGCCCCACCCGCTGGTCCAACTCCGCACGAATAGTTTTCATCGCCTTCCCCATCTTATCGCCCGGAGTCACAAACTGCTTGGCCGGACTAATGGTGAATGAGTTCAACCGTTCGGACACATCTCCAGTCAGCGGATCGAACAAGGAGATCCGATCAATTTCATCACCGAAAAACTCCACCCTCACCCCTTGGTTTTCCAACTGCGCCGGATGCACGTCCACAACATCACCGCGTACGCGAAACTTCCCACGCTCAAACGCGATATCGTTCCGCTCGAAAAGCATCTCAACTAACTTTCGCAAGAACGCATCGCGATCCATCTCCATCCCCGTGTGAATGGGAACCATCATGTTTTGATAATCCTCAGGCGATCCCAAACCATAGATGCACGACACCGAAGACACCACCAGCACATCCTTCCGTGTCAGCAGCGAACCCATCGTGGACAGCCGGTGCCGTTCGATTTCCTCATTAATTGACGAATCCTTCTCGATGTAAGTATCCGACCGCGGAATGTATGCCTCAGGCTGGTAGTAGTCGAAGTAAGACACGAAATACTCCACCGCGTTGTTCGGAAAGAATGCCTTAAACTCCGAGTAGAGCTGCGCCGCGAGTGTCTTGTTGTGCGACATCACCAAAGTCGGTTTGTTCACCTGCGCGATCACATTCGCCATCGTGAACGTCTTACCCGACCCCGTCACACCGAGCAGCGACTGGTGACGGTTCCCTGCATCAAGCGACTTCACCAGCTTCTCAATCGCTGGTGCTTGATCGCCTTGAGGGGAATAATCGGATGCTAACTGAAACGAGTCCTGCATACCCGTGACCTTACGACCAATCACTGATCTTATGCAAAATAATCGATCTTGTTATCGTTGTGGCCGGGGCATCCTGCCCCGGCGCCAAGCTTTTGGCTTTGGGGCAAGATGCCCCAGCCACGTTCCTTCTACGCCTTCAAAATAGTGGCGAGGCCATTCTCGGCGAGATCGATAAGCTCCTGTGCCTCGCTCTCGTGCCTGGCCTGCAGATCTTCATCGAACACCAAAAGGTTCGGCAAACTCGTCGCAAAATAGTCAATTTGGAAGGTTTGCTTCAATTGATCTTCGCCGAACTCTTTCAGTGATTGAAAAAGCTCGCGCGCCTCATCGCTCTGCCCCAACTCCATGAACGAAAGACCGCGATAATAACTCAGCGGTGAATGTTCAGTAACCGCCATACCCGCAAAGTCTCCAGACTCATTAGCCGATGCCAAAAAGTGCTCACGAGCATTCTCGGTGTTGCCCATCGCCGATAAACTACGACCAATCCAGTAGTTTACATCGGCCTTGGCTTGGAGTGGGTGATAAGCCTCTCCCAGAGACTCAGGGGTATCCATCGCGCTGGTGAAGTGTTGATGCGCAGCAGTCGGATCGTTGCCTTCGAGCGCGGCCTGACCAAGAAGTAGGTGAGCGGTGGTGAACTGCTTGAGCACAGCGCCTTCTCCGCCTTCCCACGGATGGAAGCGGCGCGAAAGGATGAGATCGAGCGCTCTCTGCGGCTGATCGGTTTGGTTGTAGAGTTCGGCAAGGGCGACAGTGGCATCATCTCGCTGAAGCGCGAGGTCGCGGTGTGACTCGAGAAACGCCAAGCGCTCAGCAGGAGCGACACCACGCTTTGCAGCAAGTTGATCAGATTCGGAGACCAGTCGGGCGTCGTTCGGGTCGAGCTCGCGAGCACGCTCGTAAAGTGCGGCGGCGCGATCGCCATCGGACGAGTGGTTCCACACAGCGATGGCGAGGTTGCGGTAAACCTGCGGGATAGTGGTCTCAGCGGCGACTGCCGCTTCCCATACGGCAATGGCGTCGGCGTGGCGGCGCTTATCGAAGAGGAAGTTGCCTAGTGCATAGGCAGCGGTGGGGTTACGGCAGGCGCCCGGGGCATCTTGCGTGGCGAAGGCATCTTGCCCCATCGCCGTGGTTCTTTGACTGTGTGGCTGGAAGCCACTGCCACTTCCTGTCTCATTGGCTGCGGGGCTAGAAGCCCCGGCCACTGGGACGGTGCATATCCATTGCCAATTACTGAGCTTTGCCTTTTCTGGATTGCGTTTGAGATAGTCTAGTTGAGCGAAGAAATCGCGTTCGTCGCGAATGATGTGGTCGTAGCTTTCACTCATCCAAAACTGTCCAGCACGTCCAAGTATCTTGTTCGCCTGCTGGGCTGAGAAGGATTTGATACCGGCGACAATTTTCTCGAGTGAGTGACCGGTTCTGGGGCGAATAATCAAATGGACGTGGTTCGGCATAACGCACCACGCAGCAAGATCGTAACGCTCGCCGTCGAAGTGAGTGATGGCGTCCGCCACGACTTGAGCAATCTCGGGATTGTTCATGTGGCATTCGCCGATCCCTTGGTCTAATGCAGACTCAATGTGGTCGCGAAAGCTCTGGGCAAGTTCCGTCTCCACTCGTTCAACGTCATGAGCTGCGTTCTCTTTGAGGAATTGCTCGCGCAGAGCCGTGAGCCGTTCTCGTTCTGCTACGTAGGCCATCAGAACAGAATTAGGAAGCGAATCCGCGAGCCGGAACGTGACTGCGTAAGTGGCGTTCTCTTGCTCCCAATGGGGGAGGTTGTTGGTGTGGACGTCGATCTTTTTATTCGGATCAAAGAAAGTGGGGGTGAACACAGTGGCCGCGGCATCCTGCGTGGCGGGGGCATCCTGCCCCCAAGCCGAATTGCTTTGGCTGTGCGGCTGGAAGCCACTGCCACTTTCAGTATTTCTGGCTGCGGGGCTAGAAGCCCCGGCCACTTGCTGGGCAAGGTATCCTTGAAGGATCGCCATTTCTTCCAGGCGGGACGGGAAGAAATGATCGGCAGGTTGATCCAGAGCAGTTTGTCTGGCGGATTCTGCGTCGGGGGCTCCGGTGAGCTGCTTAAGCCACGCCAGTGTATAGTGTGTCATCGGCGTGCGCTCAAGTGGATTGGGCACCGCGACTGAAGTTGTCTGGTTGGCATGATGCGTCTCCAAAAGCGCGATAGCTTCTTCAAAAAGCTCAGCCTCACAGTAATCGAAGACAATATCGAGTACGGTTTGAGCATCGTTTCGGCACGCGGCCGGGAGCGCACCATGAAGAGTGATGTATGCCCAGTGATCGAGCGGGTCGACGGCGAGTAGATCTTTAAGAATCTGAGCGGATAAACTATCGGATGCACGAGCTACATCGGAGTTCTCGTCATGGCCGTCTGCGATCTTTTGAAGAACGATCGCTTGAAGAACTTGCGCCTTATTGTTTTGGCGATTGGTGTCGAGACTGGCCTCGAGATGCTGAAGCGCGGCGTTCCAATCTTTGCGGGAGCAGTCGATGGTGGCGAGCTGATAATAAGCACTACTACGCCACTCGTAGTTCCAAGTAGATTTATAGAGCGCTTTGTAGGCGGCATCTTGTTCGCCAAGCCAGCGAAGGGTCAGGCCGAGATGGTAGTGTGCCTCGCCGGTTACAGGATTTGGATGACGGCTAGTGAGACGGGCGATCGCTGCATCAAAATGCACGCGCGCCATCTCGAACTGACCTCTATCGAGAGCGCGACGACCCAGCGCAGTGTGGCATCGGGCATCGCCGGGATCGCGCTTCAGCGCCTCATTCCAGTAAAGTTCAGGGTCACGAGTGGGGTGACGGTATTGCTCCAAGTGCTCGCCTGTGAAGTAAAGTTCATCGGCGCTGGTGATATCTTCCGGTGCGGCGGGTTCTATGGCTTGCTCGCGATCGCGAGTGAGCTTTTCGGTCTCCACAGGGCGAAAATCCAGAACAAGTTTTCCGCTACGGTCGCGTAGTTCAGCAAGAAGTTCGCTAGGATTTTCACCGGCGAATACGGTGTCGGCGTTCTGCCAGGATTCGCCGACTGCGAGGTTAATCTCAAAGGTCGCAAGCTCCCCTGCCCCAGTGGTGAGCATGAGTTTCCCAGAGAACGGCGAAGAAACACAGAGACCGAGCGCGATCTTCCGGTCTTCGCGAATCACGCAGGCCAGAGCGGCGTCATTGTTCGCTTGCTGGACTGGTCGGATATTTTGAATCGGCCACCAAAACTGCGAAAATGTTTTTGTCTCGTAGGGCAAGAGATAGCTGAAGTCCGGCTGGTTATCGGTGTAAACGCCCGCCATCAACTCGACGTATGGCCCACCCTTGTCAGTGAGTTCTCTATCCCATGCGTGGCCAAACTTATCATCGCCCCACGTCCACTGTTTTTTGCCCGGCGCTATGTGTCTATTGGCTACATGGACAAACCCGCCCTTCTTCGAAAAATCATAACCACCGAAGAAATCAAAGTTGGTCTGACAGACCATGTAACTCGTCGGCACGGGGATGTTCTTGTACCATCCCAAGTCGTTTGCGCCCGGGCGATTCTGATAGTCGATGCCGTAATAGGGATTATTGGCGATGGGAAAGGACGATGTCGCTCGAACCGCGTGGTCAGCCACGTAATGAACATCCTGTGGAAAAAACGACTGATATTGATCGTGAACTTCGGCGGCAACGTTCGCCCACCACAAAAACGTGCGAACAAACGGGGTGCGGTTATAGAGCCGTGCGCGAAGCTCGATCAACGAAGAGTTCGGGCGCAGTCGAATGCCGTGCATGCCTTTCATGCGGTTGATGGGATCGTGCTCAGACATCCAAACTGTGCGGGCGCCATCAAGCTCTTCCTCGATGTGAACGTCGGCAGGAAGAAAGGTCCCTGGCCGATGGTGCTGCGGCCAGTTGAACTCAACACCGCCGGAAATCCAAGGACCAGCCAGCCCGACGAGGGCGGGTTTGATAACGTCCTGCCGATAGAAAAAATCGTAGTCGTTATTGGTCTTATCCTGTCCTGTGAAAATCCTACCACCTATTTCAGGAAGCATCTCCAGACGAACAAAATCGTTCTCCAACAAAGCTCGTTGATAAGTCACGTCGACAGGCTCGTCGTGAACCTTGTCGATAAACGGGACGGGGTAGACCTTGCCATTACTCCCCTGATAAACGCGCTTCTCGAAGAACACAGGGTTCTTTTCAGGTGCGCCGACGGGGTAAGTCGGAATAGTGCGGGTATCGAGTTTCGCGGTGACGGACATGGTAAATCTGAAAGGTCAAATTGCAGGTGAAAAACGTGGGGGCGGCCACTACTGGCTGGCTTATCGTGAGGTGAGAGTGGCGGGGGCATCTTGCCCCCTGGCCTAATCGATGCGCTTGTTGGTTTGGCTTCGGGGCTGGAAGCCCCGGCCACGTCCAAGCAGTGCGCAAAACTATCTCGTGAGTTCTTTCTCAATTTCTTCTAGAGTCTTGCCTTTGGTCTCGGGAACCTTGGCTTTGATGTAAAAGATACCAACGAGACAAATCACCGCATAGAGCCAGAACGTGTAGGCGCTGCCGAGTGCTTCATTCAGAATCGGAAAGGTGAACGAAAGGATAAAGTTGGCAATCCACAGCGAGAGAACGGCGACAGACATCGCCGTGCCGCGAATCGAATTCGGGAAAATTTCAGAAATAAACACCCAAGCCACCGGCCCCAATGTTGCCGCAAAAAAGGCAATCGCCAGTAACGCAAATCCCACGACATACCATCCCGTGGCTCCAGTCGCGTAGCACGTGCCGATGGCGATGTATGAAAACAGCAAGCCTGCAGAGCCAATAAGCATTAGTGGTTTGCGCCCGAGTCGGTCGATCGCTGCCATACCGACGAACGTAAATGCCATGTTCGTCAGCCCGATGATGACGAGATTGAACATGATATCGCCCACCTTGAACCCTGCAGCGCGGAAGATATCTGGCGCGTAGTTGAAGATCACATTAATCCCGCACCACTGTTGGAACACGGCGATGGCAACGCCCATGCCGACGATGCCAATAACGGACGGTTTGAGCAGTTCACCGATGCCCGCTTTCTTATGCGCGGCGTCTAGAGTGCTTTCAATTTCCACGAGTGTTTTCGAAGCGTAATCCGCGCCACCGATCTTACTGAGAACAACCCGCGCTTCTTCATCCCGGCTATTTTTCACCAACCAACGCGGGCTCTCGGGAACCATCAGCATGAGAACAAAAAACAGCACCGCAGGAATACCCTCTGCAGCGAACATGATGCGCCAGCCCGTTGTGCCATTCCACGTCTCGGCAAGTTGAGCGTTGGTGTAGTCCTGAAGCTTCGCAGGATCCAGGAGATCAGTTGGAATCGGTGTGGAATCGCGGAGAAGCTGCGATAGTGCCGCGACGTCGAGCGTTTCACTAGGCACGGAATTGAGAAGCCCTTCTTCAAGAACCGCCTCGCGCTGGGCATCACTGAAGATGCTCGGCAAATACGCCCCGGTCACTTCGTCGACATTCGCTTCCACGCTGATTTGCGTTCCAAGATCAGCGGCGAGAGCGCTCTGCTGCTGGAGCGTTTCCTCGATAGGCTTGTATTCCGAAATCTGATAATTGACGAACTGGGCAAGCAGAATACCGATGACAATGGTGAGTTGATTGAGCGATACCAAGCGACCTCGCAAGTTCGCCGGCGAGACTTCTGCGATATACATTGGCGAGAGCGTCGATGCCATTCCCATCCCGATGCCGCCAAGCAATCGATAGAGGACAAACTGTGTGAAATCCGGGGCATAACCCGACCCGAGCGCGGAGACTAAGAACAGCAAAGCAGAAACCAAAAGAAGCTTCACTCGACCGAATTTATCGGAGAGCCGCCCGACAAAGAGTGCTCCGATAATACAACCAACAATACACGAGCTCACCGCCCATCCCTGAAGCATTGGCGTCTCGAGCGAGTAGGTCAGTTCGTAAAACTGTTTCGCGCCGGAAATCACCAGCAGGTCGTAACCAAAAAGAAGCCCTCCGAGTGCCGAAGCTACGGAAATGAACAGCAGGAAACCGGTGTTGAATTTGGGGTGTTCGGACATGGCGATACGGGAATGGAGGATATTGATTTTGGCATCAGCTAGACATCCAACGCAATGGAAGATTGAATGAAAAAAATGGACGATCCGTGGATTTTAAGCTACTCTAGATAGCGTGACAGAAGATCACCTTACAGAAGGAATTGCGGAAGGCTTCGCCAATCAACGCCTTCTTGTTGTCCCCGAGCATCGCGTAAAAGAAGTCGCCAAACTTCCAGTGCTTCGTGATTTGCTGGTGACGCACCTGGGACAGTTCGCAGATGCGGCTAATCATCATGTAGTGAGAAACCACGGCACTGATGAATACGTACTCATCTACTGCCTTGCCGGCCGTGGAGGCGGCGAGATTGCGGGCGATTCATTCACACTTGAAGCTGGCGACTTGGTCGTGCTCCCGCCGAAAATCGGACACCGCTACTTCGCCCACCCAGACGCACCATGGACGATCTTTTGGTTTCATTTCACTGGAGAACGAGCGGCTGACTACGTCGCTGCGCTAGGAATACCAGAGGGCGAGCATATTCTTCATACACCAAGCACTGATGAACTTCAGCGTGCATTCGAGGGGACGTATCGCCACGCGCTGGATGGATTTAGCGATGCTGGTCTACTCGGAATCTCAACCGGCTTCGCTCGCATGATCGGACTCTTTCGCCGCTATGCGAGATCGCGAAACAACCGCGCCCGCCAAGCGGAAGATCGTGTTTTGAGAGTCATCGTCGCCTTACAAGATGCACTGCCGAGACGGTGGACAATCGAGGGCATGGCGAAGTTGGCAGGAATGTCACCCGCACACTTTTCACAGTGCTTCAAAGCACAAACCGGTGAAGCGCCAATGGCCTATATAATCCACCAACGTATGCAGCGCGCTGCGGCATTAATGCAACGCGCCGATGCCACGATTGGTGAGATCGCAGCGCTTGTCGGCTACGAAGACCCCTACTACTTTAGCCGCCTGTTCAAATCTGTGTTCGGAACATCTCCACGTCACTACCGCGATCGTCTTCGGGGCGGTCGTAAATAACACCAAATCTTGGTATTGATCTGACGCGAGAGAACACGGATCAGGTTGATTGTAAGCTTATTGTGCGCGGCGAATAGTCAAATTTTTGCTTGGAAACGGTAAAACACCCCAACTGCACTTTAAAGAAATCCGTTTAGCACTCCAATAAATCGCCGAATCATCACAAGGTCTGGAGTGACCATTGCCGAGGCACCCGCCGTCTTCGATATCTCGACAAAGGTAGACAGTAGCGACTTATCGTTGATCTTACTCCAAGCCATCGACCATTCGCCGAACTGTCGAGCATCAAGGTCGTCCTCGATAAGAAGTCTCACATCGTAGTGACGGTCGTCAGACTCAATCACATCAAACATTTCGCGAACCGCGGAGCGTTCGCCTTCGAGCACCTGAAGAAAATGACCATTCTCGTAGACCAGCGTGCCAGTGATATTGAGACGCAAATTTTTCTCACGAGCCTTTACAAGCAATTCCTCCAAATCCGATTCAGTCATGGCAGATGTTGCCGTGCTAAAATAGACTATCCGATGAACCTGAGAATATTCCGACATCGTATTGATGATGCAATTTCCCAAGCGAAATTGCAATCAAGAGTTACGCTTGTCGGTTAGGCAAGCTAACCAAGATCTAAAACATGCCCATCGCTTTGAACTCATTAAAGCGTTCTTCGATCGTTTCGGGAGATAGATTCTGAATTTTCCTCGTAGAGAATTCTTCGCAGGTGAACGACGCCATGATCGTGCCCATCACCACCGCTTGCCTCAAATCTTCAAACGCCACACCGTCTCCGCCGACAGAGCCTGCCTTCACTAGTGCGCCAGCTAAACCGCCGAGGAAAGTATCACCGGCACCCGTTGGATCCTTCACTTCGCGAAGCGGGTAGGCCCCTGCGCGGAAAAACTGGCCATCGGGACCAAACAACATCGCACCATATTCACCAAGCTTGATCACCACTGCCTTCGGCCCCATCGCAAGCAAGGCCTCACCGGCGATGACCAAGTTCGACTCTCCGGTCAGCTCGCGCGCTTCACCGTCGTTGATAACAAAAAGATCCAACCGTTTGAGCACGTCCTTGAGTCGGTCACGGGCGATCTCGATCCACAAGTCCATCGAGTCAGCAACGACGAAATCAGCCGCCCAGCATTGGTCGAGCGTCGTCATTTGGTTGTCCGGCGACATATTCGCCAACACACAAACCTTGGCATCAGCAATGCCCTCAGCCACCTTTGGCTCCCAGTTTTCAAGCACGTTGAGCGCCACCGCGTGAGTCTGACGGTCATTCATGTTGTCAAAATACTCGCCGGTCCAAGTGAACGAATCGGCGTCTGATTTTTCCACGCCATCGAGTCCGATCCCATGCGTTGAGAGCATCTCGAGGTGCTCTTGTGGATAGTCCTTACCGACGATCCCAACGAGACGCACGTCATCACAGAAATACGACGCAGATAGCGCAGCATAGGATGCCGACCCGCCAAGCAAGTTATTGGCCTCAGCGGCGGGCGTTTTGATGTTATCGATAGCAATGGTTCCGGCGACGAGAATAGACATAATAGTTTGGTGATGGGCTGATGTTGTCTGCAAATCTTAGCGAGCGTATCGATCGGTGCAATACCGTATCGCAAACTCATGAACAACTGCCACTCGACATGCACGGAGTCACCGATGTAAATTTCTTTAATGCTACTCCCTCCTGTTCTTGATGACTTGGCGATGCTACGGATGATTTTCGTTGTGCTGATTGCCATGGTGTTTGCGCTCTCGCGCCACCGCCCCGTCATCGAGTTCGCAGGGTTCGCCGTCATCATGACCTACCAGATGCTGCATAGCTTACTGTGGATTTATTGGGCAATGACTAGTACTATCCACACGAGCGAAACCGTCGAGCAAAGTTTCGAGTGGTGGGGCATGGCGTGGTTCCCTACCTTTTCCTCCATCGCTGCATTTATTGGATTGCTTACCACACTCTACCTAGGTATCCGCGCCCAACGCCCGGGCACAGGGTATTCACCACGCCAACGAATTTGCATCGCAGCCGCCACACTATGCGTTAGTTATGGTGCGGTCGTCTGCGCGAACACCCATTCAGCATTCAGCGAAATGCTTGAGAGGCCAGTTGATACGCACTACGAAGAATAGACCATTCACCGCGTTCAGACCGCTTCTCCCTTCGGATGAAAAAAGACATTATCACCTTTCTACTGGTCGGCATTGCCCTTGCTGCGCTTATGCGCTTGGCGCCAGGTGACGCCCTCACTTGAATGGGCCCGGACTGCTCGGTCGAGCAGCAAGACGAAGTCACAGCGGAAGCGCTTGAGAACGCATCAGTCCTCACCCCAGCCGGTGAGAACGAGGTCGACCAAGGCAACGATGGAGACCAGCGGGTTATACACGAATAGAAAAAACGCAGCGACAATGGTCCGCACATTGCGACTTCGATCCATCTGCCGAAATAGTGCGAAGGCGATCGCGCCGAGGACGGCGATCATCACCCCGATCGCCGCCGCTGCCACGAGGCCCAGCGTCCCTTGGCCAAACGCAGAAGTCAGCTCACTTAGCTCAACGACTCGACTTCTCAAACCTGCGATCGCGCTGAGAACTGGTGCAGCGAAACAAAAGACAAATCCAATAGCGGCCGCCCACTTCACGAAGAACAACAATAGCGAGAATATGTCCGGATATTTGGCAGCGTAACCCTCCGGCGCGGCGGACTCGTCGACTCTCCATTCGTCGGTCAGTTCGACCGGTGTCGCGATCAATTGGAATGCCTCATCCATTTCCTCAGTTGGCACCATCACGCTTACACCTCCAAAGGTTAGTTCACCTTCAAGCGCGGCTGTATGCAGATACCACATCTGCGCGGCCAATCCGTGGCTCCTCAACATCCCGACAAGCACTGCGCCTTCGTAGATTTTCAGCCGTGAAGATACGATCTCGAACACTGAGCTCAGCTTAGCGATTCATCCAGAAACGGCAAGCTCTCAGCAATCAGTGAAGAGCCACTACTCCATCGCTGCGAGTGCGGCCTTCGTCGCCGCTTCGATATCCTCCGCTTGCAATAAGCCGGAGACAATCACTACCCGTTGCGCACCAGCAGTCACGACCTCGGATAGATTGTTCATTTTGATTCCTCCGATACAAAACATCGGAATCTTCGTGCCAACTTCAGCCTGCGCCGTAGCGATATTATCCAAACCGATTCCTGGTCTTCCCGCTTTAGTTGGTGTCGGAAAAACAGGACCGAAACCAATGTAGCTAAACCCATCTTCTAAAGCCTGCTTTGCCTGCGCGACGGTGTGCGTCGAACGACCAATCATCATTTTGTCGCCGACAATATACCGGATTTCTTCGATCGAGCCGTCGTCTTGACCAACGTGCACACCATCAGCATCCACCTCCGCAGCGACCTCTGGATAGTCATTAATAATCAACGGCACACCAGCGTCTCGAGTCAGCGGCAAGATGCGCTCGGCCATCGATCCAATACGCTCACGCCCCCAGCGTTTTGCGCGGATTTGAAGGATACCAGCACCGCCCGCAAGAAGGGCACGAGTTACAGCAGTGGCATTTTGTTCATCGACATACCCCATGTCGAGAATGGCATAAAGACGAGCATCGGAAATGGAAAGAGACATAGCTTAATTAGTTGGGACTCCCGCGTCTTCGCTCTCAGCGGGATGGTAAGTTTCGCAATAATTCCCCCTTTGGCAAAGGTTTTCCGCATCGTTTACGCAGGCATTAAGGACACACAAAATCACAGACAGGTTTAATACGCTTCATATTGCGGGAGGGATGACCTCCACGTCGTCCGTAACTTCCCTTCACTGCCACCCGATCGCGTGGGGCGCAGCCCTTATACGCGACCGCAAAACAAAGTGGCCGTGGCTTCTAGCCGCGAAGCCAACCCAACCACAAAAATCCTCGCATAAAGAACATAAACAATCCCTCATCTGACGGACTCCGCCAAACGTTGCATCCCAACCGCCATTCCAACATCCAACAACGAGCGTAACACAACGAAAACAATCCCAAGCCAAATCGACTTCACGATCGTCACGTAAAAGAACTGATAGAGCGCGAAGACCGTGAGAATCACCATGGGAATCAAGGTCCAGGCTCCCCACTGGAGAGCCGTGGTTCCCATCCACATGACGAACCAATAACACGCCCCGAAAATCGAATACCGCGGCGGAGTCAGGTCCGCCTCATCATTCGCAAATAGCCGCAACAATCCCCACAGCACACCTGCCGAAATAAATATGGAAAGTAAAATCCAACCGATACCCATAAGCTATTCTACCCCGCGTTCGCGCCAAGTCTACAACACAGACCTGCTAACGCATTACTAAAATTGAACCTAAGCTAGGCGCTAGACTTAGAAATATCCAGCTCACCGAGGTCAATGCGACAATTACCAGCGCTCTTTGTATTGAGGCTCCGAAATAATGGATTAAAGCGAAAACTACAGGAACTCCCAAGGCCATCATAACGAGTACAGCAAGCGTCGGAAATTCTATCGGGAATAGGAAAACGGAGCATAAAAGAAAAAAGAGCACAAGATACACAGCAAAGAGCGCCGTACATTTCACAAGTAGATGCGTGGTCCGCTCACGAAGAATCGCCTTACACCAACCCCACAGTATGAGTATATAAACCAACACCACGAGCATGATGGCGCAAAAGATCATGACGGAAAGCCACATACAACGACTATAGGCTTCTCACACAATCACAGCAATATTCATCCTCACTCCCCACATCCTCATCTCCAACTCACACGGCAACCGGGCGGCTTACAAACCTCCTCACAAACCTCGCCTCCAATCCTGCCGCGCGGCATCCGCACACTAGCTCACCTCGTGATCTTCTTTAGCTTTCAGGTGCTCGCCGCGCTCGATGAACTCAGAAACCCAACCGATGTTGTATTTCCCGTTCTTGAAATCTTCGTGCTCAATGATTGAAATCTGGAACGGAATCGTGGTCTTGATCCCGTGGATCATGAACTCCTTCAAGGCGCGGCGCATCCGCGCGATCGCCGACTGACGAGTCGCACCGTGAACGATCAACTTGGCGATCATCGAGTCGTAGTAAGGAGGCACTGAATACCCGGAATAGACGTGGGTATCCACGCGCACACCGCGTCCGCCCGGCGCATACCAAAGATCGATCTGACCTGGCGATGGCGTGAAGTTCGTGTAGGCGTCTTCCGCGTTGATTCGGCACTCGATGGAGTGACCGCGTGGTGTGCACCCGCGCAAGTGATCGGAAATCGGACATCCGGCGGCGATCTGAATCTGTTCCTTAATCAAGTCAGCGCCATACACCTCTTCAGTGATTGGATGCTCGACCTGGATTCGAGTGTTCATCTCCATGAAGTAGAAATTCCCTTCGTCATCGACGAGGTATTCGATCGTGCCCGCATTCTCGTAGCCGATCGCCTTCACCAGATTTACCGAAGCCTCACCCATTCTCGCGCGCTGCTCCGGGCTGAGAATTGGCGACGGCGCCTCTTCGATAATTTTCTGATTGCGACGCTGCATCGAGCAATCGCGCTCGCCGAGATGAACGGCTCCACCGTGACTGTCACCGAGAATTTGGAATTCGATGTGATGCGGGTTGATCACCAACTTCTCCAGATAGCAGTCCCCATTACCAAAGGCTGCCAAGGCCTCGCTACTCGCCGCTTCATACATGGACTTAAATTCGCTTTCCTTCATCACCGGACGCATTCCACGACCACCGCCACCGGCAGTCGCTTTAATCATCACGGGAAAGCCGATACCTTTGGCAAGCTTGAGTCCTTCTGCCGCATCAGCGACGCAACCATCGGTGCCCGGAGTGACTGGCACACCATTTGCCACCGCCGTCGCCCTAGCCGTATTCTTATCACCCATCATGCGGATGACTTCAGCGCTCGGCCCAATAAACTTAATATTACAGGACTCGCAGATCTCCGCGAATCGAGCATTCTCTGACAGGAACCCATAGCCAGGGTGAATCGCATCCGCACCGGTGATCTCGGCAGCTGCGATGATTCGATCCGACTTCAGATAACTCTGGTTGCTCGGCCCGGGCCCGATACACACCGCCTCATCGGCAAGCTGAACGTGCATGGAATCGACATCCGCCTCCGAATACACGGCGACAGTTTCA
This sequence comes from Verrucomicrobiales bacterium, assembly GCA_024636835.1. Lineage (GTDB taxonomy): Bacteria > Verrucomicrobiota > Verrucomicrobiia > Verrucomicrobiales > SLCJ01 > Sulfuriroseicoccus. Next base: position 9,890 of record JAGXGH010000067.1, on the reverse strand, counting down.
ATATTGAGCTCACGACATGCACGAATAACGCGCAGCGCGATCTCACCTCGGTTGGCAACGAGAACTTTGGAGAACATGGGAATGAAAGAAGCGCGTGATCCACTGTGGCCACGCGAAGATAAAAGTTGGTAAGGTAAACGGTTCGCTTACTTCACGCGGAAAAGAGCCTCGCCGAACTGCACCGGTGTGCCGTCTTCGATCAAGATTTCAGTCACCGTGCCGGAGACTTCGGACTTGATCTCGTTCATCACCTTCATGGCCTCGATGATACAGAGCGTCTGTCCTTCAGAAATCGTGTCGCCAACATTCAGAAACAGATCCGCTTCCGGCGACGGCTTGCGGTAAAACGTCCCCACCATTGGCGAGGTGATTTCGTTACCTTCCGCCGATGGTGCACCACCGTCCGCCCCTGGAGCAGGCGCTGCGGCGGCGGCAGGAGCTGCTGCTGGTGACGGAGCCGCCATAGCAGGCATCGAGCCAAGCATTGCCTTGAAGTCATCAAGCTCGTTTCCTCGCTTGAGTTTGATCTTGAATTCGTCCTTCTCGAAGCTGAAGAGGGAAAGATCATTCTCCTTCATCATTTCGACGATTTTGCGGATTTCTTTGATGTCCAAAATTGGGGTCCGGTTAGGTTGTTGGTCTGAAGATTCTGTATTCGACTCGGTCACTATTGAGGATATGGCTGGGGTTTCGTCTTCGTCAAGCCACCATCGCATCGGAATAGACCTCGAAAGTCGTAAAAAATGCGCCTTAACTAGATGCGACGGGCTTTTTCGCCCTCTTCGATCAGCTCCCAGAAGTGCTTATTCTTCCCAAGTTCATTATCCTCGTCCACATCGCCAAGGTTCGTGCGGAACAAGAAATCTGCGAAAGTATTGCGGTGCAGCACGCGGTGAACAATCACCGAATCGCCTGCCACCTCGAAGTAAATCCGCGAGTCTTTGGCTCGGTAACGAAACAAATTCTTCCCGTCCCGCTCGATGCATCCAAACTTCGGGTGCTCGCCGTCGGCGATTTTTTCCACATCATCCGTCGTCACCTTGAACTCCGACAAAAGCTCAAGCTGGTCCAGCGTATCCAGCTGGCTAATCTCTGCGGCACTAATTTCGTTAAAGACAATCTGAAGCACATTGGAAAGTTGCGCCGTTCCGAGCAAATTGCCAATGGGAAATTTCAGTCCTTCGAGTTCTCTTTCTCGTCCAGCAATCCTTCGCGATCACCTTCCTCTCCGCAGAGCGCAAACCTAAGAACAATCCCAGACTCATCCCAATAATCAGTCCAACCGACAAAAACACCCACTTCATATTCTTCATTTAAAAATCCTCCATCAAACCTCCACCCGCCCCAATCTGGGCGAGCCGAAGCGCGTCAATATCTCCCAAGAAATTGTCCCTGCCCGTTCGGCGAGTTCAGCGGCAGAAATTTCCTCCGCACCCTGACGACCCAATACCACCGCTTCATCACCGCGACACGGACGCTCGTCGAGGTCCGATACATCGACCATGATCTGATCCATGGTGATATTCCCCAACAAGGGGCAACGCTTTCCATTAATCAACACCGCTGCACCCGTGCACGACAAATGGCGGAAATATCCGTCACCATATCCGATCGCCACCGTCGCCACCGTCGTCGAATTTTCCGTGACGAACTTGCGCCCGTAACTCACTCCGTGCCCCGCCGGCAAATCCCGCACCAGCGTGACGCGCGCTTTCACCTGTAAACATGGAATAAAGCGCTCGTCCGGCGCAGCCGCAGTGCCCAGCGGAGAGACTCCATAAAGCAACAAGCCACCGCGCACCATCGTTGCATGTCGACTCGCTTGGCCGACCAGCCCCGCACTATTCGCTAAATGAATCACCGCCGGCAACTCGCCACGCGCAGCCCATTCATCCATTAATCCATCAAAGCGCGCGGTCTGATCGACAGTGAACGCTTCGTCCTCATCCGCCGATGGATAATGCGACATCACACCACCCACCGTGAGCGCAGGACATGACTCACGCACGTGATCGACCAAGCCGAAAAACTCACTCAATACCGCCCCTTCGCGTCCCATCCCAGTATCCACCACCAAGTGCACGTCGAGCCGAGCATCGCCACCAAGATCAACCATCGCCTGTTGATAAGCATCCGCTTCACCCACTGATGAAATCGTTGGTATCCAGCCATTCGCCGCCACCGTCGACACGTCGTCCGGCGGGATTGAACCCAGCAGCAAAATCCCGGATTTCGCACCCGTCGCCCTCACCCGCATTGCTTCGTGAACGCACGCCACACCAAAAAGATCCACCTCCGCATCGAGCACCGCTGCGATCCTATCCAAGCCGTGCCCATACGCGTCTGCCTTCACCACCGCCATCACCTGCATCGCACGACCTGCCGTCTCGCAAGCGACGCGGCGCATTACGAGCAAATTCTTCAACACAGCATCCGGGTCAGTTTCGACCCATGCTCGGTTACGTGATACTAATTCGTCCTTCACTTTCCACACCTGAACACCGAAAACTCCTTACTAGCAAACTTTTCCCAATCATGATCGAATCATCCCAAATGCACCGAATCCGACTAACCATCCTCGCGTTCCTCTCCATCTATCTACTTGGCGCATGCCAGTCCATCGACAGTAATTCGCCCGGAATGAGAATGGATTACCGCCCCACCATCGCCTTCATGGGAGGCACAGCAGCTTTCTCCACCAAGCCCGAACCATTCTCAATCGGTATCGTTTACGAAGTTGAACGCGGATACATCGACCGTATCGACGTCGAGCTCGATGGCAAGCCTGCAGGCAGCCACTACATCATCGAACGCGTAAATCGCGGGAAATTCCAATTCGACGTCGATGCCTCAGCGCTCGAAGAAGGCGAGCACGAACTACGCATCACCGGGTTCCAAGGCGCGCGCTACGCCCGAACCTTAAAATCCTCCACCAAGATCCTAAAGTTCCACGTGATTAAATGATCAACGGAGCGGGCACCTCTTTAGCCCGCGTAGCGCTCTCGATTCCGCACTACCAAATATGAGCGAGGCGCCCACACTCCATCGCCAACACCACCGATCAGCTATTCTCCCTCTGCACCATTCACCGTCGGAGGGGGTGCGCCCCGCGCCCCACATTCAATCCACACCGCCCAGTGACTCCCTCATAACCACAGCGCCATAACCTTCACTCCTCACTATCATCATGTCCACACCACCCGATGTGGGCGAGGCTCCCACACTCCATCACCAACACCTCCGATCAACTATTCTCCCTCTGCACCATTCACCGTCGGAGGGGGTGCGCCCCGCGCCCCACATTCACTCCACACCGCCCAGTGACTCCCTCATAACCACAGCGCCACCACGCATATGATCAACACCAGCGACTACGAAAAGCTCGGATCGTTCTACCTCGGCCGCGAGGTAGACCCGTCATCACGTGCAGCTACCGACGACCTCGTGCTCTACGATTCGCGCGATTTGGTCACTCACGGGCTGGTGCTCGGGATGACCGGATCGGGAAAAACCGGACTCTGCATCAGCATGCTCGAAGAAGCGGCAATGGACAACATTCCTGCGCTCGTCATCGATCCCAAAGGCGACATCGCCAACCTTTTTCTAACCTTCCCGGATCTCGCACCCGAGGACTTCAAACCATGGGTAAATGAAGACGCCGCGCGGCGGAAGAACCTCTCAGTGGATGAGTTTGCCGCACAACAAGCGGATCTTTGGAAAACCGGCCTCGCTAAATGGGGGCAGGACGGCGAACGCATTCGTAAGATGCGTGAGAAGGTAGATCTTTGCCTATTCACCCCAGGCAGCAGCGCTGGCATTCCGGTCTCGATTCTCGGATCACTGACCGCCCCAGAGGCGGAGATCCGCGACGACACTGAAGCGTTCGGCGACCGCGTCGAATCCACCGCCACTAGTTTGCTCGGCATGTTAGGGATCAATGCCGACCCTCTCCAGAGTCGCGAGCATATTCTCGTCTCGGCCGTGCTCAGCCACTACTGGACCAACGGTCAAGATCTCGATCTCCCGCTGTTCATTCAAGCGATCCAAAACCCACCATTCGACAAAGTCGGCGTGCTCTCGCTGGATCAGTTCTTCTCCGAAGACAAGCGCTTCGAGCTAACGATGAAGGTCAACAACCTGCTCGCCGCGCCGGGGTTCGCTCAGTGGTTGGAGGGCCCATCGCTCGATATTGACAAGCTTCTCTACTCACCCGAAGGCAAGCCGCGGGTGTCGATTCTCTCCATCGCTCACCTCAGCGATCACGAGCGCATGTTCATCGTATCGATGATCCTCAACCAGATGGTCGGGTGGATGCGCCGCCAACAGGGAACCACCAGCCTGCGCGCACTTCTTTATATGGATGAAATCTTCGGATTCCTTCCACCAACCGCCAACCCGCCATCGAAGAAGCCGCTGATGACGCTTCTTAAACAAGCACGGGCATTTGGTGTAGGAACCTTGTTGGCCACGCAAAACCCAGTCGACCTCGACTACAAAGCCCTGTCGAATATTGGCACGTGGTTTATCGGTCGACTACAAACCGAGCGCGACCAGGCACGTGTCATGGACGGACTCCAAGGCGCGGCAGACAGCCAAGGAGGAAAGTTCGATCGCGCCGCGATGGAGAAAACGCTCGCCGGATTGGGAAGCCGTGTGTTCCTCCTGCATAATGTGCACGAAGACCACGACATGTTGTTTGAAACCCGTTGGGCAATGTCCTACCTCAGCGGCCCGCTCTCGCGACCGCAGATTAAGAGGCTCATCGACCCGGTGAGAGATCGCTTCGCCACCGCCGCACCGAAGGTAGTGATCCCATCCACAACGACCTCATCGGCAGGCGATGTATCAACCGTTAAGCCAAAGGTAGACTCGCGGGCCGATGAGTTTTTTCTCGCTGCAGCGCCAGGAAGTGACTTGGAGAAAATCTCTTACACTCCCTATCTACTACGCGAGGCGGAGATCGCATTCGACGATAAGAAGACGGGAATTAAGACCACCAAAACCATTAGCGAATTAGTGGGCATGAACAACAGTGCGACGGTTCTCGATGAGGATAGACCGGAGCCGTTTGAACTAACCGCCAAGGCGCTCGCGGCCAAGCCAACCCCTGCGACCCCATTCGGTAATTTACCGGAAGCGGCAGGCAAATCGACATTCTACACCAGTGGCGAGCGCAACTGGAAAGATCAACTCTACCGCGAACAAGTCATCGAGATTCTATCGTGCCCGGAGTTGGAAATAACTGGTGCATTGAACGAAGAGCGGCCGTCATTCCAAGCGAAAGTCGATCTACGTTCGCGTGAGATTCGAGACGAGCGGAAGGACGAGCTACGGATAAAATACGCCAAGAAGCTCGAATCACTCGAAGACAAAATTCGCCGGGCCGAGCAAGCTGTCGAACGCGAAGAAGAGCAAGCATCCGCCTCGAAACGCAGCTCACTCATAACTATCGGTCAGTCCATTCTCGGCGCACTTTTCGGCGGCGGACGAAGCCGTATCAGCTCGACAAAAATCGGCACGGCAGGACGCAGTGTTTCGCGCGCATGGCAACAACACGGCGACATCGACCGGGCAGAAGACAATCTTAAGGATGCCAAAGAGGATTTCGAGGCCATGGAGAAAGAACTCAACGAAGAACTCGAAGAGATCGAAAGACAACTCTCGCCCGAAAAGCTAGCCATCGAGACCACTGAAATCCGCCCGTATAAGAAGGATGTGTCAGTGACGCGGTATGCGCTCGTTTGGAGACCGGAGTAGGTCTTCAGCTTCGATAACATCACCCGATGTGGGCGAGGCGCCCACACTCCGTCGCTAAAGCCTGCGGGTCACCAATCATCTATCGCGTGCGGCGCAGCCGTTTTACGCGACATCATTCACCGCCGGAGGGGGTGCGCCCCGCGCCCCACATTCACTCCACACTTCACAGCGACTCCCTCGCACCACAACACCACAACCTTCATCACGCTCCTCCTCATCTCCACACCACCCGATGTGGGCGAGGCGCCCACACTCCGTCGCTAACACCTCCGATCAACCGCCCTCTCACTGCATCATTCACCGTCGGAGGGGGTGCGCCCCTCATTCACTCCACACCGCCCAGCCAACGTTCTAGCCATCCCACGATAGCCAAGAAAATTCCCGCAACCCGTTTTGTGCTCACTACCAAAAAGCCTAACCGAACTTGCAGCGACATTCTTTGATGATCGCGCAGAAACTGACGTATCAGGAAGCAAACTACCCCACTGGCAGCAACAGCAAAGCACCATATTCATCACCTTCCGCTTAGGTGACTCCGTCCCTGCTTCGCTCTTAAACACATGGCAAGAGGAGCGTCGCCAGTGGATCAAACACCACCCGGAGCCGTGGTCACCTCAAGAGTCTGAGGACTACCATCGCCGTTTCACAACTCGTCTTGAAAACTGGCTCGATCAAGGTCACGGAACATGCCTGCTTAGAGACAATGAACCACGGCGGATTCTTGCTGAAGCCATTCGCGGTCGAGACGGTGATGATTACCTTGTGCATTCCTGCGTCCTGATGCCAACTCACGTTCATTGCTTAGTCACGATCCCGCTCAGTCAAGCCCTTCCGACAACCGTGCAAAACTGGAAGAGTATTTCAGCTCATCGAATAAATCGTCACCGCAACAAATCTGGAAAAATTTGGCAACGCGATTATTTCGACCGGATTATTCGCGATTTCGATCACTACGAAAGAGCGATGAACTACATTCGTAACAACCCCATGAAAGCCAAGCTATCATCGGATCAATTCACCCACTATGAGCTACCTCATGGCCATTTCCAATAATGCTACGACTTCTGTAATCACACCACCCGATGTGGGCGAGGCGCCCACACTCCGTCGCTAAAGCCTTCGGTTCACCAATCATCTATCGCGTGCGGCGCAGCCGTTTTACGCGACATCATTCACCGCCGGAGGGGGTGCGCCCCGCTCCCCTCATTCACTCCACACCGCCCAGTGACTCCCTAACTCACAATACCAACCAAACGAAAATGCCGCACCCTTCGCTCACACCACCCGATGTGGGCGAGGCGCCCACACTCCATCGCTCAAAGCCTTCGGTTCACCAATCATCTATCGCGTGCGGCGCAGCCGTTTTACGCGACATCATTCACCGCCGGAGGGGGTGCGCCCCGCTCCCCTCATTCACTCCACACCGCCCAGCGACTCCCTAAAGTTGAAAATCCCACCACAAAAAAGCCACCGCGCGTCATCCGTGCGGTGGCTTTTCTATTCTTTAAATCCGCTTACCAACCCGTGGTGTCACTTGGCGCATGGTCATGCTCAGAACAGGACAGCACAGTATTTCCTACCTCTGGGATAGTTTCCGAGAACGTATATTCTCCGCCGAGCGGGCATACCGGCATTTGTTGAAGAAATTTCCCATCTCCAACGAGTTCGGACATCATAATTGGATCGCCGATATTCTTACCATTCATGTTCTGCCATGAACGCACTGCAACCTGGACGTTACGAATATTCAAAATACAGTTTGCACGATCGGCGCCCTCCTTCCACGCCTTCGCACCTATAAACATCGTGCTCACGCTGGACATCGCGACCAAGCTTGTGACACCACTACCACCAAGCATCAACGGGCGACCGTTGATCGGCATCCTTGTCACCGAGTAAATGGTATTTTCGTCACGCGATGAAACGGACAACCACGCATTGCCGAGAAACTTCGTCTTCCAATCACCAAGCTTATTCATCATCTCCAATGCCTTGTCGCTGGTAAAGCCAGGAATTTCACTCTCAGTTTCCGCCAATGCCATTGCGACAACTCCCTCTAAAGTCTGTTCGTTATTGTCGCCCAGGCGTTTCAGAAGATTATCAATCTCCCCGCCAGCCTGCTTTGAGAAATAGAGCGTCGAAAGCACCTCGCTAGGCAGTCCTTCCATCGCGAGGCGATACTCCGCCTCGTCTTTCAACTTCTCGGCTGAGGACAGTGTTTCCTCCAGATAGCTCAAACGAGAACACACAAAAATCCGATTATTCGCTTCGTCATAGGCGATCACTGGCCGAACGTTCTCCAACGGAAGCTGTGGTGGTATTTCCTCCGCCTTGACCGCGTAGCCGGTCATGCCATTTGGCAGTTCCACTTTCTCAAACATCGCCTGGCTACTGATCATCGATCGCAGCTCGTCGAAGTTCTCGGTCAACCCTTCGGCACAAATAATGATGTCCACGTCGGGAAGTTCCAATTTTTCCTCCTCGCCGAGTGGAATCATCACCTTTTTGTCCGCATGAAGAACCACACCTAGCGCCAAACGCGCATCGAGACCATCGAGTATCTCACCTACCGTTTTCTTGCCCACGCCTTGGTTCATCGACTCATCCAGCATGGCAGAGAACTCTTCACCTAACATCGGTTTCAATTCATCGATCCAAGCTCGCATCTTGCGCAGGTCCGACTGCATATCCATCGCTATTGAAACATCGCCAGCAAACACATTTGCCGACAACGAGGGACGAGCTTCACCCATGAATTGCCAAATCCCCTTCGTCATATCATCGACAACCACCACTTGGCGTATCTCGTAGACATCACCCATCGAGTGGCTCGAGCCACCCATTGCAGTAACACCGCTCAGGCCTGACCAATCCAACAAGCGCCGTGAATCCACATCCACCCCTTCTTCCGCCATCGGCTCTTTGAGGAACGGCACGACAACAAACTCATCCACGAAGTCCGCAATCTCCGAGTAACTATCGCCTACATAAGTGTAGGCATAATAGTCACCACCGAAGCGCAGATGCTTCTGAGCATCATTGAACATCGGGCGGTCCACCCCGTCGTTGGCTGGCACCACAAGTGGCGATTCCAACGTCATATTTCCGGACACGCCGGCGGCATTCTCTTCTTTGCCGCAAGAAGCCAACAAAAGGGCACCCGCAGCACAAGTTAACATAGATGTCTTTTTCATAATTCCTTGATGCGATACGCAAGCTAGTTGAGCAACTATAATGTGAACAAGATATTGTAAAAGATGGAATCCCCCCGACCACATCGCCTAACAGCGCACGAAACACCGCGAGCACCCTGTTCTGTAAACGCCACCGCAGCAAGAATCCTACGGTGTAGCCATTTCGTTCATTTACTCACTCATCATTATCTCAAACTCTTCCTGGGCGAGCATTTTCACGCTCCCGTCAACAAATACGACGACTCTATTTCCACCGTCTAGTTCAGGCGAAAAAGCCAACACAGTATCTCCTCGCGCGGTTTGCGATAATCCTTCCACTATTTCGAAGTCCCAGATTTTCCCGTCAACGATTTCGCCCTGTAGATCTTCTTTCCGACCGCCATCTTCTTCAACCGCAGCATAAAGTTCTCCGATGCTATTAGGAAATTTCCCATTATTATCTGACGCATACATTGTCGCATAATTGAAAATATTCTTACCCTGAACCACACTCTGGGTCGTCTTTGCTTTCACTATCATTTTCGAATAACCCGAATACGAAATTGTTGCGAGCATCGACATCATCATCATCGTCGCATATGGGCTAGACCCAAGAGTCAACGGACGACCGTTGATCGGCATCCTCGTCACCGAGTAAATGGTATTTCCATCACGCGAGGAAACGGACAGCCACGCATTGCCGAGAAACTTCGTCTTCCAGTCACCGAGTTTTTTCATCATCTCCAACGCCTTGTCGCTGGTGAACCCAGGAATTTCATTCTCGGATTCCGCTAATGCCATTGCGATAGCTCCCTCTAAAGTCTGTTCGTTATTTTCGCCCAGACTCTTCAGAAGATTATCAATTTCTCCACCTACCTGCTTCGAGAAATAGACCGTCGAGATCACCTCGCCAGGCAGTCCATCCATCGCCAGCCGATAATCCGCATTGTCTTTCATCTT
>JAGXGH010000066.1 GCA_024636835.1 Verrucomicrobiales bacterium | reverse complement strand
GTCATGATCTCCATGCCCCAGTCGAACTCAACGTAGGCGATCGACAGGCCGATGGCGCTGGACGTGCGCACGCGGCGGACACCGGGCATGCCGTTTACCGAGCTTTCGATCGGGAAAGTGACATATTGCTCGACCTCGTCGGCGGCGAGGCCGGGTGCTTCGGTCATGATTACCACGGTCGGGGCATTGAGTTCAGGGAAAACATCGACCGCCGTTTTCGGCAGGCGGAGGGCGACCACGGCGAGCAGAAGCCCGGCGGCGAGCAGGACCAGCGAAGCGTGGACCAGCGAGAATTTGATGAGACGTGAAAGCATGATGGTCAGTGTTCTTCGTGGTAGGCTCCGTCGGCGTGGAAGTGGCCGCCCTTCTGGCTCGTACCGCTTTGCGCGGAGGCGAGCTTGAGTTCGTAAGCGCCTTCGAGGACGACTTCGTCGTCCGGCCCGAGATCGCTTTTCACCTCGATCCAGCGCCCGTCGTCGAGTCCGAGATCTGCCTCCACGCGGATGGCTTTGTTCGGATCGAGCGGATCGCGTTTGAAAAACACATGGACGATTCCGTCCTTAACCACCGCTGAGCGGGGAATGGCCAACACGACTCCGCCCGTTGTGGCCGTGGTGACTTCCAGAAACGCGGATACCCCAGGCCGCGCCCATGGTCGCTGCTCCAGCGGGTTCGCGAAAAGCGGAACCGTTCGCTGTGCGGGATCGGCATCAAGGCCGATGGTTAGCTCTGCGGGAATCGAGTCGTTTAGGTCGCCTCCTTTTCCTTGGTGAGGAACGATACTTACGGCGGGCGCTCCCTCGAATTTCATCAAGTCACTCTGCAATCCGAGGGCGCGGAAGCGAATACGGGTCGGGTCGATGGTAGTGAGGACGAGCGTCGTTTCATCAACGAAGCTGCCGTCGGTGATGGCGAGCGACGCGACCACTCCTGTCTCGATAGCCTTGGCTTCGATCCAACTGATCGTCTGATAGCGGGAAACCGAGCGACCCTCGAAATCGACCGGCGCGAGTAGATCATCGGGAGTTAGCGCGTTTTCATCCGAACCAGAGTAGGTGTTCAGGATGTTCGTTGCTGCGGTGAGCGCGGCATTCAGTTCATCTTTGCGGCCAGCGAGTTCGGCTTCCAGAACGGATGCCTCCGACTGGAGATCCGCGCGCTTGAACTCGGCCTTGACGAGAGCCTTGATCCGGGTGGAAAGCGCCTCGTATTTCAGGGTCACTTGGTTGTAATTCGCGACGGCAAGCCCGATCTTTGACTGGAGTTCCAGCCATTGTGGTGATTGGAATTCGTAAAGTAAGGTGCCGGGTTTTATTTCATCGAACTGATCCACGGCGAAGCGCACCTGTGAGGGAAGCAGCAAGCGGTATTCGTGCTTGGCAAGCGGCTGTAGTTCGAACGATCCGGGAACGCGGAGCGTGTTGGCCACGTTGCGTCGCTCGACCTTGGCAAAAGTGATGCCGATATTGCTGCGTACGGTGGCGGGGATCTCGATGCGGTTGGTGACGGTTTCACCGCCTTCTTCATCAGCGGCTTGGCTTGCGTCTTTTTCGCTATCGCAGGAGGTGGTTGCCGCGATGAGGGCGGCGAGTGGAATCCATCTATAGATTGAGTATTTCATGGTATGATAAAAGTTATTTGGTCTTTACTGCCAGTCGGTCGGGGCCGAGTAGATGGCGAATCTCAGTTTGGGTGGTGCTCTCTTCAAGGCGCACTTCGATCAGGTCGAGCTTCGCTTCATGAGCGCGTGCGAGACTCTCTAAGAGGACAAGGCTGCCGCCTTCTCCGATTTCCAGAAGGCTCCGGGCATCCTCGATTTGTTGGTCAACGAGTGGCACGATATTCTTATCGATGGACAGTCGGCGTGAACGAGCGCCATCAAGTCGAGCGCGCATGGCGGCCAAGCGGCCTTTCGTTTTCTCAAGTTCTGTCTCGAATGCTGCACGGGAAACTTCCCGTTCGGCACGGGCAGTGGCAATCCCGCCTTTGTTTGAGTTGAGAATGGGAATGGGGATTGCTCCAATCATTCCGACACGTGACTGCCCCTCGTCATCCTCGAACTGCGGTCCGAGTGTTAGATCCGGGTATTGCTTACGGATCTCACGTAACAGGGTCAGCTCGGCCACCTCGTATTCACTTTGCAAGCGGATCAGAGTTGGGTTGCTCTCCTCCAGCTTCGCGTGGTCTTTTCCACTTGCGGCGGCAAGCGTGGGAATCAGCCTTGCCGGAGCGCTTGGCGAGATGCCCAGAAGCGAGCGGATCTCCTGCTCGCCCTCGTTCACTCTGCTACGGAGACGGGCGACATCCGCCTTCCGGCTTTCCTGCTCGATTTTGAATAGAGCGGATTCGGTGCGTGGCAGTTCGCCCTCCTCAGCGAGCTTTCCGGTGGTTTCCACCACGGAATCGAGAGAGCCGACGATGCGCTCGGCCTCTTCCAACCGCAGGCGATTCGCAGACCACTCCAGCCAGGTTTTCCGCAGGTCTGCGAGGGTCTTCCATTCCTCTTCAGCGACCCTTGCGAGCTGCGAGTGCATATCGGCCTTCGCCCGTGATTTCTCAACCTGAAGCCGACCGGATACGGGAATGGTCAGCGATAAGGCTGAGCTGAGAACCCATGGATTCGGCACACCTTCGGTGATTTTCAAAACATCAAAACTCAACTCCGGATCGTCCCAGCGTCCGGCAAATTCGGCGGTGGCCTTCGCGACTCCGGCTTTCATCCGTGCAACGCGAAGATCAGGATTGTAAACCAGCGCCACGACTTCTCCCTCAGCCAGCGACAAACCGTCACCGGGGTTGAAAGGCACGGATCTGGGTGCGCTTGTTTCTATACGGCGAGCGAAGTCTTTCACCAATTCGTCCGCAGGACTCCGGCCAAGCCAACCCTCGGCATGGGCCGATGGATCGAGGGGTGAAGCCTGATAGATCTGGCAGCTGGTGAGAGCCACCACCGAGGCAGCGACAGGTAGAAAAGCCCACCTGTGGATGAGGCGGATTATCGTTGGGGATGTAATAGGGATAGATGAATTTTTCATGATCAGATCAAGATGGAACGAACTGCACAGGTTCGCCCAAAGGGGAGGGTCGTTACGAAGTCACTCGGTAGGGACACGTCACGGCGTCGTGGAACAGCTAGGCTGACAGGTGTTTCTCGGCTGATCCGGAAAACGGACGACGAGGAAGCGGAAAAGACTACATGCCTACAAAAGAAGGCGATCCAGCTGTCACAAACTGAGCATCAACCTAACTGGGGAGGCTTGATCAGAGCAAAGCAAGGCCCGTCAGGGACTAATTCCGATATGGCCGCCAAATGGGAGATACCAAGCTGGCTGGCCGTGAAAGCGTTGCGACCGGCAGGAGCAAAGGGATTGTCCACGTCTAAAGAGACAAGGTGGGTGTGAGAGTGGGAATCATCGACTGGTTCATCATTTTCCGGAACGTCGGAAGGTGGGATTGAACCGTTATCGTGAGGATGGTGCGAGTGGCCGTCTCCTCCGTGCTCGTGGCTGTGGTCATGGGAAACTTCGTGCGAGTGTTCCAACTCAATACTTACATAAGAACCAGCAACGTAAACGAACGTTACGGCGATGATAAGCAGACTCTGGAATATTGCGCGCATGTTATGGCTGGAACCATCCGGGAATAAGCTACCGCTCATAGCCCGATGACCTGCGCATCCTAGCCATCGGCAACACAGAATCAAGCTGAATCTGAGATAGTGTGTCCGACACGAAGCAATGTTTGAATGTATTGACTGACGTTTTTCATCTCGGTCAATCGGCGGAGCTTAGAATTGAGAATTGGGCGAATCCTAGGGTAGGGAAGGCGAATCTAGAGGGGAATTGGTTGCAGAGATAAACGTGAACCTCGAAGATCTTAGAGCGAATAATGGGTTTCCTAATATTTTTTCTTGCGAAATCGAGGACGGTGACCCTGTTTACAAGAAGCATCAGGATGGAGTAAGGGGATGTCCGTCGCGAGCGCAAAAAAAACCGCCAAAGGATGACTTTGGCGGGTTCTCGAAATGAAAAAAAACGCTTAGCGGCGGCGGCGCAGGAGGGCCAGAAAACCGAGGCCGCCGAGCAGGGCGGTGGAAGGTTCGGGGACTACGCTGAATTTTACTTCGGAGAAGGCGATATACTGACTATTTACACTATGGGCAACGATGTTGCTGAATTTGATATCCGTCACGTTGCTCTGGGTAGCGAATGATCGTGATTGATGCCCGATCTTAAAGTTTGTTCCCGCGCCAGGATCAACATCGATTCTGGCACCATCACGATCCAGCCAATTCGTCAGGCTGATCGGGGTGGAGAAGGTTGCGCCGTCCGTGGAGAATGAGATGTCGAAATCCTTGATCTCACGGCCTCCTGAATCTCCCAAACGGTCGTAGGTCCAGAAATGGATCGTGTCGACCGTTACCGAGGTGTTAAAGGTGAAGCTTAGTTCGACGGTTGAATAGGTGGCCGAATTGGTGCCGCGGTTACCGATCCAATACAAACCTGAATTACCCGTGCTAAGGTCATGATACCAGTCCCCGATGTTCGCTGCAGTCGTGTTGAGGCCGCTGTCGTCGGTAGTCTGGTCTAATCCACGACTGCTAAGCCCCCCAATACTCGAAAATTCGGAATCCGGTGTCAGGATTGTCGCGGCCTGGGCCATGATGGCCGAGATTGAGAAGATCGCCGCGGTCAGCGAGAGGTGTTTGTTGGAAGTGTTCATGGAGGTAGATTTCGGTTGGTTCAGATATGGGTTTAGGAGAGCCGAAAAGCCTTGTTCATATGATAAATGTCTGGAGTAGGTAGGTTTCGACAAAAAAAGTCAAAAAACTCGAGTCCGGCATGATGTCCGCGCGGGACTGCCTTGGCTGAATCCTCGACACTTCCGCGATGCCTTAATTTCCGGAGGGTTCCAAACTAAGCTCCAGCACGGGGCCGGCGGCGCTGGGATGTGAGCTGGTGGCAAAGGCATGGACGAGGCTCCAGGAGTCGAGCGGCGGGGTGGCTCGGAGGATGAGAAATCCGACCTCTCCGGTGGTGTCGTTGCGGATGAATTCGGTAAGCTCAGGCGAGGAAAAGACGACCGGACCGCTGATTCTGCCCCGCGGGATTTCGATGGTGGCGAGCAGGCGGACGCTGGATTCGTCGATCCCGCCGGAGTCCGGGGCCGATCCCGGAGCATTGTCCCAGTCCAGTTCTTCGGAGGGCCAGGTTTCCAGGGAGGGGTCATCGCGGATGCCGTAGAGCGCGAAGGTGTTGGTTTCCGGGAGGGAAGAGACAAATCCCAGGCCGGTCGGAACCATGTTGAGCCGCAGCCGCGCGGAGTCGATCCGCTGTGGATCGATTTCTCCGAGCGCGAACCCGACCAATGACCTCCGGTCTTTCGGGAAATCGCTGGCCATCCAGTCGTCCCGCTTCACCATCAGAAAATCGGGATCGAGAAGTGTTTCGCCCGGGCCGGCCATGATGGTATGGCGGATGACGGACACTTCCTTTCCATGGGTTTCCAGGCGTCGCAGGTTCTTGTCGAAATCCGGATTGGCTCGTCGGGAAGGGAACCTTTCCAGGGTTTGAATGCCAGCCGTAGAAAGTCTTGCGAACTCCGCACTTGTAAGGTCCAGGGCCGATCCGCTGGCGGCGTGGTGCACGGAGATCCGGCCTTCGAGCACTTGGAAATCGGCAGAATTTTGCCGCGCATCGACAGTGACCGCGAAGCGTGTTCCGTGATCGACGGCATGGCCTTCCGGGGTTTCCACGATGAAGCCTTCCGCGCCGTCGGGCACATCAATGACAGCGAGGCCGCTGAGGAGGCGGCAGCGCATGGGATCAATGAGTTCGATGTGGGCCGGCGCTTCGAGGGAAAGAAGCACGCCGGAGGTGAAACGGATTTCCGCGAGACCTTCCCGCAATTCCAGAGCGACGGAGGCCAAAGGCGAGCCAATCCCGCCGGGTGCGCCCTGAACCCATGAGGCCGCGCTTGAGGATTCGAGGCGGGCGATGACGGGTGGACCCGGTTGCGGGGCGCGTTCGGTACCCGCAAAAAAACCGATGGCAACGGCGGCCGCGATGCCGACGGCCACTGCGGGAATCCACCGCCGCCGATCGATCGCACGGCCGCGTGGCGCGGTCATGAGCGGCGGGGCGATGTCTGGGCGGGCGGACTGGAAGACCGAGAGGAGGCCGGACTCCATGCGCATCCGGACGCGGTATTCGCGGCGGAACGCGGGATCCGCCAGGAGACGGCGCTCCATTTCCTTGAATTCCCGCTGGTCCATGCCGCCATCGCGCAGTCGTTCGATAAAGTGGTCGAGTGTCTCGGAATCGTTCATGGGTTTGTGGTTTCAGCGGTCTTCCCGCGCGGTGTCGAATCCCTGTTCGGCGAGGGTCCGGCTGATGCAGAGTTTGAGGAGCTCGCGGGTGCGCTCCAGGGATTTGTAGAGTCCGGCCGCATTGCGCGAGAGGGCATCCGCGACATCGGCCATGCGGGTGGTGGCGGAGGTGTAGTAGCGGCGAATGATTTCGCCTTGGACCTCGGGCAGTTTCTCAAGGCAGGCGGAAAGGGCGCGCATCTCGGCGTTGGCACGTTCCGCTTCAGCGCGTCCCTCCTCGGCGAGGATTTCCACAAGCTCCCCGCAGAACTGGAGCGGGCTGCGCTTGAGCTTGCGGATGCGGTTGAGCGCGGTGAAACGGATGAAGCTGTAAGCCCAGGGGCGGAAGGATTCCGCGCTCTCGAGATCGCCGATGCGCTGCCACATGGCGACGCAGGCGTCCTGGACCACGTCTTCCGCGTCGGCCGGACAGGGCATGAGAGTGAAGGCGAACGCCCTCAGTTCGCCCTCGTGGCTGACGAAAAGCCGGATGAACTGTTCTTCTGAGATCATGGGGAAGTAGGCAGGGCGTATTCTGCATCATGCATCATATAATAGCCAGGAAAGAGCTTTTTCGACAAAAAATAATGGCGCGCGGGTTGTGGACCGGACTTGTCGGATTGATTCCTACATTCCATCTCCGCCATCGTCCAACACATCCAGTTCCTTCCGACCCCCTTTTCCCCTTCCTGATCCGGGGCGCTAGGGGTATTCTCACCTGAGGGTGAAAAAGCAAATTCCTAGCATTTTTGGTTTTTGAGTCACCCGAGCTCACCCGCTTTATGAATCAAGACAGCACCGGGGTTGTGGGGTTCCTGCTGGTCTCCGCCAGCATGCCGCAGGATCGATGGAGCTTGGTTCACGCCTTTGCCTCCAGCCATCATGCCGAGGCAGCGGGGCCAGTTCTGGAAATCGGTCTCAAGTAGCACAGAGACCCCGTTGGACAATGGGTCTCCGGGATAGTGGCTGACAGAAAATGAATTTCCCTGTCGAATAAGCGGATCTCCTGACATGTAAGGATGAGTGTAAATTTAAATTCACAAATTCACAGCCTCGAAAATGAAAATGAAAATGAAAATTCCCGCCTTCAGCTTGCTGGCTTCCCTTGTGTTTTCCGTGCCCGCTCTCAACGCAGCAGCAATTATCACCCCGACAGGTGCAGTATCTTCCCTTGGCAGTCTTTCCAGTCGCCCGATCGGGAAGACGATAGATTCGAGCGGGTTGAGTGGCGGCGGAACCAGCGGCAACATCCTCGCCGAAACCCACGATGACGCATCCAGTAACAGCGGCCCCTACTTTCTTGGTGCTAAGGGTTCGGTGTTGACCTTCGACCTCGGGTCTGCATTTTCCGTCGATACCGTCCACATCTGGAACTATACGCGCACGGGAGAAACAGATCGTGCAGTTCAAGGCTTCGACATCTCGTTTTCCTCGGACGACGTAACTTACACTACTCCTGTAACTGTCACAGGCTTCTCTTCAATCCCTTACTCGGGTGGTGTGGTTGTCGACGTGCAAAGCCAATCGTTCACCGCAGGATCCGGGAGGTACATCAAGCTCGAGAACGTGACCAACCACGGCGATAGCGGATATACTGGCTTCGGGGAAATCCGCTTCAGTGCTGTCCCCGAACCGTCCGTAGCACTGCTCGGAGCTGTTGGTCTTCTTGCCCTGCTCCGCCGCCGCCGGAACTGATAAGCAAAGTTCACAAGGTTACCACTTGGATATTCTTTGAATTTACCCGCAGCCTCCACCGGGGCCTGCGTAAGAGTGATTAAGGATAAGAGTGATTAAGGACACCCATAATTCTCTCTCGCATTATGGGGTGTCTAAGATTGCACCGTCCTCACACCGTTTCCCTGAACACTGATGGGAGGGGGGGCTCAATTTCCTACAAGCATGAAAACTACAAGGACTGAGCACTAAATGTGGCTTCGAAGTGATTTGAGCATAAAGGCTGGAGCCCTTTATCATGATATATGCTATTGATAGTGTGTTATTTATGAGTTTCATGTTGGTTGCGCCTAAAATGAAACCCACACCCTTGCGGGTATTTTTGGAGATCCCAAAAGAGAGTGCCGGTGCTCGTCACGCCAGATCGAGAACTACCGCCAACGGATTTCCGGCCCCCTTTCTCGATCGTATTGACCTGCATATCGACGTGCCTTTGGTCGAGTACGGCGTGTGTTGGTCGATTAGCGTAGAAAGTGAAGCCGATTCGAGGGGAATTGGCTTGCAGAGATAAACGTGAACCTCGATGATCTTGGAGTGAATAATGGGTGTCCTAATATTTTGGTAGGTGTCCTAATATTTTGGTATTTTGGTGGTGTTGTTGGGTTTCTATTGGCAGAATGCCTTGGAAATGACTGTTGAAACGGGGATTGCAGATTCCTTGGTTTGCATATATCTTCAGAAAACCTGAATATGCGTGCAGTATCCACACCACCTGATCATGACCGTCTCTTCGCCATTGCGGAGAGTCAGGATGGTTATTTCACGATGGCTCAGGCGCTGGATGCCGGGTATGCGTGCAGCACACACAGCTATCATGTGAAGGCGGGGAATTGGCTTCGCGAACACCGGGGGATCTATCGACTCCGCCAATATCCTCAGTCAGAGAATGGCCATCTGGTGCTGTGGTCGCTATGGTCCAGAGACATTCACGGAGTGCCACAGGGCGTTTATTCTCATACCACGGCGCTGTCGCTACGCGATCTATCGGATGCCAATCCTGCCAGGCTTCACATGACGGTGCCGCCCGGTTTCCGTCGCAATAGCAAGATATCAGCGGTTCTGGAACTGCACAAATCGCGGTTGGCACCTCACGAGGTGATCAGGGAACGTGGCTATTCCATCACATCTGTAATGCGGTCAATTCTCGACTGTGCGGAGTCTGGCGATGCCGACATGGACATGCTGCAACAAGCGACTCAAGATGGCCTGCGAAGAGGACTGATCACGCGGGCGGAAATCAAACTGGCGAAAGCAGAAATGCATGCTGACTCGATGCTGAAGCAAATTCTACAAAATCCCAAGATATGAAATCCTACTCATCTGCATTCGCATTTCGTCGTGCGTTGGAAGACCGACTGAATGCCGCATCGAAGACGGAGGGAATCGACCTTAACCGCATGCGAAGACAAGTCGCCTTTGATCGTCTGTTGGTGCGTTTGTTTGCCGAGGGAAATCCGCCCTGGCGCTTGAAAGGCGGTTATGCTTTGGAGCTGAAATTATCCATTGCTCGGACCACGCGTGATTTGGATCTTGGGTTATCGTCTGGAATACAGCCTGGCCAACAATTGCTGGAAACTCTGCAAACGGCGGCGGCGTATGATGTGGGAGATTTTTTTGTGTATGAGATTGGCGAACCGATGATGAATTTGGACGGTGCACCTTATGGTGGATCACGCCATCCGGTGGAATCAAGTTTGGACGGCAGAGTGTTCGCACGCTTTCATCTGGATATTGGAATGGGTGACATTCAGCGTGATCCGTATGAGTGGACGGAACCGCGCGACTGGCTCGGGTTTGCAGGAATCCCGGCAGGTCGTTTCCCATCGATTTCACGCGAAGAGCACTTTGCGCAGAAACTTCACGCTTACACTCTGCATCGCGGAGAGCGCACTAATACTCGTGTGAAAGACTTGATTGATTTGGTGTTGTTGATTGATGCGGGCACGATGGATCAAGAACGATTGAAGCGCGATATTCTCGACACGTTTCAACGGCGGCAAACCCACCCAGTGCCGAGTGCGCTAGAACCACCGCCCGAGTTCTGGGAAACCGTCTTCACGAAGCTCGCGGCTGAGTGTCAGATTGATAGCGATATTCGCAGACAGTTCGATAAGGTGGCTCGATATTGCGATGGGATTCTTTGAAAAAATCTAACAGCCATGGAACCAGGGGTGGTTCTCATGGCGGCTCTGTGGATCGAGCGGAATAAACAGGAGGTATTACCGTCCGTTCATTCCTACATAACGTGACTCACTAGTGTCCAGCTAAAAGCCGTTGAGTATCAGCTGGTTACATTTATCAATTCCTGATCTTTCGACCCTGTAAGTTGTAAGTAGTTGATTAACAGGGAGTTTCTGGAACGTGTTTACACTCAAAATTTGTAGTATTCGG
>JAGXGH010000065.1 GCA_024636835.1 Verrucomicrobiales bacterium | reverse complement strand
CCGAATACTACAAATTTTGAGTGTAAACACGTTCCAGAAACTCCCTGTTAATCAACTACTTACAACTTACAGGGTCGAAAGATCAGGAATTGATAAATGTAACCAGCTGATACTCAACGGCTTTTAGCTGGACACTAGTGATGAAAATACAAACGCTCGCTGTTTATATCGGCCTCGCTCTCGTTGGATCTACCCTCACTCTTAATGCGGCTTTAGTTAGCCAATACGGCATTCTGGATTTGACCGCCAATGGTGGAATCAACCCCAACACAGGTGTTGCCTGGCAAGCTGGTGACCAATATCGATTGGCTTTCTACACGGATGGAGGAATCACTGCGCAATCCAATTCTACCAGTGTTTACGACACATTCGCTACCACTCAGGCTCGGCTCAGCGGTCTCGGAGACGGTTCTATTATGACGTCCACAGGGTGGACTGCGATGGTATACGTGAATACGGATTTCAATCAGCCCCAAGGTGACGCACTAAGCGACCCCTTTGTCCGGGCGGGCATCACCGATATAACCGGCGGTTCAGGTATCGGCGGTGCGGGTGTGGCGGTCTTCGCGATGAACGGCACGACCTCGATCGCTCGAAACAACGCGGACATCGCCAATGGCTGGAGTAACCCGTTTGATAGCGACACCACCATTCGACTTGCCTCGGGGAGCACCAACCAAGATTCATTGGGTAACGATGTGGTCGCTTCACAAAACGTGAACTACTCACCCTTCCTCGATCAATATGGGCTTGGGGACACTGCGAATATCCACGGTGAGACCGTTTGGACAGGTGGAAACCCCGGTGGACATGTCAATGCCTTGGGAGATACCATTGACAGCTTAGACTCCGGTAATGGGAGCTCCAATGCCAATACTTCCGGTCGAGTTTGGACCCGCTTCACGGCTGGCAACACGTCTGCACTTAGTGTCTACTCCTTATCCGGTTTGCTGACAGTTACTGAAGCCATTCCCGAGCCATCCTCAGCAGTGCTGTTTGGTTTTGGTGGACTTGCTCTGATTCTTCGCCGCCGTCGTTAGACCAAAGCGTATCAAAATTTATTTTAAGGGCGGGGGGATTATCCTCCCGCCCTTTTTTTAGTCTCTTTTCCCATTGATTGGGTTCATCAATCCTCCCCTCTAAAACCTTGTGAAAGCATTCCCCTCCCGTCTGACTATTCTGCAGCTTATTAGCTCGACCGTTCTTTTCCTAGGTTTATGCCTTTCTTCGGACGCCCAGCAGGCCGGCGCCGACCCAGTCAAGATCTTCATCATGATAGGTCAATCGAACATGCTGGGTAAAGGACCGATCGTCGGGGAGACGACACCAGGAACCTTGGAATACATCGTGGCCAACGATCCCGGTGGTGACTACCAGTTCTTAAAGAGCGGTGAAGATTGGGCAGTGCGCGACGACGTCTGGATTCGGGACCAGGATCCGCAGTCGGGTGGCCTTACCGTTGGTTACGGCGGCGAAGCCTCAGGGCTGATTGGTCCCGAGTTGGGCTTTGGTCACTTTGTGGGCGACCTCTACGAGCAGCAGGTCCTCATCGTAAAGTGCGCGTGGGGTGGTAAAAGCCTCGGTAACGACTTTCTGCCTCCGAGTTCCGGGCCGTATCCCGCGCCTCAACAGGATGGCGACGCGGGATTCTACTATAAGGAAGTTCTGCGGCTCGTGGGTGAAGCCACTGCGAACCTTGCAACTTATTTCCCCGACTACAACGCGGCTGGCGGGTATGAGATCGCCGGAATTTGTTGGCACCAGGGATATAGTGACCGTGACCGGGTGAACCCAACCTTCAGCGATGCCTACGAGGTCAATCTCGCCAATTTCATCAATGACATCCGAAGCAGCGGGAATGGCCTCGGAGTTCCTAACCTGCCCTTCGTCATCGCCACCACTGGTATGGACGGCAATGGACCGGAGATTTACACGGATGTTGAATTGGCACAACGAGCGATGACCGACCCGTCCCTGACCGATCCATCGCTTCCGAATCGCTACGATGATTTTATTGGAAACGTCGCCGTGATTGATTGCCGATCGAGCTATGACGGAATGGAATTTTGGATACCGGCGGAATTTTCACCGACCGGTGATGGCGTCCACTGGAACCGAAATGCTCTGACCTATCTCAATATCGGGCTGGCGCTGGGTGATGCCATGTCCACACTGGCCCCCCCCGTTGTCCCTCGAGGCTCCGCGCGACCGGTGAATCCGGAGGGATCCTTCTAACCTGGCAGAACGGCCTCGAAACCCCGACGAGCGTTGAGATCATACGAGATACAGACGTTCTCGCAGCTGCTGCGCCGGTTGATCCTTCCACCTTCCTTGACACAACTGCATTGCCGGGTGTCTACGAGTATCAAATTAACTTCACCATGCCAGGAGATCCATGCGATCCGCTGACGGTCACTTTTGATGGTAGCATCGCAAACATGAAGGCCTACCGCGTGCCGACCGGAGTCGATCTGACCTGGGAGAACAAGATGACCTATTCGGGTATCGAGCTTAAACGGGATGGAGTTGTCATCGCTGCGAGCTTGCCCGGTGGAACAACAAGCTACAGTGACACATCAGCACCGTCCTCCGGATCCGTGGTCTACACTGTGGTTCCGACCACCGGCAATGCAACTCCGGCCACCATTGAGATCAATCTGGACGGCCCTCCTTCGGGTAACGCGCTCGTCTATGAGCCGTTTGATTACGCCGCCGGCGGGCTGAACCTGAAGTCGAGTGATTCGGAAGTCGGACTCGATGGTTCCTGGAATGCACATTCAACCGCCTTAGTCACCGCAGGCGGCCTGACCTACGGCGATCTGCCGGTGGGTGGTGCCAAATTATCGGATTTCACTGCCGGCCAGAATCGCTTTGGCGGGACTCGGTCGATTCGTGCATCGGCCTTGGCCGACAATGGTCTTTTGGACGATGGCGCGACTCTATGGTTCAGTATGCTCGCGGGCGTTGACACGGAAGGCAACCGGTCAAACTCGAGGCTTGCTGTCGCCTTGTCCGACGGCCCATTCGGGAGTGGTTACACTGACTTTTTCATTCATGGAGGGACTGGCGTTGGCATTTATCTTAACGCAGGCATTCCAAAGGCTGCCACTTTCCCTGCGGACAGCGGCGGGGCGACTCTTGCTGCGAACAGCAGTCCTCAGTATGAGGTTGGGACTCATGGTTTGATCGTCGGCAAGATCACCTGGGGCGCGACACCTGGTGCTCCTGACACCATTGAGTTGTTCACTCCCGGCACCGATCTGGTTCAGCCAGCCTCGCCTATTTCAACGCTGACCACCACGGTTGACCAGACCGGCTACGACACCTTGACCTTCCGTCGTGGTGACCGTGTGTTGCTTGATGAAATCCGCTTCGCCGCCAGCTACAACGATGTGATCGGGGCTGAACTGGTGGGACCACCTGATGAGACGGCTCCCACTCCCAATCCCATGTCTTGGTCATCACCTCCTGCGGCAGTGAGCGATACCGAGATCGTCATGACCGCCAATCTGGCGACCGACGACAGCGGTGTGCAGTATTACTTCACGAATACCACGATCATTGACGGCACTCACGACAGCGGCTGGCAAGCTAGTCCTACTTACAACGATACCGGTCTGGACCCATCGACCAGCTATACCTACACCGTCAAGGCGAGGGACATGTCTTCCAACAACAATGAGACCGGAGATTCCGCTTCCGAATCGGCGACTACCGATACACCTGATATGACCGCCCCGACTCCGGATCCGATGACCTGGGCATCGCCGCCAGCAGCCATTTCCACCAGTCAGATCACCATGACGGCGAACCTCGCCAGCGATTCGAGCGGCGTGGAATACTACTTCACCTGCACCTCAGGCGGCGGCAATGACAGCGGCTGGCAGGACAGTCAGACCTACACCGACAGCGGGCTCTCACCCTCGACCAGCTATTCCTATGTGGTCAAGGCGCGGGACAAGTCATCTAACCTGAATGAAACGGCAAATTCCACACCATCGGCATCGGCCACCACATTGACCCCCACTGGTGTAAGCACCTTGGAGATCGGTGAAACGATCATGCTGGAATCTGACAACTCGCCTGCCGGCACCGGCCAAAGCTCCGGTCAATTTAATCTTTCGGTCGAGGCTAGCTACCTAGGCTACCAAGGATCTGCCAAC
Source organism: Verrucomicrobiales bacterium (assembly GCA_024636835.1). Taxonomy (GTDB): domain Bacteria; phylum Verrucomicrobiota; class Verrucomicrobiia; order Verrucomicrobiales; family SLCJ01; genus Sulfuriroseicoccus. The sequence goes on along the minus strand of JAGXGH010000065.1, from coordinate 30,173 downwards.
CAAGTTGACGGAGTGGCGGGTCCTACAATCGTCAATGATACCACCTTCAACAACCCCGTTGTCGCTTACCGTTTCTGGAATGCTGTCAGCAATGCACCTAACACCCTTGAATCAGATACAGGAACTGGTGCTGCCGCTAATGATAGTATCATCAGCGACCTCACCACGTCGGATGCCGCTATGAACAGTCGAAGCTCTGCCAACATTTGGACAACGACTGCTCCCAACGGAAACGCGTTTGACACCACTCCGAATTACTCAGCAATGATCAACGACATCTCAGGTGCGTCAGGCAGCATTGACATTACCGGCATGGCTTCTGGCAGCGTCTATATCATCTACGGTGCTTACCGCGATTTACCAGTCGGTATGACTGCCACCATGGGTTCTGAGGTCATCGCGGATTTTCACAACGGTGATTCGGCCAACAATAACGAACATTACATGGCGCGGATCGATTTCGTGAATGGCACGGGAGAGTCCTCGCTCACATGGACGATGGGTGAATTCAACGGTCGCTTCAGCGGCATCGTAGTCACCTCTGCTCCAGTTACCACGGACTACCCGTCCTGGATTGCAGGATTCACCGGTTTGGGTGGCGAGACGGGTTTCGATGACGATCCGGACGACGATGGTCATAAAAATGGTCTGGAGAATTACTTTGGCACCAATCCCGGAGTCTTCAGTCAGGGGATCATCGTTGGTCAACTCTCAGGTAGCACCTTCACCTTCAGTCATCCTCTTAGTGATACGCCAGCGGATGATATCACTGCCAGCTACAAGTGGTCTACTAACCTGGCCACCTTCCACAATGGCGGTGATATGGTAAATGGCACCACCGTGAATTTTATTCAGGGTAGCCCCTCGGGTGGCACGGTTGGTGTGACGGCCAACATTTCCGGCACTGTGCCAGAGCGGATCTTTGTGATTTTAGAGGTCTTGCAGCAACCTTAGTAGCAGGCTTTTGGAGTAGAAGGTAGAAGGTAGAAAGTATAGGGTATAGAGGGTGGATGTGACGGCGCAGTCCGTGCCAAGCTAGTGCTTGGCGTTCCCAGCACGGAAGGATGGACACTCCTGTCCATCCAGTGAGGTGTGACAACAGGAATGCGAGCGGGTTAGGGCGTTGTGAAACCGCACCGACCCGACAGGAGTGTCGGTTCCCGTGCGCCGTCAAGCGTCGCACTCTTCTTGGGTGAGAGACCCAAGCCGCTGGCATCCGATGTGCTGGCGAGAAGTAGAAGTAACTGCGTCACCGTGAGGTGGGGTGGGAAGCAACGAAAACAACCTGATAGACCGTAATGACAAATGAACACGCTTCGGCTTCGGTAGCCGCGACGAGCCTGCGAGAAAATGGCGAAGTCTGGAGTGCGCAAGCACATCAATCCCTGTCCGTAAACACGGAAGGACAGCGGGTGCATACCGGGGTGGTTGGTGACAGTATGTCAGGGAAAGAGAGCGATAGTGAAGACGGGAGATCTGTCGGGATCAGGCCGCGCTGTGAGGTGCGCCCGACAGAAGTCAGAGCCGCCATAGTAGTGCAAGCAAGCCGCGTGGAAAACCAAGCCGGAAAGACCGGACACGCGGAACGAAGTCGGTTAATCACCGATGGAGCGAAGGGCGGCAGGAAGTGGAATCATCAACTGGAACCAGTCTTGTCTGGAAAGGAACCAAGATTGCTCATTGAGCTAAAACGGTTCGGCCAAAAGCGCCTCAAGACGGGTAAACTATGTTGTGATGTGACGGGGCACATGAGCGCTACGGGATACTCCTGTGATTGCGTGGATAAGCTCATGCCGCCATCCGATGTAAGGTTCGCAAGAATCGAGTCGGCAAAGCCATGACTGGAGAGCCGTGTGCGGGAGATCCGCACGCACGGTTCGGAGGGAGGGGTGGCGCAATCCAATGCGTCATCCCTACCTCTATCGATCAACTCTTCGCGTCCTTCCAGCCCTTCTGGTAAGAGAAGGCATTGGTCATTGGGCTATAGGCATTGGTCGCAAGCGGTAGTAGTTGGGCAATGCTGATTCGAATCATTTTTTGCGCTTTTTGTGCCTTTTTGCGGCTGAAAAAACAGCACAACCCAAGCTTCACTGCCTTCATGTTCTACATGGTAAAGATGTATGCTGAGGAGTTGGCGGTCGCGTAAAGGGCTGCGCCCCACGCGATGAGCGCGTATAAAGGCTTTGCCGAACGCGATGGGGGGCTTGAAGTAAAGTCATCCCTCCCGGATTGGGAAAGCGCCTAAATAGCTCCGGTGTTTGATTCATATTGTGTGGTTTGCTCTCAAACTCTTCTCTGCCCGATACGATTCCGGATAATAGCTTATGCGTTTCGGTAAAATTCGAAAGCCGATCGGGGCCACTCGTCTCAGTAGGCTCATGCGAATTCGGCTCCAGCCCGTCGATTCTAAGCCGAGACGCTCTCGGATTTGCTCCGGCAGTGTTTCGATGGGTAGAAAATCGACCATCTTGCCGAGTGCTCTGTCCCGTAATGGATCCTGCGGCCAAACCACAGCCGCCGCTACCTCCGCACAAAGCGGATGGCTTCCCAATAGGTCACCCGATAACATCTCATCGTAGTAATCGACGAATTCTCTGTAACTCCCCGGGCCTACCTTTTCATCCAGGCCGAAGTAAGTTCCGAAGCGACGGAAATCGTGGTATAAGCGCTCCCTTCGCTCTTGACCCAGAGGCTCCCATACTAATTCATATCCCTTGATCGAGGCGTCGATCAAGGTCGCCAACACCCACATCAACAAATCAGGCTCAAAGGCTGAATATCCCTGTGGTCCAGCCATCCCCGCTGAAGTTTTCCCCCGCACTTGGCCGTGCACGGCATCCAACCTAGCACGCATCTCCTCAGCCTCGGCCAAGGTTCCAAAGGCGATACGGTTCACCGTTGTGAGGGTTCTTCGCAAGCGTCCCAGCGCATCTTTCTGGAAATCACTGTGATCCGCCACCCCTTGGGCAACTCGTGGATGGGCCACTTGCAACAACACTGCCGCCGGACCGAACAACAAACCGCTCGCATACCGGTTTACTCGCCAGAGTTCACTCTCAGGCGAAAACACGTAATCATCAACGGTTAACGAACTTGGCACGCGACAAGAATCTCCCACCAGCCAGTCATAGCAAGCTTGGAAACGCGGATGTTCACTACGAGATTGACTCGGGAGGGACGCTTTTCAAGCGTCCGTGATTTTGTGCGGCTGCGAGGAGGTGGCTAAGTAGGATGTAACAAGTAGCAGGTAGGAAGGGAATGGGCGCAGGCTGTGCCGAGGTGATTGGCGGCAGCCGCCGTGCCAGGCTGGTGCTTGGCGTTCTCTGCACGGAGGAAGGACACTCTGTCCATCGAGTGTGGTGTGATAACTGGAATGCGACCGATCTAGGGTATAGCAAAACCCTACTGAACCGACAGAGTGTCGGTTCCCCGATCTACGCTTCTTGTCCTTCCAGCTCTTCTTGTGTAAAAATGAGCACAATCCAAGCATCACTCCCTTCATGTTCTTCATGGTAAGTTTCTGTGGGAATGCAGGAAATTTATGGGTGACGTGGGAGTCACTCGTTCCGCGTGAGATGGAATTTCAGGGGTCTTTGTTGTTTTCTCTGATGTTGTGGAATTTGTTTTTAAGCTTGGCTCCGCGGCTGGAAGCCACGGCCACTTTTTGCTGTGGCGGTCGCGTAAAGGGCTGCGCCCCACGCGATCGGGTGGGTGGCTTTGAAGGGATACTGCTCGTGTTTTGTTCAAAATAGGTCATTGCGGGGCGATTCTTTGTATGGGAGATTTTTGTCGTTCGATGTATTCACCGATTACAAGATGATGAATTTCAAAACACCAATCCGACAGCTCTTCGCCGGCCTCTTGATTGGGGCAATGATCACAGGATCAGCAGCTCCAGTGATGGCGGCGGAGGAGAAACAGCAGGACAGTTACACCATTGGATTATCGATGTATTCGCTGCGGAATTTGTTTAAAGATGGCAGTTTAAAGCCGCTGGACTACCCGGACTTTGCCAAGAAAACGTTTGGGGTCACGGAGATCGATATTTGGGACGGTGGGTTTCCCGAGGACAAGAGAAACGATCCTGAATTTTACAAAGAACTGAAAGCTCGCGCTGACAAGGCTGGGACGAATATTTTTCTCGTGATGGCTGGTGCGGTGAATGCCGAGGGCGAAACGGCCGAGGAGCGTAAGACGGGTGGAGATGAGCAACGCCGGTATGTGGATCACGCCGACATTCTGGGTTCAAAATTTGTCCGTGTCTTCTTGAAGGCTCCTGAGGGTAAGCGCAAGGATGCCATCAATAAATCGATTGAAGCTCTGACACCACTGGCAGATTACGCCAAGGAAAAGGGTGTGAAGTTGGTGATCGAACCCGGCGCATCGCAATGGGCAAGAGACGGTCATTTTCTTGCGGCTCTTGCCAGGCAGATGGACCATCCAGCCTGCCGCTTGATGCCTGATTTCGGCAAACTGAGCGACCCGTATTGTGGCACGGTTGCAATGATGCCGTATGCGGATTCGGTTTCCGCCAAAAGCTGGAACTTTGATGAAGAGGGGAATGAAAAAAGCCTCAGTTATTTCCGTCTGATCAGAAGTCTCAATGACGTCGAATATGATCAGATCATTGCGGTGGAATACGAGGGTGAGGAGATGTCACCGGTTGAGGGGGTCAAGGCGACCATCAAGTTGCTGGAGCGTTATCGTCCGTAGAACTGGACATCACACGGGTGCGAATGGCACTGGTTTATACTCCGTTACCCCGTTGGGGTAAGGAAAGGAGAGTCGCTATTTCTCAGGCAGCAGTTCCGGGTAATGGCGGCGGATGATTGTTTTGTCTTCCTCAGTCAATGACTCGATGGGCACCGGAGTGTCTTGTGGCCGGGTTTGCTTTTGATTGATGCGGTTCATCAAGCTCCAATTGCGCGACTGTCGGCCCGGTGTTGGGTCGGCGGGTTCGCTGGCGGGAAGATCGTAGCGTGTGAAATCGATCACTTTCTCGGGGCCGTCCTTGGTCCAGTCGCGCAGTAGCGCGAGGCGGAAGTCTTGATTCATGAACCAACGGATTTCGAGCTCCTCGATGGATCCGCGCACTCCGTTGCCGCGCTGGGTGAAGCGGTAATCGATGTCGTCGTTGTTTTTATAGTGTTCGCGCCACAGCAGACCGAACTCGCCCATGGTGATGAATTTCGCATCGGGCCAGCGCTTGCGGGTTTCTGTGAGCCAGACGTGGAGCCCTTCCATGCCGTTGCGACCTTCGTAGCTTTCGAAGAGCGTGTGGGCTTTCATCAAGCTGAGCTCCCAACCGCAGTTGACCCAGGCGAAGCCGTTGCGTTTGAAGCCGTCGTCGAAGTGGATGGCGGTGGTGTCTAACATCGACTTCGTTCCCTGCTCGGTGCCGAGCCAGATCACGGTTTCAATAGGTCCAACGCCTTGGCGGCTGCGGTGTTTTATACCGTCGACCATCTTCGCGCCGGGGATCCGGGCACAGAGGAAATCGACGGTCCAGCCATCGAGATTCACGCAGTCGATGAAGTCGCTTTTCCCTTGGGCGGGTTTGCAGAAGTGTTGTGTGGATGGGTAGTATGGGTAGCTGAGTGAGCCTTCACCGTCGCCATTATCGACAGCATATTGGCTGAAGATATTGCCTTGGCAGACGTGGATATTTTCCTCCTCGGCGAGGTATTTCAGGTTGGCGGCAGAGAGGAAGCCTGCGATCACACTGTTCGGGCGGTAGCCGTTACCGACCATTTCCGAAACTCGTTTCAAGCCATCATGCAGGTCGCGGTTCACCTGTTCGCGGCTGTTATACATATTGGCGAAGTAGCCGCCGGGGATGAAGGTGATTTCGTCGCCGAATTTATGGTGGTAGGAGACGACCAGATCGCGGATTTCTTGGTAGTTTGGACGTTGGTCGTGAAGCGCGCGCCAGCTGAAGGCCCAAGTGATGCGAGCGCCGGGCCAGGCTTTGTCGATCGCCTCGCGGAAGGTACGGGCTTCTTTTGGAGTGTGCACTGAAGATTCATCGACGCCATGGCTGGTATCACGGGTGACCTCGATCTGATCGACGCGGACGACGGTGTTGAGCGTGAAGAATCGGTTGCCCATCAGTTCCATGCCCTCAATGGACGGTGGCAATGAGGACTTCGAGTTTGGTTCAGCTCCAGCGTTGGCTACGAGGGAGAATGCTGAGAGGATTAGGGAGGTGATGAGTTTCATGAATGTGATATCTGACGAAACCTCGGTGATGCCACTTCTGGGAATCTGATTAGGTAGGAGTGTGGGCTATTTTAGATCCCACTCAGCATTTTGAATGGCTTTGAGTCGTGCGACGACTTCGGGAAGTTTCGTGGCCAGGTTGGTTGTTTCCAGCGGATCGGATTTTAGGTCGTAGAGTTCGATTTTCTCGGGAGTCGTGGCGAAAGCCCTGTCTGGTTGAGCCGGTCCAGGGATGATGAGTTTGTAGTTCTCATGGATCACGACTTGTGCGGTGAGACTAAGCTGCGGTTGTTTCAAGTTAGCGATATCGTGAGTGTAAGCTTCGACGAATACCGACTTCCTATCCGTCATTGCTTTGCGGTCAGTGAGGTCGAGGCCGTGCAGGTCGCTAGGTATGGTCGCGCCAGCCAATTTAAGAATGGTGGGGGCGATGTCGATAATTGAAGCAAGGGTGTTGTCATCGCGGAGTGGTTCGACCTGCCCCGGCCAGCGAACAAACATCGGAGTACGGATGCCGCCTTCATAAGGGGAAAGCTTGGCGCGTCCGCCCTTGTAGCCTTTCGGGCCATTCCAGCCGTTGTCGGCGAGGTAAATGACAACGGTGTTTTCCTTAAGTTTCTTGTCGGTCAGATAGGCGTCGAGTTCGCCGCAGGTTTGATCAAACCATTCGATCATGGCATGGAATTTTTCGGCTGCTGGAGTTGGACCTTTGCCGGCGTATTTTTTGAGGATGTCAGCTGGAGGTGTGTGGGGGTCGTGCGGCATCAATGGTGCGTACCAGATGAAGAAGGGCTTTTGTTGTTTCTGTGCGCCTTCGATGAAATCGTAGATCGGCTGCATACCTTTGCGTCCGATGGCGAGGCCGTCTCCGCCGTGGCGGCCTTCTTTGCCGGTCATGCCGCCGGTGAAGCCGACTTCTTCATAGGTGGTGTTCCACAGTTTACCGGTTTGGAAAGTGAGGTATCCTGCATCGGATAAGGCTTTGGGGAGCAGTAGCGAGTTGTCGAGTAGGCGTTGTACCAGTGGGTGACGATCGGCACGTCCGCCGTCGCCTTGCGGGGCAGTTTTTGCCAGGTCATTACCGGTGATGCCATGTCTGTGAGGTAGTTTGCCGGTAAGTAGGCAAGCGAGTGAGGGCGAGCAGACAGGCATCACATAGCCTCGCGTGTAGAGGAGGCTTTCGGAGGCTAAGCGGTCGATTTCTGGTGTCTTTACAGCCTCGTTGCCCATGAAGTTGTAATCCGTGAAGGATTGATCGTCCGAGATGATGAGGATGATATTGGGCCTTTCCGCTGCGGCACCATAGGCGCTTGCGAAGAGGATGGCGTGGAGAACGAGTGTGGTGAGGAATTTCATGGGCTTTAGGTGAGGATTAGAACGATCCGACGACTCCATTAATTTCGAGTAATTTGCTGTTTGTGTGCGGGGCTTGAGTTCTTTGTTTAGGCGGGAGAGGTGTAGATGATTTCAGTCCTTATGAACGCTGGACTGAATCCAGTCGAGGTAATCTGGCAGTCCGTCGGTGATAGGAAAAGTGATGAGCTCCGGGCAGTCATAGTCGTGAAGTTCGACTAATCGACGCTTCAGTTCGGGTAGGGCGTCAGTGGTGGTTTTCATCAAGGCGACAAGCTCATTGTCGGCGTGAACCTGCCCCTTCCACCGGTAGATCGAGATGGCACCAGGGAGCAGGTTGACGCAGGCGACGAGCTGTTCGTCGACCAGCGACGATGCGATTTCGCGAGCGATGTGCTCGGAGGGGAAGGTGGTGACGGCAAGTAGTGGTTTAGACATGAGATTATGAGGGAATGGAGTCGCGTAAAACGGCTGCGCCGCACGCGATGGGTAATGGAGAATGGCTTGGTGGCAGGATGCCACCGCCACGGGCTTGCGCCCGCTACCTGCTACCTGGCTACTTTTTAATCGTGACAAATTGGCGCGGATGAGGCAAGTGTGAGTTGGGCTAATTTCAGCGTGATTCTGAAGTGGTCAAAATGTCGCGGTTATTATGAAAACGGGATTTCTCGATAAGTTGCTTGAGCGTGTGGACCGGATGGATTCCGGTCAGGTGCAAGGGACGATTTTGCGTCTTGTGCGCGAGCGGGGGTTTATGGAGAGCGTCTTTCAGGCGATGCTCGAAGGGGTGCTTATTCTGGATCTGGATGGAACCGTCACTTACTTAAATAACGCGGCCTGTGAGCTGTTTGGGATTGATGAGGATCAGGCTCTGGGTAACTCGTTGGCAGGGAAGATTCGCGGTTTGGATTGGGCGTCGTTGGTGGATCAGCGGAGGGTGATGAGTCGAGATCTGGAAGTGACGTATCCGGACCATCGATTCTTGAATTTCTATCTGGCTCCGATCGGTGGTGAGCAGGGTGAAGGGGAATTAGTAGGCTATGTGATGTTGGTTCGCGATGTGACTGCGGATCGAAAGAATGAGGTGCTGAAAACAGAGAGCGATCAGGTTTCGATGCTAACGCTTCTTGCCGCGGGTGTGGCGCACGAGTTGGGTAACCCATTGAACTCTGTGACTATTCATTTACAGCTTTTGGAACGTAAGATGCGTCGCCTGCCAGCGGAGGTGCGAGAGGAATTGGGCTCGTTGGTAACAACGGCGCGCGATGAGATTAAGCGATTGGACACGATCATTGATCAGTTTTTGACGGCGGTGCGCCCATCACGTCCGCAGGTGAAGTGGTGTGATTTGGCAGTGCTCATTGAAGAGGCTGCGCGGTTTTTGCAACCGGAGTTTGATGAGGATGGTTGTGCGTTGGTGCTGGATATTGAGGGAGGTTTGCCATCTCTGGAGTTGGATCCGACGCAGATGAAGCAGGCGCTCTACAATGTGATGCGCAATGCGATGCAGGCGGCGTCGGGTGAACAGCGGCCTGAAGTTGTCGTAACGACTCACGCTGATGACACTGGTGTGGTAATCGCGGTGCGGGATAACGGCCCTGGGATTGATCCTGAGGATATGGGCAAGGTCTTCCAACCCTATTTCACAACGAAGGCGGGAGGGACTGGTTTGGGTTTGTTGATCGTGCGGCGGATTGTTCGCGACCATGGCGGTGACATTACCTTGGACAGCAGCCGTGGTGATGGGATGGTGGTATCGCTATCGTTTCCGTTCGCTCGTCCACGTGTGCGGTATTTAGCGGCTCCGAGTGGTGACGATACGCCGGAAGATCGGCGGAGTGTGATTGATGTGGAAGCCATGGAAGGAGGAAAAGGATGATGGGATCTGATGTGACAGTATTAATCGTCGATGACGAGAAGAACACGCGAGACGGATTGCGGATTGCCTTGGAGGATACATTCGATGTTTATGTCTCGGCGGATATCGCGGGAGCGATGGTGGTCCTACGTGAGGAGAAGGTGGACATTGTGTTGACGGATCTGCGTCTCGCCGGTGAGAGTGGGATGGATCTTCTCGCTGAGGTGTTGAAGATGAAAGTTCCGCCGATTTGTATCGTGATGACGGCGTATGGTTCGGTGGATTTGGCGGTGGATGCGATGCGTCAGGGTGCCTATGATTTCATCACCAAGCCGCTGAATATCGATGAGTTGGAATTGACGCTGAAGCGTGCGCTCCACGGCCGATATTTGGAGAAAGAGAATAGGGTGTTGAAGGCGCAAAGGGTGCAGGAGAAGTCGTTCAAGCATCTGCTGGGGGAGTCGTCCGCGATGGAAGAGGTGATGCAAAGGGTGGAGCAAGTGGCTCCGACGAAAGCAACCGTATTGGTGGAGGGTGAAAGCGGCACCGGTAAAGAGTTGGTTGCGCATGCACTTCACGAACTCAGCGGACGGCGAGAGGATGGCTTGGTCATCGTGCACTGTGCGGCTCTATCATCGCAGATTCTTGAGAGCGAATTATTTGGCCACGAGAAGGGCGCGTTCACTGGTGCGAGTGAGCGACGGATTGGTCGGTTTGAACAAGCGCAGGGTGGGACGATTTTTCTCGATGAGATTGGTGAAATCGACGCGTCAACGCAGGTGAAGCTTTTACGCGTGTTAGGTGAGCGGACGATTGAGCGCGTGGGTGGGAATAAGTCGGTTCCTGTCGATGTGCGGGTGGTCGCTGCAACGAATCGAAATCTCCGCGAGATGGTGGAATCGGGAGAGTTCAGAGAGGATTTATATTTCCGATTGAATGTGGTGCACATCACGATGCCGCCGCTACGCGATCGCCGCGATGATATTGCTATCATGTCGGCGAAATTTCTCGCGGAGTTCGCAGAGGAAAACAAGCGCGAGGTCAAAGCGTTGTCGGAAGGGGCTCGCGCGGCTTTGTTAGCCTATTCGTGGCCCGGCAATGTGCGGGAATTGCGCACGGCGATGGAGCACGCGGTGGTGTTGTCGCGTGCGGATGAAATCCTTCCGCACGATTTACCGGAAGCGGTAACCGGTGGGGGAGCGCTGATATTGCGGAGTCATGAACAGGAAGCAAGCTTGGTAAAGAATTCGCTGAAGTCCGAGCAATCACTCAATTTACAATCGATGGAACGCCAGATGATCCGCCGTGCATTGCTGCAGACGAAGGCCAACCGAACCGAAGCCGCAGCGCTTCTTGGGATTAGTCGGCGAACATTGCAGCGGAAGCTTAAGGAGATGAATTTTCCAAATGAGGGAAAATGATTGGACTATGTGCCGTCCTTACGTTCAGTCTTTTGAAGTCGTATTTATTTTTCCATAATCTCAGCTATGTCAGTTTCCAGCAGAATTAGTTCCCGCTCCATCATTGGATGGGCTTTGGCCATCGTCTTCGTTTTTGCGATGACCGGTTATCACCTCAAAATGGATTATCGTGGCTTGTCGAGTCCGATTGGGATGGATCAAGCACAGATCGCCCGTGAGATTGCCCGTGGAAACGGAATGACCACGAATAACGTCCGTCCTTTGCTCCTCAGTGATCGCGCCAGGCATGCGGAGGAAGTTGGCAAGGAGTTGGACTTGGAGAACTTTAAGGACACCTATCATTCACCGCTGAACCCACTGGTGAACTCGATAATGTTTAAGCTCTCGGGTGCTGACTATTCATTAGAGGAAGAGGGGGAGCAGCTGTCCAGCTATGGTCCGGACCGTTTGATTACGGCCTTGTCCATGGTCTTTTTGCTCGGCTCTATCGGTGTGGCGTATCTTCTTGTTTCGCGAATTTTTGATCGAAAGATCGGAGCTGTGGTTGCAGTGCTGATGATTTTTTGCGATTTGATGTGGGAGTTTTCGAAAACAGGCATGCCTCAGATGTTGATGCTTTTGCTATTCATGGTGGCGATTTTCTTTCTCTATAAGGCGACCGAGAATGGAGAGTTGGATTTGCCGACGATGCCATGGTTGGTGGTGTCCGCCCTCTTTTTCGGACTGCTTGCACTGACGCACTGGATCACAGTTTGGATCTTCTTCGGTGTAATTGCCTACGCGTTGATTGTATTTCGGCCGCGTGGTGTGGCTGCTTTGGTGATGACGTTGACGTTTTTAGCAATCATCTCGCCGGCGCTATACCATAATTACCAAGTCACTGGTCAGATTGGTGGCGATGCCCGCTATGTGATCTACGAAGGCCTCACAGGCGCCGAGGGTGGGGGCGCTTTGATGAATAGTTTTAACATCGAGCAAGTGCAGATGAAAGGCCTCGCAAGTAGAGTGCTGGTGGAATCTATTGGTCAGCTGAATAACGTGGTCTCATTAATGGGTGCAATATTTGCAGCGCCGCTCTTTTTCATCGCACTACTGCATCCCTTCAAGCGTCCTGAGATTGCCAAATTCCGATGGGGAATTCTCCTCATGTGGATTTTTGCAGTGATCGGGATGACTTTATTTGGTTTGCCGGGCAAGCAATTGAGCTCCAACCAGATGCACATTATTTTTGCTCCGATTATGGCCGGCTACGGTTTAGCCATTCTCGCGGTTCTATGGAGTCGGGTTTCGATTCCTTCAGAGCTTCCGATGCTTCGTAACGGGCATTTGATTATCGTGGTGTTGCTGTCCGCCTTGCCGATTCTTCTCGGAATCATGAAGACGCTTTCCAGCTCAGGTTGGGGCCAAGCACGCCCGCAGTATCCCTACCTCCCCGGGTATCTGGTTTACCTTAACGAATGGGTTGATGACGATGAAATCATCGTCTCGGATATGTCTGAAGGTGTTGCTTGGTATGCGGATCGCGATGCGATCGCGATCCCATCGCGTATGGAAGACTTCAGCGAGATCGAGGAGCTAGTGAAGGATTCAGGCATGTCGATCGCGGGTTTTCACATTTCACCGCTCTCCGTAAACCTTCCTTTTATCGATGGAACTCGAAACACGTATCGCGACTGGGCACCGCTGGTGACCCTTCCACAGCGAACCTTCATAGATCAAAAGCAGACTGGTGTGAAACTGGACAAGTTCGCTTACAACACCTTCAACATGATGTTTTCAGACATGTATTTCTGGTCCAACCGAGACCGGTCGAATCAGCAGTTGAATCCAAAGACTGATGGACTCAAGCAACTTGAACTGCCCAAGAAGGAGGAGGAGAGCGACGAACTCGAAAGCTTTGATCCCATCACCAGCGAAGGTAAGGACTAGCTGAGAAAGACGCAGAAAACACCTCTGAAGTGTGATGTTTAGGCGGTGGCGGTCCTTTTCTCATGGAAACTACGAGGCTGTCCTCTGTGACTTCTTGAGTGTCTTTATCGCCACAACTAGAGAATGAGCATCAATTTTAGAATTTTTCTATTGACGTGGATGCGTCAGATTGATTACTTAGTCACTGTGAAACATGCTCTACCCATGATTTTTCGGGGGATTAATCTACGGAATAGAGAGCTTCACGGCAAGTAAGAGATGATTATTCGTTTCGCACATTCGATCAGGGCGTCCGCTTTTTGCGGGTGCCCTGATTTTTTTTATAGCGGAGTTATTTTAAGGAAAATACCTGTGAAGAGTTCTCGCCTCGCTTCCGTCCTATCTTCAAACTCTCAATCACATGCGTTCTATTCTCCGTTTGCTCGTCACCACATTTGTTCTGGTTTTCACTGGAGCTCTCAGTTCATGTTTCCAAGTGAAGACTCATCACACGATCGATCCGATCACCATCAACATGAACGTTGCCGTGAAAGTCGACCGAGAACTCGATAAGATGTTTTCTGATCTCGACGCTCAATCGTCGACGATGGTGACGCCCTGATCCCGATACTCAGTTTTTTATCTTTTGCCCATACCTCTATGAGTTCTTCAAATTCCTATTCCTCCTTGTTACGCCACTTCGTTCTCTTGTTTGCGTGTTTTCTGGTGCTTCCGGCATCAGCAGATGATGTAGCTAACGCAAAACAGCGGATAGCAGCACGCCAAGGTCAGGTTGATAACTTAAAGTCGTCTGGATTAATCGGTGAGGCGAATACCGGATATCTCTCTGAACGCGCTAGTCTCAATGGTGCTCAGAAATCGGTGTTAACAGCCGAAAATGCTGACCGTAAAGTTCTTTACGCCGCAGTTGCAGCGAAGTCGGGGCTGCCAACATCGGAAGTCGGCAAGCGACGTGCAGATCAGATTCGCGCCGGATCGGCGTCGGGGATTTGGGTTCAACTGCCTGATGGTAGCTGGAAGAAAAAGTAACGAGACTAAGTTGTGACGGATCGCCTTCGTTGAAAGGGTAGCCAGAGCAGCGTGATGGCCACGACAAGCGCGATCTGCAAGCCGATGAGATACATCGGCCAGTCGCCGAAGTAATCGAGAAGGGAGGGTTGCGACGGTTTCTCGGCGAGGAACCCGAAGTTCGTCCCGAGCAGTGTGTTTACCATTAGTGCACAGGCGAAGTAGATTTCCGTGGCAATCAGCGCGCGGAGCCATGAAGCCCGCTTCGGAGGGTTGTTACGCCCGATGACAACTTGCACTGCGGCGATGACGATTCCTCCGTGAAGGAGAAAAAATGTGAACCAATAGGGGTGGGGAAATGGATAGGTGAGGGCTGGGGTAAGTAGACCTTGGAGGGTGCCGCCAAGTCCCCAAAACCAGCAGAGCTCGATGGCCAAGGGGCGCTGGCTGAGTAGTGCAATGGCAGCGGATATTGCCGCCCAATTACAGAGGTGCATGGGTAGGGCGATCTGCCATTCTGTGTGCGTTTGGTAAACAATGCCGAGCACGATATTCAGTGGCCAATGGGCGAGCAACAAGATGGCAAGCAAGCGTTCTGCGAATCTCAGCTTTGCGTCTTCCGGTGTTCGCGCGCTGGTGTTTCTGAACCAGGTGATGAGCAGTGCAACGATGAGCAGTATGGCAATATGATCACCACCAAATGTTTGGAAGCGCTCACTGCTAGCTGTTGCGGAAATACTCGAAATCATACCTCACGATGATAGGGCGGCTGGTAGTCAAAGCCAAGCGCATAGGCTGTGATTGCGCAGCGCGGTTGACGCGCTAAAGTGGCGATATGGCAAGACCAAAGCATCGCATGGAACGTGGGTCCACCCACGCGGATTTCTCAGGAAATATTCCTCGTTGGAGTGAGGAGGATGTTCTTGCAGCCGTTGAAGCTGATGAGAAGGCATTGGTGTTGGTGCTCGATTGTGTGCAAGACCCGCATAATTTAGGGGCCTGTCTGCGTACGGCGAACGCGGCAGGAGCGTTGGCGGTCATCGCACCGAAGGACAAATCAGTCGGCCTCACTGATACAGCGCGCCATGTCGCCAGTGGTGCTGCGGAGAAAACGCCATTTGTACAGGTGACGAATCTCTCGCGTGCCATCGATCGATTGAAAAATGCGGGGATGTGGTTTGTGGGCACTTCGGATAAAGGCGAGCAAACGCTTTATGATATCGACTTGAGATCCCGTGTCGGCATCGTCATGGGTGCCGAGGGGAGTGGATTACGTCGTCTCGTTGGTGAGTCGTGCGATTACCTTGTTCGCATCCCAATGACAGGCACGGTGGAGTGCCTCAATGTGTCGGTCGCCACGGGGGTGTGTCTTTTCGAGGTGGTCCGTCAGCGCTCGAGTTGATCGAGGATCCACGTGCGGCAGTCCTTGACGACTTCCGTGTTCACTTCGTCATAGAGGAGAAGATGGTGTCCATCGGGGTAGATTTTTTCGCTGCGAAGTTTTTCGGGAAGCCTGTCGGTGAATTTGGCGATTTGTTCAGGTGTTGTCACCACATCTTTGCTGCCGGATAGCACGAAAACAGGAATCTCAAACCGCTCGGCACGAGGCATCATTTGTTCGATCATTCGACCGAGTGATGAAAAAAACCGCAACGAGAACTTTTCCACCAGCCATGGCGTCATCTCGCCACTTTCTGCCATAGACGTGGAACTGGTGACCATCATTTCCCGAGGGTCGTCAGGCGATAGACCGGTGAAGTCGATGCGGTAGGTCGGTGCGAAAACCGCAGCTAACTGGAGGGCAATCCGTTTGAATAGCGGTAATTTTCCATCGATGGAAACGACCGGTGAGGCGAGAATCACCCCGGCAATTTTGGTGGTCATTAGTTGTTCGTTTTGGACGCCGAATGTGGTGATGAGTGACCCGAGACTTTCGCCGTAGATGAAGATTTTAGCGTCGGGATGCTCTTTCTGCACCAAGGCGCTGAAAGTTGCGAGGTCAGAGAGCCATGCCCGCGGGTGTTTGATGTCGCCGATCCGCTCTTTCACGGGGTCATTCCCCTGACCTCGCATTTCGTAGGCATATACTGCAATGCCGTCGTTGGTAAGGGAATCTCCGAAGATACGGAAATCTTGGCTGGAGCCATTGAGCCCGTGCACGCCGATGATCACTGCCTTTGCCTGAACGCCGGCGGGTTTCCAATAGCGGAAAGGAAACTCAGCTTGGTCGCTCGATGTCCAGCGTTTGGTTTGTGTGTTCATGGTCGGGGCGGTATGGAGACTCTTCGCACCATTGTTACCGGATGCAGACGTGCTGACGCAGCCTTGCGAGGCAAATATCATGATCGCCGCGATCGTTAGGGTGGGTGTCAGTGACGAATTCATGGTTTAATCATTCTAAAGTTGCCTTCCGCATGGGGTCAACCGCTGGCGGTGGCCATTCCAGCGCGCTGTAATTAATTAAATCTTTGTAGAATCTCCTTTTCATGGGAGCTTAGTGGTTTTACTTTCTAGGCACTATGAAAAACATCACAAAGTGTGTCGCCCTAATGGTCGGTCTATTCGCATTGCCATTGACTTCGATGGCAGCGGACCAAGCTGCTTTTGAAGCAAGTGCCGAAAAAATGATCGAAGCAATGAACAAGTTGGCAGCAATTATTGAGACTGTCACCGATGAGGCATCTGCTGATGCAGCAAGTGCCAGTATTAAAGAACTGACTCAAAAAGAGATGGTGCCCATTGCTCGCGAGATGAAAGCGCTCGGTGAACCGGATGAGGCAATGGAGAAAGCTCTCGAAGAAAAATATCAGGCCAAAATGGAGGAATCTTCTAACCGCATGATGACCGCAATGATGGGCATCGCTCAGAAAGATCCAGCACTCATGATGAAGATCCAAGGTGCCATGGAAGAGTTCGGTAAAACCATGATGGAAGAAAGTGGCGAAGCGGAAGCCGCCGAAGGCGCTGACGCAGCAGAAGCAGCTGAGTAATCCATAATCTCAACAAATTTTCCACCGGTGATCGCGCAATGCGGTCACCGGTTTTTTATTTGATAGTGCCAAACTGAACTACGTCTTCCTGTTGAAAAAAATGCCCATGCTTCGTCCAGTGTGCAGTTCAGCCACTGCTCGCGCTTGAGTTGGTGGATCATGGTTGGTCAATGGAGTCGCGTAAAACGGCCGCGCCGCACGCGATGGGGAATGGTGAATGGCTTGGTGGCAGGATGCCGCCGACACGGGTGGGGGCTTGCGCCCGTTGCTATCAGACGCCTGACGCCTGATACCTGGGGAGAATGGAGGCTGGCTACGCGGTGGCGCTGAGGAGCTCGGTGGCTAGGTCGACGCGCTCGCGGTCGAAGCCGTGGCTTTGGCAGATGAGGTTTGAGGAAATACGGCCGCTCTCGTAGATGGTGGGCAAGCCGCTTCCCGGGTGGGTTCCTCCGCCAACGAGGTAGATGTTCTCAAAGCCTGCCATCTTGTTGCGTGGGCGTAGGTAGAGCATTTGATCGAGTGTATGCGAAAGGTTGAAGGTCGCGCCCATGAAGATATTGGCGTCCTCCCATCCCTTCGGTGAGATGCGCCGTTCTTCAACGATGTGTTCGCGAAGGTCTTTCATGCCTGTGCGCGCGATGATACGGTCGATGATTTTGTCGCGATAGCCTTGCTCGTCCGTGTCCCATGGGTTGCCGTGGCGGGTGTTGATTGTCGGGACGAGAATGTAGAGCTGTGAGTGTCCTTCCGGCGCGACGGTTGGGTCGGTGACGCTGGAGTTGCGGATATAGATCGACATGTCGTCAGAGATCACTTTTTCACCCTGAATCTCGTTGAGATTTTTGTGGTAATCGTCGGCAAACAAAATGTGGTGATGTGGTTCGTCGGCGTAGAGTTTGTCGATGCCGAGGTAAAGCATGAAGGTTGAGCACGAGTATTTCTTCTTTTGCAGGTCTTGCGGTGCCTCGTTCTGTTTACCGAAGATTGTGCTGCGCGCTTGTGCGTAATCGGCATTGATCACCAAGTCATCGCAGTGCAGCACTTCGCCATCGGCCAAGGTCACGCGATTGGCTTTTTTGCCGTCGTAACCGATCTCTGCTACCTCGGCGTTGAGCCTTAAGGTGCCGCCTTCTTCTTCGAATACCTTCGCCATGCCCTCGGAGATTTGGCAAAGCCCGCCCTGCACGTGATAGATGCCGTGGGCGTATTCGATGTAGGAAAGAATGCTGAAAAGCGCCGGACAATTCCAGGGCGACATGCCGAGGTATTTTGCTTGGAAGGTGAACGCCAGCTTGAGTCGATCGTCATCGAAATACTCACCGAGCACATCCATCACCGACTTTGGTGTGGCGACGTAGGGGAGAGCCTTCATGAGGCGGGTGCTCAGAAAGCTGCTGAGCTTGTGGTAGGGTTTTTGGAGGCACGGAAAGATGGTGCGTAGCTTCTTCGCGTGATCGCGCATGAAGCGCTCGTAATTCTTCGACTCACCGGGGAATGCTTGTTCGATGTATTCCATCATCTTGTCCTGATGGAAGCTGGTGTTCATCGTCACATCGCCCCACGTCAGTGTGGTCATCGGATCGAGTTTCACGAACTCCATGTAGTCCTCGGGTTTGCGTCCGCCAGCTTCGGCAAACACTTCATCAAGTGTGAACTTTTGGTGGAGGAATGTTGGGCCGGTATCGAAGGTGTAGCCACCCGCTTTAATCGCTGCATTGCGACCACCAACGCGTCCTGCTTTTTCGAGGATGGTGACATCATACCCACGATGGGCGAGAATCATGCCGCTGGTCAATCCGCCTGGACCGGCGCCGATGATGATAATTTTCTTCTTCATGTGGGAGAGATGATAATGAAACGCGTTGAATCAATCCCCATACGCCCGCAAGGCGTTGGGAGGCTCACCCAGAAGAAATTCAGTCAAAGTTTTTGATCGACGCCGCGAATTTGCACATCACCGATTTCGACGTGGCTTGGAGTTGTGAGCATGTGGACGATGGATGAAGCCACATCCTCCGGAGAGAGCATTTTGGTCTGTTTTCGTTGTTCGTTAAGCTGGTCTTCGCGCCCTTTGAAGTAGTCGTTGAGAAGCGGTGTGTCGACGAAGCCAGGAGAAATGGATCCGACGCGTAATGTGGATGCCTTGGCTCGAAGCTCGTTACGGAGCGCTTCCGTGATGGCGCGCACGGCGAATTTTGTCGGCGAATAGAATCCGCCGGTTGGCGGAACGCGCCAGCCACTCATGCTGGAGACATTGATCAGCGTTCCGTGGTTATTGAGTTTTCTCACCGCATGCTGGCAGCAAAGTGCTAATCCGTGGACGTTCACCCGCCACATGGTTTCCCACTCGACGGGGTTACCGTCACTGATGGGTGAGAGATAGGCCTTGCCCGCGCAATTGATCACCGCGTCGAGTGGCGGGAGTTTATGGAAGAGCCGTGCAATCTTTTTCTCGGAGAGTAGATCGCAACTGTGGCGCTCGATTTCCTTTGGCACGCGG
Source organism: Verrucomicrobiales bacterium (assembly GCA_024636835.1). Taxonomy (GTDB): domain Bacteria; phylum Verrucomicrobiota; class Verrucomicrobiia; order Verrucomicrobiales; family SLCJ01; genus Sulfuriroseicoccus. The sequence goes on along the minus strand of JAGXGH010000065.1, from coordinate 10,895 downwards.
TCGCGCTGTCGGCTGGTGCCGTGAACGGTGGCACCGGCAGCGTGTAGGGCGAGTGCGGTTGCGCGCCCGATTCCGCTCGATGCGCCTGTGACGAGGATGGTTTTTCCTGAGAGGGACATGTAAATAACTACGCAGCCCAAGGTTTGATTTATGCGCAGAAGTTTCGCTGTCTAGGAATTTTAGGGTGATGCGGGAAGCGTCGACCAAGTCTGCCTTTGAAGTAGCTGCGTTTGTGAAAACGCGGGAGTGGTGCGGGTTACACAAATAAACGCAGAGAGCCGAATGGCACTGTTTTAAGCGATAGTTCGGGAGTTAAAGGGAACCGCGAACATCGCTCACACGGGCGAGACGCACCGTGCTCCTTGAATGATTCACGCAGATGGCGCTCTTAAAACAGTGCCATTCCGCAGAGAGCCCTTAAAGGATTCCGTGACTTGGAAATGTCCTGCTAGCTTGTTAGCCGAGTGTTTCATTTGCGGCTGCCAGCAGGGCATCGGCTTTGTCTCGTTCAGGAGCTGCGCCACGGGCCTGGTCGGGGTTTCCGCCGCCTCGTCCACCGGCGATGGGGGCGAGTTCTTGAATGAGTGCGCCTGCCTTGAGGCCGGCAGCTATGGCATCGGATCCGCAGTAGGCGCCGAGGTGGAACTTGTCGCCGTCGTCGACGATGAGGAATGCGGCTTTGGCGAACTGTTTTTTCTTCAGTCCGTTGAGAAGTTCCTGCAACAGGTTGGCCGGGCCTTCGACTTGGGCAAGCAAGTTGGCAGTAGCGAGTATTTGGTAGCCGGCGGCGGGTTCGCCAGCCAAGGTCGCGTTGAGAGAGTCGTCGGCAAGTTTCGCTGCGGCTGCGGTTTGCGCTTTTTTGAGCGACTTTTCGGCTTCTATGGTGGCGAGCTTGAGCGATTCCACGTGGCGGAGGAAGTGATTGAAGGTGCTGTTAATGTCCTCGAATGGACCTTCAACGAGCATTGCGCCCATGATGTGCGGGAAGTCGCCATGGACGACTTTTTCGCCACCAAGCTCGACGAGCGCCTTGTTCACATGATCAAGTTTTGTGCGGAGTTCCTTTTCTTCGTCGGCGTGTTTGGTGACTTCGCCTCGGATGTAGTTCCAAGCGGATTCGCCACACACGGCTTCGATGCGTCGGACGCCGGATGCGATGGCGCCTTCCGATCGAATCTTGAACATGCCGATTTCTTTGGTATCGCTCACGTGGGTGCCGCCGCAGAGTTCCATGGCGTAGCCGTTGAGTCCGAGTTCACCGCCGCCGATTTGGACGACGCGAACGAGGTCGCCGTATTTGTCACCGAAAAACTGCATGACATCCTTGCGATCCTTGACGTCGTCATGAGGGACTTCGTTATAGAAAACGCCGTCGCCGCTGGTGATTTTCTCGTTCACCAGAAGCTCGATTTGAGTGAGTTGCTCGGGAGTCACCACTCCGGATGCGAAGTCAAAACGGAGGCGTTCTGTGGAGACGTGTGAACCCTGCTGGGTTGCATCAGTGGAGACCACTTCGTGTAGTGCCCAGTGGAGCAAGTGAGTGGCGGTGTGGTGCGCCTCGATGGGACGACGACGGGTGGTGTGGATGGTGAGGGCGACGGTGTCGCCGACGGCAACGGCTGATCCTGCAGGGACGGCATGGGCTATTGCACTGCCGATTTTTTGGACATTGGTGACTTCTATCGGGTCATCGAAATTGCCGTCATTACAAACCGTGAGAATACCGGTGTCACCGACTTGTCCGCCCATTTCCACGTAGAATGGTGAGCGGTCGGTGATGACGAGTAGCTGGTCTCCGCTTTCATGGATTTCAACAATCGTGGCCTTACTACTATCTTCTTCGTAGCCAGTGAATTTGGTAACGACTTCAGAGCTGACGTCGAGAGCGCGCACGACGGTTTTTTTCTGCGCGGCTTGTGAGAGCTTCCGCGCTTCTTCCATGTGTTCCTCGACGGAGATTTCGTCGAGGTGGAGTTGGTTTTCTTGGCAGAGAAGGACGGTGAGATCGATAGGGAACCCGAAGGTGTCGTAGAGTTTGAAGGCTTCTTCGGCGGGAAAGACAGGCTTAGGGGAATTCGTTTGTTCGGCTTGGTGGATGGAATTTGCCTCCGGCTGTCTCCTCTTCGTTGCGGCTGCCGCCACGGTATTGAAGAGTTCAAGTCCTCGATCCAGCGTGCGGTTGAAGGATTCTTCCTCGCGGGCGAGGGTGTCGGTGATGGCGTGCTTTCGTGCCACGAGCTCGGGGAAAACGTCGCCGAGTTGGTCGGCGAGGGTTTCAACGAGTTGTGGGAGGAAGGAAATGTTGCCATCGAACCCGAGGGTTCTGCCGTAGCGGACGGCGCGGCGCAGGATGCGGCGCAGGACGTAGTTGCGTCCGGTGTTGCCGGGCAGGATGCCGTCGGCGATCGAGAAGGACAGAGTGCGGATGTGGTCGGCAATCACGCGGAACGCAACGGCGATTTTCATCTCGTCGGAGAGTGTCGATTTATCGGTTTCGACGGATTCCGGATAGATGTCCTGATAGGTATTTCCACTGAGTTGTTCGAGCTTTTTGAACAGCGGAGTGAAGACGTCCGTCGCATAGTTCGATGGACGTTTTGAGAAGTCGGTGAAGGCTTTTGTGCCTTGGTAGATGGAGCAAGCGCGCTCGAACCCCATGCCGGTATCAATGTGCTTTGAGGGAAGATCGCGGAACGACCCATCGGCTTCGGCGTTGAACTGGATGAACACGAGGTTCCAGATCTCGATGCACTGATCGGAGTCTTGGTTGACGAGTTTGCCGCCGGTGTCGCCATTTGGGGTGAGGTCGACGTGGAGTTCGGAGCAGGGGCCGCAAGGACCGGTGTCGCCCATCATCCAGAAGTTATCTTTCACATTGCCGTCGACGATGTGTTTCTTCGGGTCGAGGCCTTTGGCTTCGAAGAGCTTGGCCCACAGATCGTAGGCGTCTTGGTCGAAATCGCCTGGGTCGCCGGCTGCTTTATCCGGTTGGTAAACGGTGGCGTAAAGGCGGTCCGCCGGGAACCCCCAGTGCTCGACGACGAGTTCCCAAGACCACTGGATCGCTTCGCTTTTGAAGTAGTCACCGAACGACCAGTTACCGAGCATCTCGAAAAAGGTGTGGTGATAGGTGTCGTAGCCGACATCGTCCAAATCATTGTGCTTGCCGCCGGCACGGATGCATTTTTGGGTGTCTGCTGCGCGCGGTGGCGAGTAGGGGGCTTTTTCGGTACCGAGGAAATAGGGCACGAATTGATTCATCCCGGCATTGGTGAAAAGCAGGCCGGGTGACTGCGGTAACAAGGAGGCAGAGGGCACAATGGTGTGCTGCTTGTCCTTGAAAAAGTCGAAAAAAGATTGCCTGATCTGTGAAGCTGTCATGGTGAATTCTGAAATGATGGTGGGATCAGGCTATGCAGGAAGGCTTCGCTTTTAAGAAAGCACTTCGTGCATGGCGTTGCCTGATCTCTGCTGCTGTCATGGGGGATGGTCAATCGTCAATGGCCAATGGTCAATGGGTTATTGGTTGGAGTCGCGTAAAACGGCTGCGCCGCACGCGATAGGAAATGGAGAGCCTGTAGCGGACGCTTTGCAAGCGCCGAACGAATGTTGCCCAGCTTCCGCTACCGCCAATGAACCTCGAATGGGGATTGGCAAGGTGGCAGGATGCCACCGCCACGGGCTGGGGCTTACGCCCGTTGCTACCTGATACCTGGAGAGTGGGAGACTGCTTTGTAAGCGACGAACGAAGTTCTTCTCATTTTAACACAGCCGCATGAGATGTAGGTTAGACGTGTCGGCTAACACCTTATCTCCGGCGCAGCCGCACTTTACTTAGGCAGACCGTGCAGCGACATCCTAGGATATTTCCAGGCTTTCGCACGTCATTGAACGCAGCATAGAGCTCTTTGATAGTTTGCGGTATCTGCTTCATGACTGCCGGTCTTGCTTCTTCTTCACTTTTGGCAGGCGGAAGTCGGGTAGGAATGAGCCGGTGCGGAAGATTTCGCGGAGGACGAGACCGGCGATGAGTCCGGAGATCAGGATGATGTAGAAGGCGGGCCCGCTGGTTTCTACGCCGTTGGGAAGGTTCATTCCGAACACAGCGCCGAGGGTGGTTAGAGGAAGGAAAATAGCGACCAACATATTGAGTCGATGGGACGCGGCAGCCTGAGATTCTGCTTGGCTGGCTGCGATGAATTGTAGACCGAATCGTGCGTCGTCGTTGAGTAGTTCTGCGGCGCGGACGAGCTCTGCGGCGTCATCTCGCCACAGGAGGATATCGCGATCCTCGGGGACTCTCAGGCGCGCTTGTTGAAGGGCGCGATGAACTCCGCGAATCGCCCGGAGGATGGGTGAGAGTTCTTCAAGGATGTTGTGAAACTCATGGGAACGCCGCGCGGTTTCCTCCCGTGCTTCGAGCTCATCGATCTTGTTCTCGTAGGCTTCGAGGCATTTGTCGAGGGTAAGGATGCCACCGGGTTTTGGGAACGTCTTCCATCGGCCTTCCGGTGACCTCCACCCAGTGATGGTTTGTCGCTCACTTTCGCCAAGGGGTGGGAGCTGGTGGAGGAGGAGAACGAGATGGTCGTCACCATGGATGGCGCGCTGACTTCCACCAACTTCACCGAGGCGTGCGGTGATGCTTTCCGGAAGATCCCAGCTCTCAGCGATGAGTGGCTTGACGGTGTTTGTGTCAGGTTTTTGCATGGAGATAAATTACGAGGGTCGTCCAGAGACGCGAATGGGTAACCAGTCCGTCGGTCTGTGAAAGTCTGGTTCTTCGCCACCGAGTGGAGCGGCGGTGAGAAAGGTCTGATTTGGTGAGGATAGGATCGCCGTTACGTTTGCTGTGAGGTTGGTAATAGAGGTTTCTAAAATGGATTCGAGTGCCTTCAATGGGATGGAAATAGTGGCGCTCCAAGTCGCCACATTACAGTCGGATTTTTTTTCGCTAATGGACGCAGCGGAACAGTGAACCTTTTCGAAAGGTTCGTCGCGGTGGTGTATGCGTGGCGCATTGAAACTCGCCGACCACCACGCCCCATGCGGGTTGAGATTGAACTCAAGGTAGCGTCCTGTTGCCGGATTACACAGGAAGAACTCACTACAGTCACGTTGCCAAAGATTGGCGGTGAATACACCGCACTGGGTATCGGGTGATGCCTCGAAGGGAAGTGCGGCGCGGAAGCGAAAGGTGAGGTGAGGCTCGGGGTTGGCGTTCAGGGGGTGCTCTTCATTAGTCGGCTGGAAGCCGAGTGCACTGGGGCGCTGCTCGATAAAGAGTGCGTATTCTGCGGCTAGGGATGGGTGGCAGTTGCCATCCGTGTCCAGAGTCAAGGTGCGGAATTTTACGGCGGGATCGGTGGTGCGCGATGAGCAGTCACCGATGTGAATGGCTTGAACGGGTGTGTCGTTAGAAAATCCCATGATGGCAGAGCGGGTCTTTGCTTATGGTGATAGACAGGGTTCGACTACGGCAAGCAAAACCTATCGAGAGGAGGTCGGTAAACTTGCCTCTGAGGCAGGGTCGATCTTCTCCTCGGCTTGCCATTTGGTGAACGGGTGCATCGCCAGGGCTGCGTTAAAATATCGAGGAACCGAGGTGATTTCGCGACCAAGCCACGTCGGCAGTTCGATAGCTTGGTTCTCATCATCGAGTTCGACCTCCGCGATGATCAGGCCGTCGTTCTCGCCGCGGAATACATCAACTTCCCAAGTTTGCCCACAGTGAGGTATGCGGTAACGGGTTTTTTCTATTAGCGATCCGACAGTGAGCGTCTGGAGGATTTCGCGGGCTTGTGCAAGATCAACGGGAAGCTCAAACTCAGGTCGCGCCGCGCCGACGGATTTTCCTTTGATCGTGAGCCAAGCATCTGAGTCGGCGATGCGAACTCTACACGTGGTCTGGTCAGGTGAGGGCGTGATGTATCCCTGGTGAATAAAAGAGCCGCGGTGTTGGTCGAGTTGCAGCTCGTTTAGTCTCTCAGTAGCAACGAGAAATCGGTGTTCTATCTCAATGGGCATCAGCTTCTGCGGCGCCAGCGGCGTGCGTAGATCACGGTGGCGACACCCAAGCAAATTGCGCCGAATGTTCCAGGCTCTGGAACGGATCCTGATGACTCCTGAGGGGTGTTGAGCTGCTCGATAACGGCTGGCTCAACGGGAGTGATTTCGTCGTAAGCATCCTCGGCGAGCGCATTGGAGGCAATGAGCCCGCAAGCGGCAAATAGAAGAATCGTCTTAAGAAATGTCATGGGAGGAAATCGTAGCTTCTGAATCGAGAGGATAAAGAATTGGTATCCGTTATCATGCCCGAGTATTGCGGAAACAGTCAACGGTTTTGTAAAAAACACTCAAAATTGACAGGTTTGCTAGCTATCGACATGGCTTTGTCCATAGTGAGAGAAAATAGAATATCGTCGCTGGGGGGATTGACTTTCGGCGCGTAGACTCCTTAGATGCATCAAGTCATGAAGTTTTCTATCAAAAGCGTTGTCCGCATGCTCGCCATTGCGGGTGTTTCATTAATTGTCTTGAATTCCTGCCAATCGACGCCCGATACGGACGTCGCTCAGTCAGCCATTACCAAAGTCGATTACTTTCATTTGAAGAATGCTGGTGGACAGCGCGAGAGCCAGGATCCAATGATCTATACCGAGGCGGCGTATTATCTCCACGGTGCGTTGACTAATCAGGAGCGCGTCGCGCGCGTCGGTAACTACTATACCGTCTACTGGAAGACCGAGGACGAAACATCGCCAGTGAGCATTCAGTTCCAATACACTCAGTCAAAAACTGGGTCAGCGGTGAAAATGCAGGAGCAGACCTACACCACCCACAATGGGAAAGGCAGCGCCGAGTTCAATATTCTTGGTAGAGATTATTTCAAGGATGGACGTGTGATCTCTTGGAAAGCTACCGCTACCCAGAATGGTGTGGAGATCGGAAGTCAGGCTTCATTCCTCTGGAAATAACCACGGTGAACGAAGATTCCTCAATTCAGGTAGCCGAACTTGGTCCATATATGTGGGTCAGGGTGGACGGTAAAGGTTCGTTTCAAAATGCAGCGGATCTCAAGTCTTTTGCGTTTCAAATGATCGCCACTGGTCGCAGTAGATTTGTGATTGATCTTTGCAGATGCCCGATGATGGACTCGACCTTCATGGGTACCTTGGTAGGGATCGCGATCCGTCTGCCTGAGCAGTCGTCATCCGGTAAGCTCACAGTAGTCAATGCGAACGATCGCAATGCTCATCTGTTGGAAAACCTGGGGCTAACGAAAATTTTCCCTGTGCAAAAAGACACTGCGGGTTTCGAAGAACAGGCCAGCCAGGTGACCAACTTGCTCGAAGCGACGCCTACTCTCGACTTGCCTGTGGAGCAGCGCTCGCAGGAAGTGCTGGAAGCTCATGAGACACTGAGCGAAGTTTCGGAGGAAAATCGCAAGCGCTTCAAGGATGTTGTGGAGTTTTTACGCTCGGACTCAGCGCGTATGGATTAGTTGTTGACGGCGTTGATCCAGAGGTGGCTTTTAGCAGCTCCCGCTAAACGCCTCATGATCCACTTGCGTTTGGCGAGCATTGAGGCAGTTTGTGCCCCAATTGACTTCGACGCATACGCCCATTCTGTGCGCATTCGAGGTAGCCCCGCCATCCGGCGGCACGTATCACCCATTATCAGAATTTTTGACCATGAATCCCGACACCGACACCGACCAGCAAGAAGAACTGAACGAAGAAGAACTTGTGGATGACCAACAGCCCGACACCATAGAATCAGATACTGATGAAGAGGCAGGCGAAGAATCTGTCGATGAAGTGCAGCGTTGGAAAGAGCTCGCCGCCCGCAATCAGGCGGAGTTGGAGAATTTTCGCAAACGTATGGCACGCGACAAACAAGAGGCCATTCTCTATGCGAACACCTCGTTGCTGGAGTCCTTGTTGCCCGTGCTCGATAATTTTGAGTTTGGTCTACAGGCCGCCCAGGCAGAATCCGAGGGGTCGCAGGTTTTTCTCGGTATGCAGATGGTGAAGAAGCAGATGGACGACTTTTTATCGAACCAAGGCGTGGAGGAGGTTGCCGCGGATGGTAAAGAGTTTGATCCGAACTGGCAGGAAGCCGTGGGGCAAGAGGCCAGCGATGACGTTCCCGAGGGCTCGGTGATCCGTACAGTCCGTCGTGGGTTTAAATTGGGCAATCGCTTGCTCCGCGCCGGAAGTGTGGTCGTTTCTACTGGTCCAGCCACCGAAGAAGAAGCCGGGTAGATCTCGACTGACTAGATGTGCGTGCTGACGCGCCGGGTATGGCAGTGAACCCACGATCACTGCTCGATAAGATTGACGATATTCCAATGATGACTCAAGACCGCGATTACTACGAAGTTCTCGGCGTTTCCCGTGACGCTACCAAAGCAGATTTGAAGAAATCCTACCGCAAGCTGGCGGTGAAATTTCACCCGGATACCAATCCCGATGACCCCGAAGCGGAAGATCGTTTCAAGGAACTCGGCCACGCTTACGAGGTGCTGAGTGACGAAAGTAAACGCGCAGCTTACGATCGCTATGGACACGCAGCGTTCCAGCAAGGCGGGATGGGCAGCGCTCGTGGCGGCGGCGGAGGTGGCTTCCACGATCCGTTCGATATTTTCAATCAAATGTTCGGCGGCGGAGGCGGAGGTGGTGGCGGTATTTTCGAAGAGATGTTCGGCGGCGGAGGCGGAGGTCAGCGTCGTGATACCTCTGGTCGATCGGCCGGTTCCGATCTGCGTTATGACTTGGAGGTTACGCTCGAAGAAGCGGCGTCTGGCGTGGAAAAGGAACTCGAAATCGAGAAATACGAGTCGTGCGATAAATGCCACGCCAAAGGTTCGGAAGACGACACCGGAATGACCGCGTGCTCCACCTGCGGTGGTCAGGGACGCGTGATTGCTTCCCGTGGATTTTTCCAAGTTCAGCAAACTTGCCCGACCTGTCGTGGCGCTGGCGGTGTGATTAAAAACCCATGCGGCGCCTGTGACGGTGATGGCCGTGTTCAAAAAAGTGGACGCATGAAAATCAACATCCCGGAAGGCGTCGATACCGGTGTGCGGATTCGCTCCGGTGGCAAAGGTGATGCCGGATTGCGCGGTGGTCCTTCCGGCGATCTTTACGTCGTTATCCACGTCGCCGATCACGATGTGTTTGAGCGCGATGGAGATGATTTGCACTGCAATGTTCCCTTGAGCTTCCCGAAGGCGGCGCTTGGTGGTGAGTTGAAGGTGCCGACGCTTCACGGTGTGGCGAGTATCAAAATCACACCAGGCACACAGACCGGCACGACCTTCCGTTTGCGCTCGAAAGGCATGCCGGTTCTCAGCAGCGGCGGGAGAAAAGGCGATCTGCTCGTTCACGTCGAGGTGGAAGTTCCATCGAAGCTTAACAGCGAACAAAAAGAACTCTTGGAGCAGCTTTCCGAATCGATGGGTGAGGAAAACTCTCCGATGCATGAGAGCTTCTTTGAGAAGGCCAAACGCTTCTTTGCTGCGGAATAAGCTCACCGCTATGTCACTACCGCGCTTCTACATCCCCCCTGCGAAATGGGACATACAGTCTCCTGTGCTCCCGCCCGATGAGGCAAAGCACTGTTCACAAGTGTTGCGCCTGGTCGCTGGTGATGAGGTGATTCTCTTCAATGGTGAGGGTGTCGAACAGCTTGCAATCATCGATGCGATCGGCAGGCGTGATGTGCAGTTGCGACCTGGTGAAGTGCGCGACACCGCACCGTCGAAGTGTAAAATTGGACTTGGTCAGGCTTTGCCGAAAGGCAAAAACATGGAGCTAATTATCCAGAAAGGGACGGAGCTCGGCGCGGCGGAAATTCGTCCGGTAGTGACGAAAAACACCATCGTCCGCGTCGATGACAAAGACGGTGAGAAGAAGCGAGAGAAGTGGCAGCGTGTCGCCATCGAAGCGTGCAAACAGTGCGGGCAGAATTTTCTACCAAGTGTGGCAGCTCCCGCTTCGCTGAGTGAGGTGCTGGCATCGGTGTGTGGCGACTATGACCTGCTGATCATTGCGTCACTGCAGCCGGGGGCAATGCCTTTGAAATCTTTGCTCGCCGAATATTCTGCGAGTCACAATGGAGAGTTACCTGAAAGTGTGTTCATGCTGATCGGTCCCGAAGGAGACTTCACTGAGAATGAGGTCGCCGACGCATTGTCCGCTGGTGCCCACCCCATGACGCTGGGACCCATTATACTCCGCACCGAGACGGCCGCGATTTATTGTCTCAGTGTGCTGGGGCATGAGTTGTTTTAGGTGTTGGCCGGAAGGTAGAGGTGGATCAGAACTCAGTTTGAGGTTTACTCGCGGGAACACAGTGCCAAAGAACGCTGTATATAAGAGCATTTGGATCCGCAGATTACGCAGATGGGCGCAGATTCTGTGATGATGCAGGCAATCTGTGTTTCCAATGATGGGAGGACCGACACTGCCTGTCGGTTGGCAGAAGGTGTGAATTGCAAGAGCGGCGATGCCCAATCTTGGTGATCTGGCTATCGGAGCGGAGGTCTCCAGGCCTCCGCTCCGATCATTCGACTCCTGGAGGAACGTTTTTCACACGTCTGTGACTATGCACGCTTGGATTCACGGATGATGGGGTCGACTCTTCCATCGCCGCACCATTCACCGTCGGAGGGGGTGCGCCTCGCGCCCCACATTCACTTCACACCGCTCATCGATGTCCTAAATCAGAACAAGCAACCAACCGGAAAGCCACCTGCTGCGCACTCGTCTCGCGACCTGAGCAAGCCAACTCCTTCGTTCACATCACCCGATGTGGGCGAGGGCGCCCACACTCTGACGCTACAGTCTTCGATTCGCAATCCTCTCGCGGCACCATTCATCGTCGGAGGG
>JAGXGH010000064.1 GCA_024636835.1 Verrucomicrobiales bacterium | reverse complement strand
CTTCATTCATGCCGCCAGATTCGGCGCGGCGGACGGATTTCGCGAATTCCGTTCAAATGCGTCACAACGTCTTCTGCTGTAACTCTCTAAATTTCAGTCGATTGAAAAGGCAGCTCGCCTGTTAGCTGGACACTAGTGGTTTTAAGATATTCGAGATTCACCTCTCTCTGCAAGCCTATTACCTCTATAATCGCCTTACCTACCCTAGAAATCGCACAACACTCGCTGTAAATCGCCGTCAATGGCCAGTGACCCCTCAAATCACTCACAACTAGACGCCACCGCTCCCTACTTGGGGTGTGATTTCTTTCGGTGAATGGGTAGCCGCAGGCTTTTGAGTAAGGCTGGCACTGCCGCTTTTGTTTTCTTTTGCGCGACGATAGAGCATGGTTAGGAAACACCAAGGCATGTCAGCCTTGCCGTGAAAGCGGTGATGCTCAACGCACTCAAAAGCCTGCGGCAAAAACACCGAAAATAATCATACCTCCCTCCTTGTTCTTTCTTATCCGCCTTCAAAACAAAAAAAAGATGCCAGGCATCTAGTTGTCCATTATCCATGTAAGTCATTGGTCGTCAACGATCTAAAATCTCAGATTAATGGATCATCGTTGGCGCGGGAGGAGTCCAAAGTGTCTGTCCGATATTCCCTGCTTTTCCGATTGTTTTGGAGGCAAGAACATGAACAGATGGCATCTTCAGTTTAAGTTTCGGCAACTGCTCGCCAACCACGAGGGCGCGGCACGGCGGATCATCGAAATCGTTCGCAGCCAAAAACTTCCGTGAATATGAATCAACGTCGAATTTGTAATTTTCAAAAAATCCCACTACACTGCACTCTGTGAGCGATACCGAGCCCCCATCCCTGAATGATCTGCTGTCCAGTTTTGCACTAGGACCCGCATGGGCACGTGCCACTGAAGGCAGCCAGCAGGAACGCGTGTCGAAGCCGGATTCCAAGTCCGAAGAGCACCCACCCCGCCGTGATGTTCGTGGTCGCGACGACCGCCGGAGCGCCCCCCGTGACCGGGATCGTGAGCGCGATGGTGGACGTCGGCCGTCCCAAGGACGCGATAGAAAATTTGAGGATCGCCGCTCCGTGCCGCCGCGCAACGAGGAGGCAGCTCCCGAAAAGGGCGTGCGTGTGACGCTTGTGCCTGATACCCAGGCCATCCATCTCATTCGCAAGGAAATCCTTCATGTGGCGCGGGTCTATCCGCTTATCGATGTTGCGAAAATCCTCCTCGCCGAGCGCGGCCGTTGCCATGCGCTATTTGAGGCTCCCGCGCCTCACGCCCCGTTGTTTCTAGGCAAGCTCGATGAGTCCGTTTTTCTCACTCGCGATGAGGCCACCCGCCACTTGTGGCAATCCGACCTGAAAGACCAGCTCATCGATGAGGAAACCATCGAGGTCGACCCTCCGACCGGAAACTTTCAACTCGTCGCCAAATGTGGTATCTCCGGCGAATGGCTGGGACCGCCGAATTTCCATGCCTATCAGGTAAACCTGCGTCGCCTGCATCACGAACGATTTCCTACCATGCCCTTCGCCACGTATTCCGCCAAAGTGCGCACCGAGCGCAGCGAGGAGGCGGTGACCGCGTGGTTGGAAACAATGAAGCAAAAGACCCGCTGGCGAATCAAGGGAGATGCCGACGACGCATGGATCGATGATCGTTCCGAGGCTGAGCGCGCGCTGGCAACGCGTTGTCTTGACCAAGCTTTCGCCGAAGTCTCCCATGCCGAGGTGCAAGCCTCCGTGCTACCGAAGAATCTTTCGCCGTCACTGATGACTTCGTTGAAACTTGCTGGAAACTATGCCCGCAATCATCCTGCAATCATGATTCCCGCCGTTTGCAAGGCATTGGAGGCCGAGCACCTGCCGGTTTTCAAACGTCAGGGAAAACTTTTCACAGGTCCCGCCCGTCCGCTGCCACTGCCGCGCGGCGTGACTCTTGCCGATCGCCCCGCCATCATCGTTGGCTGGATCCGCGATAACAAACCCGCCAAGCTCGAAGGTCTCTGGAAAGGTATTCTGCCGGAAGGCAGCACGGCACCGCCCGTTGAATTCGCCGCCGATCTTTTCTGGTTACTCCAACAGGGCCACATCTTGCTTTTCACCGACGACACACTCGTCGTGCAGGAAATCCGCGAGAGCCCAAGCACCAAGACCGGCAGAGCCAGGAAGAAAAGGAAATCCAAAAAGTCATCTTGAATCGTCTGATAATGGGCCCAATTCCGGCCTTTCTACCGTCGTCACGACGAGCCATGACATGGTAACGTCACCTGAGTATTCGATGCGAGGCACGCGGAGCAGATGTAGATAGGCAGGGGATGGGGGTAGTGGTCAATCGCGTAATTGCGAGGACTGGCACCCCTTTACACGCTTCGGGTGTTGTTTGATGCGGATAATGTGTTGAAGTCGGATTCCCGCGCCAGCTTTCCGACATCAAATTAAGTTTTTAAACCATTGACCATCAACGACTTAAGGAATTTAGCGACAACTATATGCCTGGCATCTGTTCTTTTAAAGAGTTTAACGACAACTGTATGCCTGGCATCTGTTCTTTCTCTGGGGCCATTGACTTTTCCTTTGGTCGCCTGCTTGGAGAGGGTTTCGAAGTAACCTGGTCCTTCACCCAGAAACCGCAGTCCGGAACTTTCCTGCCATGCACGTATCACCTCCAGAGCGGTGGAATGAGGTGTCGGCGGATTGTAAATCATCGGATGGGTGACGATATTTTTTATCAACTTCGCCAAATCCCAATCTATTGAAATTACAACTTCACCTAGCCGCGTATCTATCTCATCCTGATTCAACACGTCCCTATGCAACTCTGTTCTCCACCTCAACTTGCCGCAGGATTCTTTGAAAGCGGCGCCATGAAACTCCTCCTCGAAGGTGGCGTCTTCATGTGGCCGCTGCTTGTACTGCTCGTTCTTGCCATCGCGGTCATCATCGAGCGATACCGCAGTCTGAAACTGCTCGAAACCGATGCCAGTGCGCTCCGCGAGGAAGTCGTCGCACTTCTCTCGGAAGACAAGATCGAAGAGTCACTCCAACTCTGCGACAGCGCACGCGGTCCGGTTCCTGCCATCCTATCAAGCGGCCTTCGGAAGTTCCTAGTGCTTCGGCGTTTGAACTACGATCCGGCACAGATGGAACAACAAGTCATCAAGAGCATGGAAACTTACGGGGTCAACATTGTCGCCGCCCTTGAGAAACATCTGCCGATCCTCGCCACGATCGCCTCGGTAGCCCCGATGCTTGGGTTCCTCGGAACGGTCCAAGGCATGATCGTTGCCTTCGGCGATATCGAGGCAAACATCGGCACTCAGAACATCGTCCAAGCCGCCGCTTCAGGTATCCGCGTCGCACTGCTGACTACCGCATTCGGTCTCGTGGTCGGCATCCCTGCTTACATGGCGTTTAATTACTTCACCGGCATCATCAACGACTTCGTTCTTCAGGTCGAATCTTCGGCCGCCGAATTGATCGAAGTCGTCACCCTGCGCATGACGCTAGACAAGGGCAAATCATGAAATTGAAGCGTGGAAAAATGTTGGTCGATCCGCCCGCCTGCGCGAGCTCGGATATCGCATTCACACTCATCATCTTCTTCCTCGTCTGTGCTGCGGTGCAACCCGAGACCGGCATGTCACAGGCGCTGCCAAAAACCGAATCCAAATCCGAAAAACGCGAGCAGAGCCAGAACATCGAAGTCTCTATCACGCCGTCCAGCATCATCCTCAACGGTAGTCCGCTAAAGATCGATGAGTTCAAAACACGCATCGCAAGTGAGCTGAAAAAGAAGACTCGCGAGCAGGACCGCATCGTCGTCGTAAAAAGCGCACCCGATACTCCCTACCCCATTTGGCTGAATGTCTCACAGGCCATCGATCAAGCCGGTGGGATCCTCACGCTTGAATTGGAAACTGAAAAGACCATCAACGTTCAATGAAGCTTCAACGCCGGAAACTCACCGCATCTGTCCCCTCGTTCGCGATGGGTGACATCGGCTTTCTGCTGCTCATTTTTTTCGTCATCCTCGCCCGCAGTCAGAACGACAGTCATATCCAATGGCAACCAGCCGAATTGAAGGACATAGAAATGTCCGCTGCACCTCGCGCCACCGTCAGCATCGACACTGGCTACAAAACCTATCTCGATGGCAAGGAGATCTCGACCGATGAACTCGCTTCCGCCTTGTCCGCCGTTCTTGGCGATACTCCGGCGGGGCAACGTAATGTATTTCTCAAAGTCCACCGCGAAGCGAAAGCGACCCACTTCGAACCAGTCATCGCAGCCATCAGCGAAGCGGGCGGCGACCTCGTCCACATTCTCGAACCCGAGGAACAATCTAAGCAATGAATCTCAACTCCGACTCCCCACAACCAAAACGAACCGCCATGGCGAGCACCAAAGCCGACCTGCGTGAACTTCGTGGTAACTCCCAAGCAACCGTAAAAGAGGTTCAAGCCTTCCTCCGCGAACTGAAAGGAAAAAGTCCTCAGGAAATGCTTGGACTGGTGGCATCCAGTGGGCTGTTTAAGTCATTACTACTCTCCACGGTGATCGTCGCAGGTGGAATCCTACTATTCACGGCCATCCCGTATTTCATGGCAGATGAGGAGGCTCCTGTCGTGAACAGTAATACAGAAACCGTTGCTAATCCCAGCACCCCGGAACCGATTGTAACCTCACCTGAACCAGCAGTCGAAGCAAAGCCCGAGCCGGCCGACACACTCGGCATTGGTGATGAGTCATCCGCACCCTCGAATGTGAATCCACTTGAAAACACGAGCGACGATTTCCTCAAAGAACTTGAATGATGAACATTCGCGGGGCTTGGGATTCGTTACAGCACCACGTCCGTCAACCGATCGTGGTGACTGGGATCTATGCGCTTTTATGGTGCCTTCTCTGGCTGGACGCGCGCATCTGGTTTCGCTTTGAGCCGTGGTTTCATGCTTTATGGTTTCTCGCAGCTGCACCCATTTGTTATTACTGGGCGAAGCACTTCAGAAAGAAATCGAAGATCGCGTTCCGTGCAGTCCTCAGCTTTTCTTGGCTTCCTGCTTCACAGTTCTTCACATCCCTCCCACTGGTTTTCTCAAAGTATAATCTCTCTTCGTCTATCGCTAACGCGGGACTCTTCGGCGCATTTTTCATCGGCTTAGCTTGGGTTGTCTGGTGGGTCGACAGGGAGACAAAACGCACTAACGACTCCCACGAAAAAAAGCGCATCTGGGATCCACGTCGACTCAGCGCATGGTATTTTGGCAGGAAAAACCCGAAACTCCGCCAGTCGGTTTTTACACTCGTCAGCTACACTTTCATCTTCGGGCTGATGCTTCTTATCCTGACCAAATTAAACGGCTGCTCACTTTACGAAGCCCCTGTCGGTGGTGGAGAGGAAAAGCAACTTCGCCAAGTAGTGAAGATTCAGAAGGTCGAAAAGAAGAAATATGTGATCAATCCCTACAGCAGCGTGCTGTTCAACCCTCCGCCTATCGATGATGTGAAACTTCGAGTTCTCGAGGTCACCGAGCATCTTTACAAGATCGGCCAAGGGAAAGCCGATGGCGCGGGATACTCGGCGGGAACGACGCGCGGCAAGGTCCGTTTCATTCGCCTGAAATACGATGGCGGTGATTGGGAGCAAGATATGGACCGCGGCTCTGACCTCAACCTGCTCACCGAATACGGCGTCCGGCTAGGTCACAAAGTCAGCGACCGCCCCGAGCCAATGGAGATCCGGCGACTCAAAGCCTTCCCCGCCCGAAAAAGCCCTCCGATGGTCTACATGACCGGCCAACAAGGCATCAGCGTCAGCGATGCCGAAATAAAAATCCTCCGCGAATACCTCTTGGAAAAACACGGCATGCTCTTCGCCGACAATGGCGGCTCCTCGGGATGGGAGGGCCAGTTCGTCGGCATGATGCGCAATGTCCTTCCCAAGGTCGAACCCATCTCCGTCTATCTCGACCATCCCATTCACAGCATCCCCTACCAACTGCCCAAGCTTCCTATCGTCGCCCCACACGGTCGATCGAACGCGCTGGGCTGGGTGGTGGACGGTAGACTCGTCGTGTATTATCATCCAGGCGACATTGGAGACGCTTGGGCCGACGGCCATTCCGGAGTCCCCCGCGAGATCTGGGAAAGCTGTTACCAGCTCGGCGTCAACATCATCTACTACGCCCACGCCCAATACAACCAATGGCTCGAAAACACCGAAGAATAACCGTCATCATGCACCTCCGCATCCCCATTCTCATCATCCTTTGTCTGCAACTGCTCATCCCGCAGAACGCCTCCGCGCTCGAGAACTTCGAACAGATCCAGGTGAAAACCTTTGAAGCGATGCGCGAGGTCGAGCGTTACCAGCTCAAGATCGCCGAGAAGCATTACACCAATGGCAATTTCAAAACCGCCCTCGCCGAGTATGAGAAATTTCTCACCCTCTACGAAACAAGTCCCGGCGCTCCCTACGCACAGTTGATGTGGAGTCACACGATGATGCATCTCAAGAAGCCCAAGACCGCCCTGCGCGAAGGCTTCCAATCGGTCATCGATTACTGGCCGGAATCCAATGAAGCGACTGTCGCAGCCTACTGCATGGCTGATGCCTATCGCACCATGGGCGAGGTAAAAGCCGCCCAGGAGCGCTTTCGTTTCCTCATCCGCGAATACCCCGACCACGAGATCGCCATCCGCTCGCGCACCGATCTGCTCCACTACGCCCGCCTCCACAAGGACAGGGAAGAACGCATGGCACTCCTCAACGAACTCGCCTTCACGCTCGATCGCACCGAAGTCTCTAAAGAAACTTGTGCCAACGCCGCCCGCGAAAGCGCCGAGATCCACTTCTTCGCCCAGCGCTTCGACGAGGGGAAAAAAGCCCTCGCCACCAACCACTCGGGCCGCGAACTTCTTGACGCTGTTTTCGAGCTCTCGGAAAAAACCGTTTCCCATCTCCTGAAGAACGACAAAACCCGCAGCTCGGCAATCAACCTCGCCGATCAGCTCATCGCCAGCCTGGAGCAGGACATCACTGAGAGGCCCGACGAAGGAAAAGCCATTCTCTACCGTGCCGCCGGACTCAATGCCACTCTCGGTCGGCCTTCCGAAATCTGGAAGCTCTACGAAGAAGTCGCCCGCCGTTACGGCACCGATGACGACCTCCGTTCACGCATGGCCGATTGGTTCAAAGCCCGCGACAAACGTGACGAAGCCCGCCGCCTCTACGAAGAGTTCGAAAACCCTGTCGCCGGTCTAAAAAACATTGCCGCGATGGATCTTGAGGACGACAAGATCAAGGAAGCAATGGAGGTGTTCCGCCAACTCATCGAGATCGATGGCGACCACGCCGACGACTACCTCTGGTCCATCGCCGAATGTTGGGAAAAACTCTCCGACTGGAAAAAAGCCATCGCCACCTACCGCCAGATCGACCGCTTCCCGCAGAACCATTTCCGCATGGCCTCCTGCCACCGCCGCATCAAGGAATACGACGAAGCCATCGTGCTCTACAACCAATGCAAAGTCGTCGATAAGGCAGCCCCCGAAGCCAGTCTCCAAATCGGCTTCACCTACGAACAAGCTGGTGAAAAAGAAAAAGCCATCCGCACCTTCCAACTCACCTGCAAGCGCTACCCCAAATCCGGCCAAGCCAGCAAATCCCACGCCCACCTCCAGAATAAATACAACATCAACGTCACGCTGGGTGGAGCGGAGGAGGAGTGAAAACCAAATCTTGGCACTGATCTGACCCGAGTGGCCGAGAATAATCGATTCACAGAACCAATCCTGTGTCCTTCTGCCAAACGATAACGTCCATATCAACGGAGCGGGGAACTCCGATCCCCCGTGTTTCAACAGCCTTCTCGTTAGCTCAATGATGAGAGAAGGACCAGGAAGATCACTGGGTTGAGATCCACACACGCCATGCAGGCCATAGCCGCTACCGCATCGCTCAGCAAATGGCTTTTGAAACGCCCCTCCTATAACCGCCCTTTACGCTTGTCCTCTCTGTTCGCCCAGTGAGCCAGAGATTCGTTTAACGAACGCACCCCCTAATGACCGCTTAAAACAGTGCCATTCGGGTCGAACGCAAAATATATAGGATTTATAGTCGAAGATGATTATTTTCACTCATTCTCGATGGAAGAGAACCCGCTCTAGGTGAAGGGAATCTGTGACCGTCATGGAGTAAAAGTCGCCAGCCTCTCGGCTCACTCGCTATTGATGAAACCAGACTGGATGGACGACGATTTCGCCCACGATACCATACGCTACACTCTGATCCGTATCGCCCAGATGTGTGCCCGGCATCGAAAATTTCTCTGTATTGAACCGCACGGCGTCTATACCAAAACGGTCGACGGCCTAATAAAAATCATCAACATTGTCAATTCTCCGTGGATTCAAATCAACTGGGACACTGGTAACAGCTACCTCGCAGGGATCGAGGATCTATACGAAGGGCTCGAAAAAATGCGTGACCGTGTCTATCTCCTCCACGCGAAGGATATCTCTACTCCGAACAGCGAGAGTAAAAAAGGCCAGGCTACCGGTACACCGGTCGGTTGTTCCTGCAGTGATGATGCGGTTGATTGGGAACGAGTGATCCGCATCACAAAGCCAGTCAATTGTGAAATATTCCGCAGTGTCGACTACGTCACCATAGATGGGGCGTCACTAAGTCACGAATTTTTAAGAAATACCCTTGACCGCTAAGTATTGCTAATACGCATTTTTCACGACAATCAAACCAACACCCACAACAGCACACATGAATAATCTAACGAGACGCTGTTTCATTGGCAGTTCAGCACTGGCTTTCCCAGGTCTTTTATTAGCATCTAAAGAGAGCCGCCAGCTTAACGCTTGGCGGCCGAAGCAAGCCCTTTCCTCGGTGATGTTTTCCAAGCTCTCGCTGGAAGATTTCTGCGAGCAAGCTGCAAAAATCGGGTTCAAGGGCATCGACCTGTGGGGGCCTTTCCATGAGTGTAAACACCTTGCAGAGGCCATCAAACTCGGACCGGAGGGGTTCATGAACTTACTAAAAACCCACGATCTCGAGATCGGCGTATGGACGCTCTATAATGCTAGGAGGGAGTTTCCCGAGTTTGCGAAATTCATAGGAGCCTGCGGTGGTGGCATCGTGGTTCGTGAGTCTAGTTATGACGGTAATGAGAAAAATCAACTCAAAGGCTCCTTCGGAAAGTTTTTCGACACCTTGCAGCCTGAGATCGACCTGGCACGCAAACACAATATACGTCTCGCCATTGAGAACCATGCCGACGCCATCCTCAATACTCCCGAGTCTTTCGAGATCTTCACCCGACTCAACCCGGCTCCCGACATGGTCGGCTTAGCGGTAGCTCCCTACCATTTACAAAAACACAAGGCGGATATCGCCAAGGTGATCAGCACATGTGGCGAACAATTGTTATTTTTCTATGCTTGGCAACTGGGAAAAGGCACCAAGCAATTCCCGGGCATAGGCCCAGTCGACTTCACTCCATGGATGCAGGCCTTGTCACTGTTGGACTACAAATATTGGATGACTCCATTCATGCACGGCGATCTGCCACCCGCTGAAATGGCCTTGACGGTCGCCAAGGCACATCAATACCTCAACACCCTGAACATCAAATCATAAACTATGAAAACCCTTAGCAGACGCAATTTCCTCAAGAGTGCGGCAATGGGCAGTGCCGCACTCGGATTCCCCACCATCATCCCTGTATCCGCGATCGCAGGAAAAGGTCGAGTGATGCCCAACGATCGGGTAAACGTCGGCCAGATCGGCTGTGGATCGATTGCTGGTTACTACCACCGTGCCCATCTCGAGCAGATGGATGACGTGCGTGTCGTCGCCACATGCGACGCCTACAGTCAGCGAGCAGTCAACCTCGCCAACACGTATAACAAGAAATATGGCAGCGAAATAGCGACCACCAACGACGACTTCCGCGAACTGCTGGCTCGCGAGGATGTCGATGCGGTGGTGATCGCCGCGCACGACCACTGGCACACCCCGATGTCGATCGCCGCTGTGCGAGCTGGCAAAGATGTATACTGTCAGAAGCCATTATCACTCGACTACAGCCAGACACCAACGCTGCGCAAAGCCGTTGCAGAACACGAACGTGTGTTTCAATTTGGCACCCAATATCGCTCGCAAGGGCGCTACCGCAAGATGGTCGAGTTAGTACGCAATGGCTACATCGGAGAACTCCAGCGTATTGATGTGTGGAGCCGCAATCTCCACAACGACGCCGCAAAATACAACGTCGCTCCTTATGGATCGACCGTTGAGGTGCCGGTTCCCGAGGGTTTCGACTTTAATGCCTGGCAGGGGCCATCACCGATGGTGCCGTACACCGTGGATCGCTGCACGCAATGGGGCGGATTCCACTGCCCGGAGACGTCGCTAGGCTTCCTCGCAGGATGCGGCATCCATCCACTTGGCGTCGCTCAATGGGGCAACCACTCCGACCACACCAGCCCAATACGTTATGAAGGAACGGGCAAAATCCCAGACGAAGGTATTTTCAAGACTCTCGAACAATGGGATGTGCAATGTGAATACGATAATAAGGTGGTGCTGCATTACATGGACTGCATAACAGCCGAAGCCGTGGTTACACATTACCACGAGCGCGAGTGGCGGGGTGATGACGGTGTTGTCTTCCACGGCACCGAAGGCTGGATTGGAAACATCTCCGGAGGTTTCCAAGCCAGTGACAGGACACTTTGGAAAACCGAATTCAAGGGTGAGGATGAACGCCTGCGCGTCTCACCGGAACACAACCGTAACTTCATTGATTGTGTCCGCTCCCGAGAAGAAACCATGTGCCCAGTGGAGATGGCCATCCGTTGCGATGTCATTTGCCACCTCACTCGCGCCGCAGCTCTGACTGACAAAACGGTTGAATGGGATCCGGTCGCGGAAAAAGTTGTCAATTCATCACCCGATGCAGCAGCCATGCTTTCACCGCAACCAGTGCGCGACAAATGGAAGGTCTGGTAAGGTTACCAGGCAGCCTGAAGGCTAGGAACCTGCACCAAAAAAGCGCTCTTCCCCAATGGGCAGAGCGCTTGCTAAAGTCACAGACTTGTGGAGCCTAGTTATTTGGAATCAAACGACTCATCTTACCAAGCTGGTTGACCATGATGCGGGTCTCGGAACTCCAGTTCCGCAAAGCCTTCTTGGAGAGTTCAACTTTGTTGGCCACCGCTTGTTCCACTTCGTGGTAATTCTCAGAAAGTTGCTTCGTTAGCCCATCAAGGATTGCACTTGCACGTTCGCGTAATGCCGGGTCTTCATGAGCTACGATTTCTTCGCGCATCGCGTCGGCCTTGCGGCGGGCTTCATCCATCTGTGCAAGCAAGATCTTGTGTTCGGCAACGCGACGTAGATCACTTACCAAACCAAGCTTGGAAAGCACCCAAATCGACCATTTTGTTGGATCAAAATTCCACGGCTTGACGCCGTTACGGTAATCGTGCTGGAACTCGTGGTGGTAGTTGTGATAGCCCTCACCGAATGTCAGAAGCGCCATGATCGCACTATCACGCGCACTGCAGCGAGTGGAGTAAGGCTGGGCACCGATGGTGTGGCAAAGTGAGTTGATGAAGAACGTGCACTGCTGAACAACAAACACACGAAGAACTCCGACGATCAAGAAACCTCCCAGTGCACCCATGGCACCGGAGTGAAAGTAACCAATAACGGCAGGAAGAACGAGACCAACCAGAACGGCGATTGCTTTGTCCCAGCGGTATTGCCACATCACCATCTGGTCCTTACGAAGGTCGGCAACATTATCCATTGGCGGCTTCGGGTTCATCTTGAAAAGAATCCATCCCATGTGCGCCCAGAAGAATCCTTTTGAGATGTCGTAGGGATCGTCATCGTGATCCGTGTGCTTGTGATGGCGACGGTGATCCGAGCACCAGTTGAGTGCCGAGTTCTCGAACGCACAGGCACCAAAAACCAAGGTGAAGAGCTTTACGGGCCACTTAGCCTTGAAGGACAGGTGAGAGAAGAGACGGTGGTAACCAAGGGTTATGCTGATACCAGTGGCAAGGGCATAAAAGGTAAACAGTCCGATTTGAAGGCCGTTGAGGCCATTCATCACGATGTAGATCGGCGCGGCGATCACTGCGATGAGTGAGATCATCAACAAGAAGATGGTGTTGATCCAGTCAACTCTTTCGAAAGAAACATTAAATTTCATAAGTGTGTGGGTGGGGGTTCAGCGATTTGTGCTGATACGCCTGGGATTATTACCCCGATTCCACAAAAAGTCAACGCCGGCAAGCTGTCGAAAAACTTCGAGAAATCCGTCGTTACTGTTGAATACCTTTTCTCTCTGTTTCGTCATAAAGACATGAAAACATCGAAATCTTTACTCCTCAAGATCGCAGCGCTCGCTATTTTCACCGCTTTCGGCACCAGTTGCACCACAACCTACGACGCCTATGGACAACCGCGTCAATCCGTTGATCCAGGGCTCGCCATTGCTGGAGTCGCTGCCGCTGGTCTGATTGGCTACGCGATCGCCAACAATAACGACAACGACCGCAACTATCGTAAGAGCCGCTCCAACTATAACCGCTACCCGAGAAACAATAGATATAACAGGAATTACGGCCATCAGTCTCGCTACAACTACAACTCCTATCGCAGTAACGAGTGCTACTATTAAAACATATCATTCACGACAAAAGCGCCATCGCTCGTTGAGCGGTGGCGCTTTTTTCTTTTCGTTATTGATTCAAGCGTTGAAACTCAGCGCATGCACTTGGAGGAAGTCATCACCTTATGCCTATGGTTCCCACAGACAACGGAATCCATGCCCTTTGGCCCCGATGTTCTGGTCTACAAGGTGGCAGGGAAAATGTTCGCGCTCGCATCT
This sequence comes from Verrucomicrobiales bacterium, assembly GCA_024636835.1. Taxonomy (GTDB): domain Bacteria; phylum Verrucomicrobiota; class Verrucomicrobiia; order Verrucomicrobiales; family SLCJ01; genus Sulfuriroseicoccus. Next base: position 52,817 of record JAGXGH010000064.1, on the reverse strand, counting down.
CCCGATAAGGTGCCACCTACCATCAATCTCAAATGCGACCCAGATCGTGCCATTGAACTTCGTGACCAATACGAAGCCGTCCAGCCCGGCTACCACATGAACAAACGCCACTGGAACACAGTGACACTGGGCGATGAATTACCCGACGAACTTGTTGCCCAAATGATCCAGGATTCTCACAATCTCGTCGTCAAAGGGCTACCGAAGAAAGTGCGTGACACTCTTTCAAAGAACTCATCAACTTCCAACAAATAGGCAACAAACGCACGATTAACGAACGATTCCAAAATTGCCTGGCGATTGTCATAGCGGAAACGTTCCTCTCGTTTGATCTTTCAATATGTTCGCAAAACTACTTCTCCTTTTCATCACCGTCCCGGTGATTGAGCTTATTCTTTTCGTCAAGATCGGCAGTAAGATAGGACTATTGCCAACATTCGCCACGATTGTCATCACTGGAATCCTGGGCGCCTACCTGACGAAACAGCAAGGCCTGCGGACGTGGCGGAAATTCCAGTCCACCTCGGCATCAGGCCAACTCCCCGCCAATGAAGCCATTGATGGTTTGCTCATTCTCATCGCTGGCGCGGTGCTGCTCACCCCGGGATTCTTAACCGATGCGGTGGGATTCCTCTTACTTATACCATACATTCGTGCGGTGATTCGCTCACAAGTCGCCGGAAAATTGAAAAACAAAGTGCAAGTCGTCGGTCAACGCACACCCTTCCCTTCTCCATCTAGCCCCCCATCACAAGGCGGAGAACGCGTTGCGACTGGACGCGTGATCGATTCCAATCCCTCCAAAAGATGAATATGAAACCATCGTCAGTCCCTCTCCGTAATTTTGTTTACACCCATCAATAAGAAACTATGAAATCACCGAATACAGAACCAACCTCTCCACTTTCACGCCGGACATTTCTCGGTAAATCCGGGCTTTTTGTAGGCGGGTCTCTGCTCGCCGGATCGTCAATGCGCGGATACGCCGATGAAACCAAACCAACAGGAGTTGCGACGCCCCTCCAAAACGGTGAGTTCATGCTTCCCGCCCTACCTTATGCTTTCGACGCTCTCGCCCCGCATATCGACGCGCGGACGATGGAAATTCATCACGATAAACACCATGCGGGATACACCAAAAAGTTGAATGCCGCGCTCGCAGAACAACCTGAGCTGAAAAAACACTCGATTACCACATTGCTCGCTACGCTCGATCATGTCGACGATTCAATCCGCACCGCAGTCCGCAACAACGGCGGAGGATATTACAATCACGCACTTTTCTGGGAGACCATGAGTCCCGAGGGCGGCAAACCTTCCGAAGCGCTTGTCAAAGCCATAGAGACTGACCTCGGCGGCATGGCTGGACTCAAAGAAAGCCTGGCTAAAGCGGCTGGGTCACAATTTGGCTCCGGTTGGGGATGGGTTTACGTCTCTCCAGAAGGTAAGCTCGCGATTACCTCGACACCCAACCAAGACAACCCACTGATGAAAGGCGTCACCGACGTACTTGGCATGCCTATTCTTGGTATCGACGTTTGGGAGCACGCCTACTACCTCCACTACCAGAACCGTCGCGCAGATTACATCGAAGCTTGGTTCTCAGTGGTAAACTGGGCACGAGTTTCGGAACTCTACGCGGTGGCGAAAGCCTAGCTCCTCAGAAATGAGCCTCACTCAGTCTCCGAAACATCGAATCCCTAAGCCGAGTTCCGACATTCAATTTGCGCGGAACATGTGATCTGGGGTAATGTTGAAGGAAATGAGTGAGTGGTATCTGTCCTACGGTGGAAAAAAATCCGGCCCTTTGAGTTCTAAACAAATTGCTCGACTGGTCGCTGGTGGCGCGTTTCGGGCTGGCGATGCGTTGGTCTGGAAACAGGGAATGTCTTATTGGCAGTCGGTAGCGGATTCCGGCTTGTTGGCAGAGGCTGCACAGGAACCCGATTTACCAAAGAAGATTGAAGCCAAGCGGACGGCAGATCAAAGTCCGTACAAAGCACCAAAAGCTTCATTAACGCCTGCGAAAGAACAACTCGGCGAGGTTTCCTATGGAGGAATTGGAAGACTGATGTTCTTTTTTGCTCCACTCGCTATCGTGCTGATTCTATTAGTGGTGCTCACCTTAGGCTTCGGCTTCTCTTTGCAACAATATGACGCCACAGAAACTGTGCTTTCCGGAGCAGTGATGGCAATCTATTTGGCCTATTTTGTCTTCATGGTGTGGATCTATCTTGCCCGACTTAGGAACTTAGGAATGTCCTCCTGGTGGTTTTTGGGAACCATTGTTCCATTCTTGAACATCTGGCTGAGCTGGCGGATGAGTGTTTGTCCAGAAGGCTATGCGCAGCACAAGCAGTTGGATCTGCCTGGAAAAATCCTAACCTTCGTTTTCATCATCCTTCCCTTAGCCGCTGTTGCATTTCTCTTTCTGTCTGCAGCGGGATCTGAGCTGTTGAATCGTTGATGCATATACCCATACGCGTATCTCTTTGAGTCAACGTTATGAACTTAGGGTAAGGTTATATAAGACCTGCGTCACTCAGGTCTCCTCAACAATCAGTCCCTGCGACTGAGGAGAATCATCACCCAGTATCCCAGTTGCGCGAGCGCGCCCAAGGCTCCGACAACGTAGGTCATTGCCGCCCAGAAGAGTGCATTTTTGGCACGATCATTTTCCATGCGTCCAGCGAGTCCTGCTCGCTCCATCCACACCATGGCGCGGCGGCTGGCGTCAAACTCAACGGGAAGCGTGACAAGGGAAAATCCGGTAATCACAGCCAATGTGCCTACCATTGCCCACAGCATCCAAACGGAGCCGGTGTAGAACATACCGAAGATGAATGCCATCATCAGATACTGCTGGACCTGACTGGCAAAGCTAACGGCTGGCACCATTTTCGAGCGGAAGGTCAACCACTTATAGGCCTTTTGGTGCTGCACGGCATGCCCGCACTCGTGGGCCGCCACCGCTGCTGCGGCAACACTAGCCATATGATACACAGGTTCGCTGAGGTTGACCGTCTTACTCAGCGGATCGTAGTGATCGGTGAGATGCCCTGGTGTACTGATCACCCTCACGTCGTTGATTCCATTTTCACGAAGCATCTTTTCGGCAACCTCGGCACCAGTAAGAGGCATCGGGATCTTCGAATATTCGGTGAAACGACGCTTGAGAGTCGCAGACACCATCCAGCTCAAAAGCATCATTCCGCCAATGACGAACAGGTAGGTCATATCGAATCCTCCGCCTTGCGTGGTGCGTCCATCCGCGGTGGCATAGGCAATGATTTGCTGAGTCGATTCCAGTGTGGCGAGTAAGTTCATAGTCGTTCGATTTGTTGCATATTTAGCGCACCATCACTACGCTTCGCATTTACAAATTTCTCTCATTTTTCCACAGAAATCACTCAGATGAGACTGCACGCCTCCGCTTGCAATCCTTTTAAAACAAGCGAGTTTCTAAATATGTTACCATGGTTCAAAGACAATCAGTTCCCACTCTACCTCGCCCCGATGGCGGGAGTGACGGACTATGTCTTTCGCGAGATCTGCAAGGAACTAGGTGCCGATACTTTAGTAACGGAATTCGTATCCGCAGAAGGCATCCTTCAACAAGATGACCGCACACGGCGCTACACAGAATTCCCAGACGGCCAACGCCCGGTCGGCGTTCAACTCTTTGGCTCTCACCCTGAGAACCTAGCCAAAGCCGCGCAGAAGGTGGTCGACTGGAAACGTCCGGAATTCATCGACATCAATTTCGGCTGCCCCGTGAACAAAGTCGTGTCCCGCAATGGTGGATCGTCAATGCTACGCGATTGCCCGGCTCTAGCCGCAGTTGCCGAGGCATTGGTAAATGCGGTCGATGTGCCGGTCACGGCAAAAATCCGTATCGGCTGGGATCAGATATCGATCAACGCTGTCGAGGTTTGCCGACTTCTCGAATCCACCGGCGTACAGGCGATTGCTATTCACGGACGGACTCGGGCCCAAGGCTACACCGGTCAGGCTGACTGGGATGTCATCGGCGAGTGTGCGGAAAGTGTCAGCATCCCCGTCATCGGTAATGGCGACATCGCATCGGGAGTCGACGTCGAGAAACGCAAGCGCGAGACCAAGGTCTCCGGTGTGATGATCGGCCGTGCGGCAATGCAATACCCGTGGGTATTCCGCGATGCCAAACACTACCTAAAAACCGGCGAGCAACCCACGCCGGCATCTGCCGATGAGCGCTGGGAACTGATGCACCACCACGCCGCAATGGCGATCGCCCGCGGACACAGAGGCAACGAGCGCCAAACGCTCACCAGTATGCGATCACGTTTGATGGCCTATTCCAAAGGCCTGCCCGGTGGTAAAATCTTGCGCACCCAATTCTCTCAAATCAGCTCGATCACCGAGCTCGAAGATATTGCCGCAAAGCATATCGCTTCACTAGCCGACCTTTCCCCGCGCCACCGTGAGCTATCCGGACCGCAACTCGCAGGAAAAGGCATTTAGCCCTCCCCCCAAACAAAACCCCAAACCTCCACTCCCTCCCTCCTCCATGGCACCATTCGCCCTAGCTCTAGCCGTTGTCCTGATCACCTTCTTCCTCGAAGCCACAGCGACAATTCTCAACTCCAGCTCGATGAAACCTCGTCCGCCAAAAGGCTTCGAGGATGTATACGACATTGATAAATATGCGAACTCGCAGGACTACCAGCGCACCACGTCTGAGTTCACTCTGATCAGTTCGATCATTCAACTCGCCCTGCTCCTGTGCTTCTGGCTGCTCGGGGGGTTTGATTGGTTATACGGACTCTCTCAAGACTGGCAGCTCGGCGACCTCTCGCGTGGACTGCTGGTGATCGCGATTATCGCGGCGGCCAACTGGGTCGTTGGCCTCCCCTTTAGCATCTACGACACCTTCTCCATCGAAGAGCGTTTTGGCTTCAACAAAACGACGCCCGCCACCTTTGCTGCCGATCAACTAAAGAGCATCCTCCTCGGCGCACTCATCGGCCTACCACTCATCGCCGGCATCTTGTGGATCTTTATCAACGTTTCCAACGCGTGGCTGTGGGCGTGGCTGGGCATGACGGTATTCACCCTGACTCTCTCCTATTTGGCACCGAGGTTCATTATGCCTCTGTTCTATAAATTCACCCCGCTTGAAGAAGGTGAACTAAAAACGGCCATCAACAAAATGGCTGACAGTTGCGATTTTCCAGTGACTGAGGTCTACGTCATCGACGGATCGCGCCGCTCGTCGAAGGCCAATGCGTTTTTCACCGGCTTTGGTAAAAACCGCAAAATCGCACTTTTCGACACATTGATCGACAACCACTCGACCGAGGAACTCGTCGCGGTGCTCGCTCATGAAATAGGACACTGCAAACTCCGCCATGTCGTTCAGCAGATGATCCTCGGCGTCCTCCAAACTGGCCTTTTGCTCTATCTTCTCAACTTCTTCATTACCCATGTCGAGCTCTACCAAGCCTTCAAAATTGACATCGGAACCGGTGAGTTTCCTTATCACTTCGGTCTGATCTTCTTCATGATTCTTTACGGTCCGGTCGGTCTACTCACCGGACTAATCACCAACAAACTCAGTCGGATTCACGAATTCCAAGCTGATGCTTATGCCGCCAAAGTTACCGGCTCGCCACTCGCCTTGGTTTCCGCCCTGAAAAAGCTCACCGCTGACAGCCTCGGAAATCTAACTCCGCATCCATTCCAAGTTTTCATGCACTATTCACATCCGCCGACCCCAAAACGAGTCGCGGCGCTAAAACAACTATGATCCGGCGCTCGTAAGTTAATTTGTCATGCTCGCACCCAAGCCGCCAAGTTCACCCGCTGCACGCCACGTCGTTTTCTTCGATGGCGATTGCATGATGTGCGACGGAACAGTGCGAACCCTGATGAACCGCGACCGTGGCAATGTGCTCCACTTTGCCACTCTTCAAGGACCACTCGCTCAAGAACTCATCGATAATGAGCTACTTCCAGCGACGCACGATCTGATGGGAACCATGGTTTTCGCAGAAAACTACGGCGATGAAGAGAACCAACGAATCACCCTCAGATCCACCGCTGTGTTGCGTATTTGCGATAAGATCGGCGGCGTATGGCGGATTCTGAGTTGGACACGTGTGATCCCCAAAATTGTCCGCGACGGTGTCTACAATTTCATCGCAGCGAACCGCTATAAGTGGTTCGGAAAACGCGAAAAGGAAGCCTGCTTTCTACCCAACGCTGAACAGGCAAAAAAGTTTCTTAGCTGATTCGCCTAATACCAACCAAACACCAAGGCAGTGAGTACAAGCGGCAGGTAGATCAATGTTGCAAAAAACAGCTTTCTTGCCGCGTCACGCGACGGCGATTTCAGAAAGACTACCGATAACATTACCAGCCAAAGCGAGAGAACTATCGCTAGTCCAACACTCCACCAAGCTGCCAATCCGCCTGGACCAGGGATCAGCATCCACGCAGCAAGAATAATCGAGAAACCCGTCGCCAGCCACGCGCTGAACTTTCCTGTGTCGTCATCATTTGACCACATCACAAACCCCGCATTACGGTATTCGTCGCGATACATCCAATTGATCGCAATGAAGTGCGGTAGCTGCCAAAAAAACAGCACGCCAAACCAGAACCACGCACCAAGATCGTATCCATGACCCGCCGCCATCCAGCCTATCATCGGGGGGATGCCTCCGACGACCGCACCGACTAATGTATTCGCCGACGATCGACGTTTCATCGGTGTGTAAACAAAAACGTAGAGTGCCAGAGTGAGCGCCGTCAAATATGCAGGCTGAGGGTTGTCCGGTGTCACCTTGCGAGCCAAGTGCACTAAACCAAAGGCCGATACCAACAGGCCAAGCCCCATGGCCACTGCAGGTTCCATACGTTGAGCCGGCAGCGGGCGACCGCGCGTGCGGAGCATCCGTTTATCATACTCTATCTCCATCAACTGATTAAAGATCGCCGAACCGAAAGCCGCGCAACCGACGCCGATTACAAGATGAAAAACCATCCATCCGTCCACCTCACCACGCGCACCAGCCAGGTATCCAACCACTGCCGTGATCATTACTAAAATGCTGAGACGAAACTTCGTCAACGCCATCAAGTCCTCACGAAGCCCTGGACGCGTTCCCACATCAACAGCATCAACCGGCTGTTGTGAATGTTGGGCATCGTTCTGGGACATGATGAAATTCTCCTGCAAATCGCAGCGTGGAATGCGGGAATCTTCCACACTCCACGACCGGACTCAAGCCCGACAAATCAAGGAATCGCCAAAGCCAGCTTATCGCAAGCTCTACACCGTTGCCACTACACCGACCGCGCGCCAAGAACGAATCGCCGCAGCTACTGATGCTGCAAGAATTCCAAGACCATTCACCACATGCAACTGAGTGATCCAAAACGCCACCTTCACGTCGTCGTGAAAAAACAGCACCGACACACCGAGCGCAATCTGCATCGCGAACAAGCCCAAAATCCAAGCGCTGTGACCACCCAGTCCGCGACTCCCGGCCGCCTTTGCGCCACGTGCCTTGATGGCAAAGACAACAGCCACACAGAGCGCAAAAATCGCCCCAATCTTGTGGCAGAAAATCATCGTCAGCCCGGGGTTCGACCAATCAGGTAACCACGTTCCCCCTGTAGTAAGAATGTCCGTCGCTTCCAATGAAATCCGCTGCGTGTGGCGAACTGTCGCTCCGAAAATGAGCTGCATAAGCACCGAGCCCACTAATAAAACTGACAAAACACGCACTCCGCCCAAGGCACGATCACGCAACATCAATGAAGTCGGTCGACTGAGCATCGCGATCAACAGCAATAGACAGAAAAACGCCTGACCAAGCACGCCGTGAATAATAGCGTAAATGTCGGAAATCAGCACCACCCGCAATCCGCCCAACTCCGCCTGCACAACTACCAACACCAAAGCCAGCGACCCAAGCTTCACCAGTCGCGACCATCCTCGCTTTGACCACGACCAAAACAACCAAACAAACACCGCCCCCCACGTCACCGCAATCCACACGCTCCACAAATTCACATCAGAAGCCAGGGCTGCAGCTTCCTCAAGCATATCCTGGCCAACAAACCCCTTCCGCTGCTGAAGAAAATCTGTCAACCGCTGGACACCGTAAACATTCAGCGCCAGCAAAACAAGAATACCAAAGAGTTCAGCCACCGCAGCACCACCTCGACCGCGCAAAGCATCAAGTCTAAACCAATGAAACCCGAACAAAAAGACCACTACCATTCCCAACCCGGATGCCACGAGTCGGTGCCCGTGCTCGAGTTGCAGGGCGGGAATATTCCACCACCCCTCCGGGTTCACTTTCCCAAAACTAAACGGCCAATCTGGAACAGCAAGGCCGACATCACGCGTCGTCACCGCAGCACCCCACCAGATAAGAACAAAAGCCCACGCAACGGCAAACCAAGCAAAAACACGCAACCAGACCGGCGTCCGGATCTCTAAGGAATCATTCGTTATATCTTTCATGGGAGTCATCAGCACACTCGCTGAACAAAGCGACGGAACATCGCCACATTGTTCGATTAGCGCAAGCCCATCCCTCTACGCCGAAACAATCACCAACCGTCATAGCAATCCGATCGAATCGACAGATTGTGAAGTATTCTCCCGAAAAATCGCACAAACTAGACGCCCGCAGTCTCCCAAGGACCGAAAATCGCAGCTATCCGATAAAGAATTTCAGCTCCTTTACCAGACTTGGCCCCAGATGATCCTGCAAACGCTTGAGTAGTTGCCCTTTCAATTCCCGTTCCAAGGTAAACTTCACCGTCGGTTGAATCACTCGCACTTTGAGCACTCCCTTTCGCAAACTATCCGGCACTGATTGCTTCGCCAGAAACTCGCCGGCGACTTGTGTCCACGCCTCTTTTATCTTCTCCTCACCCAGCTGATCAGCCAACTGCATGGTCTCCATCACCTTACCCACCGAGTCCAGCGCTGCGCTCATGTTCGCATCGAGAGAGCGCGGCTCGCGATACCTGCGCCACTCTGCCAAAACCTCCATTTTCATTCGAACATCCATTAGCCGAAAGTATGCAGGAACGAGAGCGCTTACGCAATAGCCAAGCACAGAAACACGCTGGGTTAGAGATTCCGCATTGGTAAGATTACTCGCCGTCGTCACCAATGGCTTCCACGGGGCAGCCTTCCATCGCCTCGATGCACTGCTCTTTCTCTTCGTCGGTGGTCGGCTGATTGTAGACGAACGAGTGCCCACCGTCGTCGTTACGGGTGAAGTTGTTTGGTGCAGTCTCACGGCAAAGATCACAGTCGATGCACTGATCATCGACGTAGAATTTTCCGGCGACATTGTCTTCGTAGCGGTCTTCTTTTTCAGCCATAGCTTAGAGTCAATAGTAGGAACAATAGTGGATCCGGTCAGACAACCGGAAAGAATGTGGGAATGTAGGGCTGAGAGAGCCGCCTGCAATCACTTTTTCGTTACGCCACGCACCGTAAGATAGATTTCTTTTCATCGTCTTTTGGTTTGCTATCTCAAACACCATGAGGTCACACTATATATTAGTGTTCGTCCTAGAACTCACACCAGAGAACCGCATCCATTCATGCCTGAAAAGCCGCAGAACAACGACTCAAAGAAACAATCCGAAATTAGTTCGAGCGACTCCCCGCGTTCAGACCTCGGCGATGGTATCGACGATCTTGAGCTAGAGCCCATTTCGTCACAACTTCCTCGGAATAACGCGGCAGAAAGCATTCCCTCGAAACCCGCACCAGCCGAACGCAGCGAGCTCACTGACGACCAGATCGACGATATATCGCTTGAAGATATCGATGTGGACCGCACTATCTCAAGCTCGAACAAGGCCGACTCCAAGGAAATATCTGACGATATGCGGAAACCCACACGGCGAATGTATCCGAGCGGAAAAGAAGTCGATCTCACCACCAAGACCGAAGAAAATCCTACCACTACCGAACCGGAGAACAACAAGAAGGAACCACCCATCACCTCAGAGAAAACCGATGAGCCTTCCTTGCCCAATGATATTGAGGATTTGATTATCGCCCCCCCCACCGAAACCTCCGAGCATGGAGACGCTGAAGATTTTTCATCAATCTACAACGATGCAGAAACGGAAGACGATTTCATTCAAGAATCAGACGACAACGAGGACGACGAACCAACGATCAAGCGGAGCGAAAACTTCAGCGCTAAAAAGAAGATCAACATGACCCTCGTTGAGAAAGGCGCCCTCAGCATCTTTCTCCTTCTTCTCATCACCGGTGTGGCAATTTATGTCCCACAGATGATCCCCGAAGGGCAAATAAGCAACGTCATTGTCGATGTTGCTGACACGCCTATCGAACTCGAGGACATCACCATCGAGACTCTCGAAGGTCGATGGACCGAAACCATAAACATCGCATCGCGCGTGCGGCGCAATGTGAAATGGACACCAGAACTAGAAATCGCAATTTCCGGGACAGGTTCCGGCGCACTTCGATTCATCTTTCTAGACCAAGATGGGAGGCAACGAGGCGACACCATGGACATCGCATTCGCTAACGGAATGTTCCAGCCATCGATGCAATCCAGCACAAAGATCTACTGCACCCATGGTTTTAGCTCTGAACTCGAACTCAAAGACCTGCGGGCACGAGGCAACGCTTGGTGGACGGTTCGCGTACTCAAGGGGCAAGACCTCAAAGCACCCAGCTCGGAATTCGAATCCATTATTGAGATGAAGATCCCCTTTGAGATCGTTGTCAGCAAGTAATACTCAGGCAGACTCGCCAACCATCACCGCCGCGGAACGAATTGGTCGACGAAATCCCTTCGTCGACATTTACCGCGCAGAGTTTCGATCAGGGTGGAATTACCGCCGATCTCTGGCATAGTTCTCCGCAAGCCGCAGATCAACCATATTTGCTGTCCCCGTAACTTTCAGAACTCATGTCATCAGAGAACACGTCCACCGCATCGCCCGAAGAAACCATTGGCAACGCTGACCTCATCCCACGCGAGGGATGGTGTGCATTGCACCTTTTCTACCACATCGACCACGCCCAGTGGAGCATCCTCAGCAACGAAGAGAAGCGCGAGGCGATGACCAACCTCACCGAGGTGATCCAAGAAATCCGCTCGGAAGAAGACACGCAGTTGCTCACCATGAGCATCGTCTCACCCAAAGCCGACTTCGGGGTGCTCCTCCTCTGCCCTGGATTACACCAACTCAATGCCGCCGAAAAACGCCTCACACTCGCACTAGGCGCCGAAGTGCTGCAGCCGGTTTATAGTTATCTTTCGATGACCGAGCGGAGCGAATACATCACCACCGCAGAGCAATACGGAGAGACCCTCAAGAACGAACGCAACATGGATCCCGAGTCCGAAGAGTTCGCTACCGAGGTAGCCACCTACGAGGAGCGCATGAAGCACTACCTCAAGCACCGTCTCACCCCAGACCTGCCTACCTGGCCCATTGTTTGTTTCTACAACATGAACAAACGCCGCCTCGGAAACGACAACTGGTATACTCTCGATTTCGACGCCCGTAAGGAACTGATGCAAGGGCACCGCAGAACGGGCACCGAGTATCGCGGACGTATCCTTCAGTTGATCACAGGGTCCACTGGCCTCGACGATGCTGAATGGGGAGTCACTCTCTTCGCCAAAGATCTGATCGATGTGAAGAGCATCGTCTACGAAATGCGCTTCGACGAAGTCAGTTCGCGCTACGGTGAGTTCGGTGAATTCTACATCGGCATCCAACTTCCGCTCGATCAATTATTCACCCGCCTCGGCCTGCGCCACTAATCCTCTAACGCTATCATGCTTCAAATTGCCGACCGCACATTCTCCTCGCGACTACTTCTAGGCACGGGAAAATTCGCATCCAATGAGTTGATGCGCGATGCCATCGACGCCTCCGGCTGTGAAATCGTCACCGTCGCACTGCGCCGCGCCGATTTAAAAAACAGCAACGATCCCTACGCCAACATCCTCGACTTCATCGACCCAGAGCGCTACCTGCTACTGCCAAACACCAGTGGTGCGATGAACGCCGAAGAGGCCGTGCGCCTCGCCAAACTCGCAGCCACCGCAGGCCTGCCAAAATGGGTGAAACTCGAAATCCACCCCGACCCCCGTTACCTGCTTCCCGATCCCATCGAGACTCTCGAAGCCGCCAAACAACTCGTTGCCGCCGGGTTCACCGTCCTTCCTTACATCAACGCCGACCCCGTGCTCGCCAAGCGACTTGAAGAAGTCGGATGCGCTACCGTTATGCCTCTCGGCTCGCCCATCGGAAGCAACCGTGGGATTGAAACCCGCCGGCAAATCGAAATCATCATCGAGCAAGCTACCATCCCCGTCATCGTCGATGCAGGAATCGGCGTGCCCAGCCACGCGGCCGAAGCACTCGAAATGGGAGCCGATGCCGTGCTGGTAAATACCGCCATCGCCGTCGCCGATGATCCACTTCGCATGGCGCGCGCGTTTAACCTCGCCGTCGAAGCCGGACGCGAAGCCTTCGAATCCGGACAGGGCAGGCAGACCCAAATCGCCAATGCGACCAGCCCGCTCACTGGGTTTCTCGCCAACTAAACTCACTCGCTAACCACCCCTGTGACCCCGCTTTTCCGAAAGATCCTTTCCGCCAACTGGCTGATGCTCGCTACGATCATCGGCCTGTGGATCTTTGGACTCAACGCCATTCGTATCGCCGGTGAGACAAACCCATCCGAAGTCATCCAAAACGCCTGGCGCAGTCAATTGAACTATGGACTCATCGGCATCGTCATCTATCTAGGCGTCAGTTTCGTTGACTACAAATGGCTGCGCTGGGTCGCCATCCCATCATTCCTTGTCTCGATCGGATTACTCGCCGCCGCGCTGATATTTGGCGAGGAAATTAACGATACCAAAGGTTGGCTGATCATTGGTTCGTTTCAGTTCCAACCATCGCAACCAGCCATCGCCGGTGCCATCGTCGCCGCCTCAGTCGCGTTCGCCGAACTACGAAACCTCCATCCCATCCTGAAGAATCATTTCGTCAACCTCGCGCTGCTAGGCATCGTGACCGGCATTCCTTTTGCCCTCGTCCTCAAGCAAGGCGATGTTGGTTCCGCTCTCGTCTGGATTCCAGTAGCGGCAGCCATCGGAATCGTCGGACGCATCCCCTTCCGCCACCTTGCCATTGTCGCACTCATAGGCGTCATGGTTCTCCCACTCTTCTACTTCTTCGGACTCAGCGAACAGCGCCAATCGCGTATCAGCGTCTACTTGGATATGCTGCAAGACAAGCCCGTCGACATCCGCGGCGAGGGCTACGCCGCGCACAATATTTCCACCGCTGTCGGATCCGGTGGCCTAACGGGGTTTAAAGCCAACTCCGCACGCGCCACCGAAGCCGAACAAGTTCTCGATCCAGCACTCCGCGACGACCGTATCAAGAAACGCGACGCATCAATGCACGAGCAAGGGCTGATCCCGCGAAACACCGCGCACTCCGACTTCATCTTTGGCGTCATCGGAGAGCGCTACGGCTTCCGCGGAGCCGCATTACTCATTCTTGCCTACCTACTTTTACTCATTCAAACGCTCTTCGCCGCCTTCTGCGCGCGCGATGACACCGGTCGGATTTTCGCTGCCGCAACGACGATGCTGTTGTTCGCCCACATCTTTCAAAACATCGGAATGCATCTCTTGATAATGCCCATCACCGGAATTCCGCTTCCCTTTGTCAGTCATGGCGGCACCTTCCTCATCACCATCATGGGCATGCTCGGCATCGTTCAAAGCATCTGGATTCACCGCTACGAAGAGCCGGAAAAAGAAGAAGCCGAGCGCACCGTCCGCGAAGCCCGCACTCGAATGCAACCCATTTAGGAACCATGTTCTCAGAAGCTTTCAAAAACCAATCCGCACTACTCGCATCACCACGCATGCGCCACTTCCTCCAACTGGTGGATGACGCCGACGACCGTCGCTTGGAACAACTTGCCGCCGAGTCTCAGCGCATCACCCAACGCAACTTCGGTAAGACCATCCGCTTGTTCGCCCCGCTCTATGTTTCCAACGAGTGCGTCAACAATTGCCGCTACTGTGGGTTTAGTAGAGACAACGCCATCCTCCGCGTCACTCTCGGCATCGACCACGTCGTCCGCGAGGCAAAACACCTCGCCGATCTCGGGTTCCGCAACGTCCTCCTCGTCGCCGGTGAACACCCGAAATTCGTCGATGAAGGCTACCTTCAGGAATGTATCCGCGCCATTCGTGGGTTCATCCCCACCGTCGCCATCGAAGTCGGGCCGATGGAAAACCACCAATACTCACAGATCGTCGAAGCCGGTGGCGAAGGCATCGTCGTCTATCAGGAAAGCTACGACCGCCCCACCTACGAATACCTCCACACCGCCGGACCGAAGAAGAACTTCGACTGGCGCCTCGACTGCCCGGAACGCGCTTATGCCGGTGGGTTCCGTCGTATCGGTGTTGGCGCACTCTTCGGACTCGCACCCTGGAAAGACGAAGCCATCCGCCTCGCCACCCATCTCGATTACCTTTACCGCCACTGCTGGAAAGCCAGTTTCACCGTCGCCTTCCCACGCATGCGCCCGCACGCTGGAGAAGATAGCTACCAGCCCGACTCCGCCAACCTTCTCGGCGACCGCGCACTCGTCCAACTCATCTGCGCATTCCGTATCGCCTTCCCGGAAGTCGGCATCGTCCTCTCCACCCGTGAGTCACCCACCTTCCGCGACGCCTTGATCCCACTCGGCATCACCACCATGTCCGCAGGCGCGAAAACCTCTCCTGGTGGATACACCAACCAAGCCGCCGAAGACCTTCACCTCACCATCAAAGGCCGACGCGTCGAACGTGAAACCCCATCCGACTGCGACCGCGCCACCGAGCAATTCGGCATTGCCGACGAACGCACACCCGCCACCGTCGCCGCCAGCATTCGATCAAAAGGATACGACCCCGTGTGGAAAGATTGGGACGAAGCCATCCTCAACCAAATGCCTGCCGCAAAGGTAGAGGATACCCGTCAACTCGCCACCGCCCCACTCTCATGACCCTCAAGATCAACGGCGAAAATCAATCCTTCGACCCAACCCCTGAGTCGATCAGTGCCCTGCTCAACACCCTTGGCCTAGAGGGCAAACCCGTGCTCGTCGAGCACAACGGCACCGCCCTTTTCCCCCGCCAATTCGCCACCACCCCCGTCGCCGAAAGCGACACCATAGAGATCATCCAAATCTCCGCCGGAGGCTAACAAACGCGGAACAGCGAGCGCGAAACGCGAAATCGAAAGCATCCTGTAGCGGACGCTTTGCAAGCGCCGAACTTCCCCACCCCAGCGCAGCCGCATCTTCCGCTGTAGGGGAAACGTGTCGGTTCCCAGCATCACCCCGGCGCAGCCGCAAATCAGGCTTTTGAAGTAGCTGGTAGCTGGTAGCAAAGGAGATACGCTTCGCAGAGCACCTCTCCGCCAACAAGCCGCGTGACCGAAGGTTTTACGTGGAGCGGCCAAAAATCAGGCATCAGAAGAGGAATCTAAACCTTCTTGTCCTTCCAGCCCTTCTTGTGAAAAAAAACATCTACCTCCGCGTCTCAGCGACTCTGGGCGAGAACCTCTTCTCCTCCATCTTTTTTCCTTCTTTTCCTTTTTGCGGCTAAAATCCTACACCTCCCCCGACAACTCCACCCCGACACTCTTCGTGTAAGGCAAAATCGATTTCCTAATCCGCACGTCCACCCGCCTCACCGCGAAGCCCTCAATCAAGCATTTGATCAAATCCGCTGCCAAAGTTTCCACCAACTGTCTGGGTAACCTAGCAGCCTCCTCACGCGCGGCTTCGCACGCAGCGTGATAGTCCACCGTCGCGTCGATCGCATCGTCCCCCATGCCGATCGGCGCGATCGGATGCAGATCAATATCCGCCAACAAGGTTTGTGAGTCTTCACGTTCGGCATCTGGCACCCCGATGTGACAAGGAAGCTCCAATCCCTCGATCTTCACCACACCGAGCGACAAACGAACCAACGAGCCCTCCACGGTAGATCCACCCATCACCCGCATCAACTGGCGTAGATTCGTCGCGATCAAATCCGGCTTCGCCGCGCTCAGCTTCCCGATTCCATCGTATCCCGTGAGCAATGCAATCGAATGCACCCCGGCGTGATGAGCCGTTTCCACATCGTGTACCATGTCGCCAAGAAATGCTGTTTCATCGGCATTGAGCCCATGCGTTTCGAGAATCCTCCAGATCATCTCGCGCTTATCCTTCACACTCGCATACACCGCATCAAACTCACCGAGCACTCCAAGCTCCGTCGCCTGCCTACGGAAAAACTCATCCTTCGCACTCGATAGGATGAACAACTTCCCGCCCCGTCGACGACAGAACGTGAGAAATTCCTTCGCATGCGGCAACAGCGTCACCGCTTCGGCAGACGCCGCAAAATACTCGCTGAACTCCGGTTCCAAATCCTCCAACGATACCCCGGGCATCACCTCGTCATAGAAGTCTTTAAATGGCAGACGGAACTGCGCGGTAAACTCCTCACGCGTCATCAATGGCTTCCCATGATTCGCGAACAAACGGTTGGTCGCATCGAGTACCGGAGGCAAGTCATCCGCCAATGTCCCGGACCAATCGAAAATGAAATGTTTGATCATCATATCCACCGCTACACAACGACCTTCCCCGCTGCGAGTCAATGCATCAGAATGGTGGGGATCACAATCTCATTCGCCGGGATGGCGACCACATAGGCCATCATTCAGAAATTTATGAATGAAAGTGTTGGATACTCCAAGACAAAACTTACGGTTGAATGGATGACTAGAAGTGATCCGCGTAATTGCAGGATTCTATGCCGTTGGTGTGAGCACACAGTCGTCGGGTGACGAAGGGCTTAGTGCCTGAAGTCATCAAATCTTCCGCAAGGGGGTATGTGTGGAGATACGGCACCGAGAATTGGTGAGCGGTCTTCGTTCTCTCAACGGAGAGGCGGGGCGCGTGTGAGCAAGTGTTGGATTGTTTCTGAAACACGTCAGAACATCCTCTATTCATTCCCCTTGCTCCACATCGATAATTCTGCACAAACCGGTCATTCCGTATATGAAATCTATTGTCATTTATGGAACCTAGCGTTTTTTCTTTGTGATGGGATTCGCTGAAGACTGCGGTGAGCAAGTGGTGGGCGTGCATTGTATTACCGCAGCAATTCAGGACCATTGCGGACGGCCCGTGGCGGCGATCACGCTCAACGGGCCTGCCATTCGGATTTTTGCGGAATACAGGAACGAAGAGATCGGTTCGTTCCTCAGGGAACAGACACGCGAAGTGTCCACTTCCCTTGGTTATGATTCCAACACCAAACCCGTTTCCCTTTCTGCCTAGAGACGTCAAAACCCCATCGTAACACCAAAATATCATCTCATATGAAAGCGTTTGAATTCCACAATCCCACGAAGGTTATATTCGGTAATGGAACGGTTTCCGAGGCGACCGGTCTTGCCGTGGCCGATGCAGGCAGCAAGGTGCTACTGGTCTATGGAAAACAGAGCATTAAGCGCAACGGCACCTATGATAAGGTGATATCCTCTTTAAAGGCCGCAGGCCTGACTGATGTCGTTGAATTTTCTGGAGTGAAGTCCAACCCCTGCCTGTCGCATTTGAAAGAAGGTGTCGCCATTGCCAGAGAAGCTGCGGTGGATGTCATCCTAGCGGTCGGCGGCGGCAGTGTCATGGACGAAGCCAAGGGCATCGCCGCCGGTGTATTTTACAATGGCGATCCGTGGGATTTCTACAGCGGTGCTGCCGCGCCGGAGCAGGCCCTACCGCTGATCGTTGTCCCCACCTTGCCAGCTACCGCATCGGAGATGAATTCCGGCACGGTGATCACCAATGACGTAACACAAGAGAAATACGGCTTCTTCTCCGAGCACCTGTTCCCGAAGGTCGCGGTGATGGATCCTGAGCTAACCCATACGGTCCCGAAAGACTACACGGCCTATTCGGGGGTGGATGCGATCTCGCATTTGATTGAAGGGTATTTCACGGGAGATGCCAAATGGACACCGATACAAGATCGCTACGTCGAGGGTCTTGCGAAAACCATCATGGAGGCGACGGATCGTATACTCGAAAATCCCGAGGATAACGAAGCCCGGTCCGTCATGATGTGGTCCGCGACATTGGCGTGGAACGGATTGGGCGTTTCCGGAGTGGGAAACATGGGCTTTCCGAACCACATGATCGAACATCCACTCAGCGGACGCTACGATATTGCGCATGGGGCGGGGCTTTCCATCGTCATCCCGGCGTGGATGCGCTTCGTTCTGGACCGCTATCCCGAGAAGCTGGCCCGCTTTGCGCGCGAAGTATTCGGCCTCGATTCCGCGGAAGAAGGCATTGACGCGCTGGAAGCCTGGTTCAAGAAGATCAAAAGCCCGACAACCTTGGCCGAGGGTGGAATACCCGCTGAAGAAATCCCCTCGATTGCCGATGATGCCATCAAGCTGGGGCACCTTTGGGGGATCAGTGATTACACCCATCAAGATGTGGTGTGCATACTGAACTCTGCCGCCAAATAACCGTCACCCTTATCCTCGTCCGATAGTATGAAATTGAACCATTACTTGCTTTCTCTGATCCTCGGCTTTCTTGGCTTGAGCCACCTGCAGGCTGCGGATGAGAATACCTACTTCGCGCGAACTGCCCCTGAAATTCGCGTCAGCCTGACCCACGCCATTGATGCCATTGAGCAGGAATATGGTTCCGATTACCAGGGTGAGGACTTTCTGGCACGTCTCAAGGCCCTACCGGAGGATGATTTACCCGGGCTGCAGGCACTGCAGCGTGAGACCTTGCTGGCGAACCCCACCTTGGACTTTGAAGATGTTCTTCTGATCCGCCGGAAGTTTGGCAACAAGGCACGTCAAGTGACCAGCAGCGGAATTGGAGCGCGCAGTGGCAACTTCAACTCGATTGCACGCAGCCAACGCACCGGTTGGAAAACCAGCATTTCCTTACTGCGTGAAGCCTTTGACGAAAACCCGCAGGTGGAGGAGATCTTCCAATCACCGTCTGGGGAACTGATCATCGATGCGGAGTTATCCTTTGATGCAAAGAAAATCTTCTTTGCCATGCCGAACAAAGAAGGTGCGTTTCGTCTCTGGGAGCTCGCCGATCAGGACGATGTCCGTCAAATCAGTCCCGATGATGGCAATGATGTCGATCACTCCGACCCTTGTTACCTGCCGGATGGTAATCTGATCTTTTCTTCAACGGCAACGTTCCTTGGAATGCCGTGCATCAATGGCGATCCGCGCATGGCGAGTCTCTATCGTTTGGAGGTGGAGGATCAAAAAGTCTGCCAGCTCGGTTTCGATCAGGACACCTCCTGGTATCCCACGCTGTTACACGACGGGCGGGTGATTTTCAGCCGGTGGGATTACGCCGACATGGTTCACAGCAACAACCGTCCCATCCTTGTGATGAATCCGGACGGTTCCGGACAGCGCTCCTACATCTTTACCAATTCGTATTTCCCGGCTTCGTTTTTCTTCGCACGTCCGATCCCCGGGCACCCCAGCGCGCTGGTGGGCATTGCTACGGGACACCACGGCACCGCTCGCATGGGGCGCATGCTTCTGGTCGACCCGGCCCTTGGAGTCAACGAGACCGAGGGCGTGATTCAGGAACTTCCGGGCTTCGGAAAATCCGTTGAAGCCAGTGCCAGGGATCCACTGGCGACGGGGGTTTGGCCGCTGATCACCCACCCGTATCCGCTGGCCCAAAGCAAAACCAACAAAGGCGGCGGTGATTTCTTTCTGGTTAGTATGAAGCCGGATAAAAACGCACTGTGGGGGGTCTATCTGGTCGATCGTTTTGACAACGCGATCCTGCTTCACGAATCCGAGGGGGAAGGTTTTTTCGAGCCGATGGCTTACAAGGCGCGCAAAGCACCTCCGGTCATTCCCAGCTTGATCAAACCCGAGAGCGATCGGGCCACCTTGTATATCCAGGACATTTATGAAGGCCCGGGCCTCAAGGATGTGCCACGAGGCACGGTGAAAAACCTGCGCATTGGGTCCTATCAGTTTTCCATTCACGGCGGCGGAGGAGGACATGTCGGCGCGACAGGCCTGGATTCCGGATGGGACCTCAAAACGATTATCGGCGTCACTCCCGTGAACGAGGATGGTTCCGTCACCTGCGAAATCCCCGCGAAGACCCCACTGTTTTTCCAGCCATTGGATGAACAAGGACGAGTGGTACAAAACATGCGCTCCTGGGCGACGGCAATGGGTGGTGAGCGGATGAGCTGCGTGGGCTGTCACGAGAGTGCCAATGAGATGCCTCGTCCCCGCGTGACCCAGGCCAGTCAGCAGAATCCCAAAAGTACTCTGGATTGGCTCGGACCTGAGCGCCCGATGAGTTTCCTCCACGAAGTGCAGCCCATCCTCGACGCAAAATGTGTGTCCTGTCACGATGGTCAAGCCGCCGGCGGACGCTACCAAACCGACCGACCGGAATTTGCCGATGGGATTCCGGATTTGCGCCACCGCATGATTGACCTGGACACCTATCAGATGCGCCTTTCAGGCTCCGCCAGATCCGCCTCCCATCGCTCAGGTTATGGCGGGCTGTTTAGTGAGAGCTATGTCCAATTGCACAATTTGGTTCGCCACTCCGGTATTGAAAGCCCGATGGCCGTGCAGAACGCGACGGAGTTTGGTTCATCGAGTTCGGAACTCACCCATCTCCTGCGCAAGGGACACCATGGAGTGGAATTGACCGAAGAAGAGTGGGCACACTTTAACACCTGGATGGATTACAATGCCCCCTATCACGGATATCGCCGTGCGATCGCTGAGAATATTCTGCGCACCAGCAATAGACTGGAAACCAGCATCGAGCGCGGAAATGCATTAAGTTTGGATTACGCAAACCGGGCCAATTTTGTTTTTCTAGAGGAGCCTCCACGCCCCGAGATAGAAACCTTGCCGGCTCCAGATCAAGCACCAATCAGGTTAACACGTGAAACGGGTAAAAAAGCATTCCATGCCGATGTCGCCAGTGATTCCCGTAAGAAAATGACGGTCGATCTTGGTGATGGCGAGCAGCTGGAGATGGTCCCCGTACCAGCAGGCTCCTTTGTGATGGGTTCTGCCGCAGGCGAACTGGATGAGCTCCCGATGCACGAGGTCCAGATTGAAAAACCATTTTATATGGCGGCTACCGAAGTGACTAACAAGCAGCTGAGACTGTTCATGCAGGAACACAGCAGCCGATATGAAGACCGGCTTTTCTTCCAGTTTGGCCAACGTGGCGTCAATGTGAATGGCGACGAACTCCCCGCGGTGCGGGTTTCCTGGCAGACGGCAATGGCTTTCTGTGAGTGGCTCAGCAAGAAAACCGGGAAAACCGTGCGTCTGCCTACCGAGGCTGAGTGGGAATGGGCCGCACGCGCAGGTTCGTCGACGCCCTTCTCTTTCGCAGACGCTTTGGATGCGGACTTTTCCGCTTTCGCAAACCTTGCGGACAAAACGATGGAACTCTTTGCCGAGGACACCGCCAAGGGGAGCCCTAAGTACACTGCGATCCAGTATATTAAGAACCCGAGTCCATACGAGATGTGGATCCCCCACACCAAGGCGGTCGACGACGGCGCCCGTCTGCAGGTGGCTCCCGCCTCGTATAAGCCGAACGCCTGGGGACTCTACGATATGCATGGTAATGTTAGTGAATGGACCGCATCGAGTTATCGTCCGTATCCGTTCACGGAAGAATCCATCTCCATTGGTGATGACCCTCAGATTGAGCGTGTTGTACGAGGCGGCTCGTACCGCGACCGCCCCTATCGCGCCACTGCCAGCCACCGCTTGATGTATCGTGCATGGCAGAAAGTTCACGATGTCGGCTTCCGTATAGTAATTGAAGATTAACTCCTTTAGACCTTCATGCGTTATATCAAGCTGCTGTTCATCGTCTTCGGTGCCTCCTCTTTGTGGGGCGAACCCTACGAAGGGCAGATCCCGGCGGAAAGTGTTCTACTGTTCTCCGTCCACGGCGGTAACTACGTCGTCATGGCAGATCTTTCGGGAGAAACGCTCTGGCGAAACAAGGAAAAGCTGCGCCACCCGCAGATGGTGGAGCCACTCGACAACGGCGAGCTGCTGATCGGTGACGTCACCGGTGCGATCCGTATGGATGTAGCCGGTAAGGTCGTCTCGCGTCGTCCCGTCCCTGATAAAGCCGAGAACTGCTTGGCCACGATCCTGCCGAACGGCAACTTGCTCACAGGTCTGGAGGGACCGGGCAAACTGATCGAAGTCAATGCACAGAACGAGGTGGTTCATGAACTGCAGTTACGCCCGACATCAGATAAGGTGCACGGCCAGTTCCGCTACCCGACGGTGAGCGCGGAAGGCACCTATCTTGTTCCCCTACTCGCGAGCAAGACCTTCCACGAATACAACCGCGACGGCGATATCCTTTGGGAGCTCACCGGCTTGGAGCAAGTCACTTATGGCTTGCGCATGGCCAATGGTCACACCTTGCTCTGCTCTCAAGGACGTATCCAAGAATACAATTCCGAACACAAACTGATCTGGGAATTCGATCTGGTCGCCGATGGCAAGCTGCCCAAAACACCGGTCATCAACTGTGTCCCCCTTCCTGGCGGCAACTTGCTTTGCTCACTTTACCAAGGAGACGATGAAAAACCGGATCTCATCGAGATCGACAGCAGTAAACAAGTCGTGCACCAATGGACATTTCCCCAGCACAAACGCGTCGCCCACATTTCCATTCACCCACGCAGCCAACCCTTTGTTGCCAAGGCGCTGGCCGACACTGATTAGTTCACGAAAGAAAGAGACACATGGCATTCAATCGGCATCGTATTTTTCTCCTGGCTTACCTGCAACTCTGCGCCTTGTGTGCTGCTTGGTCGGGCGGCGCTGATTTAGCTCTGGTGGACATTGTGACCAGCTCCGGGAAGATCTACCTTTCCTGTTCCGCCACCAAGGAGTTGCGCGTCTACGATACTTCAGGCCAGCCATCGGGAGCCCTATCTTTGGACACAACTCCCGGGGATTTGGTAATCAGCCCGGACGGCAAGCGGTTGATCCTTTGCGGCGGTCCGGGGAACGGCGAGCTGCTCGTCGTGCGGACGAAAGATTTGAGTTTGGAGCGAAGGATATCCTGCGGACACTCCCCGGTGTCGCCGCGCTTCAGCCCGGATGGGAAGATGCTGGCGCTGGCCCAGCGCTTTCGCAACGAGGTCTGGCTTTACGATGCCCAGAGTCTACAGCGGACCGCGGTTTTTCCCGTAGGCCGTGAACCGATTGCTTTAAGGTGGCACGATGACAGCCAGATTGTGGTGGCGCACCATTTGAGTAGTGCACCCGCAGTTGCCGACTGGACCGGCTGCACCATCGGATTGATCGGGATTACCGATGGTCGTTATCAGGAGATTCGCCTGGAGGACGGCACCAGCGGGCTTCGCGATCTTGCCCTGACTCCCGACGGACGTTACGCACTCTGTGCAAGCGTCATCGGTAGCCACCGTGTGCCGGCCACCCAGATCGAACAAGGGTGGATCAATAAAAATGGACTGAGTGTGGTCGACCTGCAACAGGGTAAACTGCTGGGAACCTTGCTACTCGATGAGATGGCACTCGGGGCCGCGAACCCTTGGGGCATCGTTCTCGATAAAACGGCAGCTTGGATCAGTTTATCCGGCAGTCATGAGTTGATGCGCATCGACTATCCAACACTGGTCGAGGCGCTGGCTGGCATGAGTCCGGCTGAGCGAGAGGATTTCGCCTACAATTTGCGCGGTGGTTTGCCTTGGAAAGAACGCATCACCCTTTCCGGTTCTGGTCCCCGGGCAATCACCATGGATGCACAGGGGCGTATTCTGGTGGCCAACTATTTCAGCAGCTCCATCGAACGCTACGACCCGAAAAAGGAGCTCCGGCAGGAGGTGTTGCCCGGAATTGAAGTGCCTCTGGCACGTCGCGGGGAATTTTTGTTTCACGATGCGACGATCAGTTTTCAACAATGGATGAGCTGCGCAAGTTGCCACCCGGATGGGCGCACGGATGCCTTGAACTGGGATCTTGAGAATGATGGAGTGGGCACGCCCCGGCAGGCAAAAACGATGCTCTTCGCGCACGAGACCCCACCGACCACCGTCACCGGGATTCGCCCCAATGCAGAAACCTCGGTGCGTGCCGGCATTCTCTTTCTGCGGGCCTACCTGCCGGAAGAGGATGCCGTAGCGATGGACACTTACCTGAAAAGTCTGAGACCGGTTCCAAGCCCATCTCTGATCAACAACCAACTCAGCCCCGAAGCCGAGCTGGGCAAGGCCTTGTTCCACAACAAGGCGGCTTGCGTTGATTGCCATCAAGGTGCGTTCGGAACCAATAAGAGATTGCGTTACGTCGGCTCGGGCATCGGGAAGGAAAAAGAGATACGATATGATGTGCCTTCACTCAGTGAAATTTGGCGGACCGCGCCCTACCTGCACGACGGACGAGCCACATCCATCCACGAGATGCTGACCAAGTATGATTCGAAAAACCAGCACGGCGATACCGACCTGCTCAACAAGGAAGAACTCGCTCAACTCATCGAGTATGTGAAGACGCTTTAAGCATCAGAATGAATCAGCGCCTCCATTTTCAAGACATTCCCGCGAAGATCCAGGTCTCACAGTTCCATGGTGCGGGTGGAACGACCGAGGCTCACGTCATGGTGCAGCCTGAATTGACGGGTAATCTCCACGATCAACTGGATGCCATCGAAAAAGCCTACGAGCGGGCAATTGAGACGCTGGGCCTAGAGATGAATTCGGCGGTATGGCGGCGGTTTTTTCTGAGTGACCCGCCCAATCAGTATGCGGTTTTGGAAGGGCATCCCCTCGCCTCCAAAGACGCGGCGTGTGCCATTTCCCTACTCGGACAAATGCCTCAAAGTGGTGAGAAAGTGGCCCTTTTGGCCTACCACATCAGCGATCTCGGCGATCAGGGAGAGAAACTCTCGGAGAAACGCTACGAACTGCAGCGCGGTAAGCTGCGGCACCAATGGTGCACGAAATTCAGCAGCCCAAGCGATGCATCGGTCCATGCTCAGACGGTATCCGTGTTCGATCAATATATCAACGCCCTGAAAACCATCGACGGCACGCTTCTGAACCATGCGGTGCGAACCTGGATTTACGTTCGCGATGTCGATTACAATTACGCTGGGGTGGTCAGCGGGCGAAACGAAGTTTTCGCTCGCGAGGGGCTGACGGCGGATTCGCATTATATTGCCAGCACGGGAATCGAGGCGCGCTTTGGTAAGATCGACGCCCGGGTTTTTATGGACACCTATTCCATTGGTGGCCTACTTCCGGAACAGGTGAAACATCTCCACGCTCAAGATTACCTTGGCCGGACGGATGCCTATGGAGTCTCTTTTGAGCGCGCGACGGTGGTTCATTACAGCGACCGCAAACACATCTTTATCTCCGGCACGGCCAGCATCGGCCCGGACGGGGAGATTATCCATACTTACGATGTCATCGCGCAACTTGATCGGGCACTGGAAAATGTCGCGGGTCTCTTGAAGTCAGCTGGTGCCAGGCTTGAAGACATGATCCACTGGATCGTTTACATCCGGGATCCCGGCGATGCGCAGATGGTGCAAGCGGCATTAAGCAATAAACTCGGTGATGATGTGCCGGTGATCCTCGTTTTTGGCTCGGTCTGCCGCCAGGGCTGGTTGATTGAAGTGGAAGGAATGGCCATCGTCGATCATACCGCCAATGAATTGCCCGTTTTTTAAGTCATGTAGACTGGTGCTCATTACGTCATGAGAAATTGGACAGTAGAATTTTGCGACGCTTAGAGCTGTTCAATGGATCTTCGCGTCGCTCATTGTAGCCGCCTCGCTTTTTGTAGCCGCCTCGCTCCGTCGGGGCCTGTAGCGCAGCGAATCTCACCACATCGTCCCCAGCTTCCCTTACATCCAACACCACTCCAAAACGCCGGCAGAGCGGCGTTGCTACATTCAGCCATACCGCCTCGCTCATTGAAGACACCGCGAGTCTATGTGATCTGTGCTTTCAACACGGCAGGATGTTTCCTAAGCTTGTGATGGCTGTGGTCGTTCAAACCTTGCTCCCTTTCTGTTTACTATGCCTTACTACATTTCAATCCTGCTCTGCATGATGATGCTCTATTCGGGTCTCGCACATGATGTCACGGATCCCTTTGCCACTAACGAAGAGTCCGAAGAAATCATCCTACCCGAAGAGAAGGACTCCGGCCCCATTCACGCGGCCTACCCGATTGATTCACCTCCGCAGACCAATGGCATCACAGAGATCGTCACCACACCTCTCAAAACTCCTGCACCAAATAGCCCGTTCATCTCACCGGAAGACGAAATCTTCAATCTCAGCCTAACACTCGGTGAGCAAGCCCTCAGCTTTCCCGCCGAACAGGTGAAAAGCGTGGTCTACAATAAATCCACAAAGTGCGTTGTCGCCGAAGCCACCGCTTACGGTCATCACCTTCTACGCGAATGGCTTTCTCCCTTCGAAGCTGACACGCAAGTCAAGATGACGGCCAAAGTCTATGAGGTCACTCCAACTCATGCCTGGCAAGCCGTTCGAAAGCCCTGGGCGTTTTCAAGCGTCGGCATGAAACCACTCCATGAAATCGACAACACCACCGATGAGCGCACCCAAGCAGAAAAGATCCGCGAGCATGACGACGGAACATTCACTTCGGTGAAGTGGGAGCCTTATAACTACGATGATGGATTCACCACCCGAAGTCTGTTCGACTTGCGATTTCAGAGGTCTCTCGATTCACCGAAAATATCGCTTCAGGTCTGCTCACGCTTCAACTCCGAACATCCGACTGTCTACGCGCTCGGGCAAAGCTCCGAAAACCCGGAAACAATCCTCCTCGCGACGGTTCATATTTATCCGATTTCTGCCAATGGAGAGATGCTCCTCGATGGTCGAATCTGTAACAACTTTAGCGATCACGAAGAAATTCGAATTCGCTCCATAGTTAGCCACCTTGGAGCAAGGCTAGAAAATGGAGCCTCCGTTTACCGAATGACCATACCTAAGGATTACTTCCCTATCGACGACTACATTCCCAGCGACCCATTTGCGGAGGATGTGCACGTCCCTACTTTAATGCCAAAACTCACCTCCAATCCACTCGGTATAAATCCAGATAGCCGTGACTTATGTGACCCCACCGAATACTTTACAACCCGTGGTATGCCTGTCCCACGAGAGCAGGACTGGATGGCATACGATTCTCAAACAGAGACACTTTTTTATCATCTTCCCGAACTTTCGAGAGAAATCCTCGAAGTTCTCTCAAACAATAGCACGAACTGCTTTTTTCCACAGCCAACTCACGACGTAGCATTCATCCGCTCCACAAACCTCAGCGACATCAAGTTTGACGAAACCACGCCTCCTGATGGTCTATACAGCCTCTACTCAGTTCCGGAAGTCCCGGGCATGCCTTGGCGGGTCATGAGCACTCCAAGCGACAGCGAAAAACACCCCAGCTTCGTGATGGTCGACAGCATCTCGCACTTCAATAATTCATGGTCAGTAACCACTGAGCTGGAGATCGAGCAACACACCGCGCCCGAATTCAAAAGTCACATGAAATTCACCGCCGCCGAGCGCAAACCTGTCCTGTCAGAACGACGCTCTGGCACGGAAGATGAAGACACCACCACGGTTCTCTATCTCAATCACATCACCGAAAAGGGACATCTCGAAAGCGAGGAGTAGCCGAAAGCTATAGCCACCTGTCGACCAACCCCCATCGCGTGCGGCGCAGCCGTTTTACGCGACTCCAAACCATATGTCCCGCCCACTACTCATCGCCCTGACCATCCTCCTTTGTCTGCATCATGGGTTCGCAAAAGAAGTCGATCCTGACGACCAGCCATTCATCGCATCCATTCCGCTTGACGAACTTCCGGAGACCTTGTCTCCCGCTGGTTCCGATCCCATGTCTGGTCTTTTTGCAGACCCCTTCGCCTCCGCAGCCACACGAAACGAATACAAGCTCGCCGAACACACATCATCACCTGAAACGCCCCCCTACCCCTCAAAATTTCTCAGTACGGGCGACAGATTTATCGAATTCCAACCCGAGCTTCTGACCAAGCTTTTCCCAGACGGAGACGTCGAGTGGGTCGTGTATAATTCCACAACACAGCGCCTCGTTAGCTGTGCCGATCTCAAGACACACGACCAGATCGCGAAGATGTTCACCGTGTTTCGCGATTCCGACCTTCTAAAACTCCACGCCAGACTGGACTCGGTGCCATCCGCCGTGGCGCTTCGGGTCGCCTCAGGACGCTTTGCGCACGTGGCAATCCCTCCGATTGATCCACTTTCGGAAATCACCGCCTTCACCAGGTTGGGAGTCAAAGCCTCCCTATCCAATGACCAGAAATCATCGTCGACCCGCCGGTCAGCGTCACTCGTTTTCACTCCTGAAGACGTGCTCCTGGGATCATCAACCCGCTGCGCAATCACCTTCAAATCCGAGCTGAAAACCCAACACATCGGCGAGCTATCGCTGACCTTGGACTCCACGTTACTCCTCACCTACGACAAGCCGGTTTCTCTCATCCTTGGACCCGATCCCGAACGAGCAAATCAATCTCTCGCACTGACATTCACCTTCACCTCGCAGAACTACTTAGGTGACAAATCAATCACCGGACTCGCTCCCAAGCATCCTGAGAAACTCGCCCGGATTCTCGCCTACCAAGGCGGTGGCAACCTTCGCCAAAGTGCCGTTTACGCGACCGATTGCGATCCTCAAACCCGCCAGCTCGCCGCCTTGCCAGACGATTCCATCATCTACTCTCTGGCTGCCGTCGCAGGAAAACCGACATCGTTGAAGCTTACCGCGACGGGCAAACGAGTGACATCAGCAGAACTCGCCACCGACGCCCTGATGTCCGAGGATGGATCGTTACTCGACCTGAACCTCGATTTCTCCCAGACCTCACTGAAGTCCTTGCTCGACTACTCCATCAAGACCAAGACCTCGCTGGGTAACGGTCAAGTCCAACACATGCCCGTCACCGAACAGCGCGACGGCAAGGCCTCACTCCTTCTTCTCGCTTTTCCCCTCGATTCCGACGGCACCAAGTTAAAATCCGCAAAGTGATGATCCGGCGACTTCTCCTCCTTCTTCTTGTGCCCGCGCTCGTTGCTGCGGAAGACATCGCGATTCCGGACCGCGACATCATCGCCGCATACCCGCTCATCGACCCCATCGGCAAGCTCGGTGAAACAGAGGAAATTGAAGATCAGATACCACACTGCAGCTTAATCCAACGGGATAACAAACTATTCAAAATTGATCTACTCCCCGAGCACCATCGAAGACTATCAGAAATCGAACCCACCTGGATCATCTACGATAAAACGGCACACCGACTCATTGCCAGAGCCTCAGCCAGATATCACTACCTTCTCGGCGGTCTGATTCGGAAAGAACCCCAGCCTATCATCCTTCGCCAGGACTGTGCTGTTTACGAAGTGCCTACTGAGCAAGCGAAAGCACTCACCGCAACACCATTCCCAGACCTTAGCCATCTACCTCCACCAGTACTCGCGACCAGTTCTCAAACACGCAATGCTGAAATTAACGTCGTAGAAAAGCGCCAGGCCAATGGCAGTCTGCATGTGGAATGGGATTCAGGCTATGCCGAAGGTCAGATGGCCATGAGTTCATCGATTGGTCTCGATATAACTCGCTTCGATATAACGAGGAGCGTGAGAATATCACTCATCCAGGAACCCATGGCACCAATTGTGATCGCCTTGGGCCGGGCAGTGGCTCATCCAAACCACACACTGATAGCAACCATTGTTGCCACGCCCATTTCCGCAAATAACGAACCACTCATTGATGGCCGAATCTGCGAAAACCCATCCGATTTTCTTTTATTTTCCTATGGCCGTTTCGGAAGACCTCTCACCTCAATTGATCTCAAAGGAGTCGAGGTCATTGGTCACAGAGTCCCGCCGGATTTCCTACCGACGCCGGAAGATCCCGCCGAAAAAAAGAAGCCTACCATCATCGAAGCAGTTCGTGGAACCCATCTCGAGAACGTTGCTCTCATTGATGCCCATCCTTATTTGGAGCAACGTGGCGTTTCCTTCAACGACGATGACTTCGCTGTATACGACCCAATTCAGAGCCAGCTCCATGTTCGAACAAGCTCCGAAGAAAGTCTAGAACTCGTGGAACAACTCGTAGGCTACTACGGAAGACGTCATGGCCATTACTCTAAAATGACCAGATGTGATCTCACTTCCCAGACTAGATCACCCGACAAACAACATGTTCTTAGAAAGAACCATCAATATTATTCCATCCCCATATGTAATCACCCTAGTCGGTTGAGAATATTTAAAGACGACAAACTTATCGATTTTGTGGAGTTTGATGCAAGCCAGAATCACCAAGGCCCCACCCGCTTCCAGCTTAGTGCTCACTTCCCCCTCACCTCGGATCGCAGCTCCATCTTCCGCATCGAGAATGCCGAGTTCTTTCTGTTACAGGACAAGCCGCTCCTATTTAACACCGGCATCGACAGCGAAGACGGTTCCAGTTTTTGGCTCAAATTGAGAGCACGCCAATTTCACGCAGAACTCCCACTCCCGAAATGAACCGGATGAACCGCATTTCCCTTGGGCTCTGTCTCATCACGCTGCTTCTGCCATCGCTCGTTGTCGCAGAAGAGATCGCGATTCCGGATCGCGATATCATCGCCGCGTATCCACTCGACCAACCTATCGCCAACATCGGTGAAATACGAGCGCTGGACAATATCATCTCGGGAACGCCCTTACTTCATCGCAACAACGCGCTGTATCGTGTCGACCTGCGAGCTAATTTTCATCGAAAACTCCCCAGAGGTGGGCTCACCTGGATGGTCTACGACAAAACCGCACACCGACTCATCGTCAGTGCATCGGCGAGATATCATTATGTCCTCGGTGGCCTGATCAAACGAGAATACACCCCTGTCATTCTACGCCAGGACTGCGCGGTTTATGAAGTGCCCACCAAGCTGGCAAAAACACTCACCTTTGCGACTTTTCCTGATCTTTCCCAACTCCCTCCGCCCGTGATTACCGCCAGTGCACAGACGACATCGTGGGGACCCAATGAATTCGAAAAACGCGATTACCGTGGAAAGCTCAATGTTAAATGTGACAGCTATTTTTCCCCACAGATTCTCACAGTGAGCTCGAACCTCACCCTGACGATCCATCTCGACGGAGTGCATCGAACGCTCATCACTTCGTTTTCTCAAGAACCCTTCGCGCCGATCGTGCTCGCCGTGGGCAGCGCAACAGGAACGCCGAACCGCACACTCATCGCCGTGTTCACCGTTAGCCCCATCTCAAAGTTTGGTGAACCCATGGTCAACGGTCGAATTTGCCTCAACCCATCCGAATTTCTAATCTTCGCTTTCGGAAAGCTGGGTAGACCGCTCGCTGACATCGACCCTAAAGGCGTCAAGGTATTCGGCTATCCGGTTGCTCATGACTTCATCCCCTTGGATCAGGACGAAACTCCAGCGCAACCAGCCACCATTCAAGCAGTCCGCGGAACCAGCCTTGAAAACCTTCCGCTGGTTGACGCCAGCCCCAATTTGGAATCGCGTGGCGTTCCCTTTGGCCCGAACGACTGGGCGGTAATAGACCCAACAAAAGACACTCTCCACGTGAGATCGCGAAGCAGTAATTTTCTAGATCTTGTCGAAGTGCTTGTCGGCTACTACGCATTTCGCCACGGCCATTGTGGAGGGCCATCGATGCGCCTCGAACTCACCACCCAATCGCGATCGCCCGACAAGAAACCTGCCCTTCGGAAACACCATCATTTCTGCTCGATCCCAAGCACTTACGGTAACCCTAGTCGATTGACGATCAGCGAAAATGACGAGGAAA
Organism: Verrucomicrobiales bacterium; assembly: GCA_024636835.1. Taxonomy (GTDB): domain Bacteria; phylum Verrucomicrobiota; class Verrucomicrobiia; order Verrucomicrobiales; family SLCJ01; genus Sulfuriroseicoccus. The sequence continues at coordinate 20,748 of JAGXGH010000064.1, read as the reverse complement.
TCGCGAAGATTGAGTTTGATCCAACCATGAATGGACTCGGTGTTGCCGATCTATCGCTTCAAGCTCACTTTCCTATCACCTCTGATGGAAATTCCACCTTTCGTATCGACGAAACTCAGTTCGTTCTATCGCCGGATCATCCTTTTCTCATCGACACCGGAATCGACCGCAAAGACGGCTCCAGCCTATGGCTAGAAATCGGCGTCCGTAATTTTCACGCAGAACTTCCGACACCGAAATGAACTGGCTTGCCCGAATCGTTCTTCTCCTCTGTCTCATCACTAGCGCCCAAAGTGCTGACGAGGATAGCCACATCGTCGCTGCGTATCCCATCGACTTTCCCATCGAAGAATTCGCCGAACTCATCCACCGCGACACCCCGCCAGCCGATAATCGGTTCTTCCAGAAATCCGATACACTTTTCGATCTGAAACCGAAATCGAAAACACTACTTAAACTCCCAAAATCCAGCCTGAGCTATCTTTGCTTCAACCGCGACACCCAAACCATTATCGCCAAAGCATCGGCGGAATACCATTACTACTTAGCCAGCGAAGTTGCCCAGTCAGATTATCCGATCAATCTGCGGCTCACCTGCAAGCTCTATCAGATGACAGCCCGTGAGGCGCATTCGCTGATAATGGCCGACGATCCTGATCAAGAAGGCCAACAGCCCATCCTCACTCTCAGCGGAGTGGGAAGGCCGGGAACAAATGTCATCCTGCACGGCAAGTCGGGATCGGATGATCATACACTCAATGCGGACCTGGAGTGGGAGGTGATGTGCTATCAATCAGCTCTCGTCTCTGACTCAAAGATCAACCTGACTATCACATCGTCAGCGAACGCTTCCAAAACCACGCTCAAGACACAATTCGTCACGACTCCCATCGCCCCGGTAGCCACAGTGCTTGGTCGAACAATGGATGGCCCAAACTGCAATCTCGTCGCCATCTTCTCAGTCGCCCCCATTCACCTCAACGGTGAAGTCATGATCAATGGACGGATCTGTGAGGATTCCGCTGACCACACGGTTCTCCAGCTCTACCCCGCATTGAATCCCCAAGCATCACTCGACCCCAAAGGAATACTCATTAAACCCTATCGAGTCCCCACCGATTTCCTTCCCGGCGACTACGCTCCAGTAGGGCTCGATCCCTTCGCCGCAAATATTCCAAAAGAACTCGACGAGGTGGATCACGCAAAACTCACACCGGAACAAACAGCCGGACTGCAACATCTCGGCAGAACCTATCTCGACGCGAAGCCCTATTTATCGTCCCGCGGAATTTCGATGACAGCCGATGACTGGATCGCTTATGACAATCAACGTGGATTGCTCTTCGCTCGTTTCGAAGACACTAAGCAACATGAACTTCTCGAAGTCTTGACGAGTGGCCAGCAAGCTCCACCTCAATGTGTTCGTCACACCTATGGTATTCATGCCCAACCCAAGAGTGACGCAAATTTGGGATCGGAGACGCTTCGAGAAATCTATTCCATCGTCACAAGACTTGGCTCGCCATGGCAACTCTCCACCACGTTTTCCAACGGCACCAAAAATCAGTCTAACCTCTCCATTTACACAGATCCGACAATCTCGATGAACGCGGACATCGTCGACACGCAGACGACCTTCGTCATACCAACGTCACCTGCACGGACGAGTTCGTTCTCCGCAGAAAAGTGGAACTTCACTCAATATGTCACTCACCCGCTCACGGTCGATACCGGAATCGATGACTTGGACGGCCACCACACTCTGCTACGCATCGATGTCACGGTGCTACCTGTTGAGGAGCTACTGAACGAATTCAGAGATCGTGGCGATTGATGGACACGCTAATCAGACCAACGTAGAAGAAGACGAAGCAAAGCTCCACCCAACTCACCTCCCCTTCATGGTAAAAAACAGGCATTGGACATCAGGCATTGGTCGCAAGCGGTAGCGATTTGGTAAATGCTGATTCGTATCTTTTTTGCGCCTTTTGCGCCTTTTGCGCCTTTTTGCGGCAGAAAGTCAGGCATCAGGCCTTCGAAGTAGTCAGTAGAAAGTATAGGGCATAAAGGGTGAAAATGCGGGCCAGGCCCGGGGTGAGCCTGTTGGCCGACACGTCCAACCTACAATTTAAATCCACCTCATCTTGCCCTTCCAGCCCTTCAGGTAAAAACCAGCAACCACCTTCGCGTCTCAGCGAAAAACCTCATCGCCCTCTGTTCCCAAATTCGCTAAATTCGAATCATTCGCGTTCCAAACCTCTTCCTCTCACCATTCAAAATCCAAAATCTTGCCTCTTCTTGTCCTTCCAGCCCTTCTTGTAAAAAAACAGCCTCTACCTCCGCGTCTCAGCGCCTCTACGCGAGAACCTCTCATCCAACTCTTTTTCCTTTTTTTCTTTTTTGCGGCTGAAAACAGCACAAGCCAAGCTTCATGCCCTTTATGCCCTTCATGGTGAAAAAAAATTCGTCCCATGGCTGGTCTTGGTAATCAAACCATCGCCGGCTGGCTCGCCAACGACTTACGCGGGGCAGCCGTGCGCAAGAGATCAGCCAAGGTCCGCGAGAGCACTGCAGGGCTGTAGGGTTTCGGTAAGATCGCCGCGTAACCGATGCCTTTGATACGCTCTTCGTCCGACGTTTCAAAATACCCACTGCTAGCAATGATGCGTGCTTCGGGATCGAATGCCAGGATCTCACGCGCTGCGTCGTCACCATTCATGCCACCGGGAAAAGTGTGATCCATGATCACGGCGACTGGTGCGTTGCTGTTAACTTTGAGATGACGATACTCGCGCACAGCCGCTTCCCCGGACGTCACTTTGACCGCTTTGTAACCAAGACGCTCAAGCATCATTGCTGCCACCAAGAGCACGTCGGACTGATCGTCCGCAATCATGACAAGTCCCTCGCCTTTGACCAATTCGCTATCATCGGCCGCCTGCACCGGAGCTTCTTCGATGATGTGCGTCGCCGCCGGCAAAAGAATGCGGAACTCCGTGCCCACATTGATCCGAGACTTCACTTCAATGTGACCCGAATGCTGGTCGATGATCTTTTTCGTCGTCGCCAAGCCGAGCCCGCTACCATCGCGCTTGGTGGTAAAAAAGGGCGCGAAGATGGTCTGTAGGTTTTCTTCCGCAATCCCACAACCACGATCACGAATCCGCAGTTCGAGGTAACGACCAGCGGGAATGCCCTCACCTGCCTCCTCGGCGCGCACCATCGAGTTCATCAACACCTGAATCACTCCTCCGTTGGGCATCGCCTGACGAGCGTTGATCAACAAATTGTTCATCACTTGCATCATCTGCGTCGGCTCGATTTCCACCGGCGGCAGATTTCCCGACAGCCTCAAATCGCAGCGAACATTCGCACCCGGTGTGGAAAGCTCGATAGCCTCTTTCATCAGTGCACCAAGATTCACCACACTGCGCTTCGTCCCCTGCCCTTTGGCAAAACTCAACAACTGCCCAATCAGTTTCTTCGCCGACTCGCAGGACGCCAGCGCGTTACTCAGCATAGGCTGGATGGCGTCGGCATCGTTCTCCATCTTCGCCATGGATAGGTTTGCCATGATGGCGGTCAGCACGTTGTTGAAATCGTGTGCGATCCCACCAGCAACATAGGCGAGCGATTCCAAACGGCTGGAGCGATCATCACCGCCGTCTGATTGTTTTTCAGCAATCTCTTGCTCACTACGCGGTACGTCCGACCAGGACGGACACATGGTGACGTAGTAGTTCAATACCTGTCCGTCACCACTGGTCGCCGCACGAATCGTCCAACGCAGTGGCGCACGTTTGCCACTGGCACAGGCGGTGGAGACATCCATGAAATAGCGCATTCCACTGCGCCCGACATCGGGAAGGCGCTCGAGAAATGCATCGAAGGTCGCTTCGTCATAAAGCATCGACACCGGCTGTCCCAGCACTTCGTCCACACGATACCCACAAACCGACGCTATTGCTTGGTTCACATAGGCTACCCGCGGGCCGGGATACACAGTTGGCCCAGCATCCAAAATGATCACGACCTCCCCCACTTGGTCAAGCGCCTGGCGGAAATGGCGGTTGATGACTTCTGCTTGAGATTGCTGAGGAGTATCCATAAAGGACGATGATCGAAACAACGGCGCGGCCTGAACGGATGAAAATCCGAACTCTGGTCAATTAGTTAAGACATCCTAAAGGTAAACAGAACAGAAATGATTGTTATTTTTGACGAATCGCAAAAATAAGAACGATTCGCCCAACTAGTAATGACAAGACATCGAACCGCAAGTTATCCGAATTTATCCAATTTTAATCAGCAGGGTCACATCCGCCCATCTATCCCTAATTCGATAAATTAAAATAATTCGCGTTCCCATTGATCTCTACACTCTGTTCCGCGTTTCTTTCCTGAAGTGTTGCCATTCTTCCGACAGCACTAAACTCCCCGAAAAATAAGCATTTCTTTCGTAAAAACACCTTGCGAACGAGTCGCTGGCGACTAGATTCCACGCCTCTATGACAAGAAAAGGTGGAATAGCCAAAACTCGGAAAGCCGTGTCCAAACGATTCAAAATCACGGGCACCGGTAAGGTATTGCGCCGCAAACAAGGCAAGCGTCACTTGCTCCAAAACAAAAACCGCAAACGTAAGCGGAATTTGGGCAAAGCGACACTCGTCTCTGATGCGGACATCAAGAACGTGAAGGAAAACCTTCCGTTCGCGTAAACAGCAAACCACGTCGACACTCTGTCGGCAACAGTTCCGCGGCCTGGGTCCCACTTCCAACTCCACAGGAAACGACCCTTCGGGCAGATGAGACCCGGAACTGAATCAAAACAAACAGTCTGACCATTAGGAAAAGAAAATGCCACGCGCAACTAACTCACCAGCATCACGCAAACGCCGTAAGCGTTGGCTCAAAAAGGCCAAAGGCTTCCGCGGAACGCGTTCAACATTGTATCGCTACGCCAAAGACGCTGTGTTCAAAGCACAGACCTGGGCCTACCGCGACCGTAAAAACAACAAGCGCAACTTCCGTGCCTTGTGGATCCAGCGTATTAACGCTGCCACCCGCGCCGAAGGATTGAGCTACAGCCGATTTATCGAAGGCCTCGCCGCTGCCGGTATCGAACTCGACCGCAAGGTCCTCTCCGATATGGCCATCCACGACGAAGCTGGTTTCAAAACCATCGTCGACCAAGCGAAAGCCGGACTTGAGAAGAAGAAGCAAGAAGCAGGAGCTGCCTAAGCGCATCCCGCACTTGCGAATCGATCAAAACCAATTAAGGAAATGGCCGGCATCCTCGCGATGACCGGCCATTTTTGCGTTATGAGTTATCGGTTATTCGTTATTCGTCTCCGCAGCCTACACGCCACCCAAGAGCATAAGTCCGCTAGGACAAATAAGATCCATTCTCCATTTTCTACCGGCGCGCAGCGCCCCCTTCATACTTCATACCTTCTACTTTCTACTCCCAACATGCTCCAATCTGATCTCAACACCATCCAAGCCGACGCCCTCATCGCGATCGCGGCCGCCACAGATGAACGCACCCTCGACAACGCACGTGTGGAATTCCTCGGCAAAAGCGGTCGCCTCACGCAGGCATCCTCGGTGATGCGCGATCTTCCCAAGGAAGAGAAGCCTGCCGCCGGGCAGATGCTCAACGAAACCCGTCAGGCCATCACCTCCGCTCTCGACGACAAGAAAATCGCACTGATCGCCGAAGCCGATGCGCTGGCCGTTGCCGACCTCGACCTCACGCTCCCCGGCCGCACTCTCCCCGCCGGTGCCATCCACCCACTCACCGCGATGCAAGATCGCGTCACCAAGATTTTCCGCCAACTTGGCTTCGCCCTCGCCACCGGCCCTGAGGTCGAGACCGAATGGCACTGCTTCGATGCCCTCAACACACCGGCCGACCACCCCGCGAGAAACGAGAGCGATACCTTCTACTTCGACTCCGGTAAACTGCTTCGCACCCATACCTCATCGGTTCAGGTCCGCACCATGGAGGGCAACAAACCGCCGGTCCGCATCATCGCACCAGGCAGCGCCTACCGCCGCGATGAGATCGATGCCACCCACCTTTCCGTATTCAATCAGATCGAAGGGCTTTACGTCGCCGAAAACGTCACTCTCCCCGACCTCAAAGGCACACTCGAATTCTTCTTCAAAGCGCTCTACGGCGAAAGCACCGAAGTCCGCTTCCGCCCGCACTTCTTCCCATTCACCGAGCCCTCCTTCGAGATCGACGTAAAACTCGAAGCCACCGGCAAAGAAGCCAAGTGGATCGAAATCGCCGGCTGTGGAATGGTCGACCCCGCCGTCTTCGATGCCGTCGGCAATGAGCGCGGCGACGACGCCTACGATTCCACAAAAATCACCGGCTTCGCCTTCGGCATGGGCCTCGAGCGTCTCACCATGATCGAGTACGGCATCTCCGACATCCGCCACCTCATCGAAAACGACCAACGTTTTCTAACGCAGTTCGCCTAAGGTCGTAGCCGAAGTCGTCAGACTTTGGTCCACCACTCCCTTTCTACTCTATACCTTCTACTTTCTACTCAGTCATGCTCGTCTCACTCAACTGGCTCAAATCACACATCGACCTCGACGGATACACCACCGCCGAGCTCGACGACCTTCTCACCTTCGCCGGCATCGAAGTCGAAGGTATCAAATCGTCCGGTGTGCCCTCCGATAAAATCGTGGTCGCTCAGATTATCGAAGCCGTCCAACACCCCGATGCCGACAAACTCAAAGTCACCAAAGTCGACGCTGGCGAGGGCCAGCTCCGTCAGATTGTTTGTGGTGCGAAGAATTACAAAGTCGGCGATAAAGTGCCGTGCTGTTTACCAGGCGCAGACCTCGGTGGCTTCGTCATTGACGAGACAAAAATGCGCGGCGTCGAGTCCAAAGGCATGCTCGCAGCCGCTTCAGAAATTGGACTTACCGACGAAGAGGACGGCTTGATGATTCTTCCCGCCGACGCCGAGATCGGCAAACCGGTCAAAGACATCTTCGGAGCCGATACCATCTTCGAACTCGAAATCACCCCAAACCGTCCGGACCTGCTCAGCCACTACGGCATTGCTCGCGAACTCGCTGCCCTCACCGGTCGCGCGTTGAAGCAAACATTCACCGGTCCCGACGTCGAGAAATCCACCGACCCCTCACTCGTCGCTATTGCCGACGACGCGGCAGACCTCTGCTCCTACTACTCGGGTCGTAAGATCTCTGGTGCCAAAGTTGCCGAATCTCCTACGTGGTTGAAATCGCGCCTTGAAGCCATCGGCCTACGCCCAATCAACAACGTCGTCGACGTCACCAACTTCGTGCTTCACGAACTCGGTCATCCGATTCACGCCTTTGACATCGCCAAACTCGACGGCGGTCGCGTCATCGCACGTCGCGCCACGGAAGGCGAGACTATCGAAGCGCTCGACGAAAACACCTACACACTATTGAACAGCGATTGCGTCATCGCCGACGCCTCACAACCTGCAGCCATCGCCGGAGTAACTGGTGGTGAAATTTCAGGCGTGAGCGAAACCACCACCGATATCCTCATCGAATCCGCACACTTCAACCCGACCGCGGTACGCGCAACCTCGCGCCGTTTGGTCTGCACCACCGATTCGTCTTACCGCTTCGAACGCGGTACCGACCCACTCGCCGCCGACTTGGCATCCGCACTGGCTACTCAGCTGATCGTCGAACTTACAGGCGGCACCGCAGAGAACACACTCGTCGTAGCAGGCGAGGCGAAGAAACTCACAGGCGACCTCACCATCGATAACGATTGGTTCTCCAACTATCTCGGTGGCGTCACCAAAGACGAGCAGTCAGAGATTCTCACCAAGCTCGGACTGTCCTCCGCTGATGGCTCTACGTGGACCGTCCCAAGCTTCCGTCTCGACCTCACCCGTCCCATCGACCTCACCGAGGAGATTGCACGTGTCCGCGGATTGGAGCCGGTTCCAGCATCCACCATCGCAACACCATCGCACACCAGCGTCGACGATGCGGTTTACGACCACACGCTCGACCTGAAAAAAGCGCTCGCTTCCAAAGGACTCTTCGAAGCACGCACCATCAAGCTCATTTCCAGCGCACAGCTCAGCGACAGCGCGGACTCGAAGCTTCGCCCCGTCGCGTTGAAAAACCCATTGAGCGAAGACCTCACTCACTTACGTCCCTCACTACTTCCGGGTCTTCTCTCGGTGGCCGCACGCAACGTCGCACAAGGAGCATCACGCCTCCCCTTCTTCGAAACCGGCACCACATTCGCCGCAGGAAATGAAGCCGGTGACGTGATTGAATCGCAAAGCTTCACCATCATCCTCGGTGGCGATGCGACCAATCGCTCATGGGCAAACTCTTCACCGCGTCAACTCGCCTACGAAGATCTGCGCGCCGTGCTCGACAGCATTCTTCCGAATATACGCCTCAAGATCAAACCAGCGGATCACCCCGTATTCATCAAGTCGGCAGATCTCGCCGTCGGCAAAAAGCTCACGGTTGGCATCATCGGACAAATCAATCCAGCGCGCCTTCGCGAGCTCGACATCGACGTGCCACTCTTCGCCGTTGAGCTTCATCTGAGCGCGCTCTTCGAACTAGCCACTAAAGACCAACGCCGCTTCACCGAGTTGCCAAAGTTCCCTGCCACCACACGCGACATCGCGATGGACCTTCCACGTGATCTGCCAACCAACCGCGTGGAATCCGTGCTGCAAGGATTGAACCTCCCCATCCTCACCGGTTGGACGATGTTCGATCTCTTCACCGACAGCACCGGCCAAAAACTCGCCGCCGACCGCAAATCGGTCGCCTACTCGCTGACCTACCGCGACGACACCCGCACGCTCAAAGGCAAAGAGGTCGACGATGCCCACGCCAAAGTGCTCGCCGCCCTGGAGAAAGCCCTCGACGTCCGATTCAGATAAAGAATATCCAGCTCTAGCCCCCCTCGGCGAAGCCGCATAAAATGTAGGTTAGACGTGTCGGCTAACCCCTGCCCTTGGACAAAGTCCACAAATCACCCTCCCAACGCCGAACGAGCGTTCCTAACCACCTTCTACCACCTCTATTCTTTCCCCTCAGAATGAAAATCGAAATCTCACCACTGCGAATGATGGCGGTCAGTGGAGTTTTCGTCTTCACCGTCTGGATTATTGTTTTTTCAATTGAGGGATTTACGTCTGTATCCGTATTTATTGGACTGGTGATTTTGATTCTCGGGATCGGTTTCGCATTTCTTTGTGCGCAAGCAATTCATTGTTCGATTGATGAGGACGGTGTTCATCGAGATCGTTCAACGGCATCTTGGGATGCCATTGCTTCGGCGACCATAACCAAAGGTTTGTCAGCAATCGTGATACACTCACCTAATGTGAATTCAAAAGGCTGGATAGCAATACCTGCACCGTGGTTAGTTGCAAACCGCAGCGAGGTTGCTCATTTTATCAATTTTACCGCTGGGGCAAACAACCCGTTGTTTTTGATATTCAAACGAGATACTACGAAGGTGAATGAGTAAAGAGAGCGTCCCTAACCACCAGACAAGCGGATTTGAATTCCCTTCACCTCTAGCAAGACATTGACCATGCCATCTTCAACATGATACGAGAGGCGAAACAACATGATCAGTCAGCGATATTTGAGCTAGCCAAGAAATTAGCCAGCTCAGCTACCGTCACGAAATCAGGCTTTGACACTTCCTTTGAGTCGATATTGGCGCTACCACACATGATCCTACTCGTGGCTGAAGAGCAAGGACTAGTGATTGGCTATGCTCTAGGATCCTACCACCCCTGCTTCTACGCATCGGGTAATGTTTCTTGGACTGCTGAAATTTTTGTTGAATCAGATTGGCGTAATCAAGGAATCGGTCGATTACTCATGAATGAGGTGGAAGGTTGGTCAAAGCTTAAGGCCTGTAAGTTAAACACTTTGGCGACACGTCGAGCCGGTCCATTTTATGAAGCTTTGAATTACGAGAAAACCGCGGGATACTTTAAGAAGAGAATCGAAGACTGAGTAAACGCGAAACACGACCATGAGCCCCCCCAATCCAAGACCCCCGTTGTTTGCATTGCTCTTCATGTCCATGTTCGGGGTGATCGGCATCATTGTGTTGATTTCACTTTGGACTGCCAGCGGTTTTGGAGCGCCACCACTCTTCTTTAAGCTCTTCGGTTCTTGTATTGCTCTTTGTTTTATTTTTTTTGGATTCGGCCTACCCCTTTCCTTGCTTAAAAAAGGCAGTGCAAGCAAAACAGGTAGCACTTCTCCATCCGCACCTAGACCAATCAAGGGTTATGACTGTCCTAATTGTGGAGCAAACGTAGAAGGCGCTGATGTTTCACCCAGTGGAGACATTAAGTGCAGTTATTGCAATCAATGGTGGAACATCCACTGATGGCCATCAGCCTATGGACACCGAACCGCTGCTAGAAATTCTACACACCGATCCCGCATTCGTCGTGGTCAATAAGGTGAGCGGTATGCTTGCCGCGCCGGGAAGAGGTCCCGACAAGGTAGATAGTGTCTCTGACCGCGTGAAGCGGATGTTTTCCGGATGCATCGAACAACCCGCCGTGCACCGGCTGGACATGGACACTTCCGGTCTGATGGTGGTGGCGCGCACAACGGATGCTCACCGACATCTTTCTCTTCAGTTCCAGAACCGACTCACCAGAAAACGATACATCGCGCTCTTGGACGGGATATTGGACGAAAACGAGGGCACCATCGAGCTGCCCTTCCGGCTGGATCTGGAAAACCGCCCCCTCCAAATCTACGACGAGTTACACGGGAAAACGGGAACGACTCATTGGAAGAAAATGGCCGTGGAGGACGGCCAAACCCGCATCGAATTCATCCCCGTGACAGGGCGCACTCACCAGCTCCGACTTCACGCTCATCATGAGAAAGGTCTCGGCATCCCCATCGTTGGCGACCCTTTTTACGGAAATGGAACCGGCCCGGGACAACTGAAACTTCACGCCTGCGAACTCACCTTCGCGCACCCGGAATCAGGAGAAATGCTGACCTTCCACAGTGAACCGGATTTCTAAGACGAAACCTAATAAGGCATTTTGAAAAGACATTGGAACCGCAGATTTCGCAGATGACCGCAGATGTAGGAGCCAAAAAATATCCGTGAGAATCCGTGTCATTTGCCTCGGTTTCAGTGCCTTGCATCCATCCGTGTTTATCCGTGTCATCCATGGTTAAAAATCTCTCATGTTTCTCCGGCTATTTGCCTGCGGCCATCTCCGCTTTGCTCCGGTTCAGTCGCTTTGGCCCCCTCGGCTATGGTTGATATTCCCAGCACTCTGTCATTCCCAATGGACAGGTGGCGAGTTTGAGATCGTATCGGTTTATGCCGCAAATGATCGAGACCTCCAGATTGTTCTTCATCTCTGCAAAAACTCTCGCCGCACCGGGTGAAATTTGCTAGTCATTCTGGGTCAACTCATTCCGTTTGCTCGAACATTTCTGTCGCTGCGAATAATTACGCTAAGCTCGACCTGTACACACACGTCTCTTCCCTAGCGATAGCCATTTTTTGACCATGAAGCAGTCCTCCCTATTACTCCTCCATGCTCTTCTTGCTGCCACGCTGTGTGCCAGTCCAAGCTTCGCTGAAGACATGCCTATCGCCGCAGATGTGGAGCCATCTATTTCCGCGACACCAGAACCGACTTACGACGGGCCGTCGCCTCACATCATCACCAAGTCCTTCGCACTACGTCTTGGCGAATCTGCGATGATCCCAGTGATGCTTAATGATGATGCACCGACGCTGATCACGAGTGATTTAAGATGTCGGCTTAGTTGGGTAAAACTCTTCTGATCACCAACCATCCATCTCGCAGTCCATTGCTTGATTTTACAGATCCGGCGTCGATCTTTTCCCATGACTCAGCCATCAGAAGACAAGCGCTCGATGAAGTATGACATGCTCGGTGTCGACGATCAGACTCCCGAGGAAAAAATCGCCAAATACACCGGCGAGGTGAATTGGAAATACCTCAGACCTCACTACGAAAGCGGCGCTCTTCTTTGGGTCGACCCATCTCTCACTCTCGCCCAGGTCGCCGACGCTCTAAGCGCTGATGACACCGAAACCGTCACCAACTGGTTGGGCAATGGCGATCTGGTGAAAATTGGCGAACTTCACGCCATGCAATGGGAAGAGAGCGACGAACTCTTCACTGCGGTGGTGATCACCCCTTTTGTCCTGATGCAACAACGCTCCGAGGAGCCATAAGCCCAGGAAGCCCAGCGATCACCGCGCGATAGTGCGCAGGATCACCACTGGTGAGAATATCAAGCCCTCCCTCACCATTATCGACGGTCAGAAGCCCTTCGCGATCGAGAACACGCCCCACTTGGCGCGCAACGGCGGATCCGGTATCAATAAGTAACACCCCCTCACCCGCGATCTTTTGAATCAATGGGGTTAGGAACGGGTAATGCGTGCAACCGAGCACCAAGACGTCAGCTTCAGCGGCAAGCATCGGATCTACATGTCGACGCACGATATCCTCCGCTTCCTCACCACTCGTCACACCGCGCTCGACAAGATCGACAAATTCCGGACACGGCCTGGTGATCACTTTTACTGAGTGCGCGTGGCTATTCAGCAGTTTATGAAATTTCTCACCGCGAATAGAGGCTTCCGTCGCAAATACACCAACAACACCGGATTTCGTCATCGTCACAGCAGGACGAACGCCGGGCTCCATCCCGATGATCGGCACCGGATAGCTCGCACGTAGCCCCTCAACAGCTGCGATGGTCGCCGAGTTACACGCGATGACCAGTGCCTTGCATCCTTGTTCGAGCAGAAGATCGGCGATCGCAAAAACACGCTCTTGGATTTCCTCAGCGGAGCGGACACCATAAGGGCACCAGGCAGAGTCGCCAAAGTAGATAATATCCTCAGCAGGCAAGAGCGCATGGATCTCCCTCACCACGGAAAGCCCGCCAATTCCAGAATCAAGAACACCTATCGACTGTTTCATAGCTTCGCTCGCGATGGTCGAGCGTCCCAGCAAATTAGTCAATCGGAACTCTCTTCCCGGTTCCCGCAATTTCAGTAAAAAAACGGTTCTTCGAAACCTCTGGAAACTCTCAGTCGACCGCATTAGCTTACTCTTTTGCGGCACTGGGCCCTCCATTCTCCAAGGTGATGATAGAACAGAACCATCAGATCAAAACCGAGCGGTGCATCTTAAGGCACGTCTCCAAAGAAGACATTCCGCAAGTTTTCGACGCTACTCGCGTCAAAGGATTCAATGACGGGATGGTCTGGGATCCACCGGCCAACCCGCAGGAATTACTCCAACCCTTCAAAGACAACTGCGAAGCTTGGCGAACAGGCACAGCTTATGTCTTCACGATCGAAACTCACGATGGGGCATTTATCGGTAGAATCTCTATCCGCAGCACCAAATCCAAGGGTTTGTGGAGCCTTGGATTTTGGACTCATCCTAGATTTCAAGGCATGGGATACATGAGCGAGTCCGTTCGAGGCATTCTGGAGTTTGGGTTCAATCGGCTATCTGCGAAAGAGATTGAGGCCTGCCATGCAAGCTGGAACGTGGCGAGTCAAAGAGTCTTGGAAAAGTGTGGATTCACTTGGCGTGAGCACATCGAGCAAGGTTTCAAAAAGAAAGGTGACTGGGTTGCAGAAGATCGGCTCTCGATAAAGAGGTGAATATCGCCACAAGCGAGAACAAGCACCGATGCCATTTCCCCTACGCAGCCGACAGCTTGTTCCCAAGTTGTTCACAACTTATTCACAACACAAATCCCACCATTTGGTATTTTTACGCAATACGCGTTATTTACAAATTGAAGCGTCCGTTAATATTTCTGCACACGCCCTTTATCCTGTAAGCTCAATGCGTAAAAACCCTAGAAACCCCGCACTGCATGCTTTTCACGCGGTTTGAGTAATTTCAATAACTCTGTCTACTTCTCCTGGTCTAGCGCTGTGCCACTGGAAGCAATGCACAGAATGGCCAAGACTTACTCGATATTCGGTCAACACCCACCAAACCACTTATTCACGTGTCCAAATCTTACGCTGACACCACTTCTCTATGACGATGGTGGCGTCACTGGATCGCTCCACTGCAAGCGGTAGAATGCGCGACCTTCCGGTGGTATCGGGTCGGTGAACGTCTCTGTAAACCTATCAGCCACCGGCAGTGTCCCCACCGTTTGCCATTTTGGTCAGACTGGAACTTCCGACGATATCTGGTTTCATTCGCCAGGATCCGGTGAAGCTCGCTCGATAAGGTCACACCACGCGAATGGATACCATCTTTACGACCAACGATGAGCGAATTATAGGCATGAGCGAAAACATCCGGTAGCGGATCCTTGTTGTTGTTTAATCCCGCACAATCAGCTCACGATCAAGCAATAAAAATCCGTTCGCGTCAGATCAATACCAAGACTTGGCATTACACATCATTTCCACAGGATGTCCGAATTATCCACGAAGTGCCGCCATGATGGCGTTGGCTTTGGATTGTGCGGTGTCTACATCATCCGCAAGCACGCAGAAATGTCCCATTTTCCGCCCAGCGCGCGCGATACGCTTACCGTAGAGGTGCAATCTTGCGTCCTGATCGTTCAGAACTGGCGACCAATCAGGATGAACTTCAGCTTCCGGCCAGACGTCTCCCAAAAGATTCACCATCGCTACAGGACGCAGCAGGCGTGGAGGCGAGAGAGGCAACCCTACGACTGCACGAATCTGCATGCCAAATTGACTCACATCACAGGCATCGATGGTGTAGTGACCGGAGTTATGCGGACGCGGTGCCATCTCGTTGACGATCAATTCACCGCCCTCTGTGAGAAACAGCTCGACCGCGTAAACGCCAACGTAATTCAACGCATCGCCGACTTGCTTTGCCAGCGCCACCGCCGCTTGCGCTTCGGCATCACTGATCCTTGCCGGCACCAAGGTAGTGTCGAGAATGTGATTGGTGTGTATGTTTTCCGAGACTGGAAATGGCGCGAATGATCCATCCTGGCCACGTGCGGCGACCACGGAAATCTCACATCGATAGGTGACCCATCCTTCGAGCACACCGCGAGTGGCATCGAGATCGGCCCAAACTTGGCTCACTCCCACAGCGTCGAGTGGTTCAGAAATTTTAATCTGCCCCTTACCATCGTATCCGAATGCCGCCGTCTTCAGCACACAGGGCGTGCCAATTTCTTCTACTGCCAAGGCGAGAGAGTCCGCTGAATCAACCACCGCAAACGGCGCACAAGGAATACCATGCTCACGAAGGAACAGCTTTTCACGCTCGCGGTGTTGGCTGGTTTCCAAGGCACGGCGATCCGGAAAAACGGGCTTCACCGCTTCGATGTTGGCTATGAACGCCGCCGGAATATTTTCAAACTCGTAGGTGCAAACATCGATCTGCGAGAGAAAAGCATCAGTTGCTTCGGAATCGCCAAACGATGCATTGATTTCTTCATCCGCAACCTGCCCCGCCGGGCAGCCGGGTGCCTCGTCGGTAAATACCACCGTCCGATAACCAAGACGGCGCGCCTCAAGAATCATCATGCGGCCAAGCTGGCCACCGCCTACGACGCCAATAGTAGCTGGAGGTTGGATACTCATTGGATTAAGCCGCTGCATCATCAGAATTATGTTTGCGCCTCTTGTGCATTTTTGCGGTCAAAATCAAAGTGGCAATTCCGCTGCAGCAGTATCTGGAAGTTCTTTCTGGCTTTCGTAAACAGCGTCGGTTTGCGAGTCGCGGAACTCCTCAAGTTTGTCACGAAGGTCATCACTTCCCAGAGCGAGAATCGACACCGCAGTGAGTGCTGCGTTCTTTGCCCCAGCCTTACCGATGGCGAAGGTTGGGACCGGCACGCCACCGGGCATCTGAACGATGGACAAGAGCGAGTCCAAACCACTGAGTGCCTTAGACTGCACCGGCACACCGAGCACAGGGAGGGTTGTCATCGATGCTGTCATACCCGGCAAATGCGCAGCACCGCCGGCACCGGCGATGATCACCTTGATCCCACGACTCACCGCCTTGGTCGCGTATTCCACCAACAACTCAGGAGTGCGGTGAGCACTGACGACCTTGTTCTCAAACGGAACTCCGAAATCTGTCAGGACTTGAGCGGCGTGTTCCATCGTCGGCCAATCCGACGTGCTGCCCATGATGATACCCACCACGGGCTTATCTTCGGATTGGTAAACGATGTCGGACATAAGCGTGTGATATTGAGAATAGTGATTTATGCCACACCAGCAGGCTCATTGGCCTCGTGGGCTGCGAGGTAACGTTCCGCTTCGAGAGCTGCGGCGCATCCCTGTCCAGCCGCGGTAATCGCTTGGCGGTATTCGTGATCGGACACATCGCCTGCTGCGTAGAGACCTTCGACATTGGTCTGCATGCCGTGCTTGTGAAGCAGATAGCCGTTCTCGTCGAGCTCACAGATTCCGTTGAGGAACTGTGTGTTCGGAACGTGACCGATGGCGACAAACACGCACTTCAATTCGATCTCGCTCTTCTCACCGGTTTTAAAATTCTCCACCGTGATGGCGCGCATCTTGCCGTCGTCATCGGTTAAATATTCTGTCACTCCGCTGTCCCAAACGGGTTCGATCTTCTTGTTGGAAAGAGCGCGCTCGGCCATGATCTGCGAGGCGCGAAGCTCGTCGCGGCGGTGAATGAGGTACACTTTGCTGGCGAACTTAGTGAGGAAACTCGCTTCCTCACACGCGGAGTCACCGCCACCGATGACGGCCACCGGCACGTCGCGATAGAAGGCACCGTCGCACGTAGCGCACGAGGTCAAACCGTGACCGATCAATTTCTTCTCATTTGGAAGACCGAGGTGACGCGGAGCCGCACCGGTGGCAACAATCACCGTCTTCGCTTCGATGAAATCGTCTTCACCAACCTTAATTTTAAAAGTACCATCCGCCTGTTTTTCAACCCCTTGGCAGGTTTTGTAATCCACACGCGCACCGAACTTGGTCGCTTGTGCCTGCATGTTCATCATCAGCTCCGGCCCCATGATCCCCTCCGGAAAACCGGGAAAATTCTCGACTTCCGTGGTCGTGGTCAACTGCCCACCGATCTGCGTGCCCGCAAGAATGAGCGGGGAGAGGCTGGCGCGCGCGGTGTAAATTGCTGCGGTGTATCCCGCGCATCCGGTTCCAATAATAACAACGTTTTCCATGATTTTTTGAGTCGTTTACTCGGGCAAAAATTCCTCCCGATTTCAAGATGCGCGAAGATAGAGCGGCGGAACGAGGGCGTCAAGGGCGGGCGGCGCTCCCCGACGGCGTTTCTCTCGATTCCAATGCTTCGAAGATTTCCTCAACCACGAGTTCACCAGCTGTCGCCATTGCCTTGGGAATGTCTGGCTCGCGATCTAGCAACACGAAAACGCGATCAAACGGCGACCCTTCTTCAAAAAACTCCTTGTCCGCGCGACCACAGATCATCCACACCGGCTTCCCTGCCGCTCGTGCCATCCGCGCCAAACCCACCGGCGCTTTCCCGTGGAGCGATTGCGCATCGACACTCCCCTCACCGGTGATCACTAAATCACAGTGGCTTAATTTTTCTTTCAAACCCAAGGTTTCAGCGACCAAACCAAAGCCAGGTTTCAGCTCCCCACCACAGAAGGCCATTAGACCGAACCCCAAGCCTCCGGCAGCACCGGCACCCGGCCGCAACGCCAAATCCTCGGCATCAAGCAACTCGACAATCCTCGCTAAGACCGCTTCCGCAATTACCGCCTGTTCTGGACTCAGTCCTTTTTGCGAGCCGAAAATCGCCGTCGCACCAGTAGTGCCGAGCAAGGGATTTTCCACATCACACGCGACTTCGATCGGTGGCAGATCGATCATTTCAGAGCGGTCTATCACCGCGAGCTTTCCGTGCAAACTTGCAGGGTCGGCAGCGAGTTCGTTGCCCTCCGCATCGAGAAACCGACACCCCAAAGCCGCCGCTAAACCTGCACCTCCATCGTTAGTGGCACTTCCTCCTATGCCTAAAAGCACACGCTTTGCTCCACGAGAATTCACCGCGCTACGAATCATCTCACCCACTCCGTATGTCGACGAATGTAACGGATCACGCTCATCCGATTGGATCTGCCAGAGTCCAGCCGTCGCCGACATTTCCATCACGGCGAGAACTTCTCGCTCCACATACCCGCAGCGATAATCCGCATAGATTTGCCGACCCAAAGCATCGCGCGCGCGCGCGGTCACCTTCGTCATGCACAGCGCATTGCCGATGATTTCTGAAAACCCCTCACCACCGTCAGCGATTGCCGAGCGCTCCCAAGTAGCACCGCACTGCGATTTCCACACTCCACGCGCCACCGCATCCGCCACTTCCATCGAAGTCAGACAGTGCTTAAATTTATCGGGAGCGATAAGGATGTGTTGAAAGGAATGCGACATGAAGGCGTCTTGTGCGTGAGCCGTATCCCACATACGAACAGATCGAAGGACTAACGGTCAAGCGCACAGGGAAAAATTGTATCATGTGCGTGTCAGTCACCGACGTGATAGACTAGGACGAATCAAATGCAATTTCTCGTCAACGACACACCTTCTGAGCGGATCGATATATTCGTCACCCGCCAAGTTCCCGAACTCACCCGCTCGCGAGTCCAGTCTTTAATCAAGAGTGGCGACATCTTGCTGAACAACAAACCCACCAAGCCCAAGCAAACGGTGTCCAACGGTGACACCATCGATGTCAAATTCCCGACCCAGAACCTATCGCCGCTCAGCCACAGGACATCCCCATCGATGTGATCTACGAGGACGAGGATCTCTTGGTGATCAACAAAGATTCCGGAATGGTCGTCCACCCAGCAAACGGCAATGAGGACGGAACCATCGTCAACGCGCTACTCCACCACTGCAAAGGCCAACTCTCAGGCATCGGCGGAATGGAACGCCCAGGCATCGTTCACCGCCTCGACAAAGACACTTCAGGCTGCCTGGTGGTGGCAAAATCCGATCGCGCCCATCAGTCGCTGGTGAAACAGTTTGCCGACCGCACCAACGACAAACTCTACCTCGCCGTGACACAAGGCGTGCCCGCAAAATCCGATGGCAACATCTTCACCAACATCGGACGCCACCCCGTGAACCGCCTGAAAATGGCTGTCGTCGATCCTGGATCCGGCAAGTCAGCCATCACCGACTACGAAGTGCTCGCCACAGATATAGCTACCAATTCAGCTCTGGTTCTCTGCACCTTGCACACCGGGCGCACCCATCAAATCCGCGTCCATATGTTGCACCTTGGTCACCCGCTCATTGGCGACCCCATCTATTCGAAGCCCGCTCGTCAAACCGCAAAGACAGGTCGGCTGATGCTCCACGCCTGGCGACTTTCGTTCAACCACCCCGCCGATGGACACCGGATGGATTTCGAAGCACCCATCCCACCGGAATACACGCCGTGGGTGGATCGCTGGAAAGAGAAAGTCGAGGGGTAACTGATCTCTTCCGAGTTTCCATCGATTACACTCACCCGCTGCGCCATCATCGCCCTGACCGCCGGAGACGTGCGCACGCCACATACATTCCATTCTGCCCTTCTACCTCCACACTCCCAACCATCAGAAAAACCGCACTCTTCGCACGCACCAACCGATGTGGGCGAGGCGCCCACACTCCATCACAAACCACTTCGATCCACCAATCATCACTGCACCATTCACCGTTGGAGGGGGTGCGCCTCGCGCCCCACATTCACTCCACACCGCCCAGTGACATCCTCACTACTCCTCTCCCCAATCGATCGATACCTCTTCAAAGCCGCATTCAGAGACAATAATCAGTAATTGACGCAAGGCCTCGAACTCCGCTTCGGGTGCCGGTCGAATCTCAAGGAACGTTTCGGTCACGTCTATTTTGGAAAGCGCAGCCTGCACTTCCGAACGCGCGTAGGTAATACTCCCCAATTGATAACTCCCTGTGGGCGTCACTTGAATCACTACCATATTCTCAGGTTTCTCCGCTGTCCAAACTCTCAACGAGAGGTTCTGCTGACGACGGTTCGTGTCTTCGCCAAACCCAGTAAGAGCATCCCTCTTTGAGAGCACAATTACCAAGATTCCAAGCATTGCCACCAAACCAAGAGCACGTCGCATACTCAATAGACTCCCGCCTAGCCGCCCAACCGACAAGCCGATTCGTTCTGATCGAGTGACTTTGATAAAAAGTTGCCACATCACTCATTGCTGAAAACATCGAGATTTTTCAGCGGGACTCGATGTAGCTGCATCAGATAGGGTATTGTTGGAACAACAACAGCCCAAATCGGCCATTCACTCAATCGCGCTCCAACAAATCGGGGCGATTCAGCTTCGTCCGGCGGTGCGCCTGCTCAGCTTTCCACTCGGCAATCTTTGCATGGTTTCCGGAAAGTAACACCTCGGGAACCACCATCCCCTCGAAATCGATCGGTTTGGTGTATGCTGGGGCTTCGAGCAAATTCGGATCTGTGAACGACTCCTCTTGATGAGATCGTTCATCACCAAGCGCCTCCGGCAAAAGTCGCGTGACCGCATCAATCACCACCGCCGCCGCAATCGCTCCATTAGTCAGCACGAAGTCACCTATCGACAGTTCCTCATCCACCAACTCGTTGATGACCCGCTGATCGATGCCTTCATAATGCTGTCTCTTATACACATCTGACGCTGCCG
>JAGXGH010000063.1 GCA_024636835.1 Verrucomicrobiales bacterium | reverse complement strand
GCACAGCGCGATGCGACGGCGGCGGCAGATCCGCCGGATGATCCACCGGGCACGCGGTTGACGTCCCACGGGTTACGGGTCTCACCGACGGCGGAGTTTTCTGTCGATGATCCCATGGCGAACTCATCCATGTTGGTGCGTCCGAGTGGGATGGCTCCGGCGGCTTTGAGGCGGGCGGTGACGGTGGCGTCGTAAGGTGCGCGGTAGGCACCGTCGAGGAATTTTGATCCGCACGAACACGGCTGACCGAGGGAGTTGATGTTGTCCTTGAGGGCGATGGGAATTCCACCCAGCGGCAAGGTGAGGTCGGCGGATTCGGCGGCGGCAAGCGCGGCATCGTAATCCAAAGACAGATACCCGGTGACACGCGGGTCGGCGGCTTCGGTGGTGGTGCGAATATCCTCGATGATGTCGCGAGGGTGAATGGCGCCGCTGGTGAGCTGTGCGCGAAGAGAGGAGATGGTGGATGCCGCGAGTGACATAATTGGTAGCGAAGGTGAAAAATGAAGTGAGTGACTAGGGCGGCGGTTATTCAATGACGCGCGGCACAACGATTTGTCCGCGGGCGGATTGCGGAGCGTTGGAAAGGGTAGCGTACTGGGTGATGCCATCGCGTGGGGCGTCTTCGCGGATGGCGTTGACGACGGATCCTGCGTGGTCGGTGGGCGGGACGTCTGAGAGGTCGAGTTCCGAGAGTTTCTCGACGTGGTCGACGATTTTTTCCAGCTGTGATTCGAACAACTGCAGCTCATCCGGGGAGAGCTCTAATCGTGCGAGCGTGGCGATGCGATTTATGTCGATCTTGTCTGAGGGCATGCTTATAGATAGTTGGTGACGCGGGCGGGTCAACGAAGATTGGCCTCGCTTTTGTTGTGCCGCGAGTAGAAATCCAACGAAATTGTCACCTTGCCGCGTGTTTAGTATCGTGGATGATACACGGAACGTTTAACGTTTTTTTTGGATTACTGAAACCCAAACTATTGGTGAATTATGCCTAGGATACTTGTTGTCGATGATGAACCGGATTTGGTCGAGTTGCTGACCTATAATCTTGAGAAGGAGGGGCACAGTGTGTTGTCCGCAACTGATGGTCAGGAGGCGCTTCGGTCGATGGAGGGGTCGCGGCCAGATGCGGTGTTGCTCGACTTGATGATGCCAAACATGGATGGGTTTCAGACGCTTACGGAGATTCGTAGCCGCAGTGGCTTTGCGGGGATTCCTGTGATCATGCTGACTGCACGCGGTGCTGTGGATGATCGCATCAAAGGCTTGGAACTGGGGCGGATGATTATTTGGCGAAGCCGTTTAGTGCGAAGGAACTGGTTCTTCGATTGGATGCAGTGTTACGTCGCACCGAATCGACAGGAGTGAGTGGTGTGTTGGAGGTGGGGCCGTTTCGGCTCGATCGCGAAGCACTGCGGCTCGATTTGGAAGGGCAATTGGTCGAGCTGACGGCGACAGAATTTAAGCTGGTGCTGCTGTTGATGCAGAATGAAGGCGAAGTTCAAGGGCGTGATTATTTGCTGCGCGAGGTGTGGGGGTACAAGGACTCGACCCTGACCCGCACGCTCGATACGCACATCAAACGTCTGCGCGAAAAAATCGGCGAATACGCGGATCACATCACCACGATGCGCGGTGTGGGATATGTGTTTCACGCCGAGCCAGAGGGCCAGGGCGACGAGTAGGAAGTGTGGGCCTTTTGCCCAGGGGAGAGACGCCGTTCGACACGAACGGCCTACAGATGGAGTGGCGACGCCTCGTCCCTGTTGGGTGGTGATGGATTGCTAGAGATTTTGCTTGGTCGCCTAAGCTTTCTGCGGAGTCGCAGAGGGGCGCGAGGCGCAGCCCTCTGGTGGTTGTTGGTTTTCTGGTGTCAACACCACGTCATGCCAAGCCAGGGATCAAGCCGGTGAGCAGCGGAAGCAAAATCACCAGCACGAACACCCCGCTCGCGATTTTTCCACCAGTGTCCAAGCTCTGGTGATCCACATAACCTGCCGGGCAGGATGTCGTACGCCAAAATACCCACATGTTGAGTACCGGTACAATCAATCCTATCAACCACCAACCACTCATCCCCAAATTCTTCAATCGCTTGTAAGTCACCATCAACACACCCATCCCTATCGTATAGTGCACCAACAAAAACAATTCACGGTGCTCATTGCGGAACATGATAATATCCCATTCATCGCCATCGGTTACCGCAAACAAAATCCCCAGAATCCACGCCAGTGCCAACATTACACTGATGATATAAAAACACCTACCCACACCGGGATCATCACCGCTTTTTTTAAACGCCCTTCGTTTTGGTAATGAGGACTGGCTTCCTTTCACCGGGGCTGACAAAGGGTTTTTGATTGTCGTTGGCTTTGGCGGTCGTTCCATTACCGGCGCATCCTTACCAAGTGCAGCTTCGGTCAATACCCCGGATTCAGCGATGGTTTTCCAATCTCCCATCCCATTTTTCCACGCAAGAGTTTCATTCGCACGAAACTCTCCGCGCGCCAGCAAGGCGGCGATAATCTTCGCTGTCATCGGGCCTTCCCGACCATTGCCACGTGAGATATACCATTCGCTCATTGATATTTCTGTTACTTTGCATCCCTTTCGCGATCAACTCAAAAATGAACATAATATCCTTGGCTCATCTCCACATTGCCGAATGACGCCGAATGTTAGGTGTGTGCTTCACGCAGAGCTTGAGGGCGAGGGCGACGAGTAAGTAGTGTGGGCTTTGCCCCTGAGTGAGACGCCGTTCGACACGAACAGTCTACAAATGGCCAGTAGTTACGGACGTTTGTTACGCGTCCCTCCCTGATGTTAGCGTTTCAGTTGCTCGTGAATGTCTTCGCTGAGGAAGATCATCTCGTTACAGACGTCTTCGGAGTAGCCGAGTATGTTGCCGACGCTACGTAGAATCATGAGAAGATCGATGACGACCTGTGGATCGTTTTTCTCGGGTTGGTTGAGGGAGATTCCGTGATGGGTGATGCTTTCTTCGATCTGCTCGTGAAGATTCTTCGCTGCGGCAATCGATTGACGAGCCAGGTCGGTGTCTTTTTCCGTGAAGGAAATGAGTGAGTCCTCAAAGTGACGACGGGCTTTTACCATCAGTCCTTCTAGACTTTCGGCATTGGGGTGCTTCTTGGCTTGGTTCAAGCGCAGGGCGAGGCGGGCGATAGAAACGCTCTCGTCGCCGATGCGCTCGAAGTCACTGCTGAGGCGCAGGCTGGCGAGTGTGGTGCGCATATCCACGGCGACCGGACGGAAGCGTAATAACACTTCCATGGCCTTGTGGTTGATGCGGTCGTCGAGTTCATCAATGATGTCGTCCTTGGCGATGACTGCGTTGCAGATTTCGCTGTCGCGCTCGAGGAACCCTTTGGTGGCTTCGGCTAGTGCAGTGCGCGAGCGGCTGGCGATCGTCAGGAGTTCCTGACCGATTTCGCCGAGCGATCGCTCAAGCTCGGAGGAGATGTGTGGAGATGTGTTGATCATTCAGGTGAGTATTAATAACAGATTGGATCAACCAAATCGACCAGTGATGTAATCTTCGGTTTGTTTCTTCGATGGGTTGGAGAAGAGATTCTGTGTGCGGTCGAACTCAATGAGCTCACCGAGGTAGTAGAATGCGGTGTTGTCAGAAACCCGGCTGGCCTGAGACATTGAGTGGGTGACGATGACGATGGTGAATTCGTCGGCGAGTTCGGTGATGAGTTCTTCAACTTTCGCGGTGGCGATCGGGTCGAGTGCGGAGCACGGTTCGTCCATCAGGATGATCTTGGGTTGCACGGCGATGGTGCGGGCAATGCACAGTCGTTGCTGCTGACCGCCGGAAAGCCCGAGTGCACTGCTCTGCAATCTATCCTTCACTTCATCCCATAGTGCGGCGGAACGAAGCGAGCGTTCGACGGCTTCATCGAGGCGCTTTTTATTCTTTTCGCCGCCGATGCGCAGTCCGTAAGAAACGTTGTCGTAGATGCTCTTTGGGAAGGGGTTGTATTTTTGGAATACCATTCCGACGTGCTTGCGGAGTTGGATGGCATCGACGCGTGGTCCGTAGATGTCTTCGCCGAGAATACTGATCGATCCATTGGTGATCTTTGAGGTTTCGACCAAATCATTCATGCGGTTGAGGCAGCGCAAGAGAGTGGACTTGCCACATCCGGACGGTCCGATGAATGCGGTCACTTGGTTGCCCGGGATCTTGAGCGTGATGTTTTTCAGCGTGTCGGTTTTCCCATGGTCGTAACTGAAGGAAAGATCGTCGATCTCGATCATCGATTTCTCTTGGTCGAGTGCAGGGCGCTCGTTAGTGCCGATTTGAGGTTGTAGGGATTCGGTCTCGGTAGTCATGCGTTTGAAAACTTGAGGCGGTGAAAAATTGCTAATGTGTGAAGTGCGCTGGTGATTACCACTTGAGCTTTTTGCGGGCGCGGATGCGGAGCCAAACGGAGAGTCCGGCGAGACCCATTACGACGATGAGGAAAAGAAGAGTGGCGCCATATTGCATGGGCTCGGTGAACTCAGACTGAGGGATGCGTCCGGCAACAGTGTAAATATGGTAGGGGAGGGCTTGCAGCGATTGAAGAAAGAAGTTCTCCGTGGCGTTGACGATGCCCGGTTCACCGGTGATTTCAAATGGGCTGTTGGATTTGGCGGCCACTGCGGCGGTGAACATGATGGGCGCGGTTTCTCCCGCCACACGTGTGATACCGAGCACCGAGGCGGTGAGGATGCCGGGGAATGCGTAAGGCAGAACGGCAGTGCGGATCGATTGCCATTTTGAGGCACCCAAGGCGAGTGAGGCCTCACGGAATCCCATCGGAACAGCGCGCAACGATTCCTCGCAAGCGGTAATGATGACGGGAAGAACCATGACCGCCAAGGTCAGGCCACCGGCGAGAAGCGATGTGCCCCAACCCTCGAAGGAGAGAAATGTCCAGCCCTTGTAGAACTTGGCGCGGCCAATGGTTTTGGCTTTGATGACAGCGTCAGCGGTGGATGTGTTCGAGTCTACGGCGAGGATTTGTTCAGCTTCCATCTTGCGCATCGATGGCTCCGACAGGCTTGGGAAGAGTGGGATTTTGAATTTGTCGTTTACTGCTGGTGTGCTGGTGACGCGCGGTGCGGCGATGACGAATAGCATTAAGCCGAAGAGTCCGAAGATGATCGATGGGACACCTGCGAGGTTGAGCATCGCGAGTCGAACGGTCTTGAGGAATTTTCCTTTGCCGGAATATTCGTTGAGGTAGACCGAGGCGGAAACACCAATGAAAAGTGCGACCACGATACAGAGTGTGACCAGCAAAGCGGTGCCAATCAGTGGGCCTTTCACGCCGCCGCCGGAGTAGGAGAATGACTGCTCCTTCTCGACTTTGAGCGAGGGATTAAAGATGGCGAGCTGGTTGCGCTCGGTGTTCGGCATCGAAAGATCCGTCGGTTCGCCGAGGTCGAAGGTGATGGTGGTCGTTGGGGTGGAAAGCGTTTCAATATGCTCGACCGGAAGCGCTGGGTTTTCGCGTATAAAGTCCGCGTAGAGTGCTTCGGGAAGTTCCAAGGTGGCGTCTTCAGGGAATTCGCCCATCACGACGCCTTCGCGCTTTCCTTGGCGAACGCTAAACTGAATGCCAGGATTTGCGTCCTTCAGGTCAAAGTAGCTGGTGAGGGGCACGAGATAGTGTCCGGCGGCTATGGTGACACGGCTACGATCGGTTATTAAGACGTCCGTGGAGGCGGAAATGGTAGGAAGTTTTCCTTCGCCCTCACCGATCACCGTGTTGAAGATGTTGTCGTTAACGGTGATCGTCTGTTGGTTTGGAATCTCTACATCGAAAAGCTTTGAGGCGGCATCATCATCGGTCAGCACGCTTTGGATAATGTAGATAAGATCGGTAGGATCAAGGGCGCCAATCACGCCTTTGGAGAGCCGCGTCTTGCCGGCTTTCACAACGAGGGTGTGGGTCGTCTCTTTCACGTTGAAGAGCTCTGTCCGTTTAACGCGCATGTTGTCGCGGATGGGTGTGCGGAACTTTTCCCAGTTGGCGCTATCGAAGGTGAGGACAGTGTCTTCGGCGACTTCAACCACAAGATCGACGTCGGGGTTACGCGATTTCCAGTTGATGTAGAGACCTTTGTTGGCGCTTTCGAGCTCAGCGACCCAGCCGTCCGGGATGGCATGCACACCAGCGGGGATTTTGAAGCGTTCGGTTTTTTCGTCGGTCTGGCCTTCACGGGTGTTTTTGAATTCCACTTTTGGGTTGTAGAGTTCGACGACTTCGAACGCATCTTCGGGAAGGACGAAGTTCTCTCCCTCGGCGACTTCGGTGACGACGAGAGTTTCCGGACTGCGGGTGAGAAAATGTGTGCCGTATTGCGCCAGCACCGGTGCGCCATTGGCGATGATCTTTCCGAACACACCAAAGGTGCAGGCGAGAATGAAGTAGGTGCAAACGACGAGAACAATGGCGATTAGAACCTCTTTGGAGAAGAGGGATTGCTTCTTCTTCTCGAAGGGGTTTTTCTTTTGTGGTTTGGGAGTAGGCATTGCAGGTAAAAAGTTGAGGCGTCTGGTGCGCGCGGATCAGTGGTGACGCGAGAACTTGCGGATGACGCTTTGGGCGGCCCAGTTCAGTGAAAGCGAGATTAAGAAGAGAATCAGGCCGACCATGAACAAGGCACGCCAGTGAAGAGTGCCCTCGCCGACCTCGCCCATCTCTTGTGCGATGATGCCGGTCATGGTGTGTGCGGGTTGGGTGATGACTCCGAGCCCGGCAGTGAAGTCGGGAACTGAGATGCGGTTACCGGCGACAAGGAGGACCACCATGGTCTCGCCGATCACGCGGCCAAACCCGAGGAGCACCGCGGCGAGGATTCCTGAAATAGCAGCGGGAAAGACGACCTTGAGGACGGTTTGCATCTTCGTGGCACCGAGGGCGAGTGAGGCTTCACTATGTGCACGCGGGACGTTGTTGAGCGCATCTTCTGCGAGAGTGAAAATGGTCGGCACTGCCATGAACGCGAGTAAGAGCCCGGCGTTGAGCATGTTCAAACGACTCTCAATAGGGAAGCCTGGAAGCAGGTTGGCAAGCCATTCGATAGCGCTGACTTTTTGCAGGAAATCACCGAGCACGAGGATACCGAACAGACCGAGCACGATGGATGGAATTGCGCCAATGAACTCGAGGATGGGTTTGATGGCGGTCTTCTCAAACTGGGTCGCGATTTGGTTGACGTAGATTGCCGCGCCGATGGAAAACGGGACAGAAATGACAATCGCGATGACGGCAATGATCAATGAGCCTGAGAAAAGCGGAGCGAGACCGTAGAAGTCTTGCCACGTGCTATTGGTCACCCACTTTTGGCCGAAGAAGAATCCGAAGAAGGTTTTCCAACCGGAGTAGGGCTCCTTGTGGTTCCATACCCGCAAGGCGTTTTCTGTTTTGTTAATCTCATCCGAGAGTTTTTTCGATTTCTTTTGGATGATGGCTACGCGGTCGATGGCATCCTGGCTTTTGAGCATCGAGGCATCGAGTTTTGCGACGCCGCTGCGCGTTTGAGTGAGCATGGAGTCGGCAGCTGCCGAGTGTGCTTCGATGGAGTCGTAGAGGATTTGGTTGCGCTCTTCGTAGTTTGGCGGCGTGGTGAGAACGCGCTTCGATTCGATCTCCAGGCGGGCGCGGCGTTCTTCGCTGGTGGCGTTCTCTGAGCCTTCTGCGAGGGCCTCTTTTCGTGCTTCGGCGCTTTCGTAGGCGACCGCAAATTGCTTGGTCTTCAGCGCGTGTGGGCGCAGTTCCTTGATCATCTTATCGAGCTCGTTACGGGCGGCGCTGATTTCCATCACACCGGCGTAGAATGGCTCGAGGGCTTTGGCCGCGGCCTCGCTGGCGGCGTCACGCAACATTTTCGTCTCCAAGATGAATTCAGCGTCCTCTTTGTTCTTCGAGGTCATGGACTCGCTTACCGATTTCTTGACCAACTCGAAATCTTCCTTTGGGATTGTCGATAGCGAAGCGGTGCTGAGGTCGTCGCGTGTGAACTCAGCCAGATATTCGCTGATCACTTTTTCGGCTCGAGTGTTGTGCGCCTTGTATTCGGCTTCGGCGGCTTCCTTGATCTTTGGGTCGAGTTCCGCAGCAATCGAGTCGCCTTTATCGAAGGCGCGTTGGCGAAGTTCGAGTACCCCTTTGGCGGCGGTCTTCGAGCGGTTTCGAAGTTCGTTGTAAACCTCAAGGATCTGCTCGTGCTGCTTGGTGCGGTGGTAAATTTCGTAGCCGTAGGCTTGAAAGGCGAGTGACTTAATCTCTTGATGCTTAGACGCTTCGTCGTCGATGAATCCAACAAACTCCTGGCCGGATTTGCGGTAGACTTCCAATTCTGCACGGTAGTCGGGGAAGAATTGGTAGGCTTCACGAGCGAGGAAAAAGCAGATCAGCGCAATTACCACCACAGCGATGGCGGCATTGCCACCGAAGAACGCTTTGATGATATCTTGTAACTGAAGTCCGAGGATGCGGAAGTTTCCGGATCCTCGCCCGTCGAATGAACCACGGGATTTTTTGTTCGTTGCCTTCTTACTCATGTTGTTGGGTTGAGTCGTGAATCGCAGCAGGGAGCCACTGATTTAAGGAAGCACTAATTGAATCGAATAATAGTCACTATTGCGTTGCAATGTATGATTGGAAACGGGCGGGGCCGCCCGCGCTCCTTGAATTCGATATGTCAGCGCTTCTCTAAAGCAGGGGATCTCTTGAAAGAAAAAACCGCATGACCAACCACGGTTGGCCAGCCATGCGGTAAAATGAAGTAGTAATATCGCCTTAGAGAATTACTTGGCAGGGATGAATCCGACCTTATCGATCACCTTCATGGCAAGAGGAGCGGAAGTTGCCCAGTCGAGGAACTTCTTCGCTTCGCCAGTTGGCTCACCGATGGTGTAGTAGTAAAGCTTGCGGCTCAACGCATATTCTTCCTTGTGGGAAGGAGATGCTTCCACGCCTTCGACCTTGACCGACTTGATGCCATCCTTCTCCGTGTAGGCAAGACCGACGTAGCCGATGCCGTTTGCGTTTTGGGCGACTTCAGAAGCGATCTGCTCGTTTCCGGCCATCTTTTGAGTTTCCGAACCGTAGTCACGCTTGTTCATGGCGAGTTCTTGGAAGGTTTTGTAGGTGCCGGATGCGGTGTTACGTGTGTAAACTGCGATCTTGCCTGGCTTGCCGCCGACTTCGCTCCAGTCGGAAATGTCACCGGTGAAGATGCCTTCGATCTGCTTGGTGCTGAGATCAGCTACTGCGTTTCCTTCGTTGATGATCACTGCGATCATGTCCACTCCTGCAACGTGCTCGACGAGTTCCTTGCCAGCTGCGGTGAATTTGTTCTTTTCTTCGTCCTTCACAGAACGCGAGCTCATTCCGATGTCGGCGGTGCCAGCTTCGAGAGCAGTGAATGCCTGAGAGGAACCTTCAGCTGCGATGTCGAAGGCGACGTCGTTGCCGCTTGCCTTGTAAGCTTCGGCGAGTTGAGGAACCATCTTTGCTCCGAGAGTGTCGGAACCTTTGATGGCGATCTTGTTTTGGGCGTTTGCGGTCACAGCGAGTGCTGTTCCGAGGGTAAGTGCTATTGCTAGTGCTTTCATATTTCCAGTTTTTTGTGGTTAATGGAGGACGGGCTCGTAAGTGAGTTGTAGATCCTCCACGATGCAAAAGAAGGCGAGGAATTCGCTCCCTGCCAAAAGACGGATTGTCACAAATTTGACTTATAGAGAGGGCTTGCAATCCTCTCCCCAAACCAACGATAACTTACTGTGCCTAAATGTTGTCCGCATTGCCAAGCCTCTGGCAATGCGCGGCGCTGAAGAATTTTTCGATTATGTCTGAATCCACCCATATCCTTTCTGAGTTCGATGCCGATCTCAATACACTCAACTCCAAAGTCTCGGAATTCGAGACGCTATTGATTGAAAATTTGTTGGTGACGGAGAGCTCACTCGCCGAATGGACTAGTGACGGGCTGAGTGACGCGATTGTTTCCGCCGGGGATTTCCGACGGAAAGCGGACGAGGTGGGATATTTTGCTCGGCAAGTGTTGTTACGTTTCCGTCCGGTAGCATCCGACTTGCGATTCGTTCTCGCTAGAATCCGTGTGTGCACGAACTTGGATTCGCTGTGCGGTGAATTGGAAGAGGTCGCGCGTCGGGTAAAGAACATCGTCGTTTGCTGTGGAGATGGTGATTGTGGCGACATGAGAGAGAATGTGCAGAAGATTGCACCGCTTTTTGAAATGGCGCGACATGAGTTCCGCGATGCGATGCAAGCCCTGGCAACAGATAACGCTGAACTGGCAGCTTCCGTGCGTCGGCGTGATTCAGATCTGGATGCGCTTCACCGGCAGTTGATGGATGATTTGGCGATGGTCGCACGCGAGCCATCGAGTGGTGCCGCGGATGAGGCGCATTGGTTGGTTCACGGTGTTTTCCTGATTCGCGCGCTTGAGCGAGTAGGCGATCACGCGAAAAATATTGCGGACGAAGTGGTTTTCGTGGCGAGTTCACGCATCGCCAGCCACACACCAGAGCCTGATGCTTAACGAGTCTCGATGATAAAGAGGGTAAGACCAAACCTTTGCTTATCTTTTGGCTGCCACCACTGCAGTTGGTTCGCAGCATGTTGTCTACAAATTACTCTTCCTGTCGAAATCGTTACATTACTGCGGTGGACGATGTGGGACATAACGATGAATGATGCGTCACCTTTTAGAGGTGAGCTCTTTTCCAAAGACGGATTAGGGCCCACTTCTGAAAAACAAACCAAACACACATCCAAAAACATCGATGAAAGCTAGCTACAGCAATATCAAAGTCGCGGCACTCGGTTCCGCTCTCGTACTTGGTGGCATTGCCGCCAACGCAGGCGTTACGGCACCCAAAGAGCCAGTGACTCCACCAGTCGTCGAAGATGAGTCACTTTGTGACACCGTCTTCGGAGCCACCAAATTCAAATTCGACAACGGATTCATCAACGAGTTCAAGGTGATCGGCCGCTATCAGGGGCAGTATCACTGGACCGATGCAGACCAAGGCAACGAAAGTTCCTACGAGACACGCCGCTGGCGCGTTGGTGCTGAGGCCAAGTTCTTCGACAAGAAGTTGAAGTTTAAAAACAACTGGAACATTGACGGTCTTGACGACGACGGCGACGACGTTGCATTCAGTGATATCGACGAACTCTATCTCGCCTACACCTTCTACGGTGATCCGAAAAAAGGTGACTTCCTCACCCTTACCGCCGGTAAGCAGAAGCCAGAGATCACCCGCGAATACAGCATCTCTTCCAAGGAGATCCTGACATTCGAGCGCTCAGCTATCGTGAACCTTTTGATTCCTGAAAAGGCTTGGGGTATCCACCTTGCTGGTAAGAGCGACAAGCTTTCTTACGGTGCAGGTGTTTACGCATCTTCCTTCGAAGGTGAATACGATGAGTGGTTCGACACCTCTGGTTCCGCATTTTTCCTTGCGAGCCTTGGATACGATATCACTGGGATTTGCCCAATCGGTAAGGACAGCGCGGATCTCCGCCTCGACTACACCTACAGCGATGAGTCCGGCGATGCCGGCCCAGGCGCTGAGAACGTGGTTTCTTTGAACTACGACGGAACCAACGGAAAGTTCCGCCTCATCTGGGACCTCATCGGTGGCTTCGGCAACGGCACAGACGTGTTCGGTGCGATCATCATGCCTTCCTACATGATCACCGACAACCTCGAGTTGGTTGGTCGTTACGAGTTCAACACCGGCGACGCGCAGCTTTACAGCCGCTATGAGCGCCGCGTGGCAGACCGTCACGTCGACACCTACAACTCGCTCTACGCCGGACTCAACTACTACGTCTGCGAAGACAACCTCAAGTTGATGGCAGGTGTCCAGTATGTGAATGCTGATGGAGCAAATGCTGGCGACAGCGGTTACGACGGTGTGACCTTCCTCACTGGTGTGCGTCTCTACTTCTAATCGAAGCAGGACACGTTACTTCATTTTGGAACCCTCCGGTGGCTTTGGCTGCCGGAGGGTTTTTTGTGCGTTGCTTTCCCTCTATGGCGTGGAATTTGACGAAAACAAACGTTCGATTGGATGCCGGTGATATGCCAGAGTTTAATGCTTCATCGCCCAAATGTGGCGCTGAACTCAACACCCAAACCGAATTCATGAAACATTCAATCCTCGCGATCTCGGTCGCTCTTTGCAGTTCAGTGGTAGCCCTCGCTGGTCCGGTCGCTGCGAAATCCCCCGTGGTAGAACCACCCGTCGAGCCTTCATCGCTCTGCGACACAGTCTTTAAGGCCACCACCTTCAAGTTCGACAACGGAATTGTTGATCAATTCAAGGTCATTGGTCGTTATCAAGGGCAATACCATTGGACGGAAGCCGAGCAAGGCGATGAAAGCTCCTACGAGACACGCCGCTGGCGTCTTGGTATGGAAGCCAAGTTTTTCGATGAGAAGGTGTTCTTCCGTAACAACTGGAACATCGACGGTCTGGATGACGACGGTGATGATGTGAAATTTGAATCCATTTACGAATTGCTTGTCGCCGTAAATCTCACCGACGACCTGAAGTTGACTCTCGGTAAACAGAAGCCCTTGATCACGCGTGAGTATCGCCTTTCCTCGAAGAAGATCATCACCTTCGAACGTTCGGCTTTGGTTAATCAACTCTTCCCCGACGCCTCATGGGGTGTGAGTATTGACGGGAAATCCGATAAGATCAGCTACATGGTTGGCGCTTATGCAGCCAGTTTCGATGGCGAGTATAACGAGTGGTTCGACACCTCGGGCGGTATGTTCTTCCTGGCGAGTCTTGGTTACGATTTGACAGGGATTTGCCCGATTGGTAAAGACTCGGCAGACCTTCGACTAGACTACAGTTACACTGACGAGAAGGGCGCTCCTGGTCCTGGCGCACAGAATGTTGTGTCATTGAACTACGACGGAACGAATGGTCGCTTCCGCTTGATCTGGGACGTTCTCGGTGGCTTCGGAGACGGCACCGATGTGTTTGGTGTGGTGTTACTTCCTTCCTATCACATCACCGATAAGTTTGAAGTTGTTGGCCGCTATGACTACGCTAATGGCGACGTCGTTCTGCAGAAGCGTTACGAAGCCCGGGTGGTGAACAGTCGGAACGTATCGGACTACCACGCGTTCTATGGTGGTGCTAACTACTATATCTGTGACCACAACCTCAAACTGATGGCTGGCGTGGAATACGCTACTGCTAGTAGTCGCGGCGGCTCAGAAGGTTACGATGGTTTTACCTTCTTCACGGGTGTGCGTCTCTATTTCTAGGACATGGACCAAAGTCTGCTCACCTATGGGCAGAAAAGCAATCATTTGAAACCCTTTAGCAGGTCGCATTGCTGAAGGGTTTTTCGTTTCGTTCAAGCTGGTCTCGGGCACCACTTTTGCCACGTTTTCACAAACGTAGCTACTTTCATGAGAAAGTGGCAGAGCGATGAGTCGGCAGAAGAAACTTCCACGAGCCCAGCAATGTTTGAATCAACGCTATTAAGCACTGGCCTTGCTGAATGAGAGGTCGACGGGAATCTCTGCGATACTCTGGACAACGAGATCTGGCTGGAACGCGAAGTTTTTTAGGTCTTCAACCTGCGTTCCGCCGGAGAGAACCAGAACAGTTTGGAAGCCGAGTTGCACACCGCCGAGAATATCCGTCTCCATGGTGTCGCCTACCATCACGGTTTCCGCGGTGGAGAGGTTGAGTTGCTTGCGCGCTTCACGCATCATCAGCGGACTAGGTTTGCCGAGTGAGAATGCCTGCTTACCTGTGGCTTTTTCGATCATCGCAACGATGGCACCGCAGCCGGGACGCAGACCTTTGTCGGTCGGGCAGTTTGGATCGAGATTGGTGGCGATGAGTTTTGCACCGCCTTCGACCAAACGGACGGCCTTCTCGATCATCTCGAAAGTCAATGTTCGTCCCTCGCCGACGACCACGTAGTCAGGCGTATCCTCAACCACCGAGTAACCGTTGCGATGCAGCGCATTGAGTAGCCCACCTTCGCCGATGACGTAGGCTGTGCCGTTGGGTTTCTGACGTGCCAGGAAACGTGCAGTTGCCATCGCGCAGGTGAACACGTCATCCTCCGTGGCGTCGATTCCCATGCGTTTCAGTTTGGTGGCAACGTCGCGTCTAGTGCGTTGACTGTTGTTGGTGAGAAATAAAAACGGAATGCCTGATGTGCGTAGCCGTCGGATGAAAACGTCTGCGCCGGGGACCATTTCCCCACCGCGATAAATCACGCCGTCCATATCGAGTAAGTAGCCAAATTTCATGCTACAATCAGAAGCGGATGCCGTGCCAATGTGCGGATTTGGTTGGCTCTTATTTTAAAGAAAAACGCGACTCTAAAATAAACCTTGAGAGCAGTTGTGATTGAGAGGGCGTGAGCGTTTAGATGAAGAGGTTCGTTCCGCTCTTTGCAGATGCTCCAAGAAACTCGGCGACGCCTCCGATCTCGACGCCATCGATGAGTTCTTCTTCGCGGATGCCCATGGCGTCCATCGACATTGAACACGCCACCAGACGAGCACCGCCGGCGAGTGCGTCCTTCAGCAAGCCTGGCACATTCGGCAGAGCTTTGGATGCCATGCGGTCTTTCATCATCTTCGCCCCCATGCCTGCGAAATGCATGTTGGAGAGCGGTAGACGATTGACGCCTTGTGGCATCATCATGGCGAACATTTTGTCCATAAATGTCTTACCTTCCACCTGTGGGGCGTCGTGCTTGCGCAGCGCGTTTAATCCCCAAAACGTGAAGAACAATGTGGCTTTGCCTCCCATTGCTAACGCGCCGTTGGCTATTACAAGCGAGGCGAGAACTTTGTCCATCTCCTGAGAGAACACGACCAATGTGGCGTCGTTGCTGACTGCCTGGCTTGTTGATTGCGCAGGTTTGGTATCTCCTCCGCCCGATGCCCGCAGGGTGCCCGTGACCACGCCGTTTGCCTTTTCCGCACCGAGGAATTCATAGCCATTCGCTTCGCAGAATGCGGGAAGATCCTTGGCGAATCCTGGATCGCTCGCGGTGATGGTCAGTGATTCTCCAGCAGCCAGCTCTGCGGCAGCGGTCTTCACTTTCATGATCGGACCGGGACAGGAGAGTCCGGTGCAATCCAAGGTGTGTGTTTTTGCGGGTTCGGTTGGAGTCATTGCTTTGGTGGGTTCGGTGGAAGTTGTGGTTTGTGATGTTGAGGACGGAGCCGTTGTGAGACCGCCGATCATTCCGGCTGCGTCGAAGCCGTTGAGTTGAAGGATGCGGCTGGCGAAGTAACTCATCTTGCCGTAGGCGCAGATGGTGGTGATTGGTTTATCGTGGTCGATCTCATCGAGTCGATCGCGCAACTCGGTGAGTGGGATGTTTTTTGCATCGGTAAGTGGACGAAGTTCAGCCAACTCGCGTGGACGCACGTCGATCAGTTGTCGGTCTTCCGTTCGCTCACCTGCGGTGAGTAATCCGTCGCGTAGGTTACACGCCGCAAACCCCGCGATGTTCACCGGATCCTTCGCGCTGCCAAATGGGGGGGCGTAGGATAGTTCGAGGTGACAAAGATCATCGATGGTGAGTTTTCCTCGGATCGCGGTGGCGAGAATGTCGAGACGTTTGTCCACGCCATTCGGACCAACGGCTGCCGCACCGAGAATACGGCCATCTTTCTTATCCCAGAGCACTTTCAAGGTCAGATAGCGTGCGCCGGGGAAGTATTCGGCATGTTGCTGCGCGTTGATGGTCACGGTGCCGAAGTCGACACCAGCCTCTTTCAGGCGCTTCTCGTTGTAGCCCGTGGAGCCAACGGCTTGGTCGAACACTCGGACAATCGCGGTGCCGATACTGCCAGGATAGGCGAGGGCTTTTTCGCCTTGGAATATGTGATCGGCGGCGGTTCTGCCTTGGCGGTTTGCAGGGCCACCAAGCGGGATCGCTATGCGGGTGCCGAGAATCGGATCCTCGGTCTCGCAGGCATCACCCGCGGCATAGATTGCGGGGTCGCTGGTCTGTTGGAATTTGTTAACGACAATGTGTCCGTGTTGACCTATTTCCAGTCCTGCGTCAGCAGCGAGTTTAGTGTCTGGTTTGACTCCAATGGAGAGAATCACCAAGTCGGCATCGAGTGTTTTTCCGGAAGCGAGGGAAGCTGAGATTTTTCCATCTTGGCGAGAGAATCCAGATATACCGTCGCCGAGAATCAGATGCACTCCGTTTTCGCCAAGCTCGTTGGCGATGGGTCCGACAATCTCGGGATCCACCTGCGGAAGCACTTGGTTTTGCATTTCCACCACGGTGACCTCTTTGCCGATGTGCTTAAGCTGCTCCGCCATTTCCAGGCCGATGAACCCTGCGCCGATGACCAACACAGAGTTGGCGCTCTCAGCGGCCTTCTTGATGCGATCCATATCGCCGAGGTTGCGCAAGGTCATGATCGATTCGTCCTCGATTCCTTCGAGTGGCGGAATGATTGGGCTGGCACCAGGGGCAAGGATGAGGTGGTCGTAGGCGATTTCAGAAGAGGAGCCATCGCCAAGATTGGTCACACTGACAGTTTTCGTTTCACGGTTGATGGCAGTTGCTTCGGTATTGGCGCGCACGTCGAGATTGAGCATCGCCTTGAGAGATTCCGGCGTCTGCACCGCGAGGCGGTCGCGATCGGCAATTTCGCCACCGATGTGGTAGGGGAGTCCGCAGTTGGCGAAGGAAACATCAGGGCCGCGCTCGATCAGAATGATCTGTGCGGTTTCGCTATGACGGCGAGCGCGTGCCGCGGCAGATGCGCCACCGGCAACTCCGCCGATGACGACGATTACTGGCTTGTTTTTCATGATAGATTCTTGGGTGTTCATTGAAGTTGATAACTGGAATAGAGAATATTTAGAGTCAGGAATACCCAGTGACTGTTAGTTTGGCAGTATGGGGCGTTCGGGAGAGGTGGTTGCGCAAACGTGTGCGAATCAGGGGCGTTTGCACCTAGAGTGCTCAGCAGCTTGGCGGATTGAGCGATGCGCGAAAGGCATCGCAGAAGTGTTTGATCCGATCCATCTTGAGGAAGTAGTGAACTTCGCTGCCGCAGGGTTTGGCTTCCACGAGTTTTGCCTTCCGCAGCTCGCCGAGGTGGCGTGAACATGACGGCTGGGACAGCGGAAGAAAGTCGACCAAGCTACTACACCGCGCGCCCGGGTTATCGAGGAGAAACGTGATGATGGCGATCCTCGCCGGATGCGAAAGTGCCGTAGCGAACTCCGCCATATCGATGATCTCTACCTTGAACTTATCTGTTTTTGCAAACGCCATATTCTATATCTGACATATAGAATTTATCGGCGCAAGTGGGTGTTTGTGGGAAGTGTGTTTTGAGCCGCAAAAAGGACAAAAATGAACAAGAAGAGGGGCTGTGAACTGTAGGTTGGACGTGTCGGCCAACAGGCACACCTCGGGCAAAGCCCGCACTTCGTTCTAAACCAATGCAGGAAGTCAGGTATGTGGGTTTTTAGACAGGATTTACATGATGTATAGGATCAGCCCCCTAATTGAAAGGATTCCTCTGTCACGCTGGCTTCAGCGGTATTTTCGTAAATGTGATTCTTGATCACATTTTCAGTGATGTCTGAAATGTAATCTTCCAGCACATGACTCAATTCCAGGTATTCTGGCCATAAGGTCGATTCCACAAAGGATTTTGGTGTGCGCGCCATCACGGTGGTATAGCGCTGCCGTTGACGACGGTAAGGCTCAATCCCATAGCGTCGTAGTAGGGCGACAAAAAGCTTTCGATTCCATTGATCGGGCAAGGAGAATTTGAACTCGGTAGCCTCCTCGACCTCTGCAAAGCCCTTCAATCGCTCGCGAACACGGTCTAGTGCGTTCGATGCCGCATCACGCTCACCTGCAGTTGCCGCCCCCGAGAACAGCCTTTCTATTTTCTGTAGTTTCTCGATGAGTTCTTGTTCAGTCATGTCACCTACTTCGCGTATCTCTTCTCATCTGACAAGTTCATGCATCAAGCCGTTTTTACTCTTGAAAATCGGCTTCCTGTTTCCAGATCAGGAATTTCAGGAAGTATCTTGCCATGTTGGTTTCTGCTTCACTCGGGGTGTGGGGAAGCGCCTGAGTGACATTGAAATCAAGCCCCATATCGCTGCCGAGTTTTTTCGCTTGGTCCTGTGGAAGATCCAAAATCTCGTGGAACCGCCAATCAGCATCCCAAAGGAACTCACTCCACAGGCCGCACTCGTCGACAAGTAGTTCCTCCCAAATATCAACACTCAATGATTTGTCGAGAAATGGACGCTCGGAGTTTAGATCCAAATCGAGCTCTTCCAGTATCGGGGGAAGTCCTGAGGGCGTTAGGTTTCCCCGCATAAGGAGTCGCTCGATGCTTTGCCATGCGGCTTGTCGAGCGCCGTGCCCTATCTCAGGCATGTCAATCTCGCAGATAATCATTTCGTGTGCTTTGCTAAGCAATTCGGCAACGATGGCCTCATGGATACCAATGTGGCCACCTTCAGGAACTGCGGTCTCGCTGAGCAAAGCATCGAAGACTTGATAGATGGCAAAGATCAATTCATTTGTCTCAAGGCGCTGTAGGTTTGCCTCGTCTACAAGATCTTCTACGGGCTGAGATGTGGCTAGATCAAGGAGTTCGTCGAGTGGCATCACGAGGACAGAAATGTCTTCGTGACTGTAACGTTTACCAGATTTTGAATCACTATTTTGACTGTTCCACATGGTAGGAAGGATAGTTGAACTTCTCTGCTCATCAACCCGATGAAGGGTTTATCCGCATCGACTCTATTTACTTGTTCATATGCGAGCCCCCCACTGAAATATTTCTGGTCTACAGCAAATGTGAGGGTAGTTCTTCGGCTGCCCCGTCGTGGTCTAAATGCCTCTTTACTTGTACTCGCAGGCTAAGGAGTGACTCGGCGGTTTGCACGTGCTGGGTCAGTTTCTGGGCATCTTTGCGCAGTGCGCGAAAATCGCACTCGACTTGAATGCCGTGCCAGAAGGTTTCGGACTGATCGAAGAAGGCTCCGAAACGGATCGACATCTGCGGGGTGATCGCGCGCTTGCCGAGGATGATTTCATTGATCGCTCGAGGTGCCACACCAATGGCGCGGGCCATCGCGTTCTGTGAAATTCCCATAGGCCCGAGATATTTTTCCAGCAGGATTTCTCCGGGGCGGATCGGTGGCGTCATATTTGTAACGTATGACGTTATAAGGGTGTTGTCAATGGTAGTCGATGATCTGGACACCATCGGGCCCGTGGTCCGCTCAACGGGAAACGATACGCCATTGTTGGATTCACCGGCCAACAGACTCACTAAATGTAAGTCGGACGTGTCGGCCGACAGCCCACCCCCGGGCAACGCCCGCACTTCCCCCTCCCTTGTAAAAGTGTGGATGGGGCGCAGCGGATCTCTCCCTCCCTACGTGCTACTGGCTGCCCGCTACTGGATAGCCACTACTCGGAGACTTCGTTACAATTGCTTAAATACGAGGACTTGATGACTCCAATCCTGCTGGGAAAATGCCCCAAGAGGTAGGCCCGGCTTGTGCCCGCGCGTCCCTCCGATCACGCGATCAGCAGCAGCCGCGGCGGACAGCCCGGAAGACTCTCCGGTGCCCGGTGAATACACGGCGGCACTGGACACCCGGGGTATTCGACCGCGATTCTCCACAGATTTCCGAGTCCGAAGGAAAATGGCCGAGCTTGAGAAATCGGCGCATAGTGGAGGTCGTAGCAATAATCGTCCAGATATTCGAGGAAGCCCACGTCTTCCGTACCCTCGTAGTCTCTCAGCAAGGCCGCTCGGATCGCCGGATCATCGACATGCCGCCGTGCCTCGTCATTGCGCAATCCCTCGCTCGAAGGCCCGAGATACGTGCAGAGCCAGGTATCGGCCTCGCCCGTGGCCCGGTCCGCATGGAAGGAATACACATCCGTCCGCAGCACCCCGGGATCTTCGTCGCGCGGATACCCCACGATCCCGTTCAGCTCCGGCGCCTTCCCGTGCTTCCGCAGCAATCGCAAGTCCCCGAGCATGAAGTCCACCGCCTCCCGGCACGCCGCGTCCCACGGGCCCCTCACCAGATCCGCCTCCTCCAGCGCCGTGATGCCGCCCTTCAGATCCAAGCGCGCCATCACGCCCCCGAAATCCCCCGTCAACGGTCGCTCCCAGCACAGCGCATTGACTCCGTCCGCGAACGGTGTCGTCAGCAGTTCCTCGAAGCTCGTGACCCGGCGCACACGGGCATAGGTGGAAGGTAGGGTGAATGACGGCATCTTGAATTCTAATTGTAGAAACCGCGAATAAGATACTGGAAATCAAGCCTAGTTGAGTTTTTTAACCGCCGATTTCGCAGATGAACGCAGATCAATTCCTTAGGAAACGCCGAGCCCCAGCTCGGCAATGATAATCTATCCCACGTTGTGCCGGGCTGCGGTCAGCACGGTTTGGGCGTGGAGGCGACCCGTTTCACCGGGCTCCACATGATACCGCCATAGACAAGCACACACTTCGCCATCGGAAAGGGATGCCCTGATGGCAGGGGGAAAAAGTAGTCTGGATGGTAGAAACACCGCATGCGCACAGCATGCCCCATCCCGCCATGGCTTCAAGCAAGGAGGGTTTTTAGATCGAATCAAACTGTTTAAATGCGAGGGTGCCAAGCTCAAGACCGACGATCGCGTGGTGATATGATTTTACATTACCCTTACAAATTCACTCGGATTATCTGATATAGAATCTGCATCATGAAATTCGTTCTACTGTTTTCAATCTTCGCTCTTCCGGTTTTTGCGCTGGATATGCCCAACGAACCTGCGCTCCACCAAGCCATATCCAGCAACGATAACGAGCGAGTTGAACAATTGCTTGATGCCAAGGCGGATATCGAGGAATTGAACAGTGAAGGATGGACTCCCTTGCAATTCGCCGTGCTTTTCAAGAAGGAAGCTCTGGTTAAACTGCTCTTGAAGCGCGGCGCAGATCCCAACAAAATGGGAACGAGTCATAGTCGGAAGACCCCCATGGATAGCCTCGCCATCTACTCTAAGGAGTTCTTGGGAAAAAAGGGTGAGGAAGAAACTCCGACCATCCGCATTGCCCGCATGCTGGTGGATGCAGGCGCGGATATCAATCAGTCCCGTCCTCTCGCCGAGGCCATCGGCCAACGTGCGTTTGGGTTGGTGGACTGGTTGCTGGAGCACGGTGCGGATCCGAGTGGAAATCAAATTCTTATTCATGCCGCGGAACAACAGGTGCCACTCCCTTTGCTCCGGAAATTGGTTGAAAAAGGGGGGATGGTAAACGGGGTGGATTTCTATGGAGGGCCACTCGCCCGCTCAACCTACAGCATCAATCACATGGAGTATCTCCTCTCAAGTGGTGCTGAGATCAATGCCAGCCACCGGGAAGGATACACGGCACTGCAAAACGCGGCTTGGATGGGGCAGCTAGACGCAGTAACTTTTCTGGTGGAAAACGGTGCGGACGTCACCCAGCATGAAAGCCGCGCCATCAAGCGCGCCACCGAGCGTGGGCACACGGATGTCGTGATGTTCCTGAAGCAACACGGCTCGCTGGTGGACTTTCATTCCGCGATCGCCCTCGGGCGTCTTGACCAAGTCAAATTGGCGATCGAGGGAGATCCTACCCTGCTCGATGCAAGCATGCCCGGAGATTACGAAATGAAGCCGATCCACCTCGCCGTGAAGCACGGACAATTCAAGATGCTGGAGTGGCTGTTGGAGCGCGGAGCCGAAGTCAACGCGACCCTGATCCACCAGGAAACTGCACTGCATCTCGCGGTGACTCGGCAGGACGAGGCGCAGATACGCCTGCTCTTGTCGCACAATGCCGATCCGAACCGCGCACTGATCTCCGGTATGTATGGAGCCGGAGCCCGTACGCCACTACACTATGCCGTGGGAATCACCGGATTTTCAGACGCGAGGCAGCCCATAAAGCCTAACCTCAAACTCGTTAAACTGCTAATCGAGCACGGTGCCAGCGTGGAGATGAAGGATGAAAGCGGTAAAAGCATTGCAGAGCTCGTCCAGCTACAAGGCTCTGA
Source organism: Verrucomicrobiales bacterium (assembly GCA_024636835.1). GTDB lineage: Bacteria > Verrucomicrobiota > Verrucomicrobiia > Verrucomicrobiales > SLCJ01 > Sulfuriroseicoccus. The sequence goes on along the minus strand of JAGXGH010000063.1, from coordinate 6,490 downwards.
TGAATTGAAACGCCTGATCGTCTCATCACCATAGATCCTTCGGTTGGAAAGAGGGCTGAAAGATGAACCCTAACGGACAGCAACCCGTTCCGAACCAATTTTAGAGAATCAACAATCAAGGCCCTGACCCGAATGCCACTGTTTTAAGAGCGCCATTGGCGCGAATCATTCAAGTAGCACGGTGCGTCTCGCCCGTGTGAGCGGTATTCGCGGTTCTCTCCAACTCCCGAATAACTGCTTAAAACAGCGCCATTCGGCCTTGACCCCAAACCGATGGTTTTCCCTAGGGTGGGGAGAGTGGGAGATTTACGGCGAATCGGTGACGATGGATGCCGCTGGTGACGGTGTGTTTCTGGGGTGAAAATATTTTTGCTAGTGCGTTGAAATCTTCTCGTCAATCGAGAGGGGAATTGCTATAGAGTAACTGCACTGGAAATGATTGGCGGGTCTGGATCTCCGCACAGTGATTTTCGTCTTCGTTGAGTCGTCGAATTTGACTCTTCCAATGGTTGGAAGGGTCGATGTTAACCAAGTTAGAACTCAAATCCGATGGGAGACAAATCACCAAAATCCAAGCAGAAGGCAGACACTCAGAAGCAATCTAAGGTTGCTGCCTCGAATAAGAAAAAGCAGCAGGTAGCTGCGAGCAAGCAGGCTCCGGCCGTGGCTGCGAAGAAGAAAAAATAGCAGTGACTGTGGGGCATCATGCGCCAAGCGGCGCATGATGCCTTTCTTCTGATCAGGGTGGTCGTTCCATTTCAACTTAATGGAGCGCCGCCTCCCTTCCTCCTCGCTACCGGCTACTTTTTTCACCATGAAGTTCATGAAGGAAATGAAGCCCAGTATGAGTTTTTTTTTAACCGCCGATTTCGCCGATGAACGCAGATTCGGATGGGGACAGATACATATGTAGGTTAGACGTGTCGGCTAAGGGTATTACCCCGGGCATAGCCCGCACTTCCTTCCTACTCGCTACTCGCTACTTCATTCACCAGAAGCGCTGGAAGGACAAGACAAGAAGAGGCTACAAGCAATTGTAGGTCGGACGTGTCGGCCGACAGGTTAAACCCTGGGCAAAGCCCACACTTCCCTTCATCCTACCTTAATGGCTCTTTTTGAGGGGGATTTTAGCGAAATTTGATATTTTTTTACCTGGCACCAAAACCCATCATTGGAGACGATGGAGGCTGAGTTGTCGGACATGAAATAGGCGGGGGTGGACAGGTGGGATGAAAAAGTGTAACTTATCGGAAGTCAGAGTGACAGCATCAACGACCTGCAGCCATGAAGCCATCGGGAAAATTCAACCGCGAATCACGCGACGCCGAAAAGCGTGCGTCCCGCCGTGCCGATGAGGAGCGCCTTAAGGCCGGTGAGGATCCCGCCGTCCTGCAGCGCGAGAACTCCATTTTCCCCGAAGAATTCTTTAGGAACGCGCGCATCTCCAATCGCAGGCAATCACTCGGACGCTGACAGCGATGGAAACCCGGATTGCCGATTACCTCGATTTTCTCGAGGAGCTTGGAGCAGCGAACGCCCCTTATTTTCTCGAAGGTGGCCAGGCGGTCAACCTCTGGGCGGAATACTTCAGCAACAAGGGCGCTGGAGAGACCATCGAGCGTTTCCGACCCTTCACATCGAAGGACTGCGATCTTTGGGTGAGTTTCGCCGCGCTTCGCCACATCGAATCCAACGCGCGGGGAGGGGCGCTCATCAAGGGAACTTCCCCTGCAGATGGCCAGATCGGCATCCTTACGCTTGATGGGGAGCGCGATCTCCGGATCGACCTCATGAGTAATGTCTATGGAATCCCACAGGACAAAATCCCGAAAGTTTTGGAACGCGCTATCATCATAGGCGGCATCTCGATCATCGATCCGATTTCGCTCTTCCAGAGCAAATGCCACTGCCTGCTTGGCCTCGACCAGACAGGACGCCAGGATGAAAAACATGTCCGGATGCTCTGCGAGCTTCTGCCCGAGCATTTTCGGGATGCGCTTGGGGACACGCTCTCCGGGCTCAGCACCCAGCGGGCGCTCATCAACGAACTCAAGCTCCTGAAACGTATCCTCAAGCTCCAAAAGGTGCGACAGGCACTGCAAGACATCGGAGCCGATCCCGCAGCCTTGTTCTCCGCCAAACAACTCCGATCCTGCGGGCTTGCCACCGTCGAGTCCTTCGCGACCACTTCCTTGAAAGAGGCTCCCTAGCGGACAGCACCCTATTCCGAACCAATTCCAGAGAATCTAAAAACAAGGAATAATACCAACCACAAAATGAATGGTTTAACCGCCGATTTCGCAGATGAACGCAGATTAGGATGGGGCAGATATAAATGTCGGACGTGTCGGCCGACAACTTACCCCGAGGCAAAGCCCGCTCTTCCCTTCACCGTGCCTTCATGGCTCTGTTTGAGGGCGAATTTAACGAAATTTGATATTTGTTACCTGGCACCAAACCTGACCCCAAACCGACCCCAAATCCCAAGCATTGGTGAAAGTTAGAAAATACGTCAAATGATGTGAACGCTTAAGTTCAAGGACTGACCCTAATCACTAATCATAATCAACTAATCACTTGGTCTTTCGGTTCCTCGCCGAGCGCAGGAAAGAGGCCACATGAAATCAGAAGAAGGATAATCGTTTTCATCATTTGCGGTTGATGCAGCCAAACTCTGGCAGCACCTGTAAGGTGGTTAAAAAGAAGGGGTTATTCACCCATGTGATTCCTTAGTCTGCCCAGCGTTTACCAGTGAGGTCAAGTTGGTATTCTCCCTTCCCCCGCGACTTGTTTTCGTTGTTCTCTTTGGGAGATGGTGATTCACTTTTGGAGACAGGGGGGATTAAGGTGACCAAACTCTTCCGAGTTCGGCTACGTTGCTCTCAGGACTAGTCGGCACCTCCGCAGCAGAGAGAAACTCATCACGCTTGTGGTAGGGAAAGCAGGTTTTGGCTGATGCTGATTTCTTCAGGAAAGAAGCGAAGAGAATACCGAGACAGACGGAGGTTTTTTGAGACATGGGGAGTGATTCATTAAATTACATGTAAGGACTGACTCCAGCAAGAAGGGCAGGAAGGACAAAAAGGGGAGCCCCTAGTAGTGATATACTGGTGCGCCTTTTTCGTCGAAAGTCAGATATTTCGATTTTTTAAGAGCGTCGATGACGGACTGAACCTCAAGTTCGTCGGCTGGCTTATTGATGATATTTCCTACCTTTGTGCGTAGCGTTTTTTCCTTACTTGGTCGTCCCTTTGGATGATTCCTAAAATCTTTATCCACCTTTTCTACCCACTCCTCCAGAGTCTTCTCTTTCTTTGTAGCTTTCTTCTTAGCTGCCTTTTTGCTGGCGGCTTTCTTCGCTACCGCCTTATTACCGGTTGTTTTCTTAGCGGCCTTCTTAGCTGCTTTTTTGGCGACCGATTTCTTTGCTGGTGTTGGATCTTCTGCCACTGCCTTACCTGGCCAAGTAAACGTCAGATCTGCACAGCTCGCATGACGGCGGACCTTGATGTTTCTCGCACATAAGTGGGTGATCAGTGGGTCATAGCCTGTGTCTTTAGCGATGATGTGGAAATAAGCCGTGGGATCTGCGAGTGCGGCGCGTCCGAGATAATAGGCGAGTGAGAAATCCAAAGCGTTCTTCCCAGAAGAACTCAGCTTCACCATGTTCACCGACGCAGAATGCTCAAGTAACTTACCGACAAGATCTGTATCCAGCTTCTTCTGCTTGGCCCCAACCATTAGAGTGAAGCTCACCATCTTTGCACCGATCAAAGTGAGATCCACTTGGTGAACGTTTTCAAAATCGACAAACACATGGTTCATCGGTGACGCGAGAGGGTAGCTTGTTGTGGTCATGTTTTTCGGGTAACCCTGAGTATCACAAGTTTGGCTGGGGTAGCAAGACAGCAGAATGAACCATCAAGCACACGCCTCCAGTCGCGTAACTCATTAATGTCAAAATGTATTGACTGACGGTTTATTCAATCAGACCTGGGGAGTGATTTTTCAAATGATGTAAACGCTTAAGTTCAAGGACTGACCCCAATCACGCTGACCCCAATCACGTCTAACCTACATATGACTGCCCTCATTTTGCGTCTTATGTGCTTCTTTGCGGCTAAAAAACCACTCAACCAAGCTTCATGGCCTTCATGATCTTCATGGTAAAAAAAAGTAGCCGGTAGCTAGTAGCAGGTAGGAAGGGGCGCGGACGTGTGAAACGCATCCCTCCCTAGGGTGGGATGCAGGCTTCTAGCGTTCTTCTTCCTTGAGGCGGGCGGCGGCTTGGGCTAGGCGCTCTTCCGCTGTCGCCAGTGTGTCGGCGAGTTCTTTGAGGCGGGTATCGCGCTCGTTGATCAATGAATGCGCGGCTTTGAGTTGGTCCTGTAGCGCTACCGTTTGGTCGGCGAGTTTGTTGTATTGCTCGACCAGCGCGTTGTGCTTTTGTTCGACCGTTTTGGTTTGTTCGTTGGCAGCGGTGAGCGCTGTGGCTAGACGGTCGGTCTCGCTTTGGAGAGCGGCTACTTGGGTGTGCAGATCGTCGATTTCTTGGTCGGCGGAAACGAGTTCGGCAGTGAGATTGGTGGCGTCTTTGCGCAGTTCGTCACTGACGTTCCATTGCATCACCAAGAGCACGAGCAGTGCGATGATGCAGAGGAAGTTGAAGATGTGAAGTGCGCGGGACATGGGCGGAACTACGAAAGAATACCAAATCTTGGTATTGATCTGACGCGAGCGTTTGTTGGAATGGTTGATTGAGAGCGACTTGTGCGCGGAGAAAGATCAGGTTTTATTCGAAATCTATATGATTACTTGATGAGAAACTTGGCTAATTTTGCTCGCGGGTCTCGATGCCGATGTCGGTGACGCCTGCTGCGCGCGCTACATCGAGCACTCGAACTAGATCGCGATGGCGTGTTTCTTCGTCGGCGGCGATGATGACTTGTTCTGTTGTGTTTGCGGAGTTGCTGAGGTAGTTGCCTAGCTCGGTGAGGGTGGTGACGGTTTCATCGAGATAGACGATTCCTTGTGCATCGATGGCGATGGTGATGGCGGTGGTCTCATCGCTGGTGGCGGTGGATGACTCTGGGACGGTCAGTGGGATGTGACTGACGTGCGCCATGCTCAGACTGACGAGCATGAAGCTGGCGAGGAGGAAGAACATGATGTCGATCAGTGGGATGATCTCGATCCGTGCTTCGTCTTCGTTGTCGTTGCGCGAGGATTGAAGTCGAACGGGCATGGGCTACTCGGCGGGTTTTGGGTGGACGGTTTCGGCGAAGGCGTTGACGTCGTGGCCGTGGGTGCCGGCGGATTGAATGAGTAGTTCGGAGTGGTTGATCCAGCGCTCAAGGTGAGAACGTAGAGCTTGCACTCGTCGGCGGAAATAGTTGTAGGGGAGTAGACAAAGAATGGCGATCCCCAAGCCGGCTGCGGTGGCGATGAGTGCTTCGGCGATCCCTCCTGAGACCTTGGACGCGGCGAGTGCTTCGTCGCCAACGAAGTCGAACGATTGCATGATGCCGGTAACGGTTCCCATCAGCCCGAGCAGTGGCGCGAGGGTGATGATGGTGCCTAGTATCCATTGTCGTGCCTCGGCGCGTTCGAGTTCGTGTTCGGCTTCGAGTTGCATGGCGGCGAGCAGCGAGGTGTGCGCGTTTTCGAGTCCTTGGGTAAGTGCGATGAGAAAGACATCGCGATGGGATTTTCCGAGCTGATGGGCGGCTGCGAAATCGCCACGCCCGAGGAAATCGCGTGCTTGGGATCGGGCCTTGGCGTCGAGTCTTGCGGAGTGGCCGAACCACCAGAGAGCGCGGTCGATAATCACCATCAGCGCGAGCACCAGGGTGGCAAGAAGCGGCCACATGATTGGCCCTCCATCGTGGAAGATTTCTAGAACTGAATTGGCGAGCATGCGTGTTAGCGGATTTCGAAGGTGATAGAGATTTGGTAGATACGCTCTTCTCCGGCAGGAAATTTCCATCGCTGGCGGATGGTGGAAATGGCGGCGGCGTTGAGTTCCGGGTAGCGGCTAGGGTTGATGGCTCTGGCTTGTTCGATTTCTCCCGATTTAGCCACGGTGAACTGCACGACGACGGTGCCTTCATGTCCACGACTAAGTGCTCGGCTTGGGTAGTTTGGCGCGGGTTGGCGTCCTGCACCAACGCCAAATTGCAATTGCTGGACGGCGGGGGCGTTGGCACCGTTGGAGTCTGTTGTTGAGGGTTGGCCCTGCACCTGCCTTGGTGGGGTGGTGCCACGCGGAGATTGTGGTCGCGCATCCGGCTTTGTTGCAGGCACGTCTGGCTTGGGTGCGGGAACGTCCGGCAGAGTGGCTAATGAGGGAACCTCAGGTAATGGAGCGGCGTTCAGCTCGACGCTTGGGCTGGACAGCACTTGGTTGATCTGCGGGGTGGGTTCCACTGCGCCCGAGGGATCGCCGGATCCGGTGTCGGTGGTCGGCGAGATGGCTGAGGATAGTTGGACG
>JAGXGH010000062.1 GCA_024636835.1 Verrucomicrobiales bacterium | reverse complement strand
CATCTTCTGCTCCCATCCCTCGCGAGAGATGTCCTGTTTGTCGAACATCTCAATCGCCGCATCCTTCTGCAGAAATTTATAGAAAGAGCGCCGCTTATCGATCGCCGTTGCCGAAAGAACGAAAACAACTCCATCAGGCAGCCCACGTGCGAGTTCCTCCTCCAACATCTTGACGGCATCCTGCGTAGCCGCCGACTTACCGGTTACGGTATCGCCAAGAAAATTCGCATTCTTCAGCCACACCAACTTCCCGCCACCAAAGAAAGGTAAGGTCTGGATCGCTTGGATGGTTTCACGGATGATCCGCGCCGCATCGTCGGAGTTTTCCGAAGCGCCATTGACGATGTCGTTGGCAAACTCACCCGCATCTTCCGGCGTGCGTGAACGCACCGCGTTGAGAGCTGCCTCTTTCACGAGAGCCTCATCACTTCCAATGAAGGCGAATAAGTTTTTTGATGCGGCAGCCATGGTTGTGAAATTAGGCGTCGCTGCTCGGTGTGTCCATCTCAGCGGATGGCTCCACCTCGCCGTAGTGTTGCATACGGCGCTCTTTTTGCTCAGGGGTTTCGAGGATGATTTTTTTGATCTTTCCATGTTCCCACAGATACTTACCAATGAGCTCGCCGGACTCATCGTATTCCTTCCAGACGCCGTGGTGCTTTTCATCGGCATCGTAGGAACCCTCGCCGAGCACGATGCCATCAGTGGACCAACGCTTGGTCGCACCTTCCACGCGGTCATTGGAATTCAGCTGCCCCGAGAACTTCTTACTACCATCCGAATAGTAGGTCTCCACCTCAACGGGAACGCCCTTTTTGTAAGTCCGGTTCTCACGGATCGCACCACCGCCAAAATACGTGCGCTTCACTCCGTCGATCACGCCCTTTGAATACGGCGTCTCAACAATAAAATCCTTCGTTCCACCATCTCCATCGGGTTCTTCCATCGGTTCGATATCCACACCGGAAAACGGTTTGTCTTTCCCCGCCTCTATCATCAGTCCGTCCGGCCCCTCTTTAAGCGTAATATCGTCGATCGCCGGCGCGGTGAGCGGTAGGTCATCCGCATCGAGCTTTTCGGTGGTGGACTTCTCCACACCGCAACCGCACAAAACGACGGCAGCCAGCGTGCTGCATACAATCAGCGAATTTTTCCAAATTTCAGTTTTCATCATCGCTACTCTAACGTTCGGCGTGGATCGATCAAGCGCGTCCTTAAGGATTAATGCGACAAGCTTCCCGGCTCATTTCTCGGTGTCGCTTTTAACTTCTGATCCGGCTGCCTGTTTATTCTGAAGCTCTGTTATTAAAAGCTTCGCAGTTCTGTTCAAGCGCCTCTGCGTAATGGCTGTTGAAAACGCGACGAAACCACATACCAGAAATATTATGCCTGTGATGATGCCACCAATGTAGGCCATCGATGCATAGGGTAATTGCTCTCGTTCTATCGGATCAATTTCTAAAAACATCTGCCAGGCAACAATGCTGTCCCAGTAAATTGAAAGGTTTAACCAACCTAGGGCAATAAATAGTATTCCACAGCATACGATTAAACCAGTAGGACTAATGCTTTTACAGATTTGTTTTCTCTCTTTCTCGCTCAGGCTGGAAGCCTTGCCAAGTGCATCCATGAGCTCGTTCTGCTTTGAGGTCAGCCATTGATATCTTTGTCCCATTTCGATACGATGTGCTTAAATTGTGGCTTCGATATTTTGAGTCAGTAGTAGTTTTATCCCACGCCGCCTAAAACCACCCCTGACTCTTTCCAACAAAGAGCAGGATCAAAGCGACAATAATCACCAATAGCCATATTCGACCCGACCGGGTCTTGGCAGCGTTACACATGAGTCAAAGCATAGGCTTACGATACGAACGAATGGAGGAAATTGCAATCATACCAAATCTTGGTATTGATCTGACGCGAACAGTCGTTGAAATGGTTGATTGAGAGCGACTTGTGCGCGGCGAAAAGCCATGTTTCTATTTGGAGCCGGTATCAGTTAGACCAGCCATTCTAGCCCTGCTGCTCTTTCCAGCGATCTGCGGCTTCCATGGCCGCACCTATCATCCCAGCATCGTTGCCAAACTTCGCCGCGACAATTTTCATCGACTGGTAGTGCGTGTTCGACAGTTGATCTTTCATGTGCGCACGCAGCGGACTGAATAAAAGTTCCCCGGCCCCCGCCAATCCGCCACCAATCACGATGCGATCCGGGTTGATCAACCAACAAACGTTGCACAGCGTGGTGGCCAGGAATTCCGCGACCTTCCCCCAAACCTCGATCGCTACGGGATCCCCTTGATGCGCTGCCTCGGCGAGCGCTTTTGGGTCGCACATCTCCGCATTCGGCATCGGGCCACCATTCTTGAAGTGTCGTTGTTTGTAGAGGTTCATCGCCATCTCCTCGACCTGTGCGTTGCCGATGTATTTTTCCGTGCACCCTTTGTTACCGTAAACACCCACACGCCCTGAATAATCGAGCGACATCTGGCCGACTTCCGCCGCCACGGATGCCGATCCACGACAGAATTTGCCATCGATCACCAAGCCGCCACCAACGCCGGTGCCCATGGTGATTGCCAGCAAGTGGTCCGAGCCTTTGCCCGCGCCGACCCGCCATTCCGCATAGGCCATGCAGTTCGCGTCGTTGTCCAGCGCGGCCACCAGCCCGGTTTTCTGTTCTAAAATATCGCGGAATGGAACGTTGACCCAGTCGTTCACATTGGTCAGTTCGTGAATCCTGCCACTAGGATAATCGACATTGCCCGGCACCCCCGCACCCACACCGACGAGATCTGGATACTTGGTTTTCAGCGTTTCAATTTGCTCGACAATCGCGTCGATCAAATCATCGCGTGATCCATAATCCGCCGTTGGGATGCGGGGCATTTTTTCTACGACTTCCTCTCCGTCACAGAGTCCAAGCTTGACCGAAGTCCCTCCAAAATCGATTCCAATAGCGCGCATGATACGAGACTTTACTCACGAATCGTTAGAAGGAAACGTGGAAAATGAGCGAAACCCATACGCTAAAATGGGAATTTATATGAAAAGTAAGGGAGTCGCCGGTAGCCAGTAGCAGGTAGGAAGGGATGAATGCGCGCTTGCTGATTTTGCTCAATTATGGGAGTTTCGTTGAAGTGCTTCATCCATCCATGAAATCGATTCTTCTGACCCTCTTTCTCGGCATTACTGCCATTACACTTGCCGCTGAAGACAACATGAAAGCGTTTCCTCCAGCTGAGAAAGGCATGACGCGTCACGTGCTCGAGCTTCCGAAAATGGACGACGAATCCGCCTTCAAAGTGGAGCTCATCGTCGGTAAGATGGCGATGGTCGATACCGCGAATCGACACTTTATTGGTGGAACGATCGAAGCCGAAACGATCGAAGGCTGGGGGGTTACCCGCTATATCGTCCACAGCTTGGGACCGATAGGCGGTACCCTGAGAGCCCGCGTCGGTGGACCGATCAAAGAAGAACGCTTTGTCAGTATCGGTGGGGAACCTTACCTCATCCGCTACAACAGTCGCCTACCGGTGGTCGTCTACACCCCGAAAGGCGCGGTGGTAAAATACCGCATTTGGAGCGCAGGTCTGGAAACACACGACATGGATCCCGGCTAAGCCGAATGGGAGATTCGCTGTGCTCCAGCCAAACTTTGAGAAGTTCGGCTACGGGGACGCCAAACAAGTTTGGCTACGGGGAGGCTGATTAGGAAATCACCCTCTCTCGATCAATCGGGCCAACCCTCGAAGCGTCAGTAATTCCTCACGCCGCGCCGCTGGGAAATCCGCCCATGGAAAGAAATCCGCCGCACCACCGGTCACGACGATATCAACCGCGCCGCCGCATTCCTTCGCCGCCGCATTGACCATCCCGGCAATCATTGACGGGTAACCGAATTTTAGTGCGCCAGAGATTGCACCCTTTGTTGTCTGCCCAATCGCCGTCACGGAATCATCAATATTTGCTGGATTCACCATCGGCAGTTGTGCCGTTTTCTCATGTAGATATGTTCCTAGAGCATTCACTCCAGGAGCGATCATCCCACCGGAAAACTTCCACTGTTGACCATCGCGAGTCGCCACCTCAATCGTTGTCGCCGTTCCCAAGTCCACCGCCAACACGGCGTCACCGGAAGCCGCTGCGGCTGCGCCTAATACATTTGCCACGCGGTCTTCGCCTAGAGTCTGCCGTCCTTCGTAGCTGGTAAAATCCATCAAACCAAGCGCCTGGACCACTGAAGGATTCGCGCGAACAACCAACACGTCACTGGCCACACATCGCTTCTCAATCTCCGTCGCGACGGCTGGTACCACCGATGACATCACCACTCCCGAAAACCGGTCGCTGACCACTTCAAACATCTCAACGACGTCCTTAGTCGCCACCACGCGCACCTCACCGAGCTTGCCGTCAGTCCACGTCACCCACTTGGTTCGTTGATTGGAAATATCCACCAACAACCAAACCCCATCACGATCAGTAGATTCATCCATACCGCGTCATTCTTATCAAAGAACCACCGGGAAACAATACCTACATCTCGCCCATAGCGGGAGTCCTACGAGCGCCTGCGGCGGCGCAGTAGCGCCAGTCCGCCAAGACTGCTAAGCAGAAGGGCAGAGGGCTCAGGGATAACCACCGTCCCCGTCACAGCGCTATCGAAGTCGGAGGCGATGCGAATATCGTCGAGGTAGGCGTATTGGTTTGCAAAACTTAATGTATCGAAAGTCGATTGATCTAGGTTCGCAGTGTTCGTCGAGACTCCAGCTTCGCTATTCCAATCTGTCTCGGTAAGCCCTACTGGTATACTGAAAGCAAACCTTTTAACAGTGATGCGATCATCACCGCTAACTGCGTCCCATTCGATCTTGGATATCACGAAAATTGGTCGTCCGGAGCCGATAGAAGAAGAGGCTGTAATCTTGTCATCACCAGTAGCATTAGGCTCCCAGAATGTCGCTAGCGCGGTGTTGGAACTAGTGCCGGTGCCTACACCTATGCCTTGGCCAGCCATTTCCAAGCCTCCGTCGCTGGTCAGCGGTGCTGCACCAATCGCGACGTTTTGACGACCGGCGCTGCCATTATTGCCATTGTATTCCACGTAGCTGAACCACGTCGTCGTGCCAGCCGCGAAGCTGTTGGTAACCGTTGTAGAGAGCGCGATATTACCAAAGGCGTGCGTGTTACCAGTGGCGGCAAGGAAATTCCCTCCGCTGGTGGTGGAGTTGGTGATGGTGCCATTCCAGGAACCAGTGCTTCCACCGCCAGTGTAAGTTTCGTTTCGAACACTTTCACTATCCCCCGGGGAATTCCACCCGCCCTGACCATCAAGACTAGCACCGCCAGCCGTGAACCCCGTGAAATCTTCGTAAAAAAGGAGCGCCCCCTGTGCAGAGGTGAGACTGAGTACAATGAGTGGAATCGCGAGAGCTTTGGATTTCATGATTTTGGATGCAATCGAAGGGAGGGGCAAAGAACAGGCTTAGCACCCTGTCAGGTGGTATAGTTCACTTCACAGAACTTTGTATAATGAGTTTACGGAGCCAAAGTTTTAGAACAGGAATTTTTTTGGCGTGGAACTACGCGATCGACATCCAGACCTCAAAACGGCATCTGAAATGTTACCTTTCAATAGTCTCAGCCCCGCGGGTGGAACTTCTTGTGTACACCCTTGAGGTGCTTTTGATCCACGTGTGTATAAATCTGCGTCGTGCTGATGTCCGCGTGGCCTAGCAACTCCTGGATCACCCGCAAGTCCGCTCCATTCTCCAGCAAGTGCGTGGCGAAACTGTGGCGCAGCAGGTGTGGGTAGACATTCTTTTCCATGCCCGTCGCCTTGGCGCGTGCCTTTAGTATTTGGCGAATCCTCTCCGTCGTGAGCGACTTGCCGAAGCGGGATAGAATGACGTGCGACCCTGTTTTTTTACCGACCAATTTCGGACGGCCCAATGCCAAGTAGCGGTCGATGGCCTCTCTCGCTGCACTTCCGACCGGCACTAAGCGCATCTTATTGCCCTTGCCCGTGATGCGTAGCACACCTTTCTCCAAGTCCAGTTCTTCAAGCCGCGCAGTGACCAATTCCGACACCCGCAAGCCCGCCGCATAGAGGAGTTCGAGAATCACACGGTCACGCAGATCGAAGGGCTCGCTACCATCAACCGATTCGATCAACTGCTGAACGTCTCGTGCGTTCAAGGTCTCTGGCAAATGCGCAATAGCCCGTGGAGAGAGTAGCGGTTCTGCGGGATCAGACTCGATAAACCCTCGCGCCAATAGAAAGCGGAAAAACACCTTCATCGCCACTGCGATAATGCGTAAGGACGACGCTTCCAGTCCCTCTTTTTTGCGCGATGCGAGGAAATCGCCAAGATCATCAGTCGTCGCCTCGACGTGCATTTTACCACGCTGGTTCTGCAACCACACGGACAAGCTCTCGAGGTGCTGGCGTAGAAGTAGTTGGTAATTATCCGACAACCCGCGCTCAGTCGCGATGTAGAGAATAAATCGGTCGGTCGCTTCGTCGTTGTTCATGATGCATATAGCTTGTCAGCATCATCGTAACTGCCCCGAGTGCGAATCACCAAAAGAAAAAGGCTTCCAGCAGCATTGCCGTGGAAGCCTTTTAAAAGAGAAATACCCTACGATTACCTGCGGCGTCGAAGAAGTGCAAGAGCACCGAAGGCTCCGAGAAGTGCAGCGGATGGTTCTGGAATGACTGTAATTGCAGCCTCATCGAAACCTACGCGGCCGTCTGTTGTGTAGGAGGTCATGATTTCCACTGCGATGTAACGCGCGGAGGCGATGCTACTCAAATCGTAATCATATGCTGAAGTAGCGACACCTATATTTCGCGTTACTCCAAGCGGTGTCCAGCCTCCGCTGGCAAAATCATAGTCAACAGAGGAGTTTCCACCCGGAGGGGATGGCAGGGCGACCGTTGGCGTGTCCGCGTAGTAAATATTGAATGTGGAGGTCGCCACGACATTACCTTGAGCATCAGCATTAATCAGATAAAGGCTTCCCAGGGTCGTTTGAGAGCTGCCAAGGTCAAAGGCTACCCAACCGAGCTTACCATTCGCTGCGCCAGTCAAATAGTGGTCATACCACTCATCCTTGTAGGTAGCGGTGTTTGGTGATGGACCTCCGTTCGTCCAAGTCGAAGGGTCGTCGGCATCAGGCTTGTTGATTCCAAAACCGTTTGTGAGAGGGGTGAAATCCTGTGGTGTATAGCTGTCACCTCCGCTGAATCCAGTGACTCCACTGAAGGCAAGGACTGCCGCGTCAGCTGAGTTAGTAGTGATGGTGAAGCTGGCTAGAGCGCCAATCAAGGCCACAAAAAATTTACTTTTTTTACTGATCATGTTTTTTGCTGTGTTGTTACGTATTGGCTCCACTGGGGGTATTCCCGAGGGTCTTAACAATTCAGAATAACTGGTTTATATTCAAGGATTAAGAGCGCTTTTTAAACGGGTGTTTAAGAACAGTCTTATTGATGAGGCTCAGCTTAATATCCTGCATGGTTACCGACTCTTTTTGGTGGGCGGGAACATTTTTTGGACAACGAAACTCCCGTTTTCTTAAGGATCTTAGGATTCGCGGAGCTTTAACATGCAGTCACACCACCCTGCGACTTTCTCACGAAAGTAGCTACGTTAGGAATAACGTGGTTAGGGCGGTGTGAGCACAACACATAAATCCCAATAGCTCGGAGGTCGTTAACGTCGGCCACGACCTTTGCCGGATTGGGATTCTTTCTCCTTCCGACGTTCCTCTTGATTTTTCGTATCCCGGCGGCGCATAGAGTCGCGTTTTGATTGCTCCTCGGCCTGTTGACGCTTTGCTTGCTCGGATCTCTGGCGTTTGGCTTGTTCAGCCTGCTGACGTTGCGCCTGTTCGCGCTTTTCGGCCTGCTGTTGCTTTGCGCGCTCGGCTTGTTGGCGTTGTTGTGCTTGCTCTGCTCGCTGACGATTCGCTTGATCAGCCTGCTTGCGTTGCGCTTGCTCGCGCCTCTTCGCATTCTCGCGTTGCTGATCCGCCTGCTGCTGTTTCGCACGCTCGGCTTGCTGGCGCTGTGCCTGCTCTGCTCGCTGACGATTTGCTTGTTCAGCCTGCTGGCGTTGTGCCTGCTCGCGCTTCATTGCTTCCTCACGTTGCTTCTCAGCTTGCTGTGCGCGCTCACGCTCAGCTTGTCCACGATTTGCTTGTTCAGCGCCCTTGCGCCGATCTTGCTCACGATTCATTGCCTCTTCGCGCTGCCTTTCAGCTTGCTGGGCACGCTCACGGTCAGCATTTCCACGCTTGGCCTCTTCACCGCGTTTGCGCTGATCTTGCTCGCGCTTCATTGCTTCCTCACGTTGCTTCTCAGCTTGCTGTGCGCGCTCACGCTCAGCTTGTCCACGATTTGCTTGTTCAGCGCCCTTGCGCCGATCTTGCTCACGAT
>JAGXGH010000061.1 GCA_024636835.1 Verrucomicrobiales bacterium | reverse complement strand
CCGGTCAGGCCGCGGAAGGCGTCGTGGGATTCGCGTGTGGCTCCGTCGAGGCTCAGCGAGATGCGCTCGATGCCGGAGGCGCGGATGGCATGGAAGTCGAAATTGACGAGGCGCGCGGTGCCGGACGGGCTGAGTCCGACACGCAAGCCAACCGCAGTGCCGCGGCGGGCGATGTCGAGCACATCGGGGCGCATGAGGGGATCGCCACCGGTGAGGATGAGCATGGGCGGCGCGAGTTCGCCGAGCTGATCGACCAGTGCGAAGGCTTCGGATTGGTTGAGTTCGTTGGGGTGGCGATGCGGTTGGGCTTCGGCGCGGCAATGGCTGCACGCCAGAGCGCAAGCACGGGTGATTTCCCAGAAGACGAGAAACGGGCGCTCGGCGAAGGGATCAGGTTTCGGTGGAAGGATGGACGCAACCATGGGGAATGCGGAGTTGGCGGTGCTTGGTTCGCGCGCTATTTCAACAGGCCGCGCAGTATGGCGATGGTTTTTGCCGGATCGGTGCCGAGACCTTCCTGGCGGTGGATGAATTTACCGGGGACGCTGCCGCCGAAAGTCCAAAACGTGTAATCCACGCCATCCGCCATGCGTTTAACAACTTCAGTGACCTCAATCTCGATTTTCACCCGGGTAGGGTGGTCACGGGTGATGGGAGGTGGGACGAAAGGAGCATCGGTGAGTATGGCGACTTCCTCGCCTTTGAGCGGGGCATCGGGAGTTTCCGACGGGACGGCAAAGGCACAGTGAATTATTGAAACAGTAAGGATGAGTATTTTTTGCCTCATTTCGGATGGGGGTGGATGGTTTTACTCACAAGCACTGAGAAGGTGAGCTGCATAATTCATACTGAACATAGGGAGATAAACAATAAATAAAGAAATTAATATCTTTAATTTGGCATTAATGGGGCTCAGAGATCAGTTTTTAAGCTAAAAGAGGCAAATAAGAAACACAGCTCTTCCCCCATATTGCTTTGTTTATTGGGGAAACCCATTCTTACCTGGGAATGCATTATTTGGTCTATCAAGGGATTGATTCGCTGGTATGTGGTGAACCTTACAGGGTTTTCGCCCCGTCTTTTTTACGGAGACACGACAAGGTATGAAGCCTTGATCTCGACCTTCATATTGTATGGTTTCGTGCGGAACGGATATAAGACTTTTGAGGCGATACAGTTAGGAGTATTTTTTGAGAACTCATTCACTACGTTGAAGACGGGATTTCACCGTGTAATATCCAGTAGTTGAGATCTTTGGGTCTAACATAGTCTGCATTTCCAAATGGTCGCAGCTCCAGTCCTGATGAGCGGATCATTTTTGACGTAAGATGGCTTTGGAGGGAGGCTTCGGAAACCAGCATCCAGGGAGCAGTAGATTGCACGGTTTGAATAGTCTTTGGCTTTGGGCGTTTATGGGTAGTTTGGTCGTTCATACCAAGTTTATCCCGCAACTCATCAACTTCGGGTATAGCAAATGTGGGTATCGCCCATATTTTTTTCGAAGCCATGATTACGACGGCTCAACTAAAAGACATTTAGCAGTTGCAAAACCTCAGATTATTTTTGATACTCAATTTATCTCGTTGAGGCAGGATAAGCACTAATAAGCACCGCTAAGACGAGCTATAAACCAACAAACATCAACATAAGGCGCTAAGGATGAAGCGCTTGCGGTGACTACGAATCAGAAGGTTAGGAGTTCGAATCTCTTTGGGTGTACCACTTTTAATCCCTCAATCTTAACAGGTTAGCGGGATTTTTTGTGCCCTTTCTGAAATGGCGGTTTTGCAGGGTCAAGCACCATTTCAGGCCGTTTTAGTCGATTCTATTGCACTATCCGTTACAGCAGATTTTGAGTTGTCACTGGTTTTTGCGTTATTGGATTCACTACGGTTAGTTTCAAGGGGGATGGAATCCATTTGCCTAAGTCGTCTTCTTTATGCGGAGTCGCTCAGTGGCGTGGTCAGGGAGTGGCGATGAGTTCTGAGAGGAGTTCTGAGACATCTTCATCGCTTTTCAGCGACTCGAACTCTTTGCTTACAATCGACTTATCCTTATTAGAAAGACCAGCATCTTTGAAAGCATTGAGGATAAGCAACTTTTGCTCGGGCGTCTTTGCTTTAAGCACCGCCTGCTTGGCTACCTGCGCCTTGGTGCGAATATCTCCTTTCATTGACTCATGAGTGAGAGCACGCTTCAAACCGGCAAGAGCCGTGGCTTTGTCTTCTGCCGTCGACGAGTCGCTATTGGCCAGTTCAAGCCATGTTAACGCGACATTATAGTCTGTCCAGCGTGGCAAGGTCCGAAGCACTGCTTGCTTGAGCTGAGGCTTTGCGCAGGCGCTCAGCATATAGTCAAGCGTCTCTTGAGTTGGCACCCCGTCGAGGATCAATAGGATATCTTTAATTTGATCATCCGAAGAGGCGGTGGCAAGAGCTGGCTGATAAGCATCAAGCCATAGTTTATGAGGATTACCGAGATTTTGAGAAAGACGCTTCAGACTTGTTTGCGCGGGGCGGGTCATATCGCTCTGTGCCAAAATTAATCCGAGCATGAGTTTGACACTATCCGTATTTCCGATGGTCTCTAGCGCCTTAAGGCAAGCCTTGCGCAAATCTGGGTCTCTGTCCGTACTGGTCGCTATCGAGCTAATCAATTCATTGGTGCCGGGTGTGTTGCGAAGAGCAATGAGCTCGACCACGGCGATCATCTCGATAGGATCGCCGGAGTTTTCAAGCACTCGAATCAGGAGTTGATCAAAGGCAGCCGCATTGAGACGAGTCAGCGCATCTCGAACCCTGTCATTGTTCTTATCGGATAAGTATTGGGCGTAGATGGCATCAAAGCTTTTGTTTGTTCCAATCCAACCCAATGCATCAATCGTCGCGAGCCGCACATCTATCGACTCGTCATTCAGAAATGATAGAAGTAAATCTTCGTAGTGCGATGCACGGTTGTCTCCAATGGCACTAGCCATAAGAACCCGGTCGTTGGCCGATAACTTATCGATATTATCCGTCAGCACTTTGTAAAGTTGAGGTATGTTGGAGCTCGCGGCACTGGCAATGAATCCGTAGTGTGCCGGTGCATCTTCGCGTCCAATGATGGATTGGAGGAAATTGGCGGCCGCTGAGATATCCATTTCAATCAGCTGACGGTATGCGGCGACACGGATGGAATCGTTGGATCCATTTTGAAGGAAGTCACTCACGATATCTTTATTCAATCCGATGTCGAGTAGCGCCGATTCAAAAACAAGGCGCTGGTCTACGGGAGCGGAATTGCGTAATTCCAACAGAATGGGTATCGCTTTTTCCACGCTCATTTTTCCGAGTGCGGTGGCAGCTAAGTTCGTGAGAACCGGGTCTGAGTCATGCAATAGACGCCCGATGGTGAGGATTGCTGTTTCGTTATTGCTTGAGGAAAGCGCAAGCAACAACCCTCTGCGCTCGCTTTCGGGAGCCTTACCCAGCCGCTGAACTAATGCCGCAACTGCTTGATCCGTGCCTATCCGAGCAATCGCCTGCATTGCGTTATCTCTAATCTTTGGAGACTCATCATCCAGGAGAAGAACCAGCGGTTTGACGGAGGTATCAGTCCCGAAAAGACCGAGTGTTTTAATGAGATACAGGCGAGAAGGGATGGGCAGATCTTTTTGCGTTGCCGAAGCAACTTCAGCTAACATGCCTGGCAACTCGCCAGCTTCATTTCCTGGAGCAGTGGCCTCAGCGAAAAGACTTAACAACTCGTTGCGACCTTCAGTGCGGACGTCGTAGTTATCCGAGCTTAACTGACTCAGCGCCTCGGTAATGCCGGCCATCGACAATGGGATGAGGAAGAGACCGAGGAAAAGTGATAAAATGCATTTCATGGATTTGATGTGGTGGGATGATGAAAAGGAGCGGGCTTATGCGGGAAGTTCATAGCCAGCACGACGTGGGCGGGACTCCCATTTACTTGCCGCCGGATCGCCGATTATATGTTCGTTTTCCGGATCCCATTGAATCGGGCGACCCAGGCGTTCAGTGATTCCCGAGAGAAGACAAATGCTACCAGTGCGGTGACCAACAGAGGCGGGACAAATGGTGCGTTTTCTGGTGCGAATGCATTCGATCCAATTGACTTGGTGGTTTTTCGAGAGATACAGCCGCTCATCACCAAGCCCCAAGGGTTGCTTGGCAAAACCTGAAGGCGTCGTCATGATCTGACCGTTTCGACTGACATAAACATCCCCTTCGGTGCCCTGGATGCGGATCATGTATTTACCCGAATCTGGATGATCGCGGTAGACGCGTATCCCATCCGCATACTCGTAATAAGCATGTTTTTCGCCTTGGTAACCTTGTGGTACGAATTTCACTGGGCCGGTCTCATCTCTTCCCAGAGCCCACTGAACGATGTCATAGTGGTGTGCGCCCCAGTCTCCATTCTTGCGGCTACCATAATCCCAATGCCTCCGCCAGCCACCTCCGTAGTTACCTTGCACACGGGAAGCTGAGTAAGGTTCGAAGGGCGCGGGTCCGAGCCACTTGTCGTAGTTGAATCCATCGGGAATCTCTTCAGGCGCATCGAGCTGTGCAGGGGGAAAGCTCCCCAATTTGCAATAGGCCGTCTTGATCTCGCCTATCCAACCATTTCTGACGATTTCTGCGGCTTTACGGAATGTTCCGTTCGAGCGCTGCATCGATCCGACCTGGATGATCGAACCGTAGCGCGCTTCCGCTTCGACCATGGCCTTGCCCTCCTCAATGGTCAGGGTCATCGGCTTCTCAACGTAAACATCTTTGCCCGCGCGCATGGCTGCGATAGCCATTGCCGCATGCCAGTGATCTGGTGTTGTCACAACGACAGCATCGACAGCTGGATCATTGATGACATCTTCATAATCCGGCGTGGCAGTGACTTCATTAAATCCTCGCTTCGTCATTTCGCCAGACGCTTTAGACAACATGTCCTGCTTCACGTCGCAGACATAAAGGGGCTGCACGCCCTCCATGTTGCTAATGCCTAAGTGCGATTTTACCTGCAAGCCCATCCCTATGTAGGCGAGATTGATCCGGCTATTGGCTCCAATCCGACCGTTCAAACCAAGGGTACTCGCCTTACTAATGATTGGAGCTGCCAGACCAGAGACGCCAAGCAAAGCGGTTTTCTTTAAAAATTCTCTTCGACTATTCATTTCAATATTGGTGGGTACTATGAGCTACAGAGGCACCTTTAAGGATTTCCTCAGGAATGGCCAGTTCATCCCGATGAACCAAGCAGTATTCTACGGATTATGCTGGAGATCCTTTCGCCTGAATAGGCAAGAATTCCAAGAGCCATCCACAAGCTATTGATCATTTTGGGCTGCTTAGCAGAAATACATCAAATGTTGAGTAAATTTGAGCGTTTAGCATACCAAACCGTCATCAGCTTTCGGTCGCTGGTGGATTCACGTCGCGCGTCGTGACCGAATAAAAACATGATAGAGCACGGGGCGTATTGAGGTATGTAATGCAAGTTACAGAATGGCTGTCTTCTCCATGAAAATTTCAAAATTCCTTATCGCTTGCTACGCCTTAGTCCTGAGCGCTGTTTTGGTATCTCATAGTGCTCATGCCGAATCCTCCTTCTATCGAGAAGATCAGGGTCAGTTCTCATTGAGGCCGGCCGCCGACAAGCGGGTCGTTAATCTCACCCGCTTCGGTCCGGTTGGCCTGAGTTTGGACCTGGTTCAGCCGGCCTTCACCATGGTGATCAAGGAGGTTGAGCCAGGCTCGCCCGCAGCCAAGACCGGCAAGCTCAAGGCTGGTCAGGTCATCGTCTCGATCAATGGCGAGACCCTAAAGGATATCGATCCCCGGATCCAGCTCGGCAACATGATCACCAAGGCAGAAGCCACGGATGGCAAGATGGTCATGCTAGTTGCTGAAAAACCTGGTGGTGAGACTTCCGAGGTTACTGTTCAGCTTGAGATTCTGGGAGCCTATAGCATGACCTGGCCGATCAACTGCCCGAAGTCCGACAAGATCGTGCGCAATCTCGCAGAGTATTTGAAAACTCCAGGAAACAGCGCGGGGTTTGCCGATCTTGGCATGCTCTTCTTGCTCTCCACTGGTGACGATTCTGATCTTGATGCCGTTCGCAAATGGGCACACGCCCACAAAGGCGATGCCACGTACCCTTGGCACATTGGATACGGAGGACTGGCGCTGTGTGAATACTACCTGCGCACTGGTGACGCCGAGGTGTTGCCAACCATCCAGAAACTCGCTGATAAATTGGTCGAAATGGAAAACCTCGGTGGCTGGGCCGGTCGCGGACCGACTGCGGCTCTTGGTTACGGCGGTGGGGGTGGGCATCTCAATGCTGCTGGAACGTTGTGCGTCGGCTATCTGATGCTGGCGGTGGAATGCGGTGCCAAGGTTCCCGATGAGACCTTGCAGCGTGTCCTGACTCGCTTCTATCGTTACTCCGCACGCGGCAATGTGCCTTACGGCCAGGGCAAGCCTGAACGAGGATTTACGGATAATGGGAAAAACGGAAAACTTGCCTTTTCGATGGCTGCCGCCGCCAGCCTCGACCCAATGGGTGAGAAATCGATTTACGCCAAGGCTCGCGATGCCTCCGCTCAGTTTAGTTTCTACTCCACCTCGTATATGCTGCATGGACATACTGGTGGTGGTATTGGTGAAATCTGGCGCAGTGCCTCGATGGGGCTGGTGAAAGATAAACTCCAGAATCATTACCGCGAATTCATGGACAGCCGCCGCTGGCATTACGAGATGTCACGACGCTTCGACGGTACTTTCGGCATTCTCGGCGGTGATCGCTATGACGATCCAGCCTGGGGAATGGGCTATGCGCTCACCTACACGGTGCCGCGCAAAACTCTGCGTCTCACCGGCGCTCCGGCGACGAAATTTGCCAAGACCCTTGCGCTGCCAACGCGTCCCTGGGGGACGGCGGCAGATGATGATTTTCAGTCGATTGAATCCGCAGTGATGGCTGACGGCACGAAGCCGGATATCTCCAAGGAAACGTTCTCCGAGCATTCCGGCCTGCATCTTTTGCGCACACTGGCTGATGAGACGGATGGCGACATCATTCGCCGTTACATGCACCACCCCGACTATGTGATTCGCTCGGCTGCGGCTGGAACGATCCACACGTTTGGAGTGGATTTTCTTAAAGAGTTCCTGACGGCAAAGGACGCCCGTGTTCGGCGCGCCGCCCTTGAGGGCATCGAAAAGACACCGGATCAATTGCTGACCCGCGAGGTTTTCGACATGATGGTGAGCATGCTCAAGAACGATCAGGAGTCGTGGTTTGTGAAGGAGTTGGCTCTCAGTTTGATAGGCAAAGCGCCGAATGATTGGATCGTTGATCAGGTTGATTTGATCCTGCCATATCTTGATCATGAGGAGTGGTGGTTTAATCACTCGGCTTTGGTGGCGCTGACTCCGGTGGTTGGCGACGAGCGTTGCTACCGCAAGGTATTGCCTGCGGTGGGCAAGATGGTCCAGTCGAGTCATCGCTACAATGTGACCAGTCTGATTCGCTGGGGTGATTTTCCCGAGGGTCTTGCCAAGGCGAGCCCGGAAGTGCAGAAGTTGGCGCGCGAGACCTTGCGTGAATCCTACCTTCAATTCGACCCATACCAGCATCCCTCGAATCAGGTTGAGGGAATAATTAACCCAACCTTGCAGCAAGTGAAAATCGAAATGCTCACCCGCATGCCAGGTGGCTACGATGTGATCTACGAGTTGGGTAAAAAAATGCACCCTGATCAGCCATTACCATTCAAGGAGTTATTCCTTGCCGCCGACCCTGAGGAACTCAGTCCGGAGCTTCGCAAGGTCGTGGACGAGGCAGTCGGAGGCGATCTGATTCCACAATACGTGGCGACGCATCGCGACAGTTTAATAACGGAGGCGAAGAGCGAGGGAGATATCAGGGTGGCAACAATGCCCGGTTTGATTTCGCTCTATGAGAAGGTCGGCGTTGATGAATACAGTTGGAAACAATTTGGACGCGAGGCCGGGGAGATGAAATGGTCCTACTTCAGCTTTAACCCGAAGGAGGCGTTCATGCAGTCCGATGACCGCCTCGGTCGCTATCGTGAGGTGACCTTTCCGAGTGGTATGGAAAACTGGTATGAGCCGGGTTTTGATCCACAAGCCAAAGGCTGGAAACAAGGGCTCGCTCCCTTTGGCGCGGCTGACGGTAAGTTGGAACGCTTTGACGATATAGGCATGAAACTTAAAGAACAGGGCGGCTGCAAATTGTCCTTCTGTGGTTGCCACAAGCCGCTCAATACTTTGTGGGAAAACGATGTCTTGATGATTCGTGGTGAGTTCGAATTTCCCGAGTTCGAGGAAGGCTACCGATACCGTCTGCTGCACGGCGGGATTTCGCATGTCGGCTCAGGTGGAGGCTATCGCCTTTACGTCAACGGCAAACTCTTCCACGAAGATACCAAAGGAGTAGACCGCCGTGCAGGCGAAAACCCGGAGGGTCGGATCATTCCCGCAGATTGGTGGAAGGAGTTTGAAGGTGGTAAGGTCACGATATCAGCCATCAGCTTTAAAAAGAACCACCCGCGCACCAAGAAGTTCGGGGGGAATATCTCGGTCTTCATGCAACGCCAAAAGCTGCCCCCACTGAAGGAGTGAGCCTCGTCTGCTACCAGAAGACCAGCACCGCACCCGCACCAATGTGAAGTATTTCTATCGACAGGAGCGGCGCGGGAAAAAGCTCCAGCACAAGCTCATGCCCTCTGGCTTGCACGGTCGAGTGACGCTGCAGTGAGGCCGTTGATCACCACCTCGGAGCAGAAGGGAACCGTGGGTGGTAACAAGGAAGTGAAGCGGCTGGGACGAGCATGGCCAGCTGGAGGCGATATTTCCATAATTGGAGGATTCACGAGGAAGCTGCGTGAATATGCAGCGGGTGTATGGCCTTTTTGAAGTTAGCGATGGCGATCCTCGCAGGAATAGTCTTGCAGGCTGAAGAGTAAGCCTTGATTATGCGGTCTTAAATGATGGGTGTCCCTGTATTTGCTTCTTTTCCCTGTATTTGCTTCTTCTAGGTTTAAGGAAGCTGGGTGGTTCCCATCAGGTAGCGATCGCACTCGCGGGCTGCTCCACGGCCTTCGTTGATGGCCCAGACGACGAGGGATTGCCCGCGGCGCATGTCACCGGCGGCGAAGACGCCTTCCACGTTGGTGGTGTAGACATCATGGTCTGCTTTGACGTTGCTGCGGGCGTCGGTTTCCAGGCTGAATTGATCGATGATTTTCTGCTCGGGTCCGAGGAAGCCCATGGCGAGAAGGATGAGCTGGGCGTTGATGGTGCGTTGGGAGCCCTCTGTCTCCTGTGGCACGAATTGTCCGGCATCGTTTTTTCCCCAAGTGATATCGACGACTTGTAGCCCTTTGACATTGCCTTCCTCGTCTTTGAGGATGGCTTTGGTCATAACAAGGTAGCTTCGGGGATCGGCTCCTTGAGTGGCGTTAGCCTCCTCTTGACCGTAGTCCATTTTATACACCTTGGGCCACTCCGGCCATGGGTTGTTCGACGCGCGCTCCATCGGCGGCATGGGCATGATTTCCAACTGGATGACGTTTTTGCAGCCTTGGCGGATGCTGGTGCCCACGCAGTCGGTTCCGGTGTCACCGCCACCGATGACGACGACTTCTTTGTCGGTGGCGTTGAGTGCGGGGTTCGTGCCGTTGAATTGATTGTCCAACTGATGTTGGGTGTTGGCGGTGAGGAACTCCATGGCCTGATGAACGCCCTTGGCATCGCGTCCATCGATAGGTAAGTCGCGCGGTGCGGTGGCTCCACAACAGAGGATCACTGCATCGAATTCCTTGCGAAGTCTGCTTGGCGTCCAGTCGCTGCTTTCGGAAATGAACACATTCATCTCGAAGTTAATGCCCTCGGCTTTCATGAGATCGATACGTCGTTCGACAATTTCCGTTTTATCGAGTTTCATGTTTGGGATGCCATACATGAGCAATCCACCGGGGCGGTCGGCACGTTCGAAAATGGTGACCGTGTGGCCCGCCTGATTGAGTTGATCCGCGGCAGAAAGTCCGGCGGGTCCGGAGCCGACGATGGCGACGATTTTGCCGGTGCGTTCTGCCGGTGGGTTTGGCGTCATGTTGCCATCCGCCCATCCGCGATCAATGATGGCGGACTCCATGTTTTTGATGGTGACGGGGGGCTCGATGACTCCTAGCACACAGGATCCTTCACATGGGGCAGGGCATACGCGTCCGGTGAATTCAGGGAAGTTGTTGGTTTTCCGCAGACGGGTCAGCGCTTCATCCCAGCGATCGCGGTATACGAGATCGTTGAACTCGGGGATGAGGTTGTTTATCGGACAGCCGCTTGCCATGCCGCTAATGTCGATGCCGGTGTGGCAGTAAGGAACACCACAATCCATGCAGCGTGCTGCTTGGTTTTTCAGCGCGCTTTCGTCGCCGTGATCGTGAATTTCCTTCCAGTCCTTAATCCGCTCAAGGGGCGAGCGGTCGGGGATGGTGGAACGTTCAAATTCTAAAAATCCAGTTGGTTTTCCCATGGTGTGAGTTGGTGAAAAGTGTTTTTTTCTGGTGACCTTATTGGTCTCTTATTTTTTAAAGGTGTGGCGGCAAGTCATTGGTCAATCGTCAATGGTCAATGGTCAATGGTCAATGGTCAATGGTTTGGGGTAGATGAATCGGCATGTGAACCAATGACCATTGTCTATTGACCAATGACGAGGAACTCAGTTCCCCACCTTGGCATTTTCTTCGAAGGCGGCGAGGATAGCGTCGTCTCCTTCGAGACCGCTTTCCTCGGCTTTTTTGATGGCGTTGAGCACGCGTTCGTAGTCGGCGGGCATGACCTTGAGGAACTTGCACACGGCCGTGTCCCAGTGTTCAAGAAGCGTGCTTCCTTTGACACTGCCGGTGTAATCGACGTGACCTTGGATGCGCGCTTTGACTTCTTGAATCTCACTATCCTCACATTCGATGAGAGGGTAGAGGTTCACCATGTCGCGGTTGAGCTTGGATTCGAAGTCGTCGTGCTCGTTGTAAATGTAGCCAATGCCGCCACTCATGCCGGCTCCGAAGTTGCGTCCGGTGCCACCAAGGCAGGTGACTGATCCGCCGGTCATGTATTCGCAGGCGTGATCACCCAAGCCTTCGATG
>JAGXGH010000060.1 GCA_024636835.1 Verrucomicrobiales bacterium | reverse complement strand
TGCTGTGCGCGCTCACGCTCAGCTTGTCCACGATTTGCTTGTTCAGCGCCCTTGCGCCGATCTTGCTCACGATTCATTGCCTCTTCGCGCTGCCTTTCAGCTTGCTGACCACGCTCACGGTCAGCCTGTCCACGTTTGGCATCTTCAGCACTTCTGCGCTGTGCCTGCTCGCGCCTCTTGATTTCTTCACGCTGCTTTTCTACCTGCTGGGCACGTTCGCGCTCGGCTTGACCACGCCCGGCCTCTTCAGCACCTTTGCGCTGACCCTGCTCACGCTTCTGCATTTCCTCACGCTGCTTTTCAGCCTGCTGAGCACGTTCACGTTCAGCTTGTCCACGATTTGCATCTTCAGCGCCCTTACGCCGATCCTGCTCGCGCTGCATTGACTCTTCACGCTGCTTTTCGGTTTGCTGCGCACGCTCACGGTCGGCTTGTCCACGATTTGCTTGTTCAGCGCCCTTACGCCGATCTTGCTCGCGCTTCATTGACTCTTCACGCTGCTTTTCGGTTTGCTGCGCACGCTCACGGTCGGCATTTCCACGCTTGGCACCTTCACCACGCTTACGTTGATCCTGCTCGCGCTTCTGCATCTCTTCGCGCTGCTTTTCAGCCTGCTGAGCACGTTCACGTTCAGCCTGTCCACGATTTGCATCTTCAGCACCCTTGCGCTGATCCTGACCACGCTTCATTGCCTCTTCACGCTGATTTTCGGTTTGCTGCGCACGCTCACGGTCAGCTTGTCCACGCTTTGAATCTTCACCACGCTTACGCTGATCATGCTCGCGTCTATCGCCAACGCGCTGCACTCGATTCTCTCGACCGTTCACACCGTCGCGCCCACGGTCTGGAGCATCGCCATTTCTGCGCATTTGGTGGATCTTGGCAGCTCTCGTTTGCTCAGCCACCGCAACCTTGCGACGATTGCCCTCGAGGATTCTACCACGATCGAGATTTTCTTTTTTCTGACGATTAGACCAGTCCTTCGCATCACGTAATTCTCTCTGACGTTTCTCGTTGTAGTGAACCATCCGCTCACGATTCACGCCATCTTTTGATCTGACAGGCTGTACGCGATTGAAGCGCTCGCGAACATTGCGTGGCCTCAATGTTGGGTTCCATGGCGCGGAGAAACTCGGTGCAAAGACGTTGATCACATTGCCATCAAAACGCGGGTTGTAGCCATGACCTCGCGCTGGCATGCGGTCTGTATTGACCCTGCAAACTGGCCATGGAGTGCGCACGGAGCGGCGCAGACGATCGTAACGCGGACCACCCGCTACCACGTAGTCACGGCGAACCCGGTAGTTGGTGCATCCATTTGAGCGCCCATAGAGCACATTACTCTGGCGGCGGTCCAAGTAGTGGTCGCGAACCGAACCGCCAAGAAACTCATTGAGCACGAACACAAACGTTGCCGAGGCAATCCCAAAATCGCTGTCAATCGAAGGCCCCCAAGTCGCATCTTCAACATAAAGAGATTCCGGCGGAAGCGGCGCCCATCCGACATGATCATCCGTCTCGCGCCAAGCAACCCATGATGGTGCCCACTGGTCGCCAGGGACCCAGCACCATCCGTGACTGCCGAGCTCCACCCAACGCCCATAGTGATAACACGCCCAACCGAATGGTTCTTCTGAAACCCAAGTCCACCCACGGTCAGAACAAACCCAACGGCCACGGGTATAAGGCCGCCAGTTTCTATCGCTCATCGCGGCGGTAGGCTGATAGATGTATCCGTAGTCGACGCTATCGAACCAGGTGCCGTGAGGAGCGAGGTCGTTGTAGAAGGTCGAATAGTCGGCTACCGGTCCGCGGATCATTTCGACGGGTTCCTCATCTGGAGTGAACGTGGTGATCTCGCCCGCGCCCGCTACCTCGAGCTCTTCATCGGTCAACTTCTGCTCACGTAGTTCCAGCGTATTTTCCAAGGTGGTCAACTCAGCCGCTTTGGCGTCGATCTCTGCTTGACGCTCTTCGAGCTCGAGCGCTCGCGCTTCTACCTCATCAGTACGGTCAGCAACATTTTGCTCGCGCTCCGCAAGCCAGGTTTGGCGGTCATCCTCAAGGGCATCTCGCTCAGCCTCCAGTGCCGCCAATTGATCATCGAGCCGCGAAGGATCACTGGTATCGTAATAACCGGTATCAGCCGCGTTCTCCACGGGTGGCTCAGCACTCACTTGTGTTGCTGGTTTATCGCACGAACTGAGTCCGAACAGGGCACCGCTGGCGACGAGTAAAATAGAATGGTTTTTCATAATGGTTGAGAGATTCTCTCAGTGAGACAGCAAGCCGGTGAAAACTATTCATCGAGCCAACCAAACGTTACGCCCATGCCGTGAATAGAACGCTGAGAATAAGTAATTTTCGGCGCACTGGCGCCGCGACAGCAGGAACAACTAACCCCAATCTTGGTAGTGACCTGATGCGGATGGACGTGGATTGCGTTGGTCGAGAACGACTTGTGCGCGGAGCTTTAAGATGTGGTCACTCCACCCTGCCACTTTCTCGCGAAAGTAGTTACGTATGTGAAAACGTGGCGAGGGTGATGCGAGCACAACACATATGTTCTGTTCGCTCTGAGGTCATTAGCGACGGGAACGGCCTTTGCTCGATTGGGATTCTTTTTCCTTTTGACGTTCCGCTTGGTTTTCCGAATTCCGGCGTCGCATAACATCACGTTTTGATTGTTCCTCAACCTTCCAGCGCAAGTCAACGCGGTAACGCTTACCCAGTTCCAGCCAGTCTAGATGAGCAAGTCCTTGATCACCTTACCGTGGACATCTGTGAGGCGATAATCCCTGCCTTGGCTTCGGAAGGTCAGGCGTTCGTGATCGATGCCAAGTTGATGCATCAGGGTTGCATGGAGATCGTGCACGCTTACCTCGTCCTTTATGACCGAGTAGCAGAAATCGTCCGTCTCGCCATGGATTAGCCCCGGCTTAAACCCGCCTCCAGCGACGAGTGTTGTAAAGCAGTTTGCGTGGTGGTCACGCCCGTAAGATTCTTTCACTTTGCCATCCTGACTGAAGGTCGTTCTTCCAAATTCTCCGCCCCAGATCACGATGGTATCATCGAGGAGTCCACGTTGCTTGAGGTCAAGAATCAGTGCTGCGCTGGCTTGATCGGTTTCGCGACAGCGCTTTGGTAAATGGTCGGGAAGGTTAAAATGATGATCCCATCCCGAGTGATAAAGCTGGGTAAAACGCACGCCGCGCTCGGCAAGTCGACGAGCCATCAGACAATTGTAAGCAAAGGTGCCGGGACGACGTGCGTCTTCACCGTAAAGCTTGTAAATGGATTCCGGTTCGTCGGATAAGTCGGCCAAATCAGAAACCGAACTCTGCATGCGAAAGGCCATTTCATATTGGGCGATACGGGTTTCCACTGCTGGGTCTCCACTGCGGGCGAGCTCTTCTTCGTTGAGTTGATTGATCGCGTCGAGTATCCGCCGCCGGTCGGTGATCGGTTTTTCCGCAGGGTCATTGAGAAAAAGAACAGGCTCCGCACCAGAACGAAAACGCACACCGGCATGCTTTCCTGAGAGAAAACCATTTCCCCAGAGACGATTGTTTAGCGGTTGCATGTTCCCGAGATCACCGCGCGAAAGAAGCACCACAAATTCCGGGAGATTCCGGTTCATACTACCCAGCCCGTAGCTAAGCCAGGATCCGAAGGATGGCCTGCCAGGCAAATTGTGCCCGGTCTGCATGAAAGTCAGAGCGGGATCGTGATTCACCGGCGTAGTGCTCGTGCTACGAATGGTGCAAAACTCGTCGGTGATTTTGCTCATATGCGGAAGCAATTCGCTCATCCAGGCGCCGTTCTCGCCATGCTGCGAAAATTGATATTTAGATTCAATCACTGGGTGGATCTTATGCCCGTTGGTGAACCCCGTTAGTCGCCCCTTTTGCTCGATGAGTTGGAAAATATCTTTGCCGTGATATTTTGCGAGAGCCGGTTTGGGATCGAAAAGATCAACCTGCGATGGCCCACCGGATTGGAAAAGGTAGATGACCCGTTTCGCCTTGGCTGGATGATCAGGAAGCGGTGTGCCTCCAATCAATGGCCGAGAATTTTGAGACGCACGCAAACTACTGAAAGCCATACCGCCAAGACCTGCGGCGCCAAGCTGGAGCATTCGGCGACGGCTGATTTTTCGGATGGTGGATTCGATTTCGTCCATGGGATTACTTGCGGGTCACGGTTTCGCTCAGGTTCAGGATGGCGAGGCAAACATCGGCCAGAGCCGCGAGTTCGCTGCGATCAAATGTGGGGTCCACTTCGGATTCACCAATGGCGAGCAGCTTGTCCGCTGCAGCAGAGTCTTCTCGGTATCGAGCCAGTCGGTCGCGGTAAACTTCGTTCAAGATTCGCATTTCTTTGTCGGTGGCTGATCGCGTCAGAACCAGTTGGAATGCGGTCGCGACTTGGTCTGAGATTTCCTCCGAACCTTGCCTCAGAATTTTCTCTGCGAGTTTTCGAGCAGCTTCGATGTAGGTTGTGTCATGCATCGTCGCCAGCGCTTGCAGAGGGGTGTTGGTCGTTGGCCGCTCCACCACGCATACATCGCGGTTCGGCGCATCAAAAACCGCCATGCCCGGATGCATCGCCGCACGACGCCAATAGGTATACATGCTCTTGCGATAGAGATCCGAACCACTACCCACCGTGTAGATCTCCGCGTGACTTTTCGGCGCGTTCAGATCCTCCCAGACGCCATCTGGCTGGTAGGGTTTTACGCTCGGACCGCCAACTTTTCGATTTAAAAGGCCGCTCACTGCCAGCGCTTGATCGCGGATCATTTCGGCAGGCAGGCGGAACGATGGCCCACGCGCCAGAAGTCGATTGTCAGGATCATCGAGTTCCGTGCGGTGACGCGATTCCTGTCGATAAGTTGCTGACAGCACGATCTGTCTGATCAGATGGTGCATGTCCCATCCGCTTTCGCGAAAATCCGCTGCAAGCCAGTCGAGTAGTTCCGGGTGGGTGGGGCGCTCGCCTTGAAGACCGAAGTTATCCGGCGTCCTAACCAGTCCTGCGCCAAAGAACTGCTGCCACACGCGGTTCACTGTGACGCGCGCAAAAAGTGGATTTTGCGATGAGGTCAACCATTGCGCAAGGCCGAGACGATTCGTCGAATAACCCTCGAAAGCCGGAAGCACATCAGGCGTTCTCGGTTCCACTTTTTCACCCGGTTGATCGAATTGACCCTGCTTCAAAATGAATGTTTCACGCGGCTTCTCCGCCATGATCATCACCAGCGGTGCGTTTTTCTCCTGCTCATTAGCATCAAATTCGACGACAGGTTCAGCGGCTTTCTTTTTGAACCCTTTGTCACCGGGCGCCCCTGTCTCGGCACTGGTATTGAAGAAGGCGTAGAACGAGTAATAGTCCTCCATCGAAAGAGGATCGTATTTGTGGTCGTGGCAGCGCGTGCAGTCGAATGTCAGACCGAGAAACAGCGTTCCTGCAGTCGTCGTTTTGTCATTCGCGTAGGTGACGCGGTATTCCTCATCGATGATTCCGCCCTCGATTGAATAGCCGTGGTTGCGGTTGAAACCGGTGGCGATGAGTTGATCCTTGGTCGGTTTTTCAAGAAGATCACCGGCCAATTGTTCAGTGGCAAATTGATCGTAGGGCATGTTTTTCCGAAAGGCTTCAATCACCCATTCGCGCCACGGCCACATGGTGCGGGCGTTGTCGAATTGATAACCGTTGCTATCAGCGTAGCGGGCGTTATCCAGCCAGATGGTCGCCATCCGTTCCGCGTAATCTGTGCTCGAAAGCAAACGATCGACCACCCTCTCGTATGCGCCCGAAGATGAATCCTCCAAGAAGCGCTGTAGATCTTCCACTGTTGGAGGAAGCCCGGTTAAATCGAAAGTCACTCGCCGAAGATACGCGGTGCGATCGGCATCAGCAGCCGGTGCGACCCCGGATTTTTCCAAACGCGCGAGAACAAAATGATCCACAGGAGTGCGCGGCCAGTCCTTGGAGAAAACACTCGGCGGGGCTGCATTTTTGATAGGCTCGAAACTCCAGTGCTTGGCATACTCAGCACCCTCCTTTACCCATCGAACGAGGAGCTGTTTGTCTGCCTCGGTCATTGTTTTTTTGACCTTGGGTGGCGGCATCTGTTCGTCCGGATTGGTACTGAGGGTGCGAGCGACCAGCGCACTGGAATCCGGATCGCCGGGAACGAACGCCGGACCATTGTCGCCTCCTGCGAGAGCGTCTTCACGCCGATCAAGTCGCAGCCCTCCTTGGCGAGCCTCCGCGTCCTGCCCGTGACAGGCATAGCAATGATTGGAGAGGATGGGCTGAATATCCCGATTAAAATCGACCGCTTCTTCAGCCACAGCGCGTGAGCTCAACGCCATCGCAATTGTGAGTAGGGAGAGGAATCTTCTTTTAACCATCACAGCCAAAGAATACGTGATTCACCAAACATATAGCATCAAAAAAATATTAAACCGTTCAGCATCAATGATACCAAGTCTTCATTGGCATTAAGATAAGGATTGGACCTTAACTTATAGGTAAACACAATGTGTCACGCTTTCTGCATGACGGACAGGCATGAAATCTCATCCCAAGCCGGATATGAGTAATACCGATTCCAAATAACCCTTGGCCTACACGGCGCGGGTATTGCTTGATAAAACATGCCTTAACAGTCCCCTTCGCGTATAAACCTTACCAGGTTCTGGTATGACTGGAACGGTTGCCTCCAGGCTCCCGTGGGTGATGATGAGTTCGCGAGCCACTCTGCGGAGGCCTGAAGAGCTCTGCTCCGAAATCACTTTTCCCGTTCATGGTTAGCGTTAAACCATGAAATTCAGGGGCTTTGCTTAATCCTCAATCTCCTGGATCCAGATGTTGCGGAAGCGGACTGGGTTTCCGTGGTCCTGGAGTTGGATAGGACCTTTGTCGGCGTGCTTTTTGTATTCGGTGGCGCTGTGCGGGCCGTTCCACCCTGTTCCGCCGGAAAGCTCTACCTTGTCCTGAATGAGGATGCCGTTATGCACGACGGTGAATCTCGCTTTACGCGTCACCTTTCCTGCTTCGTCGAAGAGAGGTCGGTGGAAAGTGATGTCGTATGTCTGCCACTCGCCGGGGCCTCGGCTGGCGTTGACAAGTGGTTTGGAGCGTCCGTAGAGGGCTCCGCACTGGCCGTCGGGGTAGGTGACGTTGCCGAAGCTATCAAGTATCTGAACCTCGTATTGGCCCATGAGGAAAACACCGCTGTTGCCGCGTGCTTGACCGGTGCCCTTCGGGGTGCTTGGGGTTGCGAACTCGATGTGCAGCTTGCATGAGCCGAACTCCTGCTTGCTCTGGAGGAATCCAGCGCGCTTGACCGATTCCAGCGCACCGTCCACGAGTTGCCACTTGGTGGGCTCGCCTTTTTTGTCGGTCCAGTTTTTTGCGGTCTCCTCGGTACCGTCGAAAAGAATCACCGCACCCTCCGGTGCTTTGGCAGCTTCGGCGTCATAAGGTTTCGGCTCGACCACTTCGGGCTGCGGTTGCTTTTCCGGATCCTCCTCGTGCACCTTGATGCCGTCGATAAACATAAACTCGACCGGCTTACCCTTTATCTCGCGGGTTTCCTTTCTGATCACCGGTTCCTTTGCGAGAGCGGAGACGATTGCGGAGAGCAGCACAAGAAGGATGAGGTGATTTCGTTTCATTATGGCGAAATCTCAGCCTGCCCCCGCCTTCGGTCAAGCACGGGATTTGAGGGAGACGCAATGATTTAGGACACCCATAGTCCATTGTGAAGGCAGGGGAGTTTCTGCTCACCCGCCTCAAACAGTTCTGCCGCACTCGCTAAGCGACTCTTTTTATGTCCCGCCAGTGTGGCTATCAATGCCCCCTACGCAGCGAGCGCCAAGCCTCCTTTTCTTTGCTATTCGGTTTGATGAAAAATAGCACGATGAGGAACAATAGACCGAGGGCGGCGTCGACAAACAGGAGCTTCCAAACCGGCCAGTTCCAGCCGTTGGTGTCGAGTGCCTGCGACTGCCATACCTTGCTGTAGATGTTGGTCAGATTAGTCAGTGCCATCAGCGCGGTAAACTGGGTCGCCGCGATCTTGGGCGTCACGATGTCCATGTAGAACGCGGTTTTTACCCCGTATTTGAAACCATTGAACACCGTGAATGCCAGCGTCGCGATCCACCAGGAAACGATCAAGGCATCCTCGCGCGGCCACATTCCATCGACGGCGGCCGGTGGATGATCCCAGCCGACTTGCTTGAATTGGAAGGCGATCCAGATGCTGGGGAAGACCGTCATTGATGCGGTGATCGCCAGGATGAGGCGTCGGCTGAAGCGGTCGGACAACCATCCGCCGAACAGGCAGAAGGGGATAAACACCGCGGTGCTCGCAAGGTTCAATGCGGCAACCTCTCTGTCGGTCATCCCCAAGCGGGGAGCGATGAGCGCCGACAAGAGCATGCTCAAGGCAAGTGCACCTATCGGCGTCAGGGCCAGGATAGTGGTGAGCAAGCCATTTCTGGAGAGGAACATCGATTTCCCCGAGGTTTTCAAATAGTCCGTGATCTGCTCCTTGGCAGCGAGCCAACCACTGTGTCCGGGTTCCGGAGCCGGTAATTCTCCATCGGCGATTTCCTGTGCCGCTGATTTCTCGCGGATAAAGAAAATGACACCCGCCAGAATGGTGGCCATCAGCGCCAGCACGAAAAGGCTGGAAAGTTCGAAGCTGCCGAAGGTTCCTTTGAGAAAGAGCACACCGGAGCCGCCAACGGCGTATCCCGCATGGGTCGCGCCGAACATTACCCCGTTGGCCAGTCCGCGCTCGTCCTCTCTGAGGACCTGACAGGCAAGCGCATCAATGGCGACGTCCTGAGTCGCTGCAAAGAAGTTGTGGAGGAACAGCAAGCCGGCAAAAACTCCGATTCCCGAAAGGTAAAGGCTTTCGACCGTGGAAAAAAATCCGGTTCCTCCCGTGTCCGGGACGGTGATTTCTTTGGGTAGATTGAGCATCGCCAGGCCCAGAGCCACAATCATGACCGATTGAGCCATCACGATCCACTGTTTGCGCGCGCCAAAACGCTTCAGACGAAGGTTGTCGACGAATGGCCCCAAAAGGAATTTCCAAATCCAGGGAAGTGCCAGCATGGAAATAAACGCTCCGTAAACACCGGCGCCCTCCATGCCTCGCCGTTGGATTTCCGTCGCGATCGCCATCATCAGGAAACCTCCGGGTAAGCCCTCACTAAAATAAAGCACGCCAAAGGCCACCAAGCGGCCGGGTTTGGATTGAAGTAAATTCATCAGCGCACACGGGTAGCAATTATCAGACCGTTTTCGAGAGAAAATATGACGTTCGTCGCGCGCAATTACTCACGATCAATACGAGGATTGGCAATCGCGTGCCACGCAGCGGTTTTACGCGACGCGTCAGAGCAATATCAAGATGTGATATCACATAGACATCTTATCCCTCTTTGGAAGGTTCCTAGTCCCTCTCACCGTTGGGATCTCCAACCGACTCTACTACCGCCAGATTATCGAAGCGGGCCGTCATGCGGTAGGCCTGCAAACCGACGTGTAATTCGCCAGGATCAGAATCGAAGGTGATTTCTGCGATTTTGATTCGTTCTTCCGCCGACGCTCCCCGATACCAAGTGAATTCGGTCTTGCTGTTCCGCTCAACCCAGAACGTCTCCGGAGCCGTGTAGGGTGAGTTATTGAACCACTTGTAGGAACCTTTGAAACCCCTTTCAAAATCAATTTCCAAAACGCCGCCATTGACCCTCAGTCGGACACTGTAGCGCTTCATACTCGGGTCGTCGGTAAGGATTTGGGAGGTGGAAGGTGCAATTGAGCTTTGTTGTGCAACCACTTGGGTCAGCCAGTCGACCTTGAAACATTCTCTCACTCCCAGAATGGCGCTACGGTGAACGACCTGAGCGGCTCTGCTGGCTTTGATCTCGAGGACTCCGCTGTTTCCGGAGTCGATTGTGAATTCACCGGGAACTGGATCTCCTCTGTCGTAATCTATCGAAGTGTAGTCCTCCGAGGAGTCGGATTGAAAATCATCCCTAAATAAATACCTTTCGGCTCCTGGAGCGATTTTAGGCAATTCTTTGAGAAAGGGATCGTGTCGCAACGGAATCTCTTTCCACCGCCCGGCGGGCCCGGCAGCAAGCGCCTCACCTGCCGCGAGGAGTTGTTGTTGCTTCAATCCATAACGGTTCAAGATCTCCACTTTACCAGTGAACACATGAACCTCATCGTGAAACTCCGGCTGGGACAGGATCCCGAATTCAGTACCAAGATCGGTGACAACCAGATCCGGTGTGCTCACCATGAACCCGACCGCCTTTTCAGGCACCTCGAACCAGCCAGTGCCACGTGCCATCTCGAGCAAGTCCTCACGCTGCAAGGTGAGATCGGCTGGACCTCGGACGATACCACGGACTCCAGAGGCGAACTTGAGCTCGACGGTGCCACGCTGAACCTGCAGACGTGAGCCCTCCTCAAGAACCCTCTCAGGTGGCGAATCTTTACCGTCCAATCGACTCAAACTAAATTGCGTCCCAGGACTCGTTGAGAAGGATAACAATGGCCTAACAGGTATCATGTAAAATGTCATCACCACGGCAGCCAAAAAAAGTATCGCGACTGCTGCCAAACCGGAATACTTCAACACCCGCCGCTGACGCCTTTCCATGACTTGATCCATAGGAACGACTCTGAGCAGGTCCACTCCTTCGCTGCGGATTTGCAGCGCGTTCTCCAAGCGCACATATTCACGGTAGATTTCCCTCGCTTCAGGGTTCTCACGCAACTCTTGCTGAAGCCCATCCAAGGCTGAAACATCAAGCCCCCCCTCCAGGAGATCTTGGATCCGCTTTTCCAATTCCGGCCGGTTCATATGCCCACCTCCACTATCGTGATTCTATCCTTCACACATTTTTTCAAAGCCGCGCGGATGCGGTAAAGGCTGTTCCGAAGCGTTTCAACCGAGCGCCCGCTCTTGGCGGCGAAAACCTCGAGCGTCGATTTCGAAAAATACCGGTGCTCGACAAGTTGGCGCTCCGGTTCACTCAGGCGTGAAAGGCAGTGTTCCAATGCCTGTAGAAGCTCTTCTGGAGCCTCTTCGTTACTTTGAAGAGGCTCCGACAACTCTTCCGCGAGATCCTCGTCAAGCGTCGTGGTCCCTAACCGGTACTCCCTCCGGCGGTGCGCCTTCACCTCAAACCTTGCGATCGCGCATGCCCACGCCCTGAAATTTGTCCCAGGTTCGAACTTCCCACGCTTCTCCCAGAGCACCAGGTTGGTCTCCTGCAAAACGTCCGCCGCACCTGACATCCCGGGCATCAGGGAGATGATGTAAGCCCGTAACTGCGTTTGGAAACGCGTCAGTTCGCCGACGAACGATGCTTCTTCATATGGGGTGCGCTTGCTCACTTTTCGGGAAAACGGGTCTCGTTATATTGCCCTATCATACGGCGTAAGCAGTGCCGACGTGAGCGGATTTTCTCACCCTCGTGAAAAAAAATCAAAAAAGCTGCTCACGTTTTCCCTGATATTTCCGTTTCTCATTGTGATACGCGATTTCAGCGTGGTGGCCAATCCATTCCTTCGGACCGATCACCTCGGAGACCAATCAACTGATCATCGCACATCAACAACTACAACAATCATCCACCTCACAATGAAAACAGCGAACAAAACAGCCATCCGATCCTCAATCGTCGCTATAGCGATGGCCATGCCGAGCTTGGCCTATTCTGCCGCTTTTATCGATACTTTCAGCTCAGACACATCAGCCAACTACACGGGCACCCAAACCAGTGGGGGTGGCACGGCTAACGGCTTCACCATATCAGGGGGAACTCTGAATATTGATCCGAACGGGAGGAATTCTTACACGGTATTCAATAACACCGCAGTGTTTGACATTGGCGATACACTGAGTGTCGACACCACAACGAGCGCCGGTCACGATATCCGGCTCAGCGTTTCCACCTCTGCAGTCGGTCCTAATACTGGAACTAACAACGGTGTGCGCTTAAAGCGAAATCGTGGAGATGGATCCTTTGAATTTCAAGCTTACAGCGGGACAGGCGCAGTTTATGACTCCGCCTTCAATATTTCAGCCGGCAGCGCAATCACACTTTTCCTGACACGTGAATCAGCCGATACTTTCAGCGCGGCCTATGATGCGGGAAGTGGTCTTGTTCAATTAAACACAAGCGGTGGCACCGAGAAACAAATCATATCCGTTACCGGTGTGCCTTCCTCTACTTTATTTATTGGGGTAGAAGGTTATGGTGATTCCGCCAGTGAGGGTGCCGTCAGTTTCGATAACCTTCAGGTCGTCATTCCTGAGCCTTCCACTATGGCACTGCTTGGTTTGGGCGGACTTGCCCTGCTTCGCCGCCGTCGCGCCTAACGCGTTCGAAAAAGAAAAAATTCACACTGCCCAGCTCATCCCCCAGACAGGGGAATCGGGCTGGGCAGTTTTTTTTGCTCATCACAATGCACTTACCTCTCAGCGTTTCCATTGCCGCGGTCCTTTGCGCCCTAGGCCTTGCTGCTCACCAAAATCTATCGGCGGCCAGCTTTCTGGAAGACTTCAGCACGGACACATCAGGCAATTACACGGGCACCAGAACCAGTTTTGGCGGTTCGCCCAACCCCTTCTTTGACGTTACCGGGGGAACTCTGAATATAGATCCGGACGGGAACAATTCTTACACGGTATTCCATAATACCGCAGTGTTTGACGTTGGCGATACACTTAGTGTCGGCACCACAACGAGCAGCGCAGCCGATATCCGGCTTAGCGTTTCCACCGCTGCGGTTGGTCCTAATTCAGGAAGTAACAACGGTGTGCGCTTAAAGCGAAATCGTGGAGATGGGTCATTTGTATTTCAAGCTTACGCTGGTGGAGACACAAATTTCCACCCCAGCTTCAACATTTCAGCCGGCACCGCACTCACACTTTTCCTGACACGTGAAACGGCCAATACTTTCAGCGCGGCCTATGATGCGGGAAGTGGTCTTGTTCAATTAAACACAAGCGGTGGCAGCGAAAAACAAATCTTTACCGTTACCGGTCTGACTTCCGCTAGTTTATTTGTTGGAGTAGAATCTTATGCTAGTACCACCAGTTTCGATAACCTTCGAGTTGTCCTGACATCCAGCCAGCCGATCATCTCCAGTTTTTCAGCCTCCGCTACCGAGATGAGCGAACCGGGAGAAGTGACCTTTACCTGGTCGATCGCCAACGGCGAAACGGTTACCCTCAACGGGGTGGACGTATCCGGACAGTCTCCATTGACGCTCTCGGTGAATCAAAGCAGTGATTTCACCCTGCTGGTAGAAAATGAAAGCGGCGCATCGATCACCCGGACCATTCGTGTTTTCGTAGGGGAATCCTTCTCCATCGCCGCGGTGTCCGATCCGCAATATGCCGATGTGCCAGTTGGCTGGCGTGGTAGCGGCCGAGAGCCCGAGGAAGGCGTGAACCGGCTTTCGCACGCAGTGTCGCAGTATAATCAACGAGATCTGGATTGGGGTGTCGTGCTGGGAGACCTGATCGATTTTGACGACGTCGACTACCCCACCTCCGGCCCTCCCCCCGGAGAAGTTTACGGACCTCACGACTGGGCCAATACCGACGCCATACTGGCGGCGTGGAACCAACTGAACATCCCGAAGTATCTCTTGCTTGGAAATCACGAGTTCTACGTACCCAACGCCGATGTGGATGGCATGAAGAAGCCGTATAGTGTGTTCAGGAAATTCGGCTTCGACCAGCAGCCCTACTACAGTTTCAGGCATAAGGGCTTTCGCTTCATCGTCCTGATGGCGGATTGGCGATACCTCGACTTCGATCCCTCGCTGCCTGAATACACCGTGGCCAGAAACTACTACGACAACTTTTCAGGCACCCAGAAAAGATGGTACAACGGAGCGATCTCGCTCAAGCAACGAAGGTGGCTCATGGAACGGCTCGATGAGTCGCTCGCGCTGGGCGAGCCCGTTGTCTGCATGGCTCACGATCCAATCCACAATCCGACGGATGGCCATTCCCTGATGAACAAAGATGAAATGCTGAACATTCTCAACGGATACCCGAATGTGGTCATGTGGATGAATGGCCACAATCACGGCGGGGGCTACGCGTTGGAAGGAAGACGGCATCACCTGAACCTCAAAGGCATGCAGAACGAGGCGGACAACTGGTACCAGCTCGATTTCAAC
This sequence comes from Verrucomicrobiales bacterium, assembly GCA_024636835.1. Lineage (GTDB taxonomy): Bacteria > Verrucomicrobiota > Verrucomicrobiia > Verrucomicrobiales > SLCJ01 > Sulfuriroseicoccus. The sequence goes on along the minus strand of JAGXGH010000060.1, from coordinate 18,860 downwards.
CCAGCACAAATCACTCTCTACAAGGCGGAAAATACGGCAACGCCGGAACGCACCATGGATATCCTCCGGCCAGCGCCAACCATTTCAGCCCCAACAGGTTTCGCGGTAACAGAGGTATCCGGAGAAGCCTCTCTTTCTTGGGATGAGGAACCGGCAGCAGCCACTCATGTCGTCATCGAGCGACGCCATGTCTCAACCTTAATCGCAGAAATTCCATCCACAGCACAGACCCTTTCCTGGCAAACCGTCGCGACACTCCCCGTGCCGACGAGCCAAAGCTACCTCGACGCGCCCACAGGTCCTGTCGGGGAGTATAAATATCGTATCCACTTTCTGGGCGGTGCCGAGGGCTCCTACCATTCGCCGGCTTCGGCATCCAACGAGTTGGCAAAGATGAGCTATGTTGACTACGCCACCAGTCTGGGTGCCGATGGTGAGCTTGCCAACGAGGATACGGATAGCGACGGCAACAGTAATGCTCTCGAACTATTCTATGGAACAAACCTTCTTACTGCCGACAGGGAGGTCTCCCGTGAGCTTAGTGTAAGCAGAACACCAGCCGGAGCGACCCGCTTGGTCTTCTCCTATGATACAAGCGCGCTCATGAATTGGGACATCGCCTTATCGAAAGATCTCAGCACATGGAAAATCATCTCTGAAAATGTCGATTACAGGATCGTGCTGACCGAAGCATGGACACCCCCGGGCACATCGAAAAACCTGATCCGGGTCACCCTCGAACTCATGGACACGACTTCCTTTAATTTTAGTTCAGACGATTCGCAGATTTTTGTCAGGTTGTTGCTGACTTCTTAAAATCGCGGTTGAGCGGCGCGATCGAGGTGACATAAACCGATGGCCGCCAATGCCAAAATTAGCATCAAAGACATCGAGGACTTGCTGAAATGAATAGGGAATTCAGGCAGTAGCCGTATCAAGTTCGCCAAATGTTGCCTCGACCCATAAGGGAGAGGAATGTATAGCTTACCGCCATGGTAAGAATATTTCGAACTGTTGCAGTTATTGCTGGCCTTTTCGCCTCTTATTCACTGGCGGCTGAAAAGCCTAATATCATTTTCATCATGGCCGACGACCTCGGTTGGAAGGATGTTGGTTATGCGGGTGCGGAGTTTTTTGAAACGCCCAACATCGATGCGCTGTCGAAGTCGGGGATGACTTTTGAAGCGGCCTACAGTGGCGGCCCAAACTGTGCGCCGACGCGAGCCTGTCTGATGACGGGGACCTACACGCCGCGACACACCATTTATCAGCCAGGCGCTTTATCCAAGGGGAAGGAGGAATGCATGAAGTATTTGGTTCCAGTCCGAGAACGAAAGGATAAGGAGCTGCAGTCACTTGCTGAGAAGCAGTTCAAGATTTCGACGAGTCTGGATCCCAAGTTCGTCTGTATTCCCGAAGTGCTGAAAAAGGCAGGCTACACCACAGCCCGTCTCGGTAAGTGGCATTTGGGCGAGGATACACAAGGTTTTGACTTGAGTGATCCGAATGGCAAAGGCGGTAAGGGCGATAACTTCTATGGTGATATCGATGTTGCGGAATCCCTGACCGATCGCGCGTTAAAGTTCATCGAAGATAACAAAGAGGGGCCATTCTTCCTCTATCTCACCCACTGGGATGTGCACACACCCATCCGCGCGAGAAAGGATGTGGTAGCGCGGTATAAGGAGAAGCTGGACAAGATACCCGAGAGCGAGAGACGCAATTTTAACCCAGTCTATGCGGGTATGATTGAGGCGGTGGATAAGTCAGTCGGTCGCGTGGTCGCTAAAGTCGATGAGCTTGGCTTAGGCGAAAATACCTTGATCATCTTCACCAGCGATAACGGAGGAATTGATTTTGTCTCGCAGCTCGACCCTCTACGAGGCGAGAAAGGATCGCTTTATGAAGGAGGTGTGAGGATTCCCTGTGTCATGCGCTGGAATGGCAAAGTGGCGGCAGGGTCATCTTGTGCCGCACCGATTACCAGTGTCGACTACCTCCCAACCTTTGCGAGTTTGGGCGGTGCGGAACTGCCAACGGATCAGCCGGTGGATGGAACCGACGTTTCGCCATTGCTTTCAGGAAAAGAAATTCCCGAGCGCACGATCTTTTGGCATTATCCGATGTATCTTTCAGGTAAAGGGCTGGAAGTCGAGATGGCCGATGGCACGAGTTATTCATGGCGGGGTTTTCCATCGACCTCGCTTCGACGTGGAGATTACAAGATGATCGAGTTCCTCGAAACCGACACAGCCGCTTTGTATGACTTGAGCAAAGATCCCGGTGAGAAGCACGACATCTCAGCCGAACTTCCCGAGCTAGCCAAGAAGTTGCGTGCAGAGTTGGATGCCTGGCAGGAGAAGACGCAGGCGCCAATTCCGACCAAGCTGAATCCAAAATTTGTCGGACACAAGAAGCTCAAGGTTTCACAGTAACCGGCCAGCCGGAAAATTGTTTTGCGTCGGGTTTGGTCACGTCTTCAAAGCGTGGCCAACACTCGAAGGTCACTTCATTTGTGCTCTTTTTGAATCGCACCAGTCCATAGCCATCGGCGAGGTTTGGCCCGCCGGGCTTGCTGCCCTCTTTTCGCATTTGTCCTTTGACCACATCTGGATTGGCGTAAGCGATCATGCTGATTTTGTTGCCAAAGCCATCGAGATAATCACCGGTCCATGGTAACGGGCTGTTTGGAACCGGATTCGCTCCGGCTTTTTCGCCTTCCGGCCACCACCAGCGCCCATAGACCGTGTTGACGATGGCGGGGCAAACGAATGCCCAGGGGCCATCGCGGAATTCTTTGGTGCCGTGCTTGATGAGAGTCGCGAGGTGTTGGTCGCCGGCGATGTGAACCGCGCCCGCTTTGCCGATGAGCTCGACTGCTCGGTTGCGAGCAGTTTGTGGCCAACCATTTGAATCGAGATCAGCGTGAAGGCGGTTTTTCACCGAACCGTGCAGATGCGCGCCTCCGCAGAAGCCGGTTTGCGAGAGCACGGCTTTCATCGCCACATCTTCATTTTGCTGTCCCCACACTTCGAGGAACTTCTCTTGGCGTTGACCGAGTAATTCAAGGCCGGGTATATCGATGCTTTTCGGATCGTAGTTGGCGTCGCGTATATGATCGGGGCGTGGTCCTTTGTTCGTGTTGCGCCCTTTGGGACCAGGTTTGAACTTCCGGTCTTCGAGGATCGCAAAGTCGATGCCACCGAGGATGAGGTTGGTGTAGTAGACGCCGATACCTTGTTTAACAGGAGTGGGGTCGTAAGGATCTGGTAAATGATCGGTCTGTTGACGTTCCACCATTTTCACATACTCCGGGTGGTAAAAGTAGCCACCATCACTCCCGTCACCGCTCAATGAGACCTTGCCGTCTTCCCCCCAGAGGTTCGGTTGCCCGATATCATGGTCGTCGGGAATGGTGATGCACGGGCGGTTACGGAAAATGTCGCGGAATGCGAGGCCAAACTTGAGCCACGCGGCAGTGTGTTCTCTGTGGTCATAGGATTGATCGCCGGCAAAAAAGATGATGTCTGGATCCTGGTGGTTAATGTTCCGCGTATACTCAGGGCGTAGGCCGCGGTCGTTGTTCGAGTTGCAAGACAGAGCGGCAATCGAGATCTCGTCTTTGTCCTTCGGATCCTTGCGAATCAATCCCTCGAAGCTGGCTTTCTCGCCATGCAAGAGGCGGTAGGGGATGTTTTTTGTGCTGTCCCAGTTTTCGACGCGAAAAGTGGTCGACCATCCGATGTCGCGGACGTCCTGGCGGGCGACCTCTGTCCACTTGCCCTCTTTTTGAATTTCGAGGCGGACCTCGCGAGTTTCTTTCGGGTAGAGCGGGTAGAGCTGTGCGCTGAGCTTCAGGATGTTGTTGTCTACGGTGTAGATGCCGAAACAAACTACCTGATCGCGGGGCACTTTGAGGTCGATGATCGGATTCTCCTTGCCATTCCACCAATCGTTCACACAGAGCGAGTCTTCGCCCTTCACAAAGGGTGCCTTCACCGGAGGCTCTCCGATGGGTTCAGTCTGTGCAATGGCGACGATGGGAAGAAGGGCTGCGAGGGCGAGGATATGTTTCATGGCTTAGGGGCTTTCTACAGACGGTTACGCTGGCAATGATAACGGTTTATCTTGGGTTACAAAGATTCGAATTGGATGAAACGAAGAATATGGTCAAGATTGACGGATGAAGTTTCATAGCGCGGTGATCCGATACGGAGTGATGCTGATGATTGCGGCATGGCCTGCTGTAGCAATAGCGGACATAACGAAACCAAACATCGTCTTCATTCTCGCCGATGATCTCGGTTACGGCGATGTCGGCTGCTACAATCCGGAGTCGAAAGTCAACACTCCGCATTTAGATCATCTCGCCAAAGAAGGCATGCGATTCACCGATGCGCACAGCCCATCCACCGTGTGCACTCCGTCGCGCTACAGTCTGCTCACGGGGCGCATGGCATTTCGCACGGGCAACAAATCGGTTTTCACCGGAGCGGGCGGGCCGAATATGATTGAAGAAGGACGTTTGACGCTACCTGCCATGCTCAAACAACAGGGATACACCACAGCCATGTTCGGCAAATGGCATGTGGGTCTGACGTTTTTGGATCATGAAGGAAAACCAATTGTCAGTAACAAACTGGACGCCATAAAGCGCATCGACTACTCCAGAGCGATTCCTGACGCACCGATCCACCGAGGGTTCGATTATTTTTTCGGCACAGCCTGCTGCCCGACGACTGACTGGTTGTATGCGTTCATCGACGGTGATCACATTCCAGAGCCACCAACCAAGATCATCGATAAATCGAAAATTCCAATAAACCCCTACACTAACGACATGCGTGATGGCTGGATTGCGCCGGACTTCGACCCTGTGGAAATCGATGGAATTTTCCTCGACCACAGCCTGCGTTTTTTGGAGCAGCATGTGAAAGCCCATCCGGACAAGCCATTCTTCTTACTGCATTCGACGCAGGCGGTGCACTCGCCATCTCTGCCCGGCAAAGCATTTCAGAACAAGACCGACGCGGGACCACATGGTGATTTCATCGCGCAGTTCGATTCGAATGTGGGAACTCTCCTGGAAAAGCTCGATGAGTTGGGGTTGAGCGAAAACACCATCGTAATGGTCAGTAGCGACAACGGGCCTGAGGTCTGGTCGGTGACCAACATGCGCAAAGATCATCAACACGATGGCGCCCGCCCGTGGCGTGGGGTGAAGCGCGACCAGTGGGAGGGTGGACATCGCGTGCCGTTTATCGTTCGCTGGCCGAAGAGAATTCCAACAGCGTCGACTTCAGACCTGACGATGTGCCTCACCGATGCGATGGCGACTTGCGCCGGATTGGTGGGAGCCAAGCTCCCGAACGATGCCGCCGAGGACAGCTTCGATCTGTCTCCCGTGCTTCTGAGCAAAGCCCAAAACGAGTCCATTCGACCATACACATTGCATCAGACGTGGACATTTGATCTAGCGATACGGAAAGGCGACTGGAAGTATCTCGATCACAAAGGATCGGGGGGTAATAACTACAACCGCTTTCCAGACCTCGTAAAATACATCTTGCCGGAAAAAGCACCGGACGCGCCGGGTCAGCTCTACAACCTCGCTGACGACCCTGGCGAGACGACGAATTTATATTTCGAGAAACCTGAGACAGTGAAGGAATTAAAAGGATTGTTAGAGGAGTCGAAATCCTCCGGGCGAAGCGCGCCGGTGCGTGAGTGATGGTCACTCGCAAGTTGCGTGCACCGGCCTGAGAATATTCTGTGAACCTCAAGATTTAGTCACTCCAGTTTCACTCCTGATACACATCCACCCGCAGGTCTTTCAAGGCGTGCAACCCAAACTCCGCACGCTTGTCAGAATTGCTCGGATCGCGCCACGGTCGCGATGCATGCCTCCTCCCCTCGGGAAACTTCCCTCGGTTATTCTCGAACACTCTCTCGACGAACGCCTTGCTCCCAATCACCGCTCCGTCCGTGAAGTACCTTACCCGCTTGAGCAATAAACTACCCACCGACATCGGATGTCTAGCTCCCGGCGCATGAGCGCTTCCGGCTTCATCAGCCTCAACAACCACAGTGCAGTCGGCTTCCAGCCGACACGTAACAGAAGCCACAACGTCTCCAGCGCCTTCAACCACACCTTCAGCTTCCGATGATCCCGCCTCGCGCTTTACTCCCTCCAATATCACCTCCAAGGCTCCAGCATAGTTCTTCCTCGCCTCCGTCCTCCCACGCTCCCAGCTGTCCAACGCGCAATCCATCACGCGACAAATCCCGCGCTTCGCACGACGACTCCCACCCAGCGCTTCCGCCCACCCGCACCAGCGATACTCTGCCGGATCATCTACCAGTCCAGCACGCACCGCGTTCAAGTCAATGTATTGTGCCATCGTCCGCAATGCCTCGCCATTCTCCACCATCACACTCTTAAATCGATCCATCCACAACGTCCCACGACGACCGTGACGCTTGTTATACCATCGAGTAAACCGTTCCTTCACCTCTTTCATGTAGCGTGACAGGTCACCCATTCGAGCGATCACCGATTCAACGACCGCCGCAGCGTCTTCCACTCGCCCCTGCTCCCTCATCCGTTGCAACTCCGCCTCCAGCGACCGCACCGCAGCGGCTGAATACAGACATTTTACATGCGTCAGCAATCGTTGTTCGCCCTCTACGCCTGCAAACTCTTCCACCAGCTTCGCACGATCTGGAACCTCAATGAGAACATGAAAGTGGTTCCCCATCACCGCGTAGGTGAGCACCCGCACCCGGCAGAACCTAGCCAACTTCCAGATTAACGTCTTCAGCGCTTCTTTCTCTACCTCATCGAAGAAGATTTCACCGCCCACCGTCCGGCTCATCGCGTGGTAGCACGCCAATTCCCCGTCACCCGCCAGAATCCGCCGACGCCCACCACGCACCGACCGCGAAACCCCGTCCACATCCTTCCGTCTATCCCACCCTCCCGCGCCGACATTCGCCACCGTCTTCGCCCTCACCCCAACCATCGCCTCTTTCACCTCACCGGATTCAAAATCAATCACTTGTGCCGTTTTCATACTCCTTTGCTATCCAATAACCTTGCACCAGTCAACTACTGTTTGTCTGGCATCTTTTTTTTTTGCACCAGTCAACTACTGTTTGTCTGGCATCTTTTTTTTTCTTTTGGCATCTTTTTTTCTTTTTTCGGAATTCCGTGGCCTGACCGATTTTGAAAGAACTGGCTTTCTCTTGGTTCTCGAATGGTTTGAAAACTTCCGTCTGCGCTATGAATTGCCTGCGGATCGGGATGCGGCGCGTTTGTTCTGGAAGAACGAAGTGATTAAAGAGGATCGCCCGCGCGAAGCATGGCAGCTGGATCAATGGGGGGATGCCATTCAGTGGTATTTGAAATGGTTGGATGCCTGTGCGGAGGCTGGGGCGGATCACCGGAGCCTTGCAGAGCGTGTGCGCGCGGCGGTGTATTCGGCCTGTTCGCGGCGCGGTTTAGAGCGCAGGACCAAACAATGCTATGGGGCTTGGGGTGCGCGGTTTGCGAAATTTGCCGGCAATGAGCGAAAAGTGATCGAGGTGGAAACGGCGACGCAATTTCTGACTTCCGTAGTGTTGGATGAGGATTGTGCATATTCGACTCAAAAGCAGGCGCTTAACGCGCTTGCGGGAACATTAGGACACCCATTATTCACTCTGAGATTCTCTTTGTTTGCGTTTCTCTCTGCAAGCCGATTCCACTCGCTGGGGCCAAATGCAAAGGGATCGCTCCACGCTTGCCCTCGCTGATTATCCTCCCCGTCACCTTCACCAGTTCCAAATACTCTGCCAGCGACACACCCCAACGACCGAACTCTTCATCCGCCACAATGTCCTCCAACGCTGTCAGCCAACCGGCTGCCTGCCGCGGGTTCGGTGCATTTCGGTTAGAGCTCTTGCTCCTGTGATGTGGCTGATCTGATCAACCATGTGGGTAAAAATGAGCGGCGGCTCCTTTCCCTCACGGACTATCAATACAGGTCCTCCTTGCGAAGGCCTTCGATGTAGGCATTGAAGTGGCCGAAGACCTCGCCCCTCCAGTGAGGTTTCTGGGTTGATGGATAGACGCACGGGGTGTAGACGGCGAGCGTGTTGGTGCCCTTCTTGAGCAGTTTGGCGCTGTTTTTAGTCATCGGCCATTTGCGGATTTCCGTCGGGCCGGCCCACCAGCTGTAGCTCTCGATTTTCTTGCCGTTCAGATAGAAATCGAATCCCTGGGTACAGAGGATCCGCAGGCGGTAGAGGTCGTAGTCGGTGGCATCGAGCTCAAAGGTCGTGCGGGCCAGCAGGAATTCGCCATCTCCCCACGGTGACTTGTGCTCGAGGTTCTTGGGCGCACGCTGGTGCTCGCCCTTGCCAATCGGCGCCGGACCGCTCGACCATCCGCTGGCGTCGAAGTCGGGTTGGTACCAACCGTCCATGCCGTCGGGAAGAGTGACCTTCCGGTAACGCCGACCGTCGCGCTTGGGCAGGATGTCCTCCTCGGCGGTGGGCTCAAACGAGGTGTACTGCCAGATCCGATCCTGCTCCATCGGGGTGCCGATGACCTTCCAACCGGCATCCGCATCGCGGAACTGGATGATGCCGAGCAGGGCGTCGATCGCAGGGAAGTTCTCGCCCTTGTCGGCCTTGAGCCGCCTGGCAATCTCGGGGCGGTATTGTTCGTAGAGGACGGTTTCGAGTGATTCGCGGGCGGGGCCTTTGAGTTGATCGCACACCTTGATCAGGCCGTCGAAGCCGCGGCCGCCGCTGACCATGTCTTTCAGCTCGTCGTCGTCGAGATCCTGCAGCCCACGCTCCGCGAGCAGACTGGCGAGTTGCGGGGCGGTTTCCGGTGCCATCTTTGCGGCCTGCCAGATCGCGTGGTTCAGGTTGAATTTCCCCTCTCGGGCACTGGGACCATCAAGCACCTCGGTGTCGGTAACCGCCGTGCTGAACCCCTTGGCCAGCTCTTTGCCGATCGCGCTGTCGCTACCGAACTTCTTGAGGCTTTTGGCCAGCGCGCTGTTCATCGAACCGCGCGGCATGGTGTGGACCTCGGTCACCATGAGATGAGTGAGTGTAGGCACTACCTTGGCGTAGCGCGCGGGGTCGCGCTCGAGTCCCTGCAGCGCATCGAATGCGGCATGACGCAACCACCAGTCCGAATGCTTGGTCCACGGCAGGATCGCGTCGACCTGCCCGTCGATCACTTCGGCCGGCATCAGGCTGATGGCGAACAAGGCGCCTTCGACGACGTAGGTCGATTCCTGCGGGTCATGAAGCATCGCGGTGATCGTTGCGATCATCCCCGGAGTGAATTTTTCCGCGGCCAGCGTCTCTTTCCCTTGGGCGAAGAAATATTTCCAGTCGTTGATGCCGTCGAGTCCGGCGCGGCGCAGCCGCGGGTCGGGGTCGCTCAACAGTGCTTCGAGTGTGGCCAGCTCGCCCTTGATGCGCAGCGCTTTTGCCGCCTGGGCGCGCACCTTGTAGCTGTGGTGGCGGACCAACCGTTGCAACTGGTCGAGTGACACGCTGTCGGGGGCTTCGGCCACCGTGCCGCCGCTATAAGCCGTACCGATCAGGTTGTAGATCCGGTGCATGCGCATCGGCTCGCCGAATTTACCGAAGCCGTCCGCCGGCTTGGTCGAGTGGAACACGAGGTCGGCGTCGTTGCCCCACAGATGCTCGGGCAGTTCGAAGTCTTTGGCATGTTTCGAGCGCGGGGCGCCGAGGATGCGCAGTGCCTTGCGCGGTGCGGTGAACAGCATCGCGGCACCGGCGCCAGATGCCGGGTCATTGAAGCTCATGCAGCTCGCCAGGCCGATGCCGCCGTCGTCGTAGCGCGACAGGTCGTACCACCAAGTCAAATCGTCCGTCACCTCGCGGAAGGCGGCGTGTTCCTTCTCAAACAGATAGAACGTCCCGATCCCGCGCCAGATCCCGTCGCCGCGGCCGTTGTCGGCGTGGCCCATGGTCATGTCCGGATAGGCGTCGAGCGCGGTCATCGCCTGGCAGTCGCGCGCCGACTGGTAGATGGCGGTGTTGCCCTTCGCTCCCATCGCCACCTGCATCGAGGCGGCGATCATTGCGTTCTTGCCATTTGAGCCGGCGCCGCCTTCGGCCCGGTGGTCGCCATAGGGCACGCCGCCGTGGCCGACGAAGCGCCAGAAGTAGCGCAGTGCATTCGTCAGGGTCTTTTCGTCGACGTTCACGCCGACCTCCTTGGCCAGCAGCAGGCTGGTCAGCATCTGGGTGCTCGCCGGGTTCATCAGGCCACCGCCGACATAGGACGGGTTGATGTCGGATCCCCAGTGTTTCCAAGCGCTGTTGAAGTTCTGGCGCTCTTTGGCGTCATCGCAGACCGCCTGCAGCAAGGGCAGCATGGCTTGGTCGCCGGTGCGCAGGTAATACTCGGCAAACAGTATGCCGTTGTAACCGTTGTTCCAGGTGTGGTCGCCGATGGCGTCGGGCTTATCGACGAAGCGCTGGAGGTGCTTGCGCACCACCGGCAGGTGGTCGTCGTCACCAGTGGACAGCAGGAACAGGCAGGGCAGGGCGGTCGGGATGCCCATGTCCTTCGATCCTGCGACAAAAGTGCTGTAAAACGCCGCGGCCTGCTCGACGATCTTGGCCGACTTCGGGCAATCGACCGGCCAGTTGGGCCCGTAGCTGCCAAGCACCGGAATCTCGATGGTGGTCTGGCGATTGCCGGCTTCGGATTCCAAGTCAAACTCCAACTTGCCGTCGGTGGCCTCGGCCTGGGTGATCGCCTTACCAAGAGCCACATACGGGTTCAGTCCCTTGAGTGCCAGGCCGTTCACTCCGACGATCACCTCGCCTTTTTTCACTTTGCCCTCGGCCGGGCTGCCCTCGCGCGCGCCCTCGATGGTCACTTTCACCCCAACCTCGACAAAAGCCAGAATCCCCGTCGGCCCGATATGGCCTATGTCCTTGTGTTTCTCGGGGTTTGGCCGCAGGGAATACACCTGTTCGCCGGTGTAGAAGTCATCAGCGGCTCGGGTCGATGTCGGGGCTGCGCAGACAACCAGCGCGGCGAGCAGGGTGGGAAGGAAATGGGGTTTCATGGAGTAGAAGTGGATGCGTCTCATACTGCGCCGGAAGATGGAATCTTTCAATAGCCGGGTGACGCCATTGTATTGCATAGTGGAACTGGTGGGCCAAACTTCCAGGAGGCTCAGTAAGGAATCGTAAATGCGTGATTTTCAGTGAAATTCCTTTATTCCGTGGTTGATCTTCTTCGTATCTGGCATGTTGAAACTCTCTATGACTTGCGAGTCGTTGACCGTTTTTAGATAAATCGAGCCTACTCGAGATGTAAAAGATAATACAAATGACACGCCCACACAGTATAAAACCCTGGATTGGAATTTGTCTGATCATCGCCACCTTCGGTGTGGCGACTTATTTTATTATGTTCCGCGGACCGGCGGAGTTCGCATCAAAAGCCGAAGCCATCGCCAATCGAGGAGCCGACAACGCCATGGATAAAGTGGAGCGTGCCGGAGGGTGGCTAAAATCTGCTGGTGAGGCTCTTGGGTTTTCGCCCACGATCATCGTCGCCGATGAAATCATCGACGAAGGCACAAAATCGATCAACGAACTCTCCACCGCTGAGAAAACTTTCAAGCAAAAGTTTGCTTGGGAACACACCTACCTTGGTAGCACGAAGAAAATCGAGGTACAGGCGGTCTTTACTGCCAAAGCCGGCTACAAGCTGGACAAACTGCCGGAACTGGAAATCAATGCCGCTGGCACCCAAGTCATCGCGCGCCTTCCCGACCCGGTGATCCTGTCGAACGAGCAAAAGAAATTCCGCATCCTTAGCGACCAAAACGGAATGTGGAACCGGCTCAGCAAAGAGGACCGCGAACACGCGCAAAACGAACTAAAACGTCTCGCCAACGCAACAGCCATGGAGTCGGATCTTTTAAAGCGTGCCGATGAACATCTGATCGAGCATTTGAAGAAGTCCGTCGAAGCCTCGGCCCCGGGTGAAGTCGAAGTCGTCCGTGAACCTCTTGATACGACACCGCTAGTAGAGCGGGATTGACGGCTCGCGTCAGGGGGCTATATATGAAGGCCGTTGGATTCACTTTACCGACATGCCTACAGAGACCCCATCATCAGCCAATGCCAGTGACGTTGCGACGTCCTACACGTCGACGGATGAAGACGTAACTGATGAGGTAGTTGTAGACCGCGAGCCACCTCTCGCTGAGCGATCAACTCGACTGATGGCGTTTATCCTCGACGTGGTTTTCGCGATGATCCCCTGCGGATTGGTGCTCAGCATCGTCAGTGGCCTGCGCGGTGTGCCGCCGGATGCGCTACTCCAAGGGTCGGCGCTCGAAGAGCTTGTCCAAAGCCTTGGAGGTATCGCTGTCTGGGCCTTGGTGAACTTTTACACCCTGCGGAGAGGGCAAACGATAGGAAAACGGATTTTGAAAATTCAAGTTGTCGACTACGAGACCGGCAAGATACCAACTCTCGCCAATCTCGTGCTGTTGCGCTTTGGACTGTTCGCGCTGATCAGCCAGGCTGGAGTCAGCGGCTTGGCAGTCGCTGTGGCAAATCCTTTGATGATTTTTGGTGAAGATCGACGCTGCGTGCACGACTACATCGCGCGTACCAAGGTGATTAAATTACTCACCAAGCATTAGAGCATGAGTTCGGGCAGTGCGTTTGCATCGTCGAGCAAAAGACTCGCCAAGCGATAGCCGTCAGCATCACCTTTTGCATGAAGGCAGCGGAACCGCTCATCCACCTTTCGGCGGGTGTCCTCGCAAAGGAATTTGATCAGTAAAAGAAGGTCGTCACGCTCGGATTTTGATTTGCCGTTCAACACCACTTGGGTCTTGGAAACCGCGCAACTCAATGCAAAGAGCTCGGTACCTATCTCCACTATCCGCCCGAGAAACAACTGCTGGCGATCGAGCTTTGGCCCGAATTTTGCGATGCCGTGAAACAGCGCACGCGACAACATCCGCGACCGGCGGTTAATAAACCGCACGACACACGCCAACTCGCTAGGCAAGCCTCCGGCATTCTTCGCCGGAAGCGGCAACCATCGTGTGGGATACCACCACGCGTAATGCAGCGCAGCCTTCGCGCCTGCCTTCGCTCGTTCGCCCATGGGTAGCCGTGAATTCACTACCGCCGCACCGATTTTCAAATGAGGATCGAGTGCTTCGCGAGCGATAAACAGGCGCATGATTTCCGAGGAACCTTCGAAAATCGTGTTAATCCGCGCGTCCCGCATGTTGCGTTCCACGGCGATTGGTTCTTCACCGCGATTACGTAGCGAGTCTGCTGTTTCATACCCGCGGCCGCCACGGATCTGCATCGTTTCGTCAGCGATTTCCCAACCGCGCTCAGTCCCCCACATCTTCGCCATCGCCGCCTCAATACGGATATCTGCGTCCTTGTCTCTATCGACCATCGCACAGACGAATTCCGTCATCGCCTCCATCGCGAAAGTCTGCGCGGCGATTCTCGCGATCTTATCGGCAATGGCCGCGTGCTTGCCAATCGGCGCCCCCCACTGTTCGCGTTCCGCCGCCCACTTACGGACGATCTTCAGCGAATTTTTCGCCATGCCCAAACACCCGGCAGGCAAAGTAAGGCGGCCGGTGTTCAGCGTCGTCAGCGCGACCTTTAATCCCTTGCCTTCCCTGTGGAGAATGGCTTCCTTGTGCACACGCACATTGGTGAATCGTATTACGCCATTGTAGAGTGCCCGCAGTCCCATGAAATGGCAACGGGTGACCACCTCCACGCCTGGCGAATCCATTTCTACGATAAACGCAGTAATTGGCTGGCGGCCGGACTTATCCTCACTACGCGCAGGGGTTCGCGCCATCACGACAATCACTCCAGCTTTCACCCCGTTCGTGCACCAAAGCTTTTCGCCATTGATGACGAATTCATCGCCATCCGGTTCGGCCGTTGTTTTCATCCGTGCGGGATCAGATCCCACTTCATTCTCGGTCAAGGCAAACGCTGAAATCTCACCCTTCGCGAAACGTGGCAGGTATTTTTCCTTCTGCGCATCGGTGCCAAAAGTCAGCACTGGCTGGGGCACGCCAATTGACTGATGCGCCGACAGTAGCGCGGTCAGGTTCGCGCAGTGAGACCCGAGGAGCGTCGCCGCGCGGGCGTAGTTTACTTGCGACAGCCCGAGCCCGCCATATTTCTTCGGGATCTTGATCGCGAATGCCTTCATCTCCGCCAAACCGCGCAGAACCTCATCCGGAATCTCGCCGTCTCGATCAATCGCATCTGCGTCGACGTGGCTCTTAAGAAACGCTCTCAGTTTCGCCAAGAACTCATCTCCTTCCGCACGGTCATCCGGCGACTGATCGGGAAACGGGAACAGGTTTCCGAAATCAGGATTACCTAGAAAGAGAGACGAAGCGAAGGTTGCCATTTCTCCGGCCTCGGTGCGCGCTGCCTCGGCCGTCTCTAGTGCGGCGCGCTGCCCTTCATTCATCTTCGATGTATCAATAACCGATGCCATAATTAATCGCGGTGAAAAATGGAATCATGGAGTCGCAGATAGCCTGCTGGTTTAAAAATCTCACGACCGGTGGATTCCCAAAATCCATGCAATTGATCAGCCGTCTTGCTTAAGCCACGGGTTTCGCAGTGCCGAAGTGGTCCGCCGAGGAATGGCGCGTAACCCGTGCCCATCACCATCGCCAAATCAATATCACCCGCAGATGCCGCCACGCCTTCTTCAAGACAAAGCAAAGCCTCGTTGCTCATCAGTAAGCTTAAGCGCCATCGCAGTTCGCTATCGGATTCGAGACCAGTTTCTGGCTCGTTGCCGCACGCAGAAAGTGCTCCTGGGTTCACACCCAACATGCCATCTTTTTTACTATCCTTATCGTAGCAGTAAAACCCACGTCCCGTCTTACATCCAAGATCACCCAGCTCCACTAAGCGCTCGATCACTTCCGGTGTGGTGAACCGACCGGGCATCGCCTCGCTCAAGGTGCGAGCAACGTGCAAGGCCACATCCAAACCAACCTCGTCAAGCAAGCGCAGAGGGCCCATCGGCATGCCGAAATCGAGCATCACCTTATCGATCCGATGCGCACCAATGTGACGCGAAAATAGATACCCAGCCTCGATCAAATAGGGCATCAGAATGCGGTTGACGATGAACCCCGGACTATCCTTCGCTACCACAGGCATCTTGCCAATCGAGCGAACAAATGCCACCGCATCGGCGATCACATTGGGATCCGTCGACTCTGTGTGAATCACCTCGACCAAGGTCATGCGGTGCACAGGGTTGAAGAAATGCATTCCGATGACCCGCTCCGGATGCGGCGTCACCTTGGCAATCTCATGAATCGGCAGGGCAGATGTATTGGTGGCGAGAATGGTCGACTCCCCCGCAGTTTCAGCGAGATCTTTGAAGATCGCTTGCTTGACCGCCATCTTTTCGACCGCCGCCTCGATGACGATCTGACGCGACTTCAGCGACACTTCGTCTACCACTGGTGTGACATTTTCCATGAGGTTCTCCGCTTCGCCACGAGTGAAGATATGCCGTTTCACCGCCTCGTCGAAGCGCTTGCGGACGGTATTCATTCCTGCCGCCATGGCGTCGAGTGAAAGGTCTTTGATAATCACATGCGACCCACGCGCCGCACACCACTGCGCAATTCCCGCGCCCATCACACCGGCACCAATCACCGCTACTTGATCAATGTTCACCGGGTCGCGAGTCACCTCAAATTCGATTGGAGCCTTCTTCGCCCCCTCCTGCAAAAAGAATAAATTGAGCAAATTCCGGCAGGCATTCGTTGCTGCCAAATCGAGCACAGCGTCCAACTCATTGCGCAGCGATTGTTCGTGCGAAACGGAAAGCGATGCCTTCATCACTTCGATCAGACGTTCCTGCGCCGGGTAGTTGCCACGCGTTTTCTTGAGTGTGTTTTTCCGCGCTATCGACGCCACTACATCGCGCACTGCGGGGAGGTTCACCGCTCTCGTGCTTGTCGTTCGCCGACCACGTTTGAGCCAATGCTTGGCGGCGATTTCCAATTGTTCGCGGTGCACCACTTCGTCGACCATTCCTAGAGCCAGCGCCTTTTTCCCAACTGCGGATTTACCTGGCACCGCAATACCAAGCGCGCTATCCAATCCGATCAATTTTGGCAAGCGCGTACTTCCTCCCCACGCCGGAAGTATGCCCAACTGCGTTTCAGGCAGGCCAATCTTCGTCGCCTTATCAAGCGACGCCACCCGCCAGTCGCAAGCCAGAGCCATCTCCAAACCACCGCCAAGGCATGCACCATGAATGAGCGCCACTTTGGGCACCGCCAAGTTTGCCAAACGATTGAATGCCGCCTGACCGCGAGTGATCAATTCCTTCAAGGCTTCGCGGTCCGTCGCCGGCCCGTGAACGCATTTGGACATGTGCTTCAGATCCGCCCCCGCAATGAATACTTTGTCTTTCGCAGAACGAATAAGCACCCCAGACAATTCCGCGTGCCCCTCGATGTGACTGAGAATATCCTCAAGTTCCGCAAAGGTGTCTTCATCGAAAATGTTCGCCGACGAGCCTTGACGATCGAAGGTCAACATCACTATGCCATCCGCATCTATCTCATAATGGACATGCTTGTGATCAAAATGGTGACCGTCAGCACCATTGGAATGGAACTGAACCTTCGACGTTATTTCTTTGAGATTGGGCATTGGTTTCTCCCATTAATATTACGCTACATACTTCGGCTACGGCGCGGATCGTAGGTGCACCGCGCCGCCTTGTCCGCCGCCGATACACAAACTGGCAATTCCTTGACCTCCGCCACGCTGTCTTAACGCATGTAAAGTGGTGAGGATGAGCCGCGCACCGGTGGCACCAACAGGATGACCCAGTGCGATCGCTCCACCATGTGGGTTGAGCTGGCTCTCAGTCACTGGTAGCCCGGCCTGCTCTAGATCTTTCATCACCGCGAGTACTTGCACAGCGAATGCTTCGTTGATCTCCACCACCTCACAATCCGTCGGACGAACTCCTCCGGCAGCGTGAAGTTTACCGATCGCTCCCACCGGGCCGAGGCCCATGCGTTTCGGATCGCAACCGGAATACGCATAATCTACCAAGGTGCCGAGAACCTCCCACCCCTCGGATTTAGCGCGTTCGGCTGTAGTGACCAACAATGCCACCGCGCCGTCGGAAATCTGCGAGCTGTTCCCCGCGGTCACCGTGCCATAACGGCGGTCGAACACCGGGCGGAGTTTTGCCAGCTTTTCCACCGATGAGTCGCCGCGCACACCGTTATCTTCAGCCACCGCGCTCTTCGCTTTCGCCGTAAAAACCGGTGCAATTTGTTGCTGAAGAAAATCCTGCGCCGCTGCGGCCTTGTGCTGTGAATCGTTTGCAAATGCATCTTGCTCGCCACGAGAGATTGCGTATTCGCGCGCCAGAAGTTCGGCTGTGTCACCCATCGACATATTCGCAATTTTATCAGACAATCCCAGCTGCAAGCCCACCACTGGAGCAAAGTCTTGCGGGCGGAATTTCATCATCGCCGCCAACCGTGTAACCAAGCCCTTCGACCGGGCCAATGCTGCGAACTTCCGCGCTGCGGAGTCGCGAAAGAGTAGTGGAATATTGGACATCGACTCGGTGCCTCCGACCAGGAAAACCTCACCGCGTCCCGCGTTGATTTTATTGAACGCAGTCGTCACCGCTTCCATACCCGATGCGCAATTGCGCTGCACGGTGAAGGCGGGCGTTGATTCAGGAACGCCCGCCCGAAGCGCGATCACACGGGCGATGTTCGCCGAGTCAAAAGGCTGACACACACAACCAAAAACCACCTCATCGATCACCCCGCTGTCGATACCGGTTTTGGCCAGTAATGCCTTGCTCGCCGACACTCCGAGATCCACCGCATCGAAACCGGCGAGATCGCTTGCCATCCGACAAAACGGAGTGCGCACACCATCGATGATGACTATTTCGCGATTGTTAGCCATCATTTTTCGAGCGGAGGTCTACGAGTTTTTCTTCCTTGAGAACTTCTCCCACTCCAAGTCGCGTTCGCATGTCTTCCATCGTCGTGATGTGGATTTCATTTGGGGTAAACTCGGTGACCTCGGTGAACCGCTTGGCAATCAGCGCGGTCAAATCGCTCGCTGACATATCGCTTTGAGGGGCTGCATAAACGTGCACTTCATCGAGTGCCATGAGGTCGTCATTCTCTTTGCGCAATTCGATCTGCCACGCACCCAAACCGGGCAGGTCATCGAGCATAACCTCCATTTGATTAAAGTCGACGAGCGTTCCTTTGACCTTATCGATGTGCAGACGCTTCTGGTTCGATACTCGGGAAATACTCCCAACCAAGCGCGGACAAGTCCGCCCGCAATGGGGGCACGGCTCATAGGTCAGTCCGCCATCGATCAAATCGCCAGTGCGATAACGGATCACCACCGTGCCGCGTGCTTGCAAGGGAGTGACAACAATTTCACCTGGGCAACCATCGTCCACAGCAAGACCCGTTTCGGGATCGATCACTTCCACTAATGCCAGGTCCGGCGACAAGTGATATCCCGTTCCGCCGCGCCCCTCTGGCCCGGGGCATTCCGGCCACGCCATCTTCACTTCTGTGAGCCCGTAAGTCGCCATCACCGCGCACTCGCCAGAACCAAGGACATGAAGCATATCTAGCAACTTTCGCCGCATTCCTTGTGGCACTTTTTCGCCACCGAGAACCAAGCGTTTTATGTTCGTCCACGACTGTCCCTCGGAGCTGTCTCTTATACACATCTGACGCTGCCGACGATAT